>CAMDDZ010000027.1 GCA_945893145.1 Rhodoplanes serenus | reverse complement strand
AGGCAAACTTTTCCGCATCGTCTGGCCGTTCCGCTTCTGGAGGGTACTTACTGACGCTTGCAGCGATTTTTTTCACCTCGTCTTTACCGAGAGGATTCGAAAATCTGGTGCCGTTCTCCTTGCGCAAGGCAGCCGCGATAGCCCCCTCGGAAAATCCCGCTCTCCGCATACTTCCGGCAAGACTGGTCAATGCCGAGTTGCGACCTCCTTCGCTCACAGCAGAATCAGGCGCGGCCATTGAAGAGTTGGGGGAAGACTGATCAGTCAGCTTGGCAAGCCAACGTTCTGGCAGCCGTGCTGGCTTCATGTCCTCGAAGGACTTTCCAGCGGCCCATATGTAGCGGCGCCCAGATTGATGATGGCTTGGAGGCGCAATCACGATAGCGCCGTCAGACATCACGTCCACCCCCGGGCCGAGCAATTTTCCCGCAGAGTCCTTGCGCACCCGCGTTTCAGGGTACGCGAACACAAGGTGCTTGCCACCGCCGCCAGTTTTGCTGGTTACTGTCTCTGGCAGCGGCCCAAGCTCGGATTCCAACTTTTTCAGCGTGTCAAAACCACCATTACGGGGGTCGATGTCGAGCACGAGAACCCCAGACTCCTGGCCAGTCGCGATTCCGACGTTCGCGTTCGGTGTAATACTCCACCACTGTTTGATGGTCTTTTGGTCCGTCGTCGCATCCTTCACGCCATGACGGGTTTGGGGATGCTTGCCGGCGTTTTTGCAATTGACGCCATCGCAGCAAGAACACCGTCCTTTCACCACGTTGTGCATGGGTAGCACTGCCCACCCGTGGCGCGCGTACTTTCGAGCTCTCGATTTGTTGGTGCTCATTTGCGGCCTCCGTCCTGGGAAAATGGCTGGAAGCGGGCTCGTTCGATAATGGCGGCGCAACCTCTCTCGCATTGTCGCTTGAAGCATCGCTTAGCTGCATTGGTGCAAAAGTGACACAGCAAGTTCTTGCAACGATGTCCCGGCTTGCAGGCCTCAATCACCGCCGCAAGAGCCTTCGCGTAAATGGTGGCTTGGCTACGAAGCAAACGGACTAACTGCGCCTGGTCGCACTCCAGTTCGTAGAGCTTAGAGTCGTTGCGGGTGTAGTGTTTTTCCTTTACGTCGTCGGAAAAGCTGATGCTGCTGCGCTGGCGCTTGTACTTAAACATTGCGGCCCCCCTTGTCGGAGGTCGATTTAACTAGCGTGGCGGCCATGAACTCTTCCAAATCGGCCTTGCGATAACGGATCGCACGTCCGATGCGGCAGAACTTCGGGGAGTCGTTGTAGAGTCGTCGCTTAGCTAGCGTAGAGGTCGAGGTCCGCAGGAATTCTGCGGCGTCCCTCGGAGTCATGTAGTCGTTTGATGTCATAGTCTCTCTCGCATGGGTTGCCCCCGGCGGCGCCGGAGTACGAGAGCATCATTAGGATTTCCTAGCTGGGATGAGCGGGACATTTAGAGAGGCTAGTCTGGGGTAGATTTTTACCCGATAAAAACTGGCCTCGCCCGACGACGTTTGCGGCTCGACAAAAGAAAATCAAAAATCTCATCTACGTTGTTGGATTCGAACGTGTTGCCTTTCCTTGCACGAACAATGGCCTGCCTTAAGGCGTCATCTGAATGCATATGGCGCTGAAAATCAGTCGGCAGATTAGCTTGCAATGCGCGGACGAACTTGACAAACGGCGAGATGCTTGCGTTTGGATTCGTTGTCGCCTTGCTTACCTGGTAAGGCAAACGATCGCGCCTCATGATCGCGGTAAGGAATGCGATCCAGTATCCCCACGCATTTGCTTTCATTTGGCGTTGAGCGGCGGCGATCTTGTATTCGTCCTCTATCCATAGCGATATGGTGAGTGTTGCGTCCAATAATTGTCTGAATATTTCACGTCGAACTAAGTCAAACGGGGGCCGCACTTTTGGAAAATCAGCTGGCGCGCCGATCGCCTCGATGGCGGGAGGAATATGCTTTGGAAGGCGGCTCATAATCAGTTTTAGAGCACCATATGCCTCCTCTTCTGCCTTGAATGTATTCCTTGGGGTCAGCGTCCAACTGGGTAGCTTATTGAACTTGCTCTTAGTGAGTTCCGACCTTACGGAATGCCCACTTTCATTTAGGCGCTTGAGCTTCTTTGCAAGATCGCGGTCAGGCGTTGCGTCTCGCTGCGCTTGAGCTAGCGCCAAATAAAGCCCAGTGCTCAGAACGATAGATGCGTAGGTGGAGTCTGGTAGGGGCTGCTTCAGAGCTGCGGCCAGCGAGGCTGCGGGGGGAAAATTGTCCGGGAAGGACAGTGAGTTCAGGTCAGTTTGCAGCTTGCTCCGTTTCCCTGACATCGTACTTCGCCTGTGGCGCGGTGTTACCCCGGTGTTACCCAGTCCTCATATCAAGAAAACTGGCAGACGTAAGTTATTGAATTTATGGCGCGCCCGAGAGGATTCGAACCTCTGACCTCTGCCTTCGGAGGGCAGCGGTCCATCCTTTCCTCGGCTTACCTCAGCATATCCTATCTTTCCAAAGTTCCGATTATCCCCGTCATTGTTGACTTTCTGAGGTCTCTAGGGTTTCTTCGAAATGGCTGCGACTTCCCACCGTCTGCTTACCTCGTGCTTACCAGGAGCAACCCGTGCGACTGACGAAGCGCTCGATCGACTCGATTAAGCTCCACCCTGAGCACGACCAGTTTTTCTGGGACGATGATGTGGCTGGCTTCGGATTGCGGATAAAACCTAGCGGTGCACGCTCTTTCATCGTCCAATACCGCAATCGGCACGGTCGCAGTCGGCGCCTGACCCTAGGTCGGTATGGCGTGCTAACGCCGGATCAGGCGCGCACCGCCGCGAAGCTCGCGTTGGCAGACGTAGCGCGCGGCGCCGATCCAGCGGAGACTAAGGCCGCCGAGCGCGGCGCGATGTCGATGGTAGATCTCTGTCGCGAATATCTAGAAAAGGCGGAAAGCGGGGAGCTGATTACCCGCCGAGGCAAGATCAAAAAACAGAGCACCATCTATACGGACCGCGGCCGGATCGAGCGGCATATCATACCGCTGTTGGGCCGCCGCACGGTCAAGGACGTTACGCACGCCGACATCAACAAATTCCTCGCCGACGTAGTTGCGGGCAAGACCAAGGCCGACGTCAAAACAAAAATGCGGGGTAGGGCGCTTGTAACGGGAGGCCGCGGCGCAGGCTCTCGCACTGTTGGGCTGCTCGGTGGAATCTTTGCGTATGCGGTTCGTCAGGGCTACCGGCCAGACAATCCTTGTAGGGGCGTCGTTAGGCCGGCCGACAAGAGACGGAAATTTCGTTTAGACCAGGAGGGTTACAAGGTTCTGGGCGACTGCCTCACAGAAGCCGAGAAAAACGGCGAACCCTGGCAGGCAATTTCTGAAGTGCGAGCACTCGCGTTGACTGGCTGTCGCCGCGGCGAGATCGAAAATTTGAAGCGTGTTGAAGTCGATCAGCGCGGCGGAGTACTTCGTCTCGGGGACAGCAAGACCGGGGAGAGCATCCGACCGACCGGCGGTTCGGCATTCGATGCGCTTCGCGAGGCGCTTAGCAAAGCAAATTCGGAATTTGTTTTTCCGTCCACGGGTGCGCCTGAAAAACCCTATCGCGCCCTTCCGAAAGCATTCAAGCGCATCATCGGTACTAAAATTCCTGGCTTGACGCCGCACAAGCTCCGGCATGCCTATGGTTCAGCCGCTGAGGATTTGGGCCTTACCGTTCCGACCATCGGGGCATTGCTGGGCCACGCCAGCCAGGGCGTTACGCTCGGGTACATCCATAAAGCGGACCCGGTACTAATCGAAGCCGCGAACCGGGTTGCAACCTACATTTCAAGAGCGATGGCGGGGCGTTCTTCCAACGTCATCGCTATGAAGAAGCGCCGCGTGTAATTCGACACGCGCAATGTCAGTCGTCGGTTGCCAGGAGCTTTGATGTGAGCGGCGCCGGTATTTCCAAAGTCTCGGTGAAGAGCGTAAAAGTAGCGTCAATCGTCACCAGTTAGGCTCCAAGCATATTGGCCGAACAGATCAGCCGCCTTCATTTTGTTCTCGATCTTGATGTGTAAGGCCCGCCTTAAGATGAACACGTCGCCGTATGGAAGCAGATTAGCTCGGCTTACGAAGCACACGTTCCATGAATGACGATGAGCGGTTCGTTCGTGTCTTCATATCGTCAACGTTTCTCGATATGGAACGAGAACGCGATGTATTGGTGAGACACACCTTTCCGGCTTTACGCTCGCAATTTCGCGCGCGAGGAGTAGAGCTCCTCGAAGTTGATCTACGATGGGGCATCACACAAGAACAGGCCGAAAACGGCCAGTTGTTGCCAATCTGCCTCGCAGAAATAGACCGCTGTAGACCTTTTTTTATTGGATTATTAGGAGAGCGGTACGGTTGGATTCCACCCGAGCCAGCCCTGACCGACCAACTCCAATCGGAATTTCCAGCGATAGCGAATGCACATGGCTGCAGCATTACCGAAATAGAAATTCTGCATGGCGTGCTCGCCAAACCAAATATAGGTCCGTATGTTCTCTTTTTCGAGCGCGACCCCTCGTGGATGGAAGCGCTGAGCGCCGAGGAGCGCATTACATTTGCTCCTGAATCACCAGGTGTCCGAGCCAAACAGATCCATCTCAAAGCCCGCGTCAGAGCAAGCGGAGCGCGCGTTATCTCGTACCGCTCGCCGGCGGAGATTGGAAGCGCCGTCGAATCTGCATTACGCGGGGCAATCGAAGCGAGATTTCCTGACGCAGATACAAGTGATGTTTTCACGCAGTCCATCCGCCTGCATACCGCATATGCGCGCGAGCGAATTGGATTGCATGTGGGGGCCGCTCTTTATCTCGCCGAATTGAATAAGTGGATTGCGCAGTCGGGCGCTCCGCCAATTCTGATTACGGGAGCGCCAGGTGCAGGCAAGAGCACGCTCGTTGCGAATTGGCTGACGGCTCATAGGAGTGCTAATTCTCGAGACCTTGTGTTTGAACATTATATTGGAGCGTCGCCTGATAGCGCTGATCCAATTCTCTTAATGCGTCGTCTTTTGGAATACTTGAATAGAGCAACTGGCGAGACTACGGAGCTACCACGCGGCAATGCTACTTTAATGGATATAGCGGGTGGATTGCAGCAGCGTATCGAGCAGGCGAGTGCATTTGCGAAACGACAAGACTTACACATAGTTATTGCTTTGGATGGAATTGACAAGCTTGCAAGCGAACGAAGCCTTCGTTGGTTGCCGGAGTTCTTTCCGTCGCGTGTGAAACTTGTGGCGTCGAGCCTCGATGGGGAAGCCTCCGGCGTTGCTGCGTCCCGCGGTTGGACCATCTTGGACATCAAGAAGTTAACTGCGACTGAGCAACGAGAATTTGTTGCGCAGACTCTTAGGCGCTGGGGCAAGGGGTTATCGAAAGCACGACAGGATCGCGTTCTCGCTCACCCCTTATCCAGCACGCCGCTCTTTCTGAAAGTAATACTTGATGAATTGCGGTACTCTGCAACAGAACAACGACTGGACGAACGATTGCAATTTTATTTGCAGTCGCGCGACATGCCCGATCTCTATGGGCGAATGCTCGAACGCCTTGAAATTGATTGCGGTCGCGAAGTGACCGCACAAGCACTCTCTCTTGTCTGGGCAAGCCGAGCGGGCCTCGAAGAAGCTGAAATTCTTAGTCTTGTTGGTGGAATGCAATTACCTTGGGTCCTGCTTCGCAACGGCTTGGGTGATGCGTTGCGCGATATGCGAGGGCGAGTGGCATTTAGCCACGATTTCCTGCGGGAGGCCGTGGCTAAACGCTACCTGCAAGCACGTGAAGCTCAATTGGCGATTCATCAAGTGCTCGCGGGACATTTCGAAAAGCGTAGCCCTGACGGCCGGCAGGCCGAAGAGTTGCCGTATCAGATGCGTTTGGCGGAGGCTTGGGACCGCCTAGCTAATCTGCTCACGGATTTGAGCCGTTTCAACGCTCTTCGCGAGCGAGGGGATGCTGAGCTCCTCGGCAACTGGATGCCCTTAATAGAACGGGGGCATCAACCGGACGTACTTCTGACTTCTGCTGTTACCAAAGAACTCCCGGCGCCAGAGAATTGGACTGTTCGGGATTTTGCTCTCGTCCGGAACATCCTGTCGTTTCTTCATTTTTGCCGCGCAAGCAACGCACCGGTTGTATGGCTACACAAGAAGCTTGTAGCAGCCGTGGCTCAGCTGAAGGGTGACGACGACATCGAGATGATCGGTGCAACGAGCAATCTTGCTGGAGTATTGTTTGATAGCGGTCAGCTTTCCGAGGCTCTTCCGCTTCAGGAGCGCATCTTAGATTGCTGCCTGCGGGTGCACGGAACAAGCGCCCCGATTACGGTGACAAGCATGCTGCATCTTGCGACAACGAAAAATAAACTGGGTGATCGTGGCGGAGCGCTAACGCTTCTGGAGCGAGCCGTTCAGGCGTCACGCGCATGGAATCACCAGATTCGATTTACGTGCTTGGCCAATCTAGGAACAATGCTGGGATCAAGTGATCCCGTTCGTAGCAAGGCGCTTCTAGAAGAAAGTGTTCACGCCTGCGAAAAAGCTTTTGGACCTGATGATCCACAGACGATTTCGGCCCTGACCAACCTTGCAGCGATCCTTACGGAGCTCAAGGACTTCAATTCGGCTCTTATGACTGCAGAAAAAGCTGCTGACCGTGCAAAGCGAATTCTTGGAGAGACGCATCCAATAACGTTGAGCGCGACTGGCAATCTTGCCTTTGTCCTATTGAATCGAGGCGACACCATCGGTAGGCAGTCTGCACTCTCAATTCTAACCAATATGATTGACTCCGGGACGCGGCGATCAGGTGAGTATCCGGCCCAAACAAAGGACAATCTCGCGGTAGCGTTGCAGTTAGTGACGAGAGATTTTGTGCATAATGTGAGAAAAACGGGTGATAGTGCAAGTCTTGTACAGCTGCAGGAGCACGTCACAGCGGCGAAGAAGTATTTGCACCTTTTTGACTCGAAGGATTTTGAAAAGGTATCGAGAGAGCTTGCCGTGGCTCTTGGTATTTGCGGAACCACGCTCAGGTCACGCAAATACTTTGAGGACGCGGCAGTCGTATTTGGTGAAGCTGCAAACTTGGTTCGACCGTTGTGCGCCCTGAATCCACGGTCTTACGAGGACCTCTGGCGTCAACTATTGCGCGACATGTTCCTAAGTTATCAAGCGGCTGGGCGAGGCGAAGCGTTTATTGTCGATGCACTCGAAAAAATTACTGGGTCCGTCAACGATGCGTTGCTTCTTGAGGGGACAGCTCTGGTAAACGCTTGGACGCGCGCTTGCGACTTTGCGTCACAGGCGAATGCTCGGGAGCATTCTGCAGCAAAGGCAAAAACGCTAGATCGAATTGCAGCATTTCTATCTCTTCATAAGAACGACCAGCTTGGTGTGATCGGGTTGATTATGGAACGGATCTTGAGAGAGCAAGATTGCAAGCCGGGATGAGGACGGAGAGAGAGTTAAAGTCTAAATACGCCATGCGAGGCGTCTCAGACAGGCACGGCAAAACCTCGATCCCTACCAAAGCAATGATGATTTGAGGCCGGGTGCTATCAACCTGTAATGAAAATTAACGGGCGTGAAGCACCGTTACTCTATTCGTTACGTGCTGGTGGACGAATACCAGGATGCGAACTTCGTCCAAGAACAGCTTCTGCTTAAGCTCACCGAGCAGACTGGTAACCTTTGCGTCGTCGGCGACGAGGACCAGAGCCTGTACCGATTCCGTGGCGCGACTGATTCACACCTTGCGGGTCGGCTTGCTACGACCTCAGCGTGGCCTGCCCGATTACGGCAAGACGGACTGGCCGGGCGACGGCAACTAGTACGGAAGTCGTTTGCGAATATTCGCATCGGTGTCGTGCCATTCGGCGTCACGATCGTAGGTTTTGGCGATCTCGTCCAGCAGACGCGAAGTAAAGGGTGAGTTCAGAGCGAGGGTCTTCGACCAACCTCGGTACTTGGACGCGAGTTCACGCTCTTGTTCGCCGTTAGGCCCGCGCCAATGCGCTCCGCGCAAATTGTAAAGGCCAATCGACATTCCAACCGCGATCTCCTTCGTACCAACGTCTTCTAATACCTCGCGGATGGGCTCGCTAGGCCAGATGCCATCGGCTCCCGGCTTGCTCTTTGCAAGCAGATGACCAATCGCATGTTGACCAATGACAAGACGGCCAAACTTCTTGCAAAGGGTCAGCACCTCCACAATCCAGTCCTTCAGCACTTTGACATTGATCGTGCCATCATCCTGCGTGCCGGGAATGCGTTTTGCGTTTTCCAACAGGCGATAAGCTTGCGTGGCAATAGACTTTCGACCTTTGTCGTCCGTCATGCGCCATTCCGGTGGGTCTTCACCACCGTCATCCCGACGATAGATGAGTGCGAGGGCTTCCATAAAGAAGGACGGGTTCTTTGCGAGCTCTCGCTCCAGGTTTGGAATTCCGTACTCGCTGCGTTCAAGTCCGCTCAGGTACATAAATTCAAGACGCGCGAGCTCGCTCTCGGCTACACCTCTCCCCCCCAGTACTTTGAAAGCTTCGCCGACCGAATGGCCGTCAAGCTGCCATGCGTCGGACGGCTCTGAACCGTTGGTAGCGACCTCGGTCAACAGTCGGATCAGGTTTTTTGTTTCAATTTCTTCGAAGACGAAGCGAACCGTGCCGAATGCGGCGCGCGGCCGATTAGCGTCGATCAGGCGCTCCGTCAGCTCGTTCAGTTCGTCGTGGATCTGCTGCTGCCAGCGCGGATAGCATTCCTGCCAATACCTCTTGCGCAGCTCATCCGAAAGAGAATCTGCGTGCCGCCAAGTGTCCTTGTTGAAGGGGGCGCACTTAAGAAGGCGAATAATATTTTCTTCGCCTGCGGCGCCCTCGCCTGAAAACCGCTTAATCAGCGCGGCCAGCGTTTCGGACCTGTCGTCGCGGGGAAGCTTGGACAAAAAGCCGCCAATACAGTTCTCGATATTGCCAGTGAATTTCTCGGTGGGCTCAGCAGTAAGGTGCCCGATAAAGCCATTTGCCTCAGCCGTGGGCACGATGCCGTCCGCCAGGAGCCAGCCGATAACGCCGCCAGCCTCCCCGCCCGCGCACAAACGATAGATGCCTTCATAACCTGAGTCTTTCCAGACCTCGCGCAGTGCATCTGATCGCAGCTTGGCGACGCGCGCTTCCCGCTTCTCAAAGTTGAAGTTTTCCGCTTCAAGTTCGCCGTAAGATTCATCGACCCAGGTTTTGGCGAAAAGCCATTGATGCCGGACGACCAAATCCTTTGCGCGCAGGTGCTCATAAACTTCGGATGCGCGTTTGCCGGTTTGTTCATTTGAATTCCTCCGACCCCGGCGAGTCAGCACGCTCACGCGGATGCGCTCGCGTAGCGCGGCCTTCTTTTCTTGATCCGTTTCCGAAGTCGCCCAGTCTTCGATCTTCTGCCAGATTGTTTCCTGATCCTCATCGAGAAAGCCTGATATCTGTTCGACAAGATCACCCAGTGTATTCTCGTTGTGGTCGGGCCAGGCGATCACAAGGTCTAGTGCCTTGCGCTGGAATTCGTAAATTTCCTTCTCCGAAACGGGCTGTCCCGCGCCCGACGCGTCGTTTCGCCATTCCGGGCGGTGACTGTACGCGCCGAACGTTGCGTGCCGGTCAAGCTGCGCCATCAAGAGACGCCAGATCACTGCGGGAAATCTCTTTGCGAGCTTCTCGACCACTGCACTGCGCTCCGCCACGCTCGCGGAGGTTTGCGGCATCCAAGACCGAAAAATCGCACCCAAAGAGCTTTCCGGCTTGTTCGACCAATTGTCGTTGATCGGGTATGCTGAGAGCTTGCAGAGGATCGTGGCGACAGACAGCAGTCGCTCCGGCCTCCAAGCGAGGCCTTCGAGAGCCCAGAGAAGGCCAGAGCGCGGGCATCCCTCGCCAAAAAGCTCAGTGCTGGCAGGCTCCAACAGGCGAGATATTTCCGGATTCGGCTGAGCTAAATCATCATTCAGCACATCCATGAAAATATCTGGTGCAGCCTCCGCGTACCGTGGAAGGTCACGCTGCTGCGATGCCCAGGTTTTCGCATTCGGCGGCGAAAGCAATTTGCGGACAGTCACATTCACTTCGGCCTCGATGTTCCATCCAAGCCTTTTTTGAAAAAGGTTGTTGCCGTGAACGGCGAGCAGCACCAGTGTCTCGCAAATTCCACGGCGCAGCGCGTCGGAATGATTGCGTACCTTGCCATAGATATGCGCCATCCCTCGCTTGTCCTTCGGCAGATCAAGGGCCGGATCTTCCTCGGCGAGAACAAGCTGGGCCGTGAAAAAGAAGTTATCCAAATCAGTTTTTGTTATGTGACGATGCACTGCGTAGAGAGCGTCGATCTTGGAAGCAACCCCGCGGTATCGTCCAATGGACCAGACCGGCGGCTGATCACACGCGAGCAGGTCAGTAACGGTTTCTTCGATACGCTCATAAGGCGCATCCGCAAGAACACTCAGTATCTCTTTGTCCGCGTCGGTTTGGAAATTCCACACACCTGCCAAAGCAAGGGGAATAAGTTTACGGGCCGTGGCATGATCTTCGGCCCAGGGGGGTTGTTTTATTGCCGGAACTTGTGAGAGCCGCCGACGAAGAATGGTGGGCGACTGTCCGGACTCCCGCGCCAAACGGACAAAGTCGTCTTCACGCCCCATATCGGCCAGCGCTTCGCGGAAGGTCTGGTCGTCAAGAAGGTCGAGCGTGATCTCGGCGTCAGTTTCAACGCCATTCCGCCGACGCAGAATGATAGTATGGTGCGTCTGATGAATTCCTGCTGAGACGTTCTCGACTGATGGCGCGGCAAGGATCGCAATAAAGTTTGGCGAAGCATCGCGTGCGCGCTTTAAGCCTGCGGGTGTTTCGATGACGATCGCCTGCTCGGCAAAAGGTTGAGAAATGCTTCCCAACTCCCGCAAAGCACACGCGGTATAGGCCAGTCCTTCATCAATCGAGTCTGCGGCGATTACGAAAGGTCGTTCAGGTTTCTTGCCAAGCCAGGCCTTGAGTCTTTCCGCATGAGCGTCGATGGCCCCTCGAAATAGTTTTGGGCTCAGCTCTGGCTTCGTCACATTGGCCCAACGGTTCCAGCTTTCTTCGAGCGAGAGGATGCCCTCGGTTGGAATACCAAGTTTTTCGGCAAACCAACTTTGAGCAGGGACCGACTGTTCAAGCCATTGTTCAATGTCGCTCGCGTCAAGCGCCCGGACATCCTTCCATTGCCGTTCTACGCGTTTGCCATTTGCCCAATCATTCTTCCCTGTCCAGTTTTTTGGCGTCACGAAGACAAACGTAATATTTTGGCGCTCGGCCGCGGAGACGCTGGCAAGACGAGCTTGGTAGTCCTGGTCGGCTTTTGTTTGAGGTTTTTGATCGCAACCGAATTCCCAGCCGGACCTTCCTAGCGGTAGCCACGGCGTAGCCGAATCCGTTTCAATAAATCCATCCCAGCCGCGTCGCTGCGCATTGTCGTAGGCCGGAAAATCAACCTTGGTGAGATTGATACCGGTTGAGTTTGCGAGATGCCTGAGAAGGGCAGGTAGAATAGAACGTGCTTCGATCTGTTGCGACCAAACAGCGATTTGATTTGCTTTGATGTTCATCAGGCTGCGCGCGTAGGTCCGCACCGGGATTTCGTGTGCTCGCGCGCCTGTCCGCGCCTTGTCGTAGTCGGCCTGCATCCTGAGCAGGTCTTCGCTTTTCGCCTTTAGACCAAATGCCTTCTCCATCCGCATCGCCATCTCAGACGACAAGGATGCATTGCCGTTCAGCAGGTTTGAAAGCGCAGGTCTTCCGACGCCAATAAGTTTCGCTGCCTCTTTCACGGATAATCCGGGAGGCAAGACGTGCTTTTTGATGTAGGTGCCGGGATGAAGCGGTGTGTCGGTCATAGTTGCAACGTAGTGTGTAGCGCTACACACTACAAGATAGGCCTTATCACCTTGATCTTTCGAGACTTTTATTGAACCTTATACCTGTAACCTTTACTACAGGAGCGGGAAGCCTCTCCTAGACAAGGATTAGTGCTTGAAAAGGGATGAGCTAAGCCATGAAGTAAGACAGCGCCTAAAACGGCTTCCGGAGCCCTTCCAGGCCCATTACGGCGTCGTACCTCTGCCGCCCCCAGAAAATGCGGTGATTATCCCCGGGGGCCGGAAGCTCAGCGAAGCGGACACTGCTCTAGCGAAGGTGGAAACGCTCGCCACTGAACTCAAGGACCCCTGGCTTATCAGCCGCATCCTGCCCCGACGCGAGGCTGTGAGCAGTTCATCAATCGAAGGAACGAACAGCACACTCGATGAGCTTCTCTCGATAGAGGAAACTGGCAGCACGGAATCAAGCGATGCAGCAGTGCAAGTTCGCGACTATGCGCTGGCGCTCGATGATTTTGTGCCCCGCGCTCAAGAGGAAAAGAGCGAAATCTTCACGGTCGGTCTCGTTCAGGACCTGCACCGTATCGTGATGAGAGGCGATAGCGATTACAAAGACAATCCAGGCAACCTTCGAACTCGCGTCGTATGGATCGGCGGCGCTGGTAATATTGCTTACTCGACGTACAACCCTGCGCCACCCGGAGACATTGCGGCCTGTCTTGAAGAGACTATGGCCTACATGCGCGGCGAAGGCATGCAGGTCATGAATCAAAATCTAACCGTTCGCATGGCTATTGCTCACGCGCATTTTGAAGCGGTCCACCCGTTCCGCGATGGCAACGGCCGCGTCGGGCGGCTGCTGCTGCCGCTGATGATGGCGGCGGAAGGACGCATGCCGCTTTATCTCTCGCCATATATCGAGGCTCACAAGGGCTCGTACTACGCTTCTCTGAAGGCAGCCCAACAGCGCCTTGAATGGCACGAGGCCGCGGCTTTTATTGCTGATGCGATTACCGGCAGCGCAAACGAACTTATTGTCACGCGCGAAGCGCTATCCAAACTTGGAGATTTGTGGCGCGCGCGGCGGAAATTTCGCCAGGGATCAGGTGCATTCAACTCTCTAGATGTGCTGCCACACTATCCGGTGCTGACGGCGAAGCGTCTTTCCGACATTCTGAAAGTTAGCATCCCGGCTGCAACGCAGGCGGTTGATCAACTTGTTGAAGCCGGCATGCTGACGGAGCGGACAGGTTATGCCCGCAACCGCATCTTTGCCGCTGATGAAGCTCTTACAATTATCAACCGTCCCTTTGGGGAACTGCCAATTCTCCCTGAAGCGTAATGCGGTTATTGGCGCGGCGGGCAAAGAACTGCGCGCATATTTTGATGGCCAAAGCCCATAGAGCTACCTCGGTTTCTGTGGGAAGCCAGCTTGCTCTCACGATTATGGTTGGCGAAGGGGGGCGGCACGGTAATTTTGTGCATGTTCCGAGTCGCCAGCGTCCCAACCAGGACGAGCCGCCATCCGATACCAGGGTGAGATGGCAGGGGATCGGACCTAGCGCCGAACCGGCGCGCCGAGGCGGACACCACGCTCTCGGACAAGCCCCGTTTGCTTTTCAAGCCGAACACATCGGCCTCTGTGGGGCAACGCAGGCAGGGGTTAGCCACCCATAACAGGCGCCGGGGAGCCCGCCCGGGATGCCCGGGAATCCAATCAAGTTCAAAACGCATCGAGTGATCGGTGCGATCCAGCAGCCGCGCGCGACGAGCGCCCGGCAACATCGTGGGCCAGTTGTCTCTTCATGAGACAGTTGCTCGGCTTGGAGGGTAGGACAATGCAGAACGTCGCGCTCAATACCGATCTGATGTCGCCGGATGAAGCCGCCGCCTACACCCGGCTTTCCGTCAAAACGCTTGCGAAAATGAGATGCCTTGGCACCTCGATGCCGTTTCTCAAGCTCGGGAAGAAAAAGGTCATGTACCGCCGGTCGGACGTCGATCGTTGGCTCAGCGGCTGTCTGGTTCAGAACACCTCAGGAGCCCGCTTGGCGGTGCAGGTGGAGGTCTGATGATGCACGCCATGGATAGCAAGGACATCACGGGGCATGCCAATGCTCCGCCAAAAAAGTATTTGAATGCGGAGGAAACGAGCCAGTTTATCGGGGTCGCCGTGCAGACGTTGGCCAAGTGGCGGTGCGCCGGCGGCAGCGGCTTGCCCTTCATCCGAGTCGGAACTCGCCGCGTCATGTATGCGATCGACGATTTGAACGCATGGATGAATGAGCGGCGTGTTTTCAGCACCAGCGAAGCCGCCAAGGAGGCCTGAAACGCAAAGCCCCGGCGGTGGTGAGACATCGGCCGCGGCGAAACTCAATCGCTCAGAAAATGAGAGTTGTTCGATGCATAATATGCCCCAGTTGGAGGCTGAGCGCCTGGCACCGGGCTGGCCGCAATACATCTACCGTCTGCGTCGCGAGGGCGTGCCGATCACCACCGTGCCGGAGAAGCACGGCGGGTCGTTCGCCGGCCACCACTGTATCTATGTCCTCGGCATCTATGTCCTCGGCCGCGCGGTGAAGGTGGTCGCCGCCGGGCCCGCGCCGAAAGGGAAGGCTGCATGAACGCCCTGGCTCCCGCCGAGTATGACCACATCAATCGCTCCGCGCTCGAGGTCGAATGCGCCTTGCTCGGCACCTGCCTGACGAGCCCCAATGCCATGCTGCTGGCCGCGGGCGTTGTCGCAGCCGAGCACTTCAAGGACGCGCTACATCAGGCCCTCTGGGCAACGATGGCCGAAATGGCCGCCGATGGCCGCGCGGTCAATAATGTCACGTTGGTCGCGAAGCTCGGCAACGCGAAATTCCATAGCGGCCAAAGCCTCAGCCAGTACCTCGCCCAATGCGCCGCCGACACGCATTGCCCCCCGGCCTACGTCACCGAGTTCGCCAAGCAGGTCAGGGAAATGTGGGCATTGCGCCAGATCGCCGCGCGCGGCGAGGACGCGACGCACGCCGCGCTCCTGCCCGGCGCGGCAGCGAAGGAGTTGATCGGCGACCTAATCATGATGCTGGATCAGACCCGGGCCGTGATCGAGAGCCGTCCCGTCGCCGGCCGCATGGTGGTCGATGCCACCGACGCGGTGCTTGCCCGCATGAACCAGATCAGGACCGGCGAAGTGGCGGACCTGTTTTTAACCACCGGCTTGAAGGACCTCGACCGCAAGCTCGGCGGTGGATTCAAGCCCGGCGAGTTGATCGTCATCGCCGGTCGTCCCGGCATGGGCAAGACTACTGTGGCTGTGTCACTGGCCCGGCAGATGGCCAAGGCGGGCCATGCTGGCGGTTTCTTCTCGCTGGAGATGCCGGAGCATCAGATCAGCGCGCGCTTCATCGCCGACGAGGCTTTCGACGGTGCCCCGTCGCTCGGTGCCAATGAAATCATGAACGGGCACTTGGACAACACCAACGCCGAGCGCGCCATCGACGCCGGACGCGCGTTCCCCGGCCTTGCCCTGGCGTTGGACGATACCTCCAGCCTGACGGTCGGCGAGATCAGGACGCGGACCTACACCTTTAAGAGCCGCTTCGAGCGCAGCGGCAAGAAGCTGGAGTTCATCGTTGTCGATTACCTGAAATTCATCCGGGCCTCGGACCGCTACCGCGGCCAGCGCAACCTCGAAGTCGGCGAAATCACCGGGGGCTTGAAGGCGCTCGCGAAGGACCTCGGCATCGCCGTGCTCCTCCTCTGCCAGTTGAACCGCGAGACCGAGAAGACCAGCGACCGACGCCCGGAACTCGCCCACCTACGCGACTCCGGCGAGATCGAGCAGGACGCGGACGTGGTGCTGTTCCTGTTCCGCGAAGCCTACTACCTCGCCAACGATCCCAAGGGCGACCCGGCCCGCCTCGCTGAGGTGCACAACCTGCTTGAGATCATCTGCGCCAAGCAGCGGATGGGGCCGACTGGCAGCGTGTGCGTCTTCTGCGATCCGGGCGCCAGCGCCGTTCGTGACCTTGGGAGAACTGCCTGATGGTCAACTGGTTCAAACACGACATCCCCGCCTGGATGGACGGCACTGAATCGCTGAGCGACGGCGCCTATCGCGCCTACCACGTCATCTGCCAGCAAATCTATCTCCACGAGGGCTCGATCGCGCTCAACGAGCACGGCATCGCCGGCCGGTGTCGCCAGTCGGTGAAATCCTTCCGCAAGAACCTCAACGAACTGTTGGAGGCGAAGAAGCTCACGCTCGAAAATGGCCGGCTCAGCAATTCCCGCGCTGATCTGGAGCTCGAAAAGATCAGAGAGAACCGGATCAACGCCGGTAAAGGCGGCGAGAAATCGGGAGAAAGCCGGAAGTCCAAGGCTAATCCATTGCAAAACAACAACTCGCACGAAGCGGCGCTTCCCGACACTCAAAGCCTAAAAGACAAGACTAGAGAAGACGAGACGAGAGCACAGCAGGACGCCCGGGCGGTTGAGCTTTGCAAGGGTATTGTAAAGGCGTTCAAGGCGGCCGACTGGACCCTTCCCGACACCGCCCACTGCGAGGTCTGGCTGAGGCAAGGTTACGATCCCGACCTCTGTCTCGCGGTCGTGAAAGCCAGACTTGCCAAGAACAGGACGAATATTTCCAGCCTCAAGTTCTTCGACAGCGCCATCAAGGAGGCCCACGACAACAAGGCGCCGTCGCCCGCGGCGACCAACTGGAACGCTGCGATGAATGCCTTCACGGCGACCGGCAACTGGCCCCGATGGGCCCCCGGCTCTGAGCCCGGGATGGCCGGCTGCGTCGTGCCGACTGAAATCCTCCGTAATCATGGCATCGACCCCACCACTGGTAAGCCAGTCGCAGCAAAGGAGGCCGCATGAGCTTCATTGCCGCCCGCTGTCCCAAAGGCTGTCCCGCCGTGTCAGGGTCTGAGTCAGGTTTCGGCACAGCACATCGCCAAACGACCCTGAAACGTCCCGGAACGCCAATTCTCTCGACCCACCGTGCGTCTGTCTCAACTGTCTCACTCGATCTTGGCGAGCAATGATGTCCATCAAGCGGAAGGCCAAGGCATTCGAGCGGGGACAAGACCTCTGGTTTCTGTTCCCGGAATCGGAGCGCACCGCTACGCGCGCGCTTAACGAGTTGCGCGGTGAGGGCTACAGCGTTTCCAAGGCCACCGTCTCGCGCTGGGCAAATCAGTGGCGGCAGATCACGGGCGAGGTGGAGGCGCTGATTCCCGTGCCGGCGGCAGCCACCGACAAGGCCGCCGTGGATCTGTCCGCCATCTCTGAATGGGCCAAGAAGGCGCTGCCGGAGCGGTTGTGGGAGGTAGCGAAGGGCAAGGGCCTCGATCGGGTCGAGGATGCCGTCGGCATCTTCGCGGAGGCGATCGGCGCCGCCGCCCCTCGGCTCGTCGAAGACACGTTCAAGGGTGATGGGAAGGCGTTGCTTGTTGCGGTCAGCGCCCTTGTCGCGCTGGCCTCGACGATGGAACGGGTCGCGCACGCCCGGGCGATGGTATCGGTCGCGCACCGCTCGTTCTGCGAGGGCGACCAGTTGCAAGCGGAAGGCCGTTTGGTGGACGCCAAGGCAAAGACCTTCCACACCGAGGCGTCAGCCGCGGAGGCCCCAAAGTCAAAATCGAGTGGTTAGCGCAAGACCCGACTTTCCAAGTTGGAGCCGACCGAACCATTTACTTAGTGCTGTGGGCGCTTGAGTATCGCTTTCGAATTTAGCCATGGTCTGGTCTCGCGACGATCACAAGAACTAGGAGAGCAGCCACACCGAGCAGCACGCCCAGCACTGAAAGCAGAATTCCATTCCTGCGCTTCAATTGCACAATTTCCAAGCGTGCTTGTTCTAGCCGACTCGTCAGTCTCTCCTCCTCAGATAGTATGGACCACAGCTCGTCCGGAATTTGGGAAGGAAGCATGATGTGATGCGGCAGCCCTTCTCCGCTCGAGGGTTCCGAAGCCCACAAGGGATCAAAAACTTCTACCCGACAACGCTTCCAGACTTTAATCGTGCGCTCGGTGTCGGAGACTGTCAGGTAAGCAAAAGTTGGTCCTGGATCGGCAATAATAGTGCCAATGCCAGCTGTCTCAGTGGCTGCAGACATGGCATGTCCTCTTGCACATCATGGACGTCTTGGCTCCGGCAAACCTAAAATGTGCATTATAATGCGTCGCAATCTATTGCACAGCCTGCCCGACTACCTCCATGGCGGAGGACGTACGGCGGATAGTTGGGCGAAATGTTCGGCGGCTGCGAACAGCCGCCGGGCTAACGCAAGCTGAACTCGCTGTGAAGATGGGCGTGGATAGGGCTTATGTCAGTGGGTTGGAGCTAGGCGAGCGCAACCCGACCGTCGTTACCCTATGGCACGTAGCCCAAGCTCTGGGGGTAAAGGTAGCATTGCTACTCGGCGATAGTCGGCGGCCTCGAAAATCATAAGGATCGCGCCGGTAGGGATAACGTAGTGGCCCGAGCAGACAGCCTATTTCCCAGGAGCCGCGTCGCATTGATTAGCAAAATCGGCACTGGCATATCCGTGCTGGCCGTCATCGGTGCTTTTGCTTGGTCGCCCTACTATCTGGTCGAACTCGGCGCCTGCTTCCTGTTCTTTCTATTTGCGTTTCATTGGGCGTTCGGAGCCAGGAGCGGACTGACTGTCACCCAGGCGCGGATGATTGATTACATCTACCTCGGCACAGCAGCTATCGGCGTCTTCCTGCTGGCACTGAATTATGAGGAGAAGCGCTACGAGTACGTCCAGCTCGAAACTCAAGACAAAATAAGAAAGCAGTTAGAGAAGTCGCAAGTAGACTTGGCTGAGGGCGTGCAAGACCTGCAGCGCGCCGCATGCATTCCAGTCGTCGTGCAGGTGATGCCCCAGTATTGCGATCGGGCAAAGAAGCTGGGTCTGGCACTCGCCGTAGAAGACAAGAGCGAGACGAACAAAAACTACAGCGTGGCTGTGACCGAATATCTAAACGATGTGGCACCGCCGGACTTGGACGACTACGGCAGACAACTGTACCGGCGAATAGAAGCAGCAAACCAAGAGCTGAAGAGCCGCCAACTGAGCGTTAAAATCGACTTGCTATCCATCGAGTTTCAAGCGCCGATGCCGCCCGATGACATTCGCAATACGACGTTCGGCCTTTTCTTGTGGCCGTTCGTTCTCGCGTTCGCATTTGCACTTCGCATCACTAAGACAACAATCGAAGTGCTGGATTGGGCCAAGAGCAAGTAAGCTCGGAACCCACACTCGCGCTCGTGTTTCAGCCGCTCCCGGCGTCTCTGGCAAGGCTTATTGATGCGCCTGCCCAGATTTCAAGCCTCTCCAAGGGGACTCGCCAGCCATAAAATGCGAACATGCCGGCGGGTATCAAGCAATTTTCTATGACGTGGAATGCCGTGACCCTTTATCCCCCGCCATTCCAGGCAAACTCGCCCATGGCCATGGCTATCGCCATGCAGGGTATGAGGGCCATGTCGATGAATGCGGACCAGTACCTTGTGAGCCTAATTCGGCGCGAGACCGTGAACACTGGTCTGGACTCGCCAGTTCGCGGCGTTATCGCGGTGCTGCGACCAACTCTGCTCACCTGGGGGAACAAGTATCTGGCAGGCATCACGCCTAGCGGGTCGTTCGCCAAGGGCACTGCGATCTACAGCGGAACTGACATTGATCTGTTCTTGTCGCTCCGCGCCGACACGCCCGACAATCTCCGCGACATCTACCAGAAGCTCTTCAACGCGGTGGAGCACTACCATCCGAAGAAGCAGAACGTCTCCATCAACGTCAAGGTCGGTACGTACGATGTGGACTTGGTGCCTGCTCAACGCCAGGACAACGTCAGCAGCAACCACAGCCTGTACCGCAGCAAAAAAGACTCCTGGACCAAGACGAACGTGCAGATGCACATCGCCACGGTGAGGGCAGCGAACCGACTACTTGAGACGCGGATACTCAAGCTTTGGCGAAACCAGACAGGTATCGATTTCCCGTCGTTCTACCTTGAGCTGACGGTGATCGAAGCGCTGCGCAACTCGAAACTGACCACGCTGTCAGATCGAGTGCGGCGGGTGCTGGAGTATCTGCGCGACTCGTTCGTGAATGCGCGCGTGGTGGACCCGGCCAACACGAACAACATCATCTCCGATGACTTGAGTTTTGTTGATCGGACCGTCGTGGAAGCGGCGGCCGCTCGCGCGCTCCAAGGCAACTGGAGCGATTTCGTGGCATGACAAAGTGGTCATTGCCAGGAGTCTTGGGCGCGCTGCATGACGATGTGGAGTACCAGCTTCGCAGGTCGCGAAAGACTCAGGGCCATCCTGTATCAAAAGGCGACGCAAGCGAGAGCGTATGGCTCACGATGCTCCGCGAATACCTACCCGAGCGCTACGCCGCAGAGAAGGCGACCGTCGTGGACAGCATGGGCGTCTTTAGTGAACAGATGGATGTTGTGATATTTGATCGGCAATATTCGCCCTTCATGCAGCGCTTTCACGGCCAGCTCATTGTCCCTGCAGAGAGCGTCTATGGGGTGTTCGAGTCCAAGCAGGAAATCAACGCCACCGAGATCAAGTACGCCCGAAAGAAAGTCGCCAGCGTGCGCAAGCTTTCCCGAACGAGCCTCCCTATTCCGCATGCAGGCGGCCGGTATCGGGCGAAGACGCCCGGCCACATCCTCGGCGGTCTGCTGACCTTCGATAGCGGATGGAATCCGCCGCTCGGCAAAGCGCTGATGACGGCGCTAGAAGCTGGTGAGCGCAAGGGTAGGTTGGACATGGGCTGCGTGGGGCGTCATGGGGCCTTCTGGAGCAAGACGCCCAAGAGCCGCTACGTCGCTACGCCGAGTAGTCGGGCCGCAACTATATTCCTCCTAGAGTTGATTGCGCGACTGCAAGCGCTCGCGACCGTTCCGATGATTGACGTGCGGGCGTATGCGAAATGGTTGAGTGAAGGGCCGTAAATAGCCCACACGCGCTATAGACCGAACTGCCACATGCTCCGTTGCGGTTCGGTGACCTCCTCAGGCGTGCCATCGGTCTTTTGAAACAGCTCTATGGTCAGAGCGCGCAGCACATCGCGATATGCCGGCCAAATCATCTCGGGTGTGTCGTGATGGAATTCGCCACGGTGCTCTTTGAAGGTGTCGAACCATCACAATAGACGCTTCTACGGTCATTGTCTCAAACGACGAGCGTTCATCAATGTGGACAACGCGATGCGCGACGATCACGAACGTCTGTCAAGCGCAGCGGCACGAACCTTCTTCATGTGGTCGCCCCACTGCTTCTTAGTCCGCAGTTTCCTCTTGCGCGCTTGAAGTGAAAGGGCCGCGAGTTGTTGCCCCAGAGATAGTACTTTCGACATACGGTGAGTATAACATGCCTCGTTAGGGTCGATGGGGATAGCGGTTTTGTCGAAGCAGCGGACCAGTGACAAAAGTCGTCGCATTAACGTCCGACTAGGAGCAGCGTTGCTGGCTGCATTTCTGCTCGGCGTCGCGACGGTGAGCTTCCGCTTTCTGCCGTGGGACTACTACATAACCTACATCAAAGACCACCTCGATCCCGACAGCATCGGCTACATGGATGTAGCTGGGCCGTACAAAATCTTCTCCCCGGATGATCTAACGAAACGCGAACCAGCAGAAATTCAAATCTCTCTCAAGCGGACATTTGAACTGCTTACGGGATCTTCGGACGCTGACTTGTTCGTACTGAAATCTTCGGATGACCCGTGCTTGCTTTCTGATCTCATATACTGCAACAGGCTTCCCAGCGCTAAGGTCAAGCCATTCATCGAAGCCGCACTCGCATATAAACAACAAGCGCAGGCACGAGAACTCTCAAACAGAAGTACCGAGATCGCCATCGGCAGTTTGATCGTAAGTTTCTGCGGAATGCTCCTAAGCTTGTGGGCGTTCTTCTTTAGGAAGAAATCGAGTTAGCTACTCTCTGATAAAATTGTTTCGGAGTGAACTTCTTGGCTCGTGCGTAGCCGCCCATGCGAGCGAACTCGGTGGCTGAGAGATTGGACATGTGCTGCATTGTAGCATGCGCGAGAACGTGCAAGCACGGCTGTCCACGCGCCAAAGATTAGAGATACAGTGTCTCTGGGTCAGCCTTCTCGAAGAGCAACAGCAATGATATTGCGTCGGAATATTTTGCAAGTGGCCATTGCTCTGGCATGCGTTGCAGTAGTCCTCGCGTGGGTAAGCTTCCTCGCAAGTGCGCTTGTACGGAGACAAATCCCGCGTTGGACTTACGCGGGGACTAGCTATGACTATAGTTGGGACACTGGCCCTGGATATACAGATTATTATACGGACTCGGCCGTTGCTGGCCTGGCCAAACGTGAGTCTGAAGCTGCACAACAAATTCTGAAGATTCTCTTTCCCGAATTGCAGATGAAGAACTTTGACGTTCTATTTCTGCTGAAGGCACACGAAAACCCGTGCCGCATGGATGAGCTGATAGCTTGCCGCGGGCTGCCAAGTGCGACCGTGAAGCCGTTCATCGAGGCCGCTCTCGCCCACAAGCAAACTGCCGAAACATTGCGATTGGCAGGCGGGAGTGTATTCGCCCAAAACGCAAACGCCTTCATCAGCACATTTGCTTTGGTCGTAAGTTTCTTGTCGCTGGCGATCACTTTTCTGACTTATCGAAGAAATTACGCGAAGGGTGCTGGCTAAACGATGAGTCAAAAACTTGCACACGGTGCGATAGCGCTCGTAGGAGCAGCAGTTGTCGCTATGTGGTGGACGGCCATGTTCAAAGCATACGATAACAGGCGCCTCCGCTGGGTTCCCGACTACACCAACTCATATGTTGTGGACTATACCTTTACTGAGTTGAACAACTTCGAGCCATATCCGGTAAGAGTCGTAATGCGTTCTGTGTTCGTCGATCTAATCGCAAAAAAGACCGAAGAGCTGTATGTGCTCAAATCGCTTGATGATCCGTGTGAGAAAGAGTCGGGAATTGATTGTTACGGACTGGATGCCGGCAAGGTGAAGCCGCTTATCGTGGACGCTCTAGTCTTTCGTCAAACGTCTGAAAGCCACCGAACAGCATCAAGTGGCGTTTCCGTCATGTCATTTGGCGCGTTGATAGCTTTTCTTGCTCTACTCGTGAGCTGCGGGGCGCTTGTCGTGAGCTACTTGACCTATCGCGGAAAAACGTTGCGGTCGCCGATCGAGTGATAAAATTGGGTGGGCAGCTCTTTTTTTGAGACGAGTGGCCTTCAAGCATGCCTTGTCTAAGCGCACGAGGCTCTACTCATCGCGCCCCTCGCCCATGCTGAACAAACTTTACATAGGATTTTCAAAAACAATCGAGCCACCCAAGAGCGGATGTCTTTTCATCAATGACGAAGCGCCGCCCATCCCGCGCGCAAGAGTGTTCGATCCGCTGAAGCACTGCTTCAATCCGCTGCGGGGTATCACGTACAAAAAGGCGCGAGAAATCGCGGGCGTGCTCTACGCCATTTCCCCCCAGGGGGAAATAGGCCGACCGTGAGAAACGGAAAGCGGGCGCTGTTGTATGGCTGGTGGTGTCTGAAGTTCGCTCACAGTCACTTGCATCTTCTGGCTCCGGCGAAAAAACAGCGTGACGAACGCTAGGAGGTCAGCGGAATTTCCGCTCCCCTAGCAAAGAAGACGATGGCCGCCCCTTTAACCCGGCACCTAACCGCGAGCACCTGCCGGTAACAGCCGTTCGGCGCTGTCGAGAGCGTTGGCCATGTCGGTAACGACAGGGTCATCAATGCCTAGGGCTTTCATCTTTGCGGCGATGGTCTTCACATAGTCAATGCATGCGCCGCTTTTCCCTTTTGCAGCACGCACCATCCCGACTACTTCCGTCATTCCTTTATCCCGAATGAGATTCCTTCCGGCATAAATCGGGACTCGGGCTTCAGCTTCACGGCCATCGTCAAAACGTATCTTCAGCAACCGCAATTCGAAGCCGCCCTCGCGCTTCTTGAGCTCTGCCAAGACGGCGTCCTTTGACGCTCCGGGAAATTCGAACGCATAGCCGTGGCATGTTGCGCCTTGCTTCGCGATGAGATTCAGGGTCGGGCCCGGGCTGGCATTTGAACCCCAATTGAGGATCGATGCTTTGTCAAAGGCGCGGCAGTAGCCAGAGAGCTGCGCCGCCACCGGGCCTTTACAACCATGTTTTGACTCCCAGCCTCCCCACATCAACGAGCCATAGCCAAAAACCCACATCGTGGTATCTGGTTTTAGCTGACCCGGAATGGTGAACCGGGGAATCGATAGCTGAGCTTTCTCGATTGCGAAATCGAACGTTGTCTCGTTGATAGCAACCTCGATGCCACCGTAATGCATCTGCCTATGGTGATTGGCGCAAAGGGTCATCACATTGGAGGTCGCAAGCGCGCCAACCTCTTTCGAAGAAACGGGCATGACATGGTGCGCTTCAACATAGAACTCCCCGTTCTTTTTCTTGAAGCCGAACGGATGGACGCCGAGCGCTTCGCAGACTTGGCACTTGTAGCCGTTCGCCTTCTTCACCAGCCCGCCGACCGCGCCCCGTTCAATGTACTTGCTCACGCGCTCCTTCACTTCAGGGCTCGCGTCTTTGTATTTTTCTTGCATGGCCGCGAGTGCAGCCGCTGTAAGGTCAGCAGGAGCGGGTTCGCTCAAATCCTCGGGGTCTTCTCCGAGCAGGGCGATGATTGCGTGAAAGTCTTTTGATGAAATGGGAAACGACGAAGCCTGGAAGCCATCCAGCAATAGCGGCGACACGCCGGGCAACTGATCGCGCAATGTTTCAATCGTGAGCGGATTGCCGAGATAGGTTCGCAAATAACGGATTTTGACGGTCGGCCAACCGGGCGCGCGCTCCGCGCCATCGGCCCAAAATCCATCGTTCGCGCCCGTCCCAGCGAATGCTTCGCTCTCAATTTCACACAGCGCATAAATGCCGGGCTTGAGCGGTTCGTTGCCGTCGCGCTCCGCGATACTCCGCCGGTCAACGCCAACGCGGACGATGCCAAGCTGTCCCGGTGCGAATTTCGCCCGGTCGGAAGGCCGGATGCCCCAAGCGTCGTGTTCAGCGCCTTGCTTGATAAATTTGTCTATCGCCCATTTCTTTGGATTGCAGACGAAAACCCAATAGGGCGCTTCTGTTTTTGCTTCGGCGGGCGGAGCTTTGCCTTTAGCGATGGCTAGCGCGGTAACCTGAGCCCGGATCGTTGCCACGGCATCTGCCAGCGCGGCGCGGTCATCTGCGAATTCCTTCCAGACAACCTCTTCAAGGCGATTGCCACGTACCAGCCCGACCTTGCCATCCACCGTGTATTCCGGATCGAAGCGCCGGAAGTTCATCATCTTCATGTAAACGCCATTGGCGTTGCGGAAGGTTTGTCCCTCGCTTCCTTCGCGCAACTTGCCCAACTCAGCTAGGAACGATGACAGCTCCGCCACTTCCGGGCTTTCTTTGGACGGCGGGGATTCCCGGTGCCGAAGGTAAAGGTCCAGCGCGAGAATGAGTTCGTCGCGGGACCAAATCGGGTTTCGTTTCTTGTCCGGTTGCTGGCCACCCGTTGGATCGCTTTCCGGATCCAAACCCTTCAGGCCAAACGCCCACGCGCGCAGCTTTTCTTCACGCGTATGTTCTTTGTTCCAAGAAATATGGGCTTGGCCGGGCAACGTCTCAGTTTCGGCCAAGATCAGTTCGAAATCTCTGGCGATCCAAATCCGTGCCCTTGCGGCGGCTTGCATTTCCTCAATCGGAAAAGCCCATGTCCGATCGCGTTGATCCCAAGCCTTAGCGAATGCCTCGTTTGCGGCCAAGCCGAGGGGTGGAAAGCCGAGCGTGTAACAGCCATAGTCTATGCGCGACTGGATATTGCCGAACACCCGGCCAGATAGGCGCATATCCATGATGCCTATCGCAGCGGCCGCTTCTGCGTTAGTGAAGTCGCGCAGGTGCCCGCCATTAGCTGCAGTTCTTTCCTCGAACCAACGCAACAGTTCTTCAGTGCGTTCTTGCGCGGCGCTGGCGCTAGGGGCGGGTGGTTTTTCCGATTCATTTTTCACACCCAGGGTCCGCCGTGCGTACCAAAGCGCACGTCTCGAAAATTCTTCGGGGTGATCGATGATGATTTGTTCGTAAGAAAGGTCGGCGAGATTCTCTTCAACGAGCGTCGTGAAGCCTTGCGTCGGTTTCGCTTTCGCCACGGCAGCTTCCGCCGCGTCAATCAAACCTCGTTTCTCCAACTGCGACAATGTCCGGTTGGCGTTACTGCCAGCTTGTGTCTTGAGGCCGACATATTCGCTGACGGCACGGACGATCTTTTCTTCAGCCGGTGACAAGTCACTTAGATCGAGCCCGGTTCGTTGGGTAATAAGAGCCCGCCCAAGCTCCGCCGACTTTGCGCGTATCGCAGCGCGCATTTCATCCGTAAGGAGCGAACGCCTAACTACGTTCTTTTCAAACTGCGCTAATCCCGCAAGAGTCTGAATGCTGCGGATATTGCGCGCGACTTGTTCATCCACGGCGTCACCCAAATAAAGTTCGTATCGAGTGTGGTTGTAAAGCATCCCCTTCGCAACTGCGAAAATCGTCGAACTACTTGGGGCATGTCGGACAAACCGACCGCGCTCTGTCCGCTAGCGCTCACCGAGCCACGCCACGCCTAACGTTGTGCAGAACCGGCAGCCCGGGCGCGTAATTCCAAACTTTCGCCCCTTTCGCTGCTTTCCCTCGGCGAAGCGAGGTGTGTTGCCCTTTGTTTGTGAGACCCCGACATGGCACTGGCAAAGCATGGCGAAGAAATCAGTGAGCGCCGCACCGCGAACGGAGCGGCGATCATCTACGAATATCAGCATCCGCAAGCCAATGGCCGCCGCCGCAAGACGGACATGGCGGAAAAGTCGGCCAATCCGTACCTGCTCTCGCCGGAGGAGTTGAAAGAGGCCCGGGAAGCTATTCGTCGCATAAACCAGAAATGCGAAGAGCGCATGGCCAGTGAAATGACGCTGCTCTGCAAATGGGAGGAGCATGACAAGGGCGTGGTGGTGACAGCGCTCGGATTCATGACCAAGAGCGAGGCGGCGAAAATCACCGGTTGGTTGGCAAGCGCGCAAATTCTGAGCCTCGATACATATGGGGGCTTCATCGTTAGTTGCGGCTATCTTTTCATCTCCGAGCGCAGAGTGGCCGAAGGGTTGCGAAAATACGGTATGCACGAGGAGGCGCTGATCACCGGGATCCTCAGAGACAGGCAGGCCGAACGGAATCGCGAGAAAGAGCGGGCACTCCAAGACGCTTTGGCCGGGTGATTGCTTTATGCCGACGGGGCTCCAGCCCCACTAGCGTCCGCCTTGTTTCGCTGCGCCGAATTCATAGCGGTCAGGACGTCTTCGAAATCTTGATGCCAAGCCGCGCCAGCCATTTGCGCAACTGCGCTGTCGTCTCCATAGTCTGCGCGACGACCGATCCAAGGATGCCGTCGTCGTGGATACCCATGTACGAAGAGCTTTTCTTACCTGGGCTACCGATCGACCTCATCCTTGCGGCCTATCTGAATGCGCCTGGCAATGAGATCGAGAGCGGCAAGTTTGCTAGCCCGGAGTCTTCCGCCGCGTTAGTCGCCAACACCTTTGGCCTCTTCCTGGACAAACCTGCGACCTTGCCTGCGCTGCCGGGAACCGAGGATTGCGGCTGGCCCGCTTCATCGCTCAGCCTTGAGGCTATTGTTCGCTTTCCATGGGCTGGGGGTCGGCACCCGTGCTTGGACGCTTTGATTGTCACGAGTACGTGCCTGATTGGCGTCGAGTCAAAGCGCTTTGAACCGTTCCGCTCCAAGGGCCGTGTCCAGATGGCTGACACTTACTGCCGGCCAAAGTGGGGCCCCGATATGACTGGGTATGAGCGATGTAGGGACGGCCTTCGTGATCGAAGTTGGCAGTTCGATAGGTTGGACGCCGCCCAGTTGGTCAAACATGCCTTTGCACTTCGAACAGCGGTTCACAATGCGCCCGGATTGCGAGGAAAACGGCCAGTCCTTCTCTACCTCCATGCTGCACCGGAAAGGTGGCCCGATGGTCGGCGTCTCGTGCCGCTAGATCATCACGAGCGACATCGTCATGAGATCGCAAAATTTTCCGAAGTTGTGACGGGGAACGAGGTGTCATTCCGGTCTTGCTCATACGCGGAATTGCTGGAGACGTGGACGGCGCAACCAAATCAGTTAGTTCGTGATCACGCCGCCGCCATCGCAAGACGGTTCTTTTCTTAGCTTTGTTGTGAAGGCTTCCGGAGACTGAATCCTTGAATCAATTCTAATTAGCCCGTCGAAATCGGTTTTGCCGCTTACCCAGTGCTTACCCGAAGCGAAGCAGGCGAAAGCTGGAAGGGCAAAAAGCCCATATTTACTGGCGCGCCCGAGAGGATTCGAACCTCCGACCTCTGCCTTCGGAGGGCAGCGCTCTATCCAGCTGAGCTACGGGCGCAACAAGCCATCCATATCCGATGGGCCCTTCAGCGGCA
This sequence comes from Rhodoplanes serenus, assembly GCA_945893145.1. Taxonomy (GTDB): domain Bacteria; phylum Pseudomonadota; class Alphaproteobacteria; order Rhizobiales; family Xanthobacteraceae; genus Z2-YC6860. Next base: position 35,360 of record CAMDDZ010000027.1, on the reverse strand, counting down.
ACGGCAGGCTTGTTCCGGGCAGCGCGCGTTCGTGACGCGCCGCAGCGGGGCCCCAGCGGTTGACCCGCCCGGTCAACTGGTTTGGGATGGCGCCAAGGCAACCGGGGGATGGCCATGCACAAATCTTTGATCGCTCTTGCGGGCGCGGTCTGCCTGATCGCGACCAGCGCCGCCGCGGAGGATTTTCCGAGCAAGACTGTAACGCTGATGATGCCCTACGCAGCGGGCGGTCCGGGCGACACGCTCACGCGGATTATCGGCCAGGGCATGAGCAAGGTGCTGGGCCGGCAGATCGTGGTGGACAACACCGCCGGCGCCGCGGGCACCATCGGCTCGCTCAAGGTCGCTCAATCGCCGGCCGACGGCTACACGCTGCTGGTGATGCACTTCGGACACGCAGCCAACACCGCGCTCTATCGCAACCTGCGCTACGACGCTGTCAACGACTTCGAGCCGATCGGCATGATCGCCGAATCGCCGATGGCTTTCGTCGGCAAGAAGGCACTCGCGGCCAACACCTTTCAGGATCTGGTTGCCTACGTGAAGGCGAACCGCGAAACGGTGACGCAAGGCCATGCTGGCGTCGGTTCGGCGTCGCATCTCTGTGGTCTGCTGTTCCAGAGCGCGCTCGACACCAAGCTCGCGGCCGCGGCCTATCGTGGCACCGGGCCGGCACTGAACGATCTGATCGGCGGCCAGTTCGATTTCATGTGCGACCAGACGCTCAACGTGCTTCAGCCGATCCGGGGCGGTCTGATCAAGGCCTACGCGGTGACCACCAAGCAGCGGCTGGCGGTGGCGCCCGAACTTCCGACCGCCTCGGAGGCGGGCTTACCAGGCTTTGAGATCACGGTCTGGTTCGGCCTGTGGGCGCCCAAGGGCACGCCGAAGCCGGTGATCGACAAGCTGTCCGGTGCATTGCAACAGGCGTTGCTCGATCCTGAGGTGAAGGACCGCCTGGCCTCGGCTGGGGCGGAGACCGTTGCGGCGCAGCGTGCCACTCCCGATGCGTTGCGGGCTCACCTCAAGTCGGAAATCGACAAGTGGGTGCCGCTTATTCGCAAGGCTGGTGTGTCGGCTGACTAACACAACGACAGTCCGGTGAATCTGTGGAATTCCGGTCATAAGCTTCGCCAAGCCAAAAAAAGCGGCGTGACGAATCGGCGGAATGGCATTTAGAATTTCCTGGCTTTGTCCTTGCAACAAAGGGGAGGTTTAGGATGAAAACGTTTCTGGCCATGCTGGCGGTTGCCGGCACGGTGACCGCGATGACTGCGATGTCGGCCACGGATGCGGCGGCTTGGGGCTGCTTCGCTCGCGGAACCACCGGCGCGACCGGTTGGTCCTGGGCCTATAACAGCCGTGGCGCTGCCGTGCGGCGCGCGCTGAGTGAGTGCGCCGTCCGCACCCCGCGCGGAGAGATGTGCAGGATCACAAACTGCAGCCGGTACGCTAACGAATCCGGTTATTGGGGCCGCTAAGTCAGCTCACGCTGACGACGCGAACGGTTTCTCGATCGCATCAAGCTTGCAGCCCGGTGCCTGATAGCGCCGGGCTGTTGCTTTTGCCGTGGTGATGCAGGAGCGGCAATCATCGTTCGGCCCTCCAAACTGGGCCGCCCATTCAGCCGCCCATGACGACAGCCGCCTTGGAAGCCGTTAAGATGCCGCCAAACGTGGAAAACTTGAAACCGGAGCCCACCATGTCGCGTGCCGCCTCGACCGAGGGCAAGTCAGCGTCGAAATCTCCCGCCGTTCTCAAGGACAGCGACTTCAATTGGCAGGATCCACTCGGGCTCGAAGACGAGCTGACCGAAGACGAGCGAATGATCCGCGACAGCGTTCGCGCTTTCGCGCAGGACAAGTTGATGCCGCGCGTCCGCCTCGCCTGGCGCGAGGAGAGGATCGACAAGGAACTGCTGCCGGAAATGGGCGCGCACGGGCTGCTCGGCCCGACCATCCCCGAAGAATACGGCGGCGCCGGACTGGGTTACGTGGCCTATGGGTTGATCGCGCGCGAACTGGAGCGCGTCGATTCCGGTTATCGCTCGACGCTGTCGGTGCAGTCGTCGCTCGTCATGCATCCGATCTATTCCTACGGCACGGAAGCGCAGAGGCGCAAATATCTGCCCAAGCTCGCCAAGGCCGAGCTGATCGGCTGCTTCGGCCTGACCGAACCTGATTTTGGCTCCGATCCAGGATCGATGGTGACACGCGCCGAGAAGGTGCCGAACGGCTTCAAGCTCAATGGCGCCAAGATGTGGATCTCGAACGCGCCGATCGCCGACCTCTGCATCGTGTGGGCGAAGCTTGAGGGAAAAATTCGTGGCTTCATCGTCGAGCGCGGCACCAAGGGATTCTCCACGCCGAAGGTCGATGGCAAGCTCAGCTTGCGCACCTCGGTCACCGGCGAGGTCGTGCTGGAAGACGCCTTCGTGCCGGAAGACAACCTGCTGCCGAACGTATCGGGCCTTGCCGGCCCATTCGGTTGCCTCAACATGGCGCGCTACGGCATTTGCTGGGGTGCGATGGGGGCCGCCGAGTTCTGCTGGCACGCGGCGCGGCAATACGTGCTCGATCGCAAGCAGTTTGGCCGCCCGCTCGCCGCCAATCAGCTGGTCCAGAAGAAGCTTGCCGACATGCAGACCGAGATCGCGCTCGGCTTGCAGGGTGCGCTGGCGCTCGGACGAATGCTGGAGGCCGGCAAGGCCTCGCCGCCGTCGATCTCGCTGATGAAGCGCAACAATTGCGGCAAGGCGCTCGACATCTCCCGCGTGGCGCGGGACATGCACGGCGGCAACGGCATCTCGGACGAATTCCATGTCATGCGCGTGCTCTGCAATCTCGAAACCGTGAACACCTACGAGGGCACGCACGACATCCACGCGCTCATCCTCGGCCGCGCGCAGACCGGCATCCAGGCGTTCATGTGATTTTGGATCGCACGGTCCAACAATGTCGTCATGCCCGGCCTCGTGCCGGGCATCCACGTCTTTGGCGTGGCTAGCATCATGGACCTTCACGCTGCAGTCATGCTGTTCGGCGCCGGCATCGCGGGCGGCGCGCTCGCCGGCCTGATCGGCGGCGCCTCGATCATCACATTCCCGGTGCTGCTCGCGGTTGGCCTGCCGCCGGTGATCGCGACCGCGACGAATCTCGTCGCGGTGACGCCGGGCAATGTGTCTGCCGTGCTGCTCGACCGCTCACAGCTTCCGCCGTTTGACCGCACGCTGGTGGGCCTCATCGCCACCACCATTGCCGGAGCGGCGGCTGGCTCGATCCTTTTGATGCTGACGCCGGCGCGTGTGTTCGAGATTCTGGTGCCGCTGCTGCTTGGCTTCGCCACTGTGCTGCTCGCCCTGTCGCCGCAGGTCAGCCAATGGTTGCGCACGCGCGCAACAGCGTCCGGCGGCGAGCTGCCGCGCGTGAGCAGCGGGCCGATGCTGATTGCGGTGTCGATCTACGGCGGCTATTTCGGCGCTGGTGTCGGTGTGCTGCTGCTCGCGGCGCTCACCGTCGCGACCGGCGGCGATTACCGGGCGGCCAACGCGACCAAAAACCTTGTCTTGATCTTCAACACGCTGGCCGCCGCAGTCGTGCTCGGCGTGCAGCACGCGGTGAACTGGCCGGCCGCACTGGTGATGATGGCTGGCGCGTTTCTCGGCGGTTTTCTGGGCGGATATCTGGGGCGCATCGCCGCGCCGCAGGTCATGCGCGTGGTTGTGGTGGCCGCCGGCGCGATCCTGACCGTGGCCTACGCTTGGCGGTATTGGTTTTGATCCTCAGGCCGTCCGCTTGGTCAGGGCGGTCAGCCGCTCGACCATGGCGCTGTTGGGATCGGTCATCGCGTCGCAAACCGTGAAATGGTTCATGCCGGGGATGGCCTCGTAGCGTGTTTCATTGCCGGTCTTCCAGGCGTCGGCGATGATCCGGCTCTGCCGCAGAAATTCCGACGACTCGATGCCACCGACCACCGCGTCGATCACGCGGCCCTTCGGCGCCGCCCAGAAGATCGGCGAGATGCGCCGCGCTTCCGCCTCGTCGAGCTTGAAATCGGCGTTGCCGGCGAGATGCAGCAGCACGGTGAGATCATAGAGACCTGAAATCGCATAGGCCGCAGGAACCAGATCGGCCGGCGCGCTGGCGTCGAGCGCCTTCCAATCGGTCGCCATCATGCAAGCCGCGAGGTGTCCGCCAGCCGAATGGCCGCTCACCATGATGCGGCGGCCGAGCCGTTTCCAGACCAGCAGGCAGGCCTGTTGCGTCTGCCGGATGATGTCGCCGATCGTGACCTGCGGGCAAAGGTCATAGCCGGAAACCGCGACCGCGATCCCGCGCGCGTTCATGCCGCGCGCCATCTGACTGAAGCTCGAAGGCTCAAGCGAACGCCAATAGCCGCCGTGGATGAACATCGCGACCGGGGCATTGCCGCCACCCTTAGTCGTAGAGTTTTGGGGCGCGAACAGATCGACGGTCTGGCGCTGGCTCGGTCCGTATTTCAGGCCGAGCGTGGCGCGGCCTTCTTTCGATGCCTCGTCGCGATACGCCGCACCCTCGCGAACCCAGCGCGCGAAAATCTTCGGATGCTCCGGCACCCGTGCGCGGTTGTTGTACTCAACCTCGTAGTCGATTGGCATGAAAAACTCCCGCCGGAATTCTCTCCGGCGGGAGCTTGAGACATTGGCCCCGTGCAGGCAAGTCTTAGCGCTTAACAAGTCTTAGAGCTTAACAAGCCTCAGCGTTTGATCTGCGCTCGCAGCGTCTCCTCAACCGCGCGGTCGAACGAATCGGCCTTGGCCGGCGTCTTGGCGCGTGCGGCAACCACATAGGCTTCGCGCTTCTTGATCAGCGCAGTGAGGCGCGCGTTGATCTCCTTGCGCTCGGTGAGCTGACGATCGAGCAGCGCTTGACGTGCCGCAGGGCTGAGCGCGCGGACCGCGTCCGGGAGGTCCTCGTCTTTCACCGCCGCGAGCTTCTGGCGGCCGGATGCCACGTCGGCGACGAGATCGCCGTCGCCGGTGATGGCGTCTGCGCTCGACGTGCGATAGCCGTTCTTGTTGACGTAGCGCGACATCTCAGTCGCCGTCGCGCGCGGCGCCGAGGCATATTGTTGGGCCTTGCGCTCGACGCTCGAGCGCTGCTGCAGCGGACCGTAAGGGATAATCGTGCCGTTCATCTTGCCCTGCAGCTCGAGGATTTCGATGTCGAACGGCGTCTCAATGATAACGAGATGACCGCCGTCCTGCGGGATCGGGATATAGCGGCCGCCGCCGAGTTGCGCGATCTCGCGCCACACCCGCTCGGTGTCGCGCGCGTTGCCGGCCTGCACGGCGTTGACCGTGATGCCGCGATCCTGCGCCATGCGCATCACCTCGGGATATTTGACGTCCTGCGCGTAATCCATGTGCGGAGGCGCGTCGCCGACCAGGAACATGATGCGGCGAATTTCGGCGCCTTGCGTCCAGCTGAGCTTGGTCACCGCCACATGCAGCGCCTCGTTGACGCTTTCCGGCCAGTCGCCACCGGCGCGCGCCTTCAGCTCCAGCAGGTTGGCGTAGAGATCCTGAATGTCGGTGGTGAGCGGGAAGACCTTGGTCACATATTCGTCGCCGATGTCGCGATAGGCCACGATGCCCATGCGAATCTCGGCGTCTGGATTGGCTTCGACGATCGAGGTCGCGATCGTCCAGATCTTGCGCTTGGCGCCTTCGATCAGCGGCCCCATCGAGCCGGTGGTGTCGAGCACGAAGCCGACCTCGACGACGGGCTTGGCTTGCGCTTGGCTGGCGATGGCCAGCGGCGAGAGCATTGCGGCGATGGCGAACGCTTTGGCGAGCTTGGCAATCATGGTTGGTATCCTCGAAAGAATGAACCGATGGGCCGAGATGCTGGTTTGGCTTCGCGACCGGGGATGGCCCGAATTGCGGCGGGCCCTCGGCAGATTGCAGGCGGATTTTGTGTGTGTTGTCGCGGTCACGGTCGCTTTTTCGCAAGCGCGAAGCGGGCTATGACAGGACCATGAAAGTGAACGGAAAACACACCCGCAGCATCTGGCTCGAGCCTGATGGCTGGTCGGTCGGCATCATCGACCAGACGCTGCTGCCACACCGTTTCGCCACATTGCGGCTGGCGTCACTTGGCGATGCGGCGCACGCCATCAAATCGATGCAGCTTCGCGGTGCGCCGCTGATCGGGGCTGCGGCGGCTTATGGGCTTTGCCTCGCGCTGCGAGAGGATGCGTCGGACGAGAGCTTGGAGCGCGCCTACGCGGTGCTGCTCGATACGCGGCCGACCGCGATCAATCTCAAGTGGGCGCTCGACGAGATGATGGCCGTGGTGCGCAATCGCCCGCGCGACGAGCGCGTTGCCGCCGCCTATCGCCGCGCCGCAGAAATTTGCGATGAGGACGTTGCGATCAACCAGGCGATCGGCCGGCACGGGCTCAAGCTGATCGAGGACATCGCGCGCGAGAAAAAACCCGGCGAGCCGGTCAACGTGCTGACCCATTGCAACGCCGGCTGGCTCGCGACCGTCGATTGGGGCACCGCCACCGCGGCGATCTACATGGCGCACGATGCCGGCATCAAGCTCCACGTCTTCGTCGATGAAACGCGGCCGCGCAGCCAAGGCGCGCTCACCGCTTGGGAGCTCGGTCAGCACGGTGTGCCACACACATATGTGCCGGACAATACCGGCGGCCATCTCATGCAGCACCGCATGGTCGATATCGCGATCGTCGGCACCGATCGCGTCACCGCGCGCGGCGACGTCTGCAACAAGATAGGCACCTATCTGAAGGCGCTCGCTGCGAAGGACAACGGCGTGCCGTTCTATGTCGGGCTGCCGTCGCCGACGATCGATTTCACCGTCTCAGACGGGCTCGCCGAAATCCCGATCGAGCAGCGCGCTGGCGATGAGGTCGCAACCGTGACCGGAAAGGCTGCCGATGGCCGGATCGAGACCGTGCGCGTCGTGCCGGACGGTTCGGCGGTCGCAAACTACGGCTTCGACGTGACGCCGGCACGCCTCGTCACTGGCTTGATCACCGAGCGCGGTGTCATCCCGGCGACGCGCGACGGCTTGGCGAAGGCATTTCCGGAGCGCGCAAGAGGCGGCCGATAATGCGGCGGATGGCAGCGTGGTCCGTGCTCGCGGTCGCGCTCGTGCTGAGCGCGCCGGCGCTTGCCGAGCCGAACCGGCCGATTCTCGATAAGGCGCAGGGCTTCGTTCCCGAGGCGCTCAAGCTGTGGGAGCGCTTGGTCAACATCGACAGCGGGACCGGTGACGAAGAGGGCCTTAAAGCCATTGCCGCGATCCTGCTCGAGGAGCTCAAGAGGTCCGGAGCGACGGTGGAAACGATCCCAGTCACGCGTCCCTCGGTGGGAGACAACATCGTCGCGACGCTGAACGGCACCGGCAAAGGCAAGGTGCTGCTGATGGCGCATATGGACACGGTGTTCGCCAAGGGCGCTGCGGCGGCACGGCCATTCCGCATCAAAGATGGCCGCGCGTATGGTCCGGGCGTTTCCGACGACAAAAGCGGAATCATTGCGGCGGTGTACGTCCTGCGAATCCTCAACGAGCTGAAGTTCAAGGACTATGAGCGCGTCACGCTGCTGCTGAACAGCAATGAGGAAACCGGCTCGCGCGGCTCGCGGCAGCTGATCGAGCGGCTCGCCAAGGAGCACGACGTCACATTGAATCTCGAAGCCGGGCGGCCGGGCGATGGCCTTGTCATCTGGCGCAAAGGCTCGGCCCAGCTCACCGTGGAGGTCAAAGGCCGCAGCGCTCATGCCGGTGTGGCGCCGGAGGACGGCCGCAACGCCGCACTCGAACTGGCGCATCAGGTGCTCCAGATCTCCAAGCTCGGCAATCCCGAAAAGCAGACCACCGTCAATGTCACTGTGCTGAGGGCTGGCGACCGCACCAACGTGATCCCTGATGCCGCGAACGCGCGTCTCGACGTGCGCGCGCTGGTTGCCGAGGAGTTCGACCGGGTTGAGCGCGAGGCCGCCGCTTCCGCCAGGAACAAGTTGATCACCGACACCGAAGTGATCACCTCGCTGCTTCGCAGCTTTCCGGCCATGCCACAAAATCCCCGCATCGACATGCTGGCTTCGATGGCACAGAGAATTTACGGCGAGATCGGCCGAACCTTGAAGCTTGAGGGCAGCGGCGGCGCGGCGGATTCGAGCTTGGCCGCCGGTGTGTTCAAGCCGACACTCGATGGGCTCGGTCTGGTCGGCGGCAACGCTCACACCGAGCGTGAGTATGCGGAGGTCGACAGCATGGTGCCGCGAATCTATCTGCTCACTCGCCTCGTGATGGAATTGGGACGGGGCCAACAGGACGCGCGATGAGCATGCAACTGACCAGGCTTGCTGAGCTTCCGGTGGATGGCCGCCAGTCCGAGACCGCGTTGAAGGTCGCGCGCGGCACCGCGCGGCTGCTGCATCTGCACGGCTTCTGCGTGGTGAGCGAGCTGTCGCTCGCCTCGGGACGGCGGGCCGATCTGGTTGCGCTTGGCGGCGACGGCGAGATATGGATCGTCGAAATCAAATCCTCTATCGCGGACTTTCGCGCCGATCAGAAATGGATGGATTATCGCCTGCATTGCGACCGGCTGTTCTTCGCCACCACAGTCGAAGTGCCCTGCGAGATTTTTCAGAAAGACACCGGCCTGATCGTCGCCGACGCATTCGGCGCCTCGATCGTTTGCGAGGCGCCTGAGCACCGGCTGCACGCCTCGACGCGGAAGAGCATGATGCTCGCCATCGCGCGCGCGGCAGCGCTCCGCCTCCAAGCGCTGGCCGATCCGACCGGGCCCTACGAGGCCGAGTTCTGAGGCGTCTCCGGTATTGGCTGGCGCTGTGTCTCGCGCTAGCGGCGGGCTTCGCTGGCTATGACGTGCTCCAGCGGCCCGAGCCGGACGTTTACATGATCCCGGCGGACCGGCTGTGCGCCAACTGCTCGGTCGAAGCCATCGCGGCTGCGGTTCCGGCGTTGCGCCGCGAGATTGATCAGGCGCTCGCGGATGAGAAGCTGAGCCGCCACAACGTCGAATGTGTAGGCAAGCGGCTCACCGCCTGGCCGCAGCTTAGCGGCGCGGATTCGGCACCGTTCTACTGCACGGTCGGCAGCCGCAGCCTCATGGTCGACGCGCCAAATGCCTACCGCGACGAGACCGGTCGCAAGATCATCTGGGGCGAGGAGCGCTGGCGCGAGAAGGCGGTGCGCTTCACCTTCGGCAAGCCGCGTTGGAAGTGGACGGTTAACGGCCAGAACGACGCGCAGTGGCGCGAATAAGCGCACTCGGCCGCGGTATCTTGCCTGGGTCCGAGGTTCGGTATAATCGGCCCAAGCTCACGCACAGGACAGCAGCATGACCGGAACGGCAGTTCGTCTCGCGGCTTTAGGGGTTGCGGCATTCGCTGCGTTCGGCGTTGCGCCCGCGCTGGCGCAGCCAGCCGAGCCGTTCGCCGGCAAGACCGTGTCGGTGATCGTCGGCTTTGGGCCCGGTGGCGGCTACGACATGTGGGGCCGTCTGATCGCCCGTCATATCGGCAGACACCTGCCGGGCAAGCCGTCCGTCATTGCGCAGAACATGCCGGGCGCTGGCAGCTACGTCGCGGCGAGCCATATTTACAATGCGGCGCCGAAAGACGGCACCGTGTTCGGTATCATCGCACGCGACGCGGCGCTTGGTCCGCTCTCCGGCGCGCCGGGCGCGCGCTTCGACGCCACCAAGCTGTCCTGGCTCGGCACGCCGGCCACGGAAACCAACATCTGCATGGCGTTTCACACCGCGCAGGTGAAGACCGTGAAGGATCTTTACGAGAAGCAACTGATCGTCGGCGACACCGGGCCTGGCACCGGAACGCGCCAGTTTCCCCAGGTGCTTTCCGCAATCCTCGGCATGAAGTTCAAGATCGTCAGCGGCTTCAAATCGTCCGCTGACGTGTTTCTCGCGATGGAGCGAGGCGAAGTCGACGGCTTCTGCGAGAGTTTTGACAGCGTGAAGAGCCGCCGTCCGGACTGGATTCCAACCAAGAAGGTCGCGCTGCTGTTCCAGGGCGGCGCTGAGCCCAATGCCCAGATCAAGGACGTGCCTTTTCTGCGCGATCTGGCCCGCAACGACGAGCAGCGGCAGATTATCGACTTTCTCTACCTCGGCCAGGGTATCGGCCGGCCGTTCGTCGCGCCGCCCGACCTACCGCCGGAGCGGCTGAAGATGCTACGCGATGCTTTCAGCGCGACCTTGCGCGATCCCGATTTCGCCGCCGACGTCAAAAAGAGCGGCTTCGAGCTCGATCCAGCGGATGGCGATCACCTGGCGGCGCTGATTAAGAAAATCTATGCCACGCCACGGCCAGTTATCGATAAGGTCAGCGCGTTGATCAAATAGCGGGTTGCGTGATGCTGACACTTCTTTCGGCGCTGCCTCTTGGTGCGATCGGCCTGTGCGCGAGCTTCATGCTTGAACCAGGGCTTGAGCTGAGGCCTGTCGCCGATCTGGCGCCGCCGGCAGCCGTCAGTCAGCCGCTTCATTCGTTGCAGGAGCTGCTGGCGACGCAGCCGGATTGCCAGGAGGCGACGGACACCTGCCGCATCTGCCGGATTGCGGACGGAAAAGACCCGGTGTGCTCCAATATCGGCGTTGCCTGCCAGCCGCAGGTGTGGCGCTGCACGGCGAGCAAGCCGAAGGACGCGAAGCCAGCGCAATAATACGCGACTACTGATTTGGCTTGATCCCGGCCGCCTTCACGAGCGCCGAGTTCAACGCGATCTCGCTTTGCGTGAAGGCGTCGAATTCCGCCGGCGTCATATTGGCCGGCTCGCTGCCGAGCGCGAACAGCTTGTCCTGCACGCTCTTGAGCTGCAGGACTTTGTGAGTTTCGGCATAGAGCCGGTCGATGATTTCGCGCGGCGTCTTTACCGGCACCCACATGCCGATCCAAAAATTGTAATCGGAGTTGAGATAGCCGGCCTCGACCGTGGTCGGCACCTCGGGCAGCGACAGCGCGCGCTTGGTACTCGACACCGCGAGCGCCACGAGCTTGCCGTCGCGGACCAGAGGCACCGCCGCGAGCGTCGGCGAGAAGAAGAAATCGACCCGCTGCGCCAGTACCTCGTTGATCGCTTCGGGCGCGCCGCGGAATGGAATCTGCTGCGCTTCGAAGCCGGCGGCGAGCCGAAGCCGCTCGGATGTCAGGTGCGCGGCGGCGCCATAACCAACGGTGGCGTAGTTGACGGCATTGGGCTTGCTCTTTGCGACGGTCACCAGATCCTTCAGCGTCTTGTACTTTGCCGGCGAGGCGATCATCACCAGCGGGACGTTGCCGAGCAGTGTGACGCCGGCGAAGTCCTTGCCAGAGTCATAGCCGAGGTTCGGAAAGGTCGCGGGTTGGATTACGAAGGCCGCGGAATGCACCAGAATGGTGTAACCGTCGGGCTCGACCGACTTCGCCACATACCCCATGCCGGTGGTGCCGCCGGCCCCGGTGCGGTTCTCGACTACGAACGGCTGGCCAAGCTGCTGCGATAAGTGATCCGCGATCAGGCGTGCGGTGACATCGGTCGCGCTGCCCGCGGTCACCGGCACGATGATCCGCACCGGTTTCGACGGCCAGCTTTGGGCTTGCGCCAAAGCAGGCGCCAAGGCCGGCACGCTCACCGCCAGGGCCAGAGCGATCATCCAACGGCGCCACATCGGCATCTCCCTTCGCGTTATCGCGGCTGGTCGAGCAGCGTCCGTTTGTACAGTTCCTGCCAGCGGCCGGTTTCGTCCAGCATCAGCTTCGAGTCTATGACTTTGAGCGGCATATTGGTAAAGGGCGTTTCGATTGTCTTGCTGACCGTGACGAAATGGCGCGACGCCAAGATCGACTGGGCATCGCCGAGCACATAGTCGAAGAACAGCACGGCGGCATTGGGATGGGGCGCTGCTTGCGCGATCGCAATGCCGGTCGGCCGGGCGATCGCGGGCGGGATCACGAACCAGTCGATCGGCGCGCCTTTTTCCTTGAGCCGTGGCGGCAGGTAGCCGTAGACCGTCAGCGCCAGCGGCACTTCGCCGGCCACCACGAGATTGGTGAGCAAGCCGTGGCCGGTGCGCACCGAGATGCCATTTGCCGCAACGATGTCGCGGAACAGCTTGAGGCCTTCGGCCTCGCCAAGCTCGTTCACGACAGTGGCGAACCAGTCGAAGTCCTCCGCCTCGATGCCGAGCTTGCCCTTCCATTCGGGCGCCAGCAGCGCGCGGTAGCTCTGCGGCAGGCTTTCCTTTTTCACCAGCCGGGTGTTGTAGGCCTGCACGATGGTGTTGATGAACATCACGGTCCATTCGCGATGCGGAAGGATCGCCTGCGGAATGATGCCGTACAGCGCCGGCATGGGAATCGGCTGCAACAGCCGCTCGCGATGCAGCGGCTCAAGACCGGATCCCGACGAGATGATGGCATCGACCTCGAAGCGCCGGGCGCCGGCTTCGCTCACCATGCGCCGCAGCAGCGCTTCCGATGACGCGCGCCAGAGCCGGACCTTGATGCCGTATTTGCGCTCGAAGCCGCCGATGATCGCGGCGTTGTCTTCGGTGGTGAGCGCCGAGTAGAGCGTGAACTCGCCCTCACGTTTCGCGGCTTCGAGCAAACGTTGCTCGCGGTCGGGACCCTGATAAGCGACGATCTCTTCGAGCGGCTTGCGTTGCGCTAGTGCATTCGATGGGGCCACCAAGCCGGCGATGCAACAAACAATAACGGCGAGCCAGATGCCCGCCGTTCGCCAGTTCCGATCTTGCGGCATTGTCTTAGCGCGGCGCGCGTTTCGCCAGGATGCGCTGCAAGGTGCGTCGGTGCATGTTGAGGCGTCGCGCGGTTTCCGAGACGTTGCGGCCGCACAGCTCATAGATGCGCTGGATGTGCTCCCAACGCACGCGGTCCGCCGACATCGGATGCTCCGGCGGCTCAGCCTTGCGGCCCTCGAGCGCGAGCAGCGCCGCCACCACGTCGTCGGCGTCGGCAGGTTTGGCCAGATAATCGACCGCGCCGAGCTTCACGGCGTTCACGGCGGTCGCGATGTTGCCGTAGCCGGTGAGGATAACAGCGCGGGCCTCGGGCCGGCGGTTCTTGAGCGCCTGGATCACGTCGAGCCCATTGCCGTCGCCGAGCCGCATATCGACCACCGCAAAGGCAGGCGCCACGCGTTCGACCTGCAACAGCCCATCGGCGACCGACTCGGCAATCGTGACTTCAAAGCCGCGGGCTTCCATCGCCCGGGCCAATCGTTGCAGGAAGGACTTGTCATCCTCCACAATGAGCAGCGTGCGTTCGGCCGGAATGGCGGTTGGTGCGGCTTCGATCATCGCCAAATTCATCCCTCGGCCTCGCTAAATTATGTAAACAACCCGGGCGTACGGCTCAAGAGGCCGCGAAGCCGATCGGTCGCTCGAAATCGGTGCGACCCCACCGAATGGTAACCACGGCGCCCCGGTCCGGGAACACGCGATTCTCGAAATCGAGTGTCGCGCCTGACCGTTCGAGCAGGGTCTTGGCGATGAAAAATCCGAGCCCGAGCCCGGTGTTTTCGCTGCCCGCGTTAATGCGCCGGCGGCGGCTGGAGCGCACATAGGGCTCGCCGATGCGGTCGAGGATTTCCGGCGCAAAGCCGGGCCCGTCATCGCTGATGGTAACGGCGACGTCCTCGCCGCTCCAATCGGCGGTGACCTCGACCCGCTCCTGCGCGAAATCGACCGCGTTCTCCAAAAGATTGCCGAGGCCATAGAGGATTGCCGGATTGCGCGACGCGACCGGCGGCTGCGGGTCTGGCGCGAGTGCTACTTCGATCGCGATGCCGAAATTACGATGCGGCGAGACCACCTCCTCGATCATGGCCGACAACGGAATGTGGTCGAACGGCTCGCCGCTCGGTAGTTCGGTCAGCTTCGCCATGATGGCGCGGCAGCGCTGCGCCTGTTCGCGCAACAGCTTGACGTCCTCGGCATGCGGAGAATCTTGTCCGATCGCGCGCGCAAGCTCGGTTGCCACCACCGAAATGGTGGCGAGCGGCGTGCCAAGCTCATGGGCCGCGGCGGCTGCGAGCCCGTCGAGCTGCGACAGATGCTGCTCGCGCGCCAGCACAAGCTCGGTTGCGGCCAACGCTTCGGCGAGCTGGCGGCTCTCTTCGGTCAGCTGCCACGAATAGACGCCGATGAAGCCGGTCGCGAGCAGGATCGAAAGCCAGACGCCGAGCAGATAAATCCACGGCAGTTCAAGCGGGTCGTCCGGATCCCACGGCAACTGATAATGCGCGAACACCAATACGGTCGCGCATGCCACCGCGAAGCTGCCGAGCATCAGCGTGATGCGCGGCGGTAGTGTGGTGGCCGACAGCAGCACCGGCGCGAGAAACAGGAATGCGAATGGGTTTTGCAGTCCGCCGGTGAGGAACAGCAGCACCGCAAGCTCGGCGATGTCGAAGGCCAGCAGCCAGGCGGCGCGCTCCGGCTCGAGCCGCTGTGTCAGGCTGAAGCGGACACGGAGCGCGACATTGAGCCAGGCCGACAGCGCGATGACCGCGAGGCATGCCCAGATCGGCAGCGGAAATTCGAGACCGTAGTAGACGACCACTACGGCGGTGGTCTGGCCGATGATCGCCAGCCAGCGCAGCCGCAGCAGCGTGTCGAGGCGGACGTTGCGCCGCCGCGGTCGGGCCAGGCTCTCGAAGGCGTCGTCCAGCATCAGGCCAATCTAGACCGGGGGGTCATTGGCCGCCAATGCAGCAAATGCTCGCAGATCAGGGTGTTACGCGGTAGATGCGCAATGCATTGCGATCGATGTCCAGCATGACGAGCCAATGGCTGTCCGGTGACAGCGCGAGCGGCCGCTGCGAAACCGACACGATGCGCTGGCGCTCCTTGCCGGTCGCAGCGTCGCGCACCAATGTTTCGCCGGCCTTGCTGTTCTGCTGCCAGGTCGATTCGACGCGCAGACCGTGTCCGGTGAGCGTCGCGCTCGGTGTGGCGAAGCGGACATCCGCCCGGTCATTCTGGTCCAGCAGCGAACCAGTCTTGCTGTCGAACGTGAGCGTTCGGCACAGTGAAGCGTTGCGGTCAAAGGGGAGCTCGGCCGCCTTGGGGTCGTTCGAGAGCACGCCGCAAAACACGAGCTTGACCGTCTTGTCGTTGATCTCGGTCACGCCCTGCGCTGTCAGATTGCCGATCAGCCCGGCCGGCATCGTGAGCGCGAGCACCTCACGGTCGTTGGCCAAATCGCGGATGCGGAGCGGTTCGGCGCCGGCGCTCGGGAATTGCCAGCCCCAGATGCTGTCGCCGACGCGTTCGAGGCCGCGCAGCTCGCCGCTCGCCGCGGTATTGCCGTAGCGTCGTGTGTCGAGGACCTGCAGCGACGGCAGCGATAGCCGGAGCGCCATCAGGTCATCGGACTTTGGCGTGGTGTGTTGTGCGCAGGTGAGCCAGATGCTGTTGCCATCCGGCGCGAACAGCATTGGCTCGCGCGAATAGCTGTCGAAGCAATAGCCCTCGCGATTGATGAATTCGCCCGCGAGCGTGAAATCCGGCAGCGCGTAAATGCGAAGGCGGCTCTGATTTCGGGAGTAGCGGCTGTTCGGGATTGCGACCTGATCGCCGTTGCTGCGCAGCGCGACGAAACGGCCGTCCGGACTCCAAACGACCGCGTGGCGTTCGAGCGGCGCCAGCGCGTCGGCGATCGGCGCAATGGCGCGGCCGGTGGCGAGATCGATCCGGGTGAGCTTGTGCTCGGCACTGCGGACGATGACAGTGTGACTGTCGGGTGCAATGGCAATGGCTGCATACCGCGCCAGCGCCAGCTCGATGTTGTGAGAATAGGTCAGCACTGCGTCGTCGGTGGACGTGTCCTTGTCCGGCGCGACCGTCAACGCCTTGCGAAACGCCGGTGCGCCGGCGCGAACACCCTGCGGGCCGGCGAGATAGCCCGCGAATGGGGCGAGGATCGCGATTCCCACCAGCGCGGCCAGCATGGCGGCCAGGCCGGCCGGACGGTTTGTTGCCAGGAGCCGCGTGTTGGCCGCGGCCAGCCGCCGGGTGAACAGCACGACCACAAACGCGCTGGTCGCACCCCAGACCGCGCCCGCGCCACTTCGGGTCGCAAGCAATTGAAACCGCTCCGGCCAGGGCATGTTGTTGAGCGCCCATTGGTTTCCAAACGGCCGGGGATAGCCATAAACGGCGTAGGTCTGATCGGCGACTGTCGCAGCGCATGCAGCGATGAGAGCGGCGGCGAAGAACATCAGCGTGTCGCCGCGCCGTCCGGTGGCGTTGCCGATCGCCCAGGCCGGAAGTAGCGACGTCGCGGCGCTGATCGCCAAAGTCCAGAGCAGCAGCGGCCCCCACGGCAGGGCGGCGATGCTGCTCCAGGACAACGGCGCGGCAAATCGCTCTCGCAGCAGCGCTTGGGCGAACTGGTTTTGTGCACGCATGGGTGCGTCGACGATGCTGACGAGGCCGATGTAAGTTTGCGTCAGCACAAACCAGATGATGACCGAGAAGACGACACAGGCGAACCAGAAGCCGATGCTGAACCGCAGCGCGATCCGCTTCAGCACAAAGCCTTGCAGAAGCGGCGGCGCCAGCAGCGTGACCGCGAGCACCGCCAGGATGGAGTTGACGGTCCACAGGCGCTGCGGGTCGTCACGGGGCAGTTCGACCTGCAGAGCCGTTGCCGCGATGGTGCTGAGAATCGGGCCGGCGGCTGCAACCGTCACCCAAAGCAGCCATGTGGTCCAATCGACCGGCCGGAAGCGCTCCACCGGACTCGGTGCCGGCGGGTTCGCGGTCGCGTCTAACGCAGCCTCAAGTGTGCTCATGAGTGGTGTCACCGTCGCGTTGCCGATCATCAAGTCACTGACCGGCATGGCCTCCGTGAGGCGCATTGATGCCGGAATTTGCCTAATCGGCGGCTAAGGCGGGGCGGCGGTTTTGCTGCTCCGGCGCATCGGGCCTTGCGCATGGCGAACAGGCGCGTCACATCTGCAAGACCGTGCACGCTCCAGCCTCAAATCCCGCTATCGCGGTCGATCGCCTGGTCAAGGCCTATAAGACGGTGACCGCCGTCGACGGCATCTCGTTTGCGCTTGAGCGCGGAACCTGCACCGCGCTGCTTGGCGGCAACGGCGCTGGCAAGACCACGACGATCTCGACGATCATGGGGCTGGTGGAACCGACCTCGGGCCAGGTTACGGTGCTGGGCGCCGTGATGCCACGGCAGCGCCATCTGGCGCTCCATCGCATGAACTTCGAAAGCCCCTACGTAAACATGCCGATGCGGCTGACCGTGCGGCAGAACCTCAACGTGTTCGGTATGCTCTATGGCTGTGCGGATGTGGCCGGGCGCATCCGAGCGCTGGCGGAGGAACTTGAGCTATCCGACTTCCTCGACCGGCCGACCGGCAAGCTGTCGTCCGGCCAGAAGACCCGCGTGGCGCTGGCGAAATCGCTGATCAACCAGCCCGAGATTTTGCTGCTCGACGAGCCGACCGCGTCGCTCGATCCCGACACCGCCGACTGGGTGCGCGGCCGGCTCGAGCACTATCGAAAAGAGCGTGGCGCAACCGTGCTGCTCGCGTCTCACAACATGGGCGAGGTCGAGCGGCTGTGCGATCGCGTCATTATGATGAAGACCGGCCGCATCGTCGACGACGATACGCCTGAACGGCTGATCGCCCGCTATGGCCGCAGCAATCTCGAAGAGGTCTTTCTCGACATCGCGCGTGGTCGCGGCGAGCCTCGCGAGGTCGCGCAATGAGCGTCATGCCGTCGGACCGCGTTGCGTATTCGCCGCGCCGCGTCGCCGCGATCGTGCTGCGCCACTGGTATCTGTTGCGCTCGTCCTGGCCGAGGCTGTTCGATCTGATGTACTGGCCGGCTGTGCAGATGCTGATGTGGGGCTTTCTGCAAATGTACGTGGCACAGAACTCCGGCTCCTTTGCGCGGGCGGCCGGTACCTTCATCGCTTCGGTGATGCTGTGGGATGTGCTGTTCCGCGGTCAGCTGGGATTCTCGATTTCGTTCCTCGAAGAAATGTACGCCCGCAACATGGGCAACCTGATGATGAGCCCGTTGCGCCCGATCGAGTTCATCGGCGCGCTCATCATCATCAGCATGATCCGGCTCGCGATCGGCATGGTGCCGGTCTCGCTTCTGGCAATTGTGTGGTTCGGCTTCAATCTGTGGAGCATGGGTTTTGCGCTCGCGATATTCTTCCTCAATCTGTTCCTGACCAGTTGGGCGGTTGCGATCTTTGTCGCCGGTCTGTTGCTGCGGAACGGGCTTGGCGCGGAATCGCTCGCCTGGGGCATCATGTTTTTGTTTCTGCCGCTGACCTGCGTCTATTACCCGGTGGCGGTGTTGCCCGCATGGCTTCAGGTCTTTGCCTGGATGCTGCCGCCGACCTACGTGTTCGAGGGGATGCGGGCGCTGTTGATCGACAACGTGTTCCGTGCCGACCTGATGGTGCAGGCCTTCGCGCTGAATGCCGTGCTCTTTGGGCTCGCTGTAGCTGGTTTCCTGATGTTGCTGCGCAGCGCGCGCGGGGAGGGAACTTTGCTGCAGGGCGGCGACTGAAAGTTCCCGCCGCCGGCCTACGGAAATGCACGAAAGGTCTGCTGTTTTAGCGGGTAACCTTCGGCAAAAGCCTTTCCTATATGTTGACGGCATGTCATCGATTCGTCAGGATGCTGCATCGCAGCACAAGGGCCGGGGGGCCCCGAAAATGGCCATCGGAGAATTTGGCGGAGCGCCGGCAACCGGCGGTCCGGTGTTTTCGAACGGCCTTTACTGGCTCTACGAGATGGGCCACGCCGCGCTTAATCCTTCGCGGGCGCTCGCCGATGTGACCCGGCTCTACTACAAGAATCCGCTCAACCCGCTCGCCCACACCACGTTCGGCAAGTCGATGGCTGCCGCCTGCGAGGTGTTCGAACGCTCGACACGCCGCTACAGCAAGCCCGAATGGGAGATCGAGTTCACGCTCGTGGGCGGTGAGCGCGCGCCCGTTCACATCTCGACCGCCTGGGAACGGCCGTTCTGCCGGCTGCTGCACTTCGAGCGCATGTTCTGTCACATGCCGCGCCGGCCACAGCCCAAGGTGTTGATCGTCGCCCCGATGTCCGGTCACTACGCCACGCTGCTGCGCGGTACGGTCGAAGCCTTCTTGCCGAACCATGACGTCTATATCACCGACTGGGTCGACGCCCGCATGGTGCCGGTGACGGAAGGTGGTTTCGATCTCGACGATTACATCGATTACGTCATCAGCATCTTGCATTTCCTCGGTGGCGACACGCACGTCATCGCGGTGTGCCAGCCATCCGTACCGGTGTTGGCCGCAACGGCGCTGATGGAGGCGGGCAAGGATCCCTATTCGCCGCGTTCGATTACATTGATGGGTGGCCCGATCGATACGCGCATCAATCCCACCGGTGTGAACGAACTGGCGCAGCATCGCGGTATCGATTGGTTCCGCCGCAACGTCATCACCAAAGTGCCGTTCCCGCATCCCGGCGTGATGCGTGACGTCTATCCGGGCTTCCTGCAGCTCAACGGCTTCGTCAGCATGAACCTCGACCGCCACGTCGGTGCGCACCAAGATTTGTTCTTCCACCTCGTCAAAGGCGATGGCGATTCGGCGCAGAAGCACCGCGAGTTCTATGACGAGTATCTCGCCGTCATGGATCTCACCGCCGAGTTCTATTTGCAGACGGTCGATACCGTGTTCGTGCGCCACGCGCTGCCGAATGGGCAGATGACGCATCGCGGCCGGCCGATCGATCCGAGCGCGATCCACAACACCGCGCTGCTCACCATCGAGGGCGAGCACGACGACATTTCCGGCGTCGGTCAGACCGAGGCGGCGCATCGGCTCTGTGTCAACATCCCGGCAGAACGCAAGGCGCACTACCTCCAGCCCAACGTCGGCCACTACGGGGTGTTCAACGGCTCGCGCTTCCGCGCCGAGGTTGCGCCACGCATTGCCGACTTCATGTTGAGCAATAACGGGCGCCCGCAGGCCGTCCGGCGGCCGCACATCAAGCTCGCGGTTTAGGTCCCGAATCCGATTTTTGAACGGTTTGGCCCGTCAGACGGGCACTTCCGCACATCGCGCGCCGGGCCGGCCTGCGGTAACCATGCATGCTATTGTTTTTAATCAGATTCCAGCTACGAAATTGGAGCGTCCGGGAGTGAGTTTCACCAAACGGTATTCTGCTAATCTCTGAATCCAGATTCGCCCCCGCGAGCCCCAACATCTCGTAGCCATGCCCCCCATCGACCGCATCCGCTGGTGGCTTTCCAATATTTACGACAAGGGGGCTGCGGCGCTTTCCGAATGTGGCAGTATTTCGTCTGGGGTTTCGGGTGGGCTGAGTATCATGTCCTCGCGTGCGCTGCTGTATCGCCGGCCAAGCGAACCGCATTCGATTCACGTCGTCTTTGACAAGGCGATCTGTCCGGTTCGGATTCGCCGTCATCGCCAAGCGCGGCGCTATACGTTGCGCATCCATGCCGCGACGCGCGAAGTCATCCTCACCATGCCGCCGCGCGGCAGCCTCAAGGAAGCGAAAGAATTTGCGCAGAAGCACGGCGGCTGGATTGCGTCGCGTCTGGACGGGCTTCCCGTCGCGGCGCCGTTCGGTCATGGCACCATCGTGCCGTTGCGCGGCACCGAGCATCGTATCGTCCACCGCGCCGGCGTGCGCGGCACGGTATGGACGGAAAAAACTGACGGCGGCGACCGGCTGATCTGCGTCGCCGGCGATGCGCCGCACGTCGATCGCCGTATCAGCGATTTCCTGCAGCGCGAGGCACTGCGCGATCTTGAGACCGCAAGCCGCCGCGCCGCCGAGAAACTCGATGTGAAGGTCAAGCGCGTGCAGGTGCGCGATCAGTCGAGCCGCTGGGGCTCGTGCTCGACCACCGGCGTGCTGTCCTATTCCTGGCGGCTCATCCTCGCGCCATCGTTCGTCCTGGAATATCTCGCGATCCACGAAGTGGCGCATCTCGTCGAGATGAACCACTCGCCGCGGTTCTGGCGGCTGGTGAACCGGCTCTGCCCCGAGGCGCAGCGCGCCAAGGTGTGGCTCGACGTGCATGGCACCGATCTGCACCGCTACGGTCTGCCGGCCGAAAGCGCCAAGCCGCGCGCGCCGGCGGCCGGCTAAGCGGCATCCACCAAATCTCGCTTCATGGGCCGCAATCAGCCGGCGCCCTGCGTCTGCGGGCTGGCAGCCGCGTGGCCGCCGCGCATGGTGCAAGGCGGGCACCGTGATACCAAGGGTGACATAGGGTTCATCCTTTCCATGCTTCGCCCTGGCTCTTTGCCGCTGACATTGCTGCTTGCCATGCTGACCGGGCTCGGCCCGTTGTCGGTCGATATGTATCTGGCCTCGTTGCCGGACATCGGGCGGCTTCTGATGGCGCCGGCCTCGCAAGTGCAGCTTACGATCTCGTTTTATCTGATCGGCTTTGCGGTTTCGCAGGTGTTCTATGGCCCGCTCTCCGACCGCCACGGCCGGCGGCCGGTGCTGCTGGCGGCGCTCAGCCTCTACCTGCTGGCAACACTGGCGTGCTCGTTGGCGTTCTCGATCGAAACGCTGATTGCAGCGCGGCTGTTCCAGGCACTCGGCGGCTCGGGCACCATCGTGTTGGCGCGCGCCGTGGTGCGTGACATGTACGATGGCGTTGCGGTCGGCCGCGAGTTGTCGCGCATGGCCGCCATCATGGCAATCGCGCCACTGGTGGCGCCGCTGATCGGCGGCGTGCTGCAGACCGCCTTCGGCTGGCGCTCCAATTTCATCGCGTTGCTGATCTTCGGCGCGGCCGCCTGGATCATGGTGTGGCAGCTGCTGCCGGAGACGCTGCGTCGGCGCGCGCCGGAGCCGGTGTCGGTTGCCTCGATCTTGCGTTCGTACCGGCAGTTCCTGCGCAACCGCAGTTTCACGGTCCATGTCGGGATCGTCACCTGCTGCATGGGCGGGCTGTTTGCATGGATCTCCACCTCCGCCTTCGTGTTGCAGGACATCTACGGCTTCTCGGCACTCGCCTTCGGCATCGCGTTCGCAATCGGCTCGTCGGGCTATATGGTGGGCACCGCGGTCGCGGCGCGCTTCGTCACGCTGCTGGGCACCGGCCGCACCATGGGCATCGGCGCCGCCGCAATGGCCTGCGGCGGCCTTGCGATGATGTTGGTCATGACGTTCGACCTCAAGCCATCCATCGGATTGATCGCCGCGATGGCGGTTTACCTGATCGGCATGGGCATGGCGTTGCCGCAGGCGCAGGCCGGCGCGCTTTTGCCATTTCCGGAGCGCGCCGGTGCGGCGTCGTCGCTGCTCGGCTTTACGGCGCAGACCTCGGCCGCCGCCATCGGCGCAATCCTCGGACACCTGCTTGGCAGCACGGCTTGGCCGCTCGTGATCGCGACCGCGATCGCGGGATGTCTTTCGCTTGTGTTTTGGATGCTGAGCCGCGGGGTGCGGTCTTGCGCAGCGCCTTAACTATCGCCGTCCGAATAAACGGTCGAGCAGCCAGCCATCGAGCGTGCCGCCCGCTGGCGTCGAACGGACTTGGCCCTCCGGATTGGAAATCTCCGCGGGCGGCGGTCCGGTTGGCGCGTCGAACTGCGGGAACAGGCTTGCGGTCAGCGGGCCGTTCGCCAATCCCGGCAGCGCCGCGACCGCGACGCCCTGGTGCGCCGGCCGCATGAACTTACTCCACACCTCGACCGGCAGTCCGCCACCTGTGGTCTTCCGCGTCGGCGAGTTGTCGTCGTTGCCGAGCCACACGCCGGTCACCAGATGGGCGGTGTAACCGATGAACCAGGCGTCGCGGAAATCCTGCGAGGTGCCGGTCTTGCCGGCGGCCGGCCAGCCCGGCAGCTCGGCCTTGCGCGCGGTGCCGGTCAGCAGCGTCTCTTGCATCATCGAATTCATCATCGCGACGTAGCGCGGTTCGACGATACGGCCGAGGCTTTGCGTCGGGCGGGCATAAAGCACCTTACCGTTGGTCGTGCGCACTCGCTCGACCACATGGGGGGCGGTTGCGTAGCCGCCGTTGGCGAACGGCGTCATGGCGGCGACGAGCTCCATCAGCGACACCTCCGAGGTGCCGAGCGCGATCGACGGATTGGGCTCGAGCTTAGAGGCGATGCCGAGCCGGTGCGCGGTGCGGACCACGGCGGTCGGGCCGAACTCCAGCGTCAGCCGGACAGCGACCGTGTTGAGCGAAAGCGCGAGCGCCTGCCTGAGCGAGACCGGGCCGAAATATTCACGGCTGTAGTTTTCCGGCTGCCAGCCTTTCACCACGATCGGCTTGTCGTCGCGCATCGTTTCGGGCGTGAGGCCGCGCTCCAGTGCCGTGAGATAGACAAACGGCTTGAATGCCGAGCCGGGTTGGCGTTTGGCGGAGACTGCGCGGTTGAACTGGCTTTCGGTGTAATTGCGTCCGCCGACCAGCGCGCGTACCAGGCCCTCCGGCGTCATCGCCACGATGGCGCCCTGGCCAACGCCGGCCTTGGTGCCGTAACGCGCCAGCTCATCGACCAGTGCCTTCTCGGCGCTGGCTTGCAGGACCGGATCGATTGTCGTCTCGACCACGATGTCCTGATCGACGCGTCCGACCAGATCGTCGAGCACGTCCATGATCCAGTCGGCGACGTAGTTGACCGACGCCGCGCCGGTCGGCTTGATCGCTTGCGCCGGGCTCATCAGCGCGACTTTCGCCACGTTGTCGGTGACGAACTTCATATCGGCCATCGCGGCGAGCACCGTCTGCGCGCGCCGCTCGGCGCCGTCCGGGTTGCGGCTTGGCGCGAGGCGCGACGGCGAGCGCACCAGGCCCGCCAGCATCGCGGCTTCGGCGACGGTGAGCTTTGGTGCGGGCTTGGCGAAATAGCGTTGCGCCGCTGCCTCGATGCCGTAGGCGCCGGCGCCGAAATAGACGCGATTGAGATAGAGTTCGAGGATTTGCGTTTTGTTGAACTTGCGCTCCAGCCAGAACGCCAGCGCCACCTCCTGGACCTTACGGGTGAGGGTGCGCTCCTGTGTGAGAAACAAATTCTTGGCGAGCTGCTGCGTGATGGTCGAGCCGCCCTGCGATACGCCACGATGCAGCACGTTGGCAACGAGTGCGCGCATGACGCCAATCGGATCGACGCCGTAGTGCGAATAGAAACGGCGATCTTCGATAGCGATGAAGGCTTGCGACACGTAGCGTGGCAACTCCCGGAGTGTGACCGGCGCGCCATACAGGTCGCCGCGCGTCGCGAGCGGGTGGCCTTGCACATCGACGATTTGAATTGACGGCGGCCGCTTGGGAATTTCCAGCGACTGGATTGGCGGCAGATGTGCGCCGACCCAAACCGCGACGCCGACCACCGCGATCAGCGCCCACAATCCAAAGACACACCCCCAATAAATTATTCGGCCGAATCGGCCGCCGCCTCCGCGTCCGCGGCGGCCGCCGCGCTTGCGGCGCGGGCGAGTTCCACCGCTGTCGGGGGGGCGGCGAGTGCGCTGCGGCGCTGGTTTGTCTGAATGGCTATTCATCGACACGCCGCGCGGGTCGTCTGAATGATTATTCATAGACTCGATCTGCGAGCCAGATGACGGGGTTACGTCGAAAATTGGCTCGCGGCGCGCATTGTTTTTTCGCCGTCCCGCCATCTCCGCCCCACGCAATACGAATGTCGAGCCACGCTACGGAGCGCGAATTAAGGTTACGTTAAGCAGTCGCGAAGCCAGAGCGGGCGCGACAATTCGAGCGGTCGGCCGCTGTTGAGATCACATTCATTTATTTTCAATTCGCAAAAAATTGTGCCATCATGTGGCCATACCGGGGCATCCGGTGGGCAAAGACTGGGGAATCCAAAATGCGTAAGACCACGTTCATAATCGCAGCGCTGCTCGCTGCATGCTTCACTGTTTCCGGCGCCGATGCCGCTAAGAAGCGGGCTGTGGCGAAGAAGCCGGCCGTCGCTGCCGATCCGATCGCTGAGTGGAACAAGAAGAACATGCCGGCCATGCAGCAGCCGGCGATGTGGGTTGATCCGACCGCCAAGCCGGCCAAGAAGGCCGTGCGCAAAGCTAAGGCGGCGAAGAAGGCGATGAAGCCGGCGAAGCGCGCGGCGAAGAAGAAGTAAGCTCGCTTACTCCTGAATCGCTGACGAATTCGAAGGGTCGCGCAATCGCGCGGCCCTTCGTTTTTTGAGCGACGTGTTTTCGCGGAGCAACACCCCGCCACGGTTTGTTTGGCGCAAGTCTGTGTTGGCGCAAGTCTGTGTTAGCTCGCCGCCAACTGCGCAGCGTCGATGATGGTGGTCCGCCGCAGGTCGCGTACATACTGCGTTGACTGATACGGCGTGGCGCGGTGCATCGTGCAGCGATTGTCCCAGATCACGAGATCGCCGACGCGCCATTTGTGTGCATAGACGAACTTGGATTGGGTGGCGAACTCGATCAGTTCTTCCAGCAGCGCGCGTCCATCGTCGATCGGCCAGCCGACGATGTGAGAGGCGTGGGAGGCGACGTAAAGCGCCTTGCGGCCCGAGCCAGGATGGCGGCGCACCAGCGGGTGCCGCGCCGGCGGCCGCGACTTGCGCTCCTCCTCGCTCGGCACATAGCCACCAAGCTTGGCGCGCGAGTGCCAGATCGAATGTTCGGCAACCAGACCTTCGATTTTTGTCTTCGTGGCGGACGGAAGCGCGTCATAGACCGCGCGGGTATCGAGGAGCTCGGTGTCGGCGCCGTCCGGCGGGACGACGCGCGCATGCAGCATCGACCAGGTGGCGGACTTCTGTCGGAATGACGAGTCGGTGTGCCAAAGCTGATTGCCCTGCTGATAGACGGCACGCTGATCGTCGGCATCCAGGATGCGGCCGTCGTCGTCGAGATTGGAAATATCGAAGATCTCACGGTGCTTGATCCGCTTGCCGATGCCGCGCGCCCCGGTCTTGCCCTTCACTTCGGGGGCAACTTCGAGCGGGCCATAGAGCGCCGCGAAAGCAACTTGGTGATCGTCGTCGAGCTGCTGCTCGGGCAACACCGAGACGGCGTATTCGTCCATGGTCTGCTCGATCGCCCGTTGCGTCGCCAGGTCGATGGCGTGGCTGAGATCGACGCCGCGCACCTCCGCCCCGAACAAAGGGTGCAAGCGTTTGATCGAGAGATCCACGCCAAGGTTCTCGCCAAGATTCATGCAACGCCCTCCAAATTGGGGCTCGCCGTGGAAATTCACCATGTTATCTTAATCGCGTTCAGATGCGGCCGCCATGCGGCGGCGCCAACAGGATGGGGGAGTGTGATGAGAGCCGTTGCTCTTGTGGTTTCAGTGATGTCAGTGACGATGATTGCGGCGACGCCGGCCGATGCGGCGAAGAAGCGGTACGTGAGGATGAAGGACCCTGCCGTTCAGAGCACCACGGTGCAGAACAGCAACGAGCAGAGCTGGCGCTTCTTCAGGGATAGCGGTCCAGTGTGGCTGCCGTCGGCCGCCAAGTTTATTTACTTCTCGGACCCGGCCAACAAAGCAAAATATATGAGAGTGCCGAACTAACCGGCACCGGACGTCGTCATTGGGCTGAGAGCCTGCGGCGGTCGCCGCGGGAGCCTCGCTAATTCGCTGCGGCGCCTTTGGCGGGCGCCGCGCCGTCGCCCGACGTGAACAATTGAACCAGCGCGCGTTTGACCGCCAGTTCGCGCGTCGGCGAGGCGATCTTGGCGCCGAGCAGATCGGTGACATAAAACACGTCGACCACACGCTCGCCGAAGGTCGCGACGTGGGCCGAGGTAATGTTGAAGTTGAGCTTCGACAGGGTCGCGGTGAGCTCGTACAGCAGGCCGGGGCGGTCGAGACCAGTCACCTCGATCACGGTGTAGCGGTTTGACCACTGGTTGTTGATCGTCACCTCGGGCTCGATCGCAAAAGCCTTCAAGCGGCCCCGCGGGCTCGCGCGCTTGGCCACCACCTCCGGCAGCTTGAGCGTCCCCTGCAACGCCTTTTCGATCGTATCGGCGATGCGGGATGCGCGCCGCGCCTCGTCTTCGTTCTGGTCGAATTCGCGTGACACTGCGATGGTGTCGAGGGCGCGTCCATCGGTGGTGGTGAAAATCTGCGCGTCCACGATGTTGGCGCCGCCGGCCGCGCAGGCGCCGGCGATGATCGAGAGCAGCCACGGATGGTCGGGCGCCAGCACCGTGATCTCGGTGACGCCGCGGAGCGCATCGAAGGCAAACGTGGTGGCGAGCGACTTGCCGGCATCCTCCGCCGACTGCACGAAGCGGGCATGTTCAACCCGATGCGGCAGATCGACCTTGAGCCAATAGGCCGGGTAGTGCCGGGCGATATAGGCATCGGTCTGTGCGGCCGGCCAGTCCTTGATTTCGCCGCGGAACTCGGCCTGCGCCATGGCCACCCGCTGGGCACGATTGACCTCGGAGAAGCCGCCGGTCAGCGCCGGTTCGGTTTCGTAATAAAGCGTGCGCAGGAGCTGCGCCTTCCAACCGTTCCACACGCCGGGACCGACCGCACGGATGTCGGCCGTGGTGAGGACGGTGAGAAGCTTCATCCGTTCCAACGACTGCACCACCGCCGCGAAGTTCTCGACCGTCTTGCGGTCGGACAGGTCGCGCGATTGTGCGATGGTGGACATGGTGAGGTGCTGTTCGATCAGCCAGGCCACCGTGTCGGTGTCCGCCGGCGACAATCCAAACCGGGGGCAAAGCCTGCGCGCCACGCGGGCGCCGGCGATCGAATGATCCTCGATGCGGCCCTTGGCGATGTCGTGCAGGAACAGCGCAACATAAAGCAGCGTGCGGTGTTCCGGCTGGATCTTGCGCACCAGGTCGTTGGCGAGCGTGAATTCCTCGTTGCTGCCGCGTTCAATGTCGGTCAAGACGCCGATGCAGCGCAGCAGGTGCTCGTCCACCGTGTAGTGGTGGTACATGTTGAACTGCATCATGGCGACGATCCGGCCGAACGGCCGGACAAAGCGGCCAAGCACGCCGGTCTCGTTCATCCGCCGCAGCACGATTTCGGCGTCCTGCGAGGTGAGGATTTCGAGGAATAGCCGGTTCGCCTCCGGGTCTTCCATCAGCTTGGCGTCGATCAGCCGAAGCGATTTCCGCATCGCTCGCATGGCGTCGGGGTGCAGCACGAGATTGTATTTTTGCGCGAGATAGAAAATACGGATCAGGTTGACCGGATCGCGCCCGAACACGTCGGCGTCGGTCACCGTGATGCGGTTGTTGTCGTCGAGAAAATCCTCGCTCTCCTTGAGCGGGCGCTTGCCGCGCGGGCGGAATTTCGCCATCACCCGGCTCAGCATCGGCGCAGGCTTGGCCTGACGATCCTCCAGCGCGGCGCACAGGATGGCGGTGAGGTCGCCGACGTCCTTGGCGATCAGGAAGTAGTGCTTCATGAACCGCTCGACGTCCTGCATGCCGGGGTGCTCGGTGTAGCCGAGCCGTACCGCGATCTCGCGCTGGATGTCGAACGACAGCCGCTCCTCGGCGCGGCCCATCAGGAAGTGCATGTTGCAGCGGACCGACCAAAGGAAGTCTTCGCAACGGCGGAATAGCTTAAGCTCGTCACGCTCGAACACGCCGCGCTCGGTCAGCTCTTCGACCTCGCGGACGCGATAGACATATTTGGCGATCCAGAACAGCGTGTGCAGGTCGCGCAGGCCGCCTTTACCCTCCTTGACGTTGGGCTCGACCAGGTAACGCGACTGGCCGGCCTTGCGGTGGCGTTCCTCACGCTCGTTGAGCTTGGCGGCGACGAATTCCGGGCCGGTGCCCTGCACGACGGACTTTTCGAATGCGGTGACCATCTCATCGAACAGCTTCTGGTCGCCGAGCAGGAAGCGCGCCTCCAGCAGCGCCGTGCGGATTGTCATGTCCGCCTTAGCCTCGCGCACGCACTCGTTCACCGTGCGGGTGGCGTGGCCGACCTTCAGCCCCATGTCCCACAGGCAGTAGAGGATCGCCTCGGCGACTGACTCGCCCCAGGCAGTCTGCTTGTAAGGCAGCAGGAACAGCAAATCGATGTCGGAGCCTGGCGCCATCAGCCCGCGGCCGTAGCCGCCGGTCGCCACCACGGCCATGCGCTCGGCCTCGGACGGATTGTCTGACGGATAGAGATGCCGTCCGACGAATTCGTAGAGGATGCGGATGATCTCGTCCGTGATGAAGCACAGACGTTCGGCGCAACGGCGGCCCTGCCGGTCCTCCAACAACTGGCGTTCGACGTTTTGCCGCGCCGTCGCCAGTGCCGCCTTCAGGCGCTGCGCGACCGCGCGACGAAGCTCCTGCTCGTTGCCGGCGAATTTGTCGGCGAGCTTATCGAGGTCGGCGACCAGCGCGGGCTCGTCGAACGGCGCGACGGGTGCCGCGTGCGGCTTGTCAGGGGTGAGCATGGGGCCAACCGGATAGCGGAGCGCAACGATCATGTCACCGGCCGGACGTAAATTGGAGAGAAACAATTGCACTGCGCGGGTCGGAAAATAGAAAAGCCCATTTCCTTTTGCGGCGTCTTGATGGATCAATTTTTCTCGTTGACGAACAAGCACTTAACCTCTAAATAACAGCCCAGCGCCGATTTGAGCGATCAGCTTGCGGGCGCTTAATAAATGCAGCTAAAGCGGTTGGGGCCCGCCCCGTCGCGCAAAGCTGACGGGCGGGCAAAATTTTTGCCCGCCTCCATCAACCAACGGCCGCACGCCTTCGACGGCGCGGCGCGCCGAACAACGTGTGGAGGTTCTCGTGACTGCTCTGACTAGACGTTCCGTTCTGGCGTCGGCTGTGTTGGCCGGCCTGCTGCCCATCGCGACGACCGCATTCGCGGCCGACAAGCCCAAGACCATCAGCATCGACTGGGCGACCTACAACCCGGTCTCGATGGTGCTGAAGGACAAGGGCCTGCTGGAGAAGGCGTTTGCGGCGGACGGCATCTCGATCCGCTGGGTGCAGGCGCTCGGCTCCAACAAGGCGCTCGAATTCCTCAACGCCGGCTCGATCGATTTCGGCTCGACCGCGGGCTCCGCGGCTCTCGTCGCCAAGATCAACGGCAATCCGATCAAGTCGATCTACGTCTATTCGCAGCCCGAGTGGACCGCGCTCGTGACCCGCAAGGACACGACGATCCAGACGATCGCCGACCTCAAGGGCAAGCGCGTTGCCGTCACGCGCGGCACCGATCCGCACATCTTCCTGGTGCGCGCGCTGCTCAGCGCCGGTCTGACCGAAAAGGACATTACGCCGGTGCTGCTGCAGCATCCCGACGGCAAGACGGCGCTCATTCGCGGCGACGTCGATGCTTGGGCCGGTCTCGATCCGATGATGGCGCAGGCCGAGGTGGAGGATGGCGCCCGTCTATTCTACCGCAACAAGAACGCCAACACCTGGGGCATCCTCAACGTGCGCGAGGAGTTCCTCAAGGATCATCCTGATCTCGTGAAGCGCGTGCTCGCGGTCTACGAAGAGGCGCGCAAGCTCTCGCTCGCCAACTACGAAGAAGAGAAGCGCATCTTCATCGCCGTCACCAAGCTGCCGGCCGCCGTGGTCGACAAGCAGCTCAAGGAGCGCACTGACATCACCCACAGCAAGATCGGCGCGCCGCAGCGTGAATCGATCCTGGCCGCCGGTTTGGCCCTGCAGCAGGCCGGCGTCATTCCGGCCAGCGTCGATGTCAAGAAGACGGTCGACGCTCTGATCGACTCAAGCGTGCCACTGACGAACTGACCGGCTTTAAGCCAAATCCGTCTCCCCCGTCGCGGCTCCCCAGCGCGCGCGGGGGAGCGGGTTTATGTCCCGCTTTGGGCGGATTGCATTTGTTGGCTGTGCGATGTCTCTTGTGCAAATGACCATCACTTCGGAACCTCAGGCGGCGGTTGAGCCGGTGGGCGCCAGCGAGCGCCGCGCGCGCTGGGTGCAGCCGGTAATTGGCCTGCTGCTGCCGGTCGGGCTTGCAGTTCTGTGGGAAGTGATCGTGCGCATGGGCTTGGCCTCGGGCCGTCTGGTGCCGCCGCCTTCGGTGATCTTCAACACGTTCCTTGAGCTCGCACAGGCGGGCGAATTGCAGCGCCACGTCTTGGTGACCACCGGACGCGTGGCGGCTGGCTTCGGCATTGGCGTGGTAGCCGGCACGCTGGTCGGGGCCATCACCGGCTATTCGTCGCTGACGCGCCGTCTGCTCGACCCGACCTTGCAGGCGCTGCGCGCGATCCCGTCGATCGCCTGGGTGCCGATATTCATTCTCTGGTTTGGGATTTTCGAGACGTCGAAGATCACGTTGATCGCGGCTGGCGTTTTCTTCCCGGTCTATCTCGGCGTCATGGGCGCGATCCGCTCCGTCGATCGCAAGCTCGTCGAGGTCGGCCGCATCTTTAGGTTGTCGGACTTCGCCATGGTCCGGCGCATCCTGCTGCCGGCGGTGCTGCCGGCCTATATCATCGCGGTGCGGTCCGGCCTCGGACTTGGCTGGATGTTCGTCGTCGCCGCCGAGCTGCTCGGCGCGTCCGAGGGTTTGGGCTATCTCCTGATCGACGGTCAGCAGCTCGGCAAGCCCGCGCAGATCGTCGCCGCCATCGTTGCCTTCGCGATCATCGGCAAGCTGACCGATTGGATCGTTGTCATCGCCACCGCACCGCTGCTGCGCTGGGAAGATCGCTTCGCGCGCGCGGAAGAGGGGTGAGCATGATCCCGAAAAGTGGGAACCGGTTTTCGGAAAAGATCATGCTCTATGAAATAGGTTCTTCATGCTGAGCCTCGATCGCGTCGGCAAAACCTACCCGAACGGCGTGCGCGCGCTCGACGGCGTCACGCTCGACGTCGAGCTGGGCGAGATCGTCGCGGTGGTCGGTGGCTCTGGCTGCGGCAAATCCACCTTGCTGCGCGCGGTGTCCGGGCTCGACCGCCCGACGCAAGGGTCCGTAAAACTCGATGGCGACACCATCCTCGAACCGCACGAACAGATCGGCGTCATCTTTCAGGAGCCGCGGCTGCTGCCGTGGCTGTCGGTTGCCGACAACGTTGGCTTCGGTCTTGCCGATCGGCCGAAGGAGGAGAGGGACGCTCGCGTTGCGAATGCGCTGGCGCGTGTGGGCTTAAGCGAGAAGGCGGGTGTATGGCCGCGCGAGCTGTCCGGCGGTCAGGCGCAACGCGTTGCCATCGCGCGCGCTCTGGTGACGCGGCCGCGGGTGCTGCTCCTCGATGAGCCGTTCTCGGCGCTCGATGCCTTCACGCGCGCCGATTTGCAGGACCAACTGCTCGGCCTCTGGGCCGACCAGAAGCCGACGCTCATTCATGTCACCCATGACGTCGATGAAGCGATTGTGCTCGGCGACCGCGTTATTGTCATGCGCCCGCGCCCGGGCCGAGTGGCGGACGAAATTGAGATCGATCTGCCGCGCCCGCGCGACCGCCAGTCAGCGGCGTTCGATTTCGCCAAACGGCGGGTGCTCGCGGCGCTCGATCGCTCGCTCGACCGCACCGTGAGCGTCGACGAGCGCGAGACCAAGACCGCTGCCGGCCAGGCGATGTGGTGGTAAGAACATCAGTCCTATCCGCGTCATGCCCGGCCTTGTGCCGGGCATCTACGTCTTTGTACGGTGGCCTAAGACGTGGATAGCCGGGCGAAGGCTCGGTCATGACGGCGGGGAAACGCCATGCGTAGCTTCAAACTCTGCACCTGCGGCCAGCCGTTCGAGGCCGTGGAGCAGCCCACTCCGGAGCCAACCGGCACCGAGGTTCTGCTGAAGGTCCTGGCGGCCGGCGTTTGCCACAGCGACCTGCACCTGTCCGACGGCTATTTCGACCTCGGCGGCGGCAAACGGTTGAGCCTTACGGAGCGCGGCATGAAGCTGCCGCTGACGCTGGGTCACGAAAACGTCGGCCAGGTGTTAGCGGTGGGCCCGCAAGCGCAAGGCGTCAAGATCGGCGCGCGGATGCTCGCCAATCCATGGATTGGTTGCGGTCAGTGCGCGGTCTGTCGGCGCGGCGAAGACAATCTGTGCCGCGCCATGCGCAGCCTCGGCGTGTTCTCCAACGGCGGTTATGCCGATCACCTGATGGTCCCGCATCCGCGCTATCTGGTCGACATCGGCGATCTGTCGCCGGAGCGGGCGGCGCCGCTCGCCTGTTCGGGTGTCACGACCTACGGTGCGCTGAAAAAGATCCTGACGCTCAAGACCGAGCCGACCGTCATCATCGGCGCCGGCGGGCTCGGGCTGATGTGTCTGGCCTTGCTCCAGGCAATGGGCGGCAAGGCCGCCATCGTGGTCGACATCGATCCGGCCAAGCGCGAGGCCGCAAAGAAGGCCGGCGCGCAGCTGGTGATCGATGGCGGTGCTGCAGATGCTACGCAGCAGATCATTCAAGCGACCGACGGCGGCGCCTGGGCTGTAATCGATCTGGTCGGCTCGTCGAGCACGGCACGGCTCGGCATCGACAGTCTGATCAAGGGCGGCAAATACGTCATCGTTGGGCTTTACGGCGGCGACATCACGGTTTCCCTGCCGCCGTTCCCGATGCGCGCTATCACGATGCAGGGCTCCTATGTCGGCAGCGTGCCCGAGATGGCCGAATTGATCGACCTCGTGCGCCGCACCGGCCTGCCGCCGGTGCCGGTCGCGACCCGGCCGCTCGCCGACGTCAATGCGGTGTTGGGCGAGTTGCGCGCTGGCAAGGTGGTCGGCCGCGTGGTGCTGACTCCGGCGCAATAATCCCTATCTCATAGCAGTCAAATAGCAGGAGAGTTTCATGGACGCCGCCGAACTGCGCGCGATGCAGGCCCCGATCAAGGATCGCTACAAAAGCGATCCAAACGCCGCGCTGATTACGTTGAAAGCCAAGGGCACGCTCGACGACAGCCATATCGCATGCAAGGTCGAAACCGGCCGCGCGCTCGCGGTTGCGGGCCTGCACCCGGCCACCGGCGGGTCGGGGATGGAGCTTTGCTCCGGCGACATGCTGCTCGAAGCGCTGGTCGCCTGCGCCGGCGTGACGCTCAAGGCGGTTTCGACCGCGCTCGCCATTCCGCTGAAATCCGGCATCGTGTCGGCCGAAGGCGATCTCGATTTCCGCGGCACGCTTGGCGTCGACAAGGAGGCGCCGGTCGGCTTTCGGCAGATCCGGCTGCGCTTCGACGTCGATACCGACGCGCCGCAGGAAAAGCTCGACCAACTGCTCAGGCTCACAGAGCGCTATTGCGTGGTTTATCAGACCATCGCCAAGGGTCCGCCAGTGGACATCAAGATGCAGCGGGTGTGACCCTGCTTATTACCTCTCCCCGCTTGCGGGGAGAGGTCGACCTCGCGTAGCGAGGTCGGGTGAGGGGGCCTTTCTGCGGCACCCGCCTGTTGAGATTGTCTCCCGCATGTCCCCCGACCTCCTGTTCTGGCTCGCACTTTTCGTCAAAATGGCGGTGACGGCGGTTTTCGTCGTCGGCGCAAGCTATGCTGCGGAGCGGGCGGGGCCCGTGGTCGGCGCCATGATCGCGACGCTGCCGATCGCGGCCGGGCCGGCGTATTTCTTCCTCGCGCTCGATCACGACGCGGCGTTCATCTCGCAAAGCGCGCTGGCGAGTCTTGTGATAAACGTTGATACCTCGATCTTTGCGCTGGTCTATGCGGCACTGGCGCAGCGGCACGGCCGCGCCGGCAGCGTGCTACCCGCGCTCGCGACCTGGATCGTGCTCGCCATTGCGCTACGCGCGGTCCCGTGGACAACCTGGACGGCCCTCGCGTTCAACGCCGCCGGCATGGCGGCCTGCATCGCGCTCGGCAATCGGTTCCGGCATGTGCGGATGCCGCTGGCGGCGCGGCACTGGAGCGACATGCTGCTGCGTGCCGGAATGGTTGCGGTGCTGGTTGCGACAGTGGTCGGCTTGAGCACCAAGGTCGGTCCGACCATCACCGGCATTCTCGCGGTGTTTCCGATCGTGCTGCTCAGCCTGATGCTGATCCTGCATCCGCGCATCGGTGGGCCGGCGACCGCAGCCGTGCTGGCCAACAGCTTGTTGGGCATGGCCGGCTTCTCTGCCACCTGCCTGTTCGCGCATCTGGCGGTCGAGCGGATCGGCGTGCCGGTGGGCTTAAGCCTGGCGCTCGCCGTTTCGGTGGGCTGCAATCTAGTGTTCTGGGCG
The DNA here is from genome assembly GCA_945893145.1 of Rhodoplanes serenus. Classification (GTDB taxonomy): domain Bacteria; phylum Pseudomonadota; class Alphaproteobacteria; order Rhizobiales; family Xanthobacteraceae; genus Z2-YC6860. Next base: position 176 of record CAMDDZ010000027.1, on the reverse strand, counting down.
ATCCGGCGCCGCGCTGCTGCTGCGCCCGCTAAAGCAGCATGACATTACTCTGAATCGATTTTGGATTCCCAAATCAGTTGGTTTCTGATTCAAGATGCTGGCTGGGCCGGAGGCCAGTATCCGATGGGTCGAGCCTATTCCATTGATCTACGCGAACGGGTGGTGGCAGCGGTTGA
>CAMDDZ010000026.1 GCA_945893145.1 Rhodoplanes serenus | reverse complement strand
AACATCGGAGCACTGCTGCGTGGTACGGCGCGTGAAGACGTCGAACGCGGCCAGGTTCTCGCGAAGCCGGGTTCGATCACGCCGCACACCAAGTTCACGTGCAACTGCTACATCCTGTCGAAGGACGAAGGCGGCCGTCATACCCCGTTCTTCTCGAACTATCGTCCGCAGTTCTACTTCCGCACCACCGACGTCACCGGCACCATCGAACTGCCGGCCGGCACGGAAATGGTGATGCCGGGCGATAACGTTTCGATCGTGGTGAACCTGATCGCGCCGATCGCCATGGACGAGGGCTTGCGTTTCGCCATCCGTGAAGGCGGCAAGACCGTCGGTGCAGGCGTCGTTGTTACGATTACAGACTGAATCGAGGCCTTGGGGCGCGGTTGATCCGCGCCTCATGCCTTAGGAGCAATTTATGAACGGCCAGAATATCCGGATCCGGCTCAAGGCGTTCGATCACCGCATCCTCGATGCGTCGACCCGCGAGATCGTCAACACCGCCAAGCGCACGGGCGCTCAGGTGCGTGGACCGATCCCGCTGCCGACCAAGATCGAGAAATTCACGGTCAATCGTTCGCCGCACATCGATAAGACGAGCCGCGAGCAGTTCGAGATGCGCACTCACAAGCGCCTTTTGGACATCGTCGATCCGACGCCGCAGACGGTGGACGCGCTGATGAAGCTCGACCTCGCTGCTGGCGTCGATGTCGAGATCAAGCTCTGAGCCGACGAAGGCACGAGAGGGAATGACAATGCGTTCCGGTGTGATCGCACAGAAGGTCGGAATGACCCGCCTCTTTACCGAGGCCGGCAGCCATGTGCCGGTGACGGTGCTGCGCCTGGCGCAGTGCCAGGTCGTTGCCCACCGCACCAAAGACAAGGACGGCTACGTCGCCATGCAGCTCGGCTCAGGCCAGCGCAAGGTCAAGAACGTCAGCAAGGCTGAGCGCGGCCGGTTCGCCGTCGCCAAGGTCGAGCCCAAGCGCAAGATCGCCGAGTTCCGCGTCGAGGAAAAGGAATTGATCCCGGTCGGCTCCGAGATCACGGCCGATCATTTCGTCGTCGGCCAGTTCGTCGATGTCACCGGCACCTCGATCGGCAAGGGCTTCGCCGGCGGCATGAAGCGTTGGAATTTCTCCGGCTTGCGCGCCACTCACGGTGTCTCGATCTCGCATCGTTCGATCGGCTCGACCGGCGGACGCCAGGACCCGGGCAAGACCTTCAAGAACAAGAAGATGCCCGGCCACATGGGCGTCGAGCGCGTGACCACGCTCAACCTCAAGGTCGTCCAGCTCGATGTCGAGCGCGGCCTGATCATGATCGAAGGCGCTGTCCCCGGCAGCAAGGGCGGCTGGATCACGGTGCGCGACGCCGTGAAGAAGCCGTTGCCGAAGGATTTGCCCAAGCCCGGCAAGTTCAAGGCGCCCGCCGCGGAAGCCGCTGCTGCGGCGCCGGCCGAGGCCGCTCCGAAGGAAGGCGCGTGACATGGAAATGAAGGTCACAACCCTCGACGGCACGGCCGCAGGCTCGGTGCAGCTCTCCGACGAGATTTTCGGTCTTGAGCCGCGCGCTGATCTCATTCAGCGTTGCGTGCGCTGGCAGCTCGCCAAACGCCGCGCCGGCACCCACAAGGTGAAGAACCGCGCCGAGATCGCCCGCACCGGCAAGAAGATGTACGCGCAGAAGGGCACCGGCCAGGCCCGTCACGGCTCGGCCCGCGTCAACCTGTGGCGTGGCGGTGGCCGCGCCTTCGGTCCGGTGGTGCGCAGCCATGAACACGGCTTGCCGAAGAAGGTGCGTGCGCTGGCGTTGCGTCACGCGCTGTCGGCGAAGGCCAAGGACGGCGACATCATTTTGCTCGACAAGGCGACCATCAAGGACGGCAAGACCAAGGGGCTCTTGGCGACCTTCGGCAAGCTCGGGCTTACCAACGCGCTGATCATCGATGGCGCGCAAGTCGAGGCGTCGTTCAGCGCCGCGGCCCGCAACATTCCGAACATCGACGTGCTGCCGGTCCAGGGCATCAACGTCTATGACATCTTGCGCCGCGGCAAGCTTGTGCTGACCAAGGCCGCGCTCGATGCGTTGGAGGCGCGCTTCAAATGACCACCACCGATCCGCGCCACTACGACATCCTGCTCTCGCCGGTCATCACCGAGAAGGCGACGATGGCGTCCGAGCAGAACAAGGTCGTGTTCAAGGTCGCCCGCGGCGCCACCAAGCCGCAGATCAAAGAGGCAGTCGAGAAGCTGTTCGACGTCAAGGTGAAGGCCGTCAACACTCTGGTCCGCAAGGGCAAGGTCAAAGCGTTTAAGGGCAGAGCCGCCGAGTTGCAGTCGACCAAGCGCGCGATCGTTACCCTCGAAGAGGGTCACCGCATCGACGTGACCACCGGTCTGTAAGGGCGGGAGAGCACAATGGCACTCAGAAAATACAAGCCCGTCACGCCCGCGCAGCGCCAGCTCGTCCTGGTCGATCGTAGCGGCCTTTACACCGGCAAGCCCGTCAAGACGCTGGTCGAAGGCCAGCACTCGACCGGCGGCCGCAACAACCACGGTCACATCACGTCGCGCTTCCGGGGCGGCGGCCACAAGCAGGCCTATCGCAAGGTCGACTTCAGGCGCACGCGGCACGAATCGGCGACTGTCGAGCGTATCGAATACGATCCGAACCGCACCGCCTTCATCGCGCTGGTGAAGTATCCGGACGGCGAGTTGTCCTACATCCTGGCGCCGCAGCGGCTCGGGCCTGGCGACAAGATCGTCGCGGGCGAGGACGTCGATATCAAGCCCGGCAATGCCATGCCGATCGGCAACATGCCGGTGGGCACCATCGTGCACAATGTCGAGCTCAAGATCGGCAAGGGCGGGCAGATCGCACGCTCGGCCGGTACCTACGCGCAGATCGTCGGCCGCGATGGCGAATACGTGATCCTGCGGCTCAACTCCGCCGAGCAGCGCCTGGTGCATGGCCGCTGCATGGGCACGGTCGGCGCGGTGTCGAACCCCGACAACATGAACACCACCGTCGGCAAGGCCGGCCGTCAGCGCTGGAAGGGCCGTATGCCGCACAACCGCGGCATCACCATGAACCCGGTCGATCACCCGCACGGCGGACGCACCAAGGGCGGTGGCCATCCAGTCACCCCGTGGGGCTTCCCGACCAAGGGCAAGAAGACCCGCAAGAACAAGTCGACTGGCAAATTCATCATGCTGAGCCGCCACGCGCGGAAGAAGACATCGTAGGGAAACGCGAAATGGCACGTTCGGTTTGGAAAGGCCCGTTTGTCGATGGCTTCCTGCTAAAGAAAGCAGAGAAGGCGCGCGGCTCGACGCGCAACGAGATGATCCGGATCTGGAGCCGCCGCTCCACCATCCTGCCGCAGTTCGTGGGGCTTACGTTCGGCGTCTACAATGGCCAGAAGCACATCCCGGTGGCGGTCACCGAGGAGATGGTTGGCCACAAGTTCGGCGAGTTCTCGCCGACGCGCACGTTCTACGGCCACACCTCGGATCGCAAGGCAAAGCGTACGACGAGCGCACCGTCCGAAAGCGCGGCTGCGGCTCCCGCTGCGGCGCCGGCCGCGGCCAAGGGTTAAGAGGCACGATCATGGGCAAGCAGCGTCGCGAACGTACACTCCCCGACAACGAGGCCAAGGCGGTTGCCCGCATGCTGCGGGTGTCGCCGCAGAAGCTCAATCTCGTTGCGCAGTTGATCCGCGGCAAGAAGGTTGCGACCGCGCTTGCGGACTTGCAGTTCTCGAGCAAGCGGATTGCCAAGGACGTGCGCAAGTGCCTGCAATCGGCAATCGCCAACGCCGAGAACAACCACGAGCTCGACATCGACGACCTGATCGTCGCCGAGGCGCATGTCGGCAAGGCTCTGGTCATCAAGCGTATGCATGCCCGCGGCCGTGGCCGCATGAGTGGAATTTTCAAGCCGTTCGCGAACCTCACGATCATCGTTCGTGAAGTCGAGAGCAAAGCGGCGGCTTAAGGAGACGGCAATGGGTCAAAAGGTCAATCCCATCGGTTTGCGGCTCGGTATCAACCGTACCTGGGATTCGCGTTGGTACGCGGGCAAGAACGAGTACAGCAAGCTGCTGCACGAGGACATGAAGATCCGCAAGGAGCTCATGGTGGCCCTCAAGCAGGCGGCGGTGTCGAAGATCGTGATTGAGCGGCCTCACAAGAAGTGCCGCGTGACGGTGCATTCGGCGCGGCCGGGTGTGGTGATCGGCAAGAAGGGCGCCGACATCGAGAAGCTGCGCAAGCAGGTCGCCAAACTGACCGACAGCGACGTCGTCATCAACATCATCGAGATCAGGAAGCCCGAACTCGACGCCACTCTGGTCGCGGAATCGATTTCGCAACAGCTCGAGCGCCGCGTCGCGTTCCGCCGTGCGATGAAGCGCGCCGTGCAATCGGCCATTCGGCTGGGCGCCGGCGGCATCCGCATCAACTGCGCGGGCCGTCTCGGCGGCGCCGAGATCGCGCGTGTCGAATGGTACCGCGAGGGCCGCGTGCCGCTGCACACGCTGCGCGCCGACGTCGATTACGGCACCTCAACCGCCTTCACCACCTACGGCACCTGTGGCGTCAAGGTCTGGATCTTCAAGGGCGAAGTCATGGAGCACGACTCCATGGCGCAGGATAAGCGGCTTGCCGAGGCCGAGGCCGGACGGCCGCGGCGCGAGTCCGCGTAAGCCGAAAATAAGAAGGGTCGAACAAGGGTTCAGTCATGCTGCAACCGACGAAAACCAAGTTCCGCAAGGCGCACAAGGGCCGTATCAAGGGCCTCGCCTCCAGCGGCAAGGACCTCGCCTTTGGGCAATTTGGCCTCAAAGCGACGGAGCCGGAGCGGATCACCGCGCGCCAGATCGAGGCGGCGCGGCGCGCGCTCACGCGCCACATGAAGCGCTCGGGTCAGGTGTGGATCCGCGTCTATCCGGACGTGCCGGTGACCAAGAAGCCGCTCGAAGTGCGCATGGGCTCGGGCAAGGGCTCCGTTGAGCTGTGGGTCTGCCGCGTCAAGCCCGGCCGCATTCTGTTCGAAGTGGACGGTGTTTCGACCCAGATCGCCAAGGAAGCGCTCACCCTCGCCGCGGCGAAGCTTCCGATCAAGACCCGCTTTGTCGAGCGCATTCCGGCCTAAGGCCTCATGAGAAGCCAAACGAGAAACACGCGATGAAAGCTGCCGATATCCGCACGATGACCGTCGATCAGATCGACGACGAGGTGCTCAAGCTCAAGAAAGAGCAGTTCAACCTGCGCTTTCAGCGGGCGACTGGGCAACTCGAGAACACCTCGCGCGTGCGCGTGGTTCGTCGCGATATCGCGCGGCTGCAAACCATTGCGCGGCAGAAGCGCGCCGGCGAGCCCGGTGCTGCGCGTGCCGCGTCCGCCAAGCCTCAGCAGGCCCCCAAGCCCAAGGCCGCGCCCAAGACCAAGACTGAGAAGACCGCGGCGAAGCCCAAGCGCCAATCGGCCAAGTCCAAGGCCAAATCGAAGTCGAAGAAGTAAGAGGATTGCCCGATGCCGAAGCGAACGCTCCAGGGCGTGGTTGTCAGCGACAAGCAGGACAAGACGGTGGTTGTCCGCGTCGAGCGCCGCTTCACGCATCCCGTGATGAAGAAGACCGTGCGGTCGTCGAAGACGTTTCACGCCCACGACGAGAAGAACGAGTTCAAGGTGGGCGATCTCGTCCGCATTGAGGAACACCGTCCGATCTCGAAGCTCAAGCGCTGGCTGGTGATCGAGGGTCAGAAGCTCGAGCGCAGCGAAGCGCCGATCGAGGCGGAGTCGGAAAAGAAGGCGAGTTCGAAGAAGAAGACCGATGCTGCCGGGTCAGCCGGCGCCGGCAAGGCGAAAGCCAAGGCGAAGTGATGCAAGGCGAAGTGATGAACGAGACGCGTAAGGAAATTAGAGGCGCCTCATGATCCAGATGCAAACCAATCTCGACGTGGCGGATAATTCCGGCGCGCGCCGCGTCATGTGCATCAAGGTGCTGGGCGGCTCCAAGCGCCGGTACGCCACCATCGGCGACACCATTGTGGTGTCGGTGAAGGAGGCGATCCCGCGCGGCCGCGTCAAGAAGGGCGAGGTGATGAAGGCGGTCGTCGTGCGCATCCGCAAGGACATCAAGCGCGCGGACGGCTCCGTCATCCGCTTCGACCGCAACGCCGCGGTGCTGATGAACCCGCAGGACGAGCCGGTCGGCACCCGCATCTTCGGGCCGGTGCCGCGCGAACTTCGCGCCAAGAACCACATGAAGATCATCTCGCTGGCGCCGGAGGTGCTGTGATGGCGGCCAAGATCAAGAAGGGCGACAAGGTGGTCGTGCTGACTGGCCGCGATAAGGGCCGGTCCGGCGAGGTCATCGAGGTGCGGCCGGCCGAGCATCGCGCGCTGGTGCGCGGCGTCAACATGGTCAAGCGCCACCAGAAGCAGACGGCGCAGCAGGAGGGCGGCATCATCTCGAAAGAGGCGCCGATCCACCTGTCGAATATCGCTTACGCCGACCCCAAGGACGGCAAGCCGACCCGTATCGGCTTCAAGGTCGTGGGCGAGGGCGAAGAGCGCCGCCGGGTGCGGGTTGCGAAGCGTTCGGGAGCAGAGATCGATGGCTGACGACGACAAAAAGGCCGAAGCCAAGAAGTCCGAGAAGGGCGAGCGCCCGCCGAAGGGCGAGCGGCCACCGCAGGATGCCAAGGCTGACAAGGGTCAAGCCGCCCAGCAGGGCAAGGCTGAGCGCGCGCCGAAGGGCGAGCGGGCTCCGAAGGGTGCTGCGGCGGCCGAGAAGGCGCCGCGCGAGCCCGAGGAGAAGGTTACGCCGCGGCTGCGCACCGAGTTCGATCAAAGCATCCGCAAGAAGCTGACCGAGCAGTTCAAGTACACGAACAGCATGCAGGTGCCGGTGATCGAGAAGATCGTGCTCAACATGGGCATCGGCGAAGCCGTCAACGACCGCAAGAAGGTCGATCAGGCGGCTGCTGACCTGGCGCTGATCGCGGGTCAGAAGCCCGTTGTCACCAACTCGCGGAAGTCGATCGCGACCTACAAGCTGCGCGCCGGCCAGGCGATTGGCTGCAAGGTCACGCTCCGCAAGGCGCGCATGTACGAGTTCGTGGACCGGCTGATCAACATCGCGCTGCCGCGCGTTCGCGACTTCCGCGGCCTCAACCCGAAGAGCTTCGACGGCCGCGGCAATTACACGCTCGGCATCAAGGAACACATCGTTTTCCCGGAGATCGACTACGACAAGGCGGTCGATATCTGGGGTCTGGACATCACGGTCTGCACCAGCGCGCGCACCGACGACGAAGCACGCGCGTTGCTGACCGCATTCAACTTCCCGTTCCGGCAGTGAGGGCCAGTCCTTAACGGACAGGACCTTCAAACGCGGATAGCCAGGAGATACGTATGGCGAAGAAGAGTTCGATCGAGAAAAACAATCGCCGGCAAAGGCTGGCCAAGAAGTATTCGGGCCGCCGGTCGCGTCTGAAAGCGATTTCGCGCGACAAAAACAAGCCGATGGAGGAGCGTTTCGCCGCCGTCCTCAAGCTTGCCGAACTGCCGCGCAACTCGTCGCCGAACCGTTATCGCAACCGCTGCGAGCTCACGGGCCGTCCGCGCGCGGTGTATCGCAAGCACAAGCTTAGCCGTATCGCGTTGCGCGACCTCGGCTCCAGGGGCCTGATTCCAGGCCTCCTGAAGTCGAGCTGGTAAGGAGGATCGCATGTCAATGACCGATCCAATCGGCGATCTGATCGCGCGTATCACCAACGCACAGATGCGCAAGAAGTCGAAGGTCTCGACTCCGGGCTCGCGGCTTCGCGCGCGCGTGCTCGATGTGCTCAAAAGCGAAGGCTACATTCGCGACTACGCCTCCGTCGAGCACACCGATGGCCGCAGCGAGCTCGAGATCGAGCTGAAATATTTCGACGGGCAGCCGGTGATCCGCGAGATTTCTCGCGTGTCGAAACCGGGCCGCCGCGTCTATGTGGCAGTGAAGAACCTGCCGCGCATCAACAACGGGCTCGGCGTCGCCATCCTGTCCACCCCGAAAGGGGTGATGGCTGACCACGCCGCGCGCGACGCCAATGTTGGCGGCGAAGTGCTCTGCACGGTGTTCTGAGCCAGAAGAGACAGAGACAAGGAACAAAAACCATGTCCCGCATCGGCAAAAAGCCGGTTCCCATTCCGTCCGGCGTCACCGCGACGGTCGAGGGCCAGACCGTCAAGGTCAAGGGTCCGAAGGGTGCATTGCAGCTCGTGCTGCATGAAGATGTCGCCGCCAAGGTGGAGAGTGGCAACGTCAAGCTTGACCCGCGCAACGAGACCAAGCGCGCGCGCTCGCAATGGGGCACCTCGCGCACGCTGGTCGCGAACCTGATCACCGGCGTCACCAAGGGTTACGAGCACCGGCTGGAGATCACGGGTGTCGGCTTCCGCGCCGCGGTGCAGGGCAAGAACCTGCAAATGCAGCTCGGCTTCAGCCACGACATCGTCTATCCGATCCCGGAGGGCATCACGATCGCGACGCCGAAGGCGACCGAAGTCGTGGTCACCGGCATCGACAAGCAGAAGGCTGGCCAGGTCGCGGCCGAAATCCGCGGCTTCCGGCCGCCCGAGCCCTACAAGGGCAAGGGCGTCAAGTATGTGGGCGAATACGTCTTCCGCAAGGAAGGCAAGAAGAAGTAACGGAGCACGCTATGGCGACTGTCAAAGCAAGAACCGAGCGCCGCAAGGCGACCGTGCGGCGCGCCATCAAGGACGCGGCGACCGGACGCGCGCGGCTCACGGTGTTTCGCTCCTCCAAGCACATCTACGCGCAGGTGATCGACGACGAGAAGGGCGCGACGCTCGCGGCCGCCTCGTCGATGGAGAAGGACATGCGCGGCAGCCTCAAGACCGGGGCCAACCGCGACGCCGCCAAGGCGGTCGGTAAGCTCGTCGCGGAACGCGCGGTCGAGAAGGGCGTCAAGGACGTCGTGTTCGACCGCGGCGGCTATCGCTACCACGGGCGCATCAAGGCGCTCGCCGACGCAGCCCGCGAGGGCGGCCTGAAGTTCTGACCGGACGATGACGGGCGATACGCCCGAAGGGAAAGAAGATCGCTATGGCACGTGAACCCAGACGAGATGGCGGGCGCGGCGGACACGGTGGAGATCGCGAAGCAAGCGAGTTCATCGACAAGCTCGTCCACATCAACCGCGTCGCTAAGGTGGTCAAGGGCGGCCGGCGCTTCGGCTTCGCCGCGCTCGTGATCGTCGGTGACCAGAAAGGCCGGGTCGGTTTCGGCCATGGTAAGGCGCGCGAGGTGCCGGAGGCGATCCGCAAGGCGACCGAAGCAGCCAAGCGCAACGTCACGCGCGTGCCGCTGCGCGAGGGCCGCACGCTGCATCACGACGTCGACGGCCGCCATGGCGCGGGCCGCGTTCATCTTCGCGCCGCGCCTGCCGGCACCGGTATCATCGCGGGTGGTCCGATGCGCGCGGTGTTCGAGTCGCTCGGCGTGCAGGATGTGGTGGCGAAGTCGATCGGCTCGTCGAACCCCTACAACGTCGTGCGCGCCACGTTCGACGCGCTCAAGCATGTGGATTCGCCCCGCTCGGTCGCAGCGCGGCGCAACATCAAGGTCTCCGAGCTGCAATCGCGCCGCCGCGAAGGCGGCGAAGCGGAAGCGACAGCCGAGTAACGGAAAAGGCGTCATGGCAAGCCAGAAGAAGATCAAGGTCGAGCAGTTCGGCAGTCCGCAGCGGCGACATCACAGTCAGCGCGAGACGCTGCTGGGGCTCGGGTTGAACAAGATCGGCCGCACGCGCGAGCTGCCGGATACGCCGATGACTCGCGGCATGATCGCGAAGGTCAAGCACATCGTGCGCGTGGTGGAAGGCAAGTAGGAGACGGGCATGAAACTCAACGAGATCGCCCCGCACAAGGGCTCAACCCGCAAGCGCTTCCGCGTCGGACGTGGCATCGGCTCCGGCAAGGGCAAGACAGCCGGCCGCGGCGGCAAGGGCCAGACCGCGCGTTCGGGTGTGCGCATCAAGGGCTTCGAAGGCGGCCAGATGCCGCTGCACCGCCGCCTGCCCAAGCGCGGCTTCAAGAATGTGAAATTCGCCCACCGGCTGAACGAGATCAATCTCGGTCAGGTCCAGGGCGCGATCGACGCCAAGCTGATCGACGCCGCCGCCACGGTCGATGTGGCGACCCTGGTGAAGGCCGGCCTGCTGCGCCGGGCCAAGGACGGCGTGCGTCTCCTCGGCGACGGCGAACTCAAAGCCAAGGTCGATTTTGCCGTGTTCGGGGCCTCGAAATCGGCGCTGGCCGCGGTGGAAAAGGCCGGCGGCTCGGTCAAAATCTTGGCACCGAAGCGTGAAGAGGGCGAAAAGGCGGCCTGATCCCTATATGTGACGGCGGGGCAGGCGGGAACGGGAGCTCTTCATGGTCTCTGCTGCGGAACAACTGGCGGCCAATCTCAACTTCTCGGCGCTGGGCAAAGCGGAGGAGCTGAAGAAGCGCATCTGGTTCACGCTAGGCGCGCTGCTGGTCTATCGCTTCGGAACCTACATCCCGCTGCCCGGCATCGACCCCGCGGCCTGGGACGAGATTTTCAGCAAGAATCTCGCCGGCGGCATTTTCGGCATGTTCAACATGTTCGCCGGCGGCGGCATCCACCGCATGGCGATCTTTGCGCTCAACATCATGCCGTACATTTCGGCATCGATCATTCTGCAGTTGATGACGACGGTGTCGCCCACGCTCGAAGCCCTCAAGAAAGAGGGCGAGCAGGGCCGCAAGGTCATCAATCAATACACCCGCTATCTCACCGTGCTGCTCGCGGTCGTGCAGGCCTATGGCATTTCGCTCGGCCTCGAAGGCCAGGGCACCGTGGTGGTCGAGCCCGGCTGGTTCTTCCGCATCGCGACCGTCATCACGCTCACCGGCGGCACCATGTTCTTGATGTGGCTCGGCGAGCAGATTACGGCACGCGGCATCGGCAACGGTATCTCGCTCATCATCATGGCGGGGATCGTGGCGGAGTTGCCGCGGGCGATCGCCCAAATGCTCGAATTGGGCCGCAATGGTCAGCTGTCCACCGGCCTGATGCTGGTCGTCATCGTCTTCGCCGCGGTGGTGATCGCCTTCATCGTGTTCATGGAGCGCGCGCAGCGGCGGCTGTTGATCCAGTATCCCAAGCGCCAGGTCGGCAACCGCATGTTCGAGGGCCAGTCCTCGCATCTGCCGCTCAAGCTCAACACCTCGGGCGTGATCCCGCCGATCTTCGCGTCGTCGCTGCTGCTGTTGCCGTCGACGCTCGCAAGCTTCAACCAGGGCCAGGGACCGGAGTGGTTCATCACAGTGACGGCGCTGCTCGGCCATGGCCGGCCGCTGTTTCTGTTTCTTTACATCGCGCTGATCGTGTTTTTCGCCTTCTTCTACACCGCGGTCGTGTTCAACCCGACCGAAACGGCAGACAATCTGAAGAAGCACGGCGGCTTCATTCCCGGCATCAGGCCGGGCGAGCGCACGGCCGAATACATCGACTATGTGCTGACGCGCATCACGGTGGTGGGCGCGGGCTATCTGTCGATCGTGTGCCTGATACCCGAGATGCTGATTTCGTATGCGACGGTGCCGTTCTACTTCGGCGGCACGTCGCTCCTGATCGTTGTCAGCGTCACGATGGATACGGTTGCGCAGATTCAGGGCTACCTGCTGGCGCATCAGTATGAAGGCTTGATCAAACGCTCGAAGCTGCGGGGGCGCAGGCGATGAGAGTCGTGTTGCTCGGCCCGCCTGGCGCGGGCAAGGGCACGCAGGCGCAACAGCTGGTCGCACGTTACGAGATCGTACAGCTCTCGACCGGCGACATGCTGCGTGCGGCTGTGGCTGCCGGCACGCCGGTTGGCCTGAAGGCCAAGGACATCATGGCGCGCGGCGCGCTCGTGCCGGACGACGTGGTGGTGCAGATCGTTGCCGATCGCATCGCCCAGCCTGATGCGCGCAACGGCTTCATCCTCGACGGTTTTCCGCGCACGGTTCCGCAGGCCGAAGCCCTCGACCGCATGCTCGCCAAAAAGGGCATGAGGCTCGATGCTGTGGTCGAGCTAAAGGTCGATCCTGACATCCTGCTTCGCCGAATCGAGAATCGCGTCCAGCAGATGAAGCTGCGCGGCGAGTCGCTCCGTCCGGACGACAATCCCGAGGTGCTCAAGAAGCGACTCGAGGCGTATGGCGAGCAAACCGCCCCCTTGGTTACCTATTTTGCCGGAAAGGGGGCGCTGCGGTCTGTGGACGGCATGGCCCCGATTTCGGAGGTTACGGCCGCGATCGCCCGCTCGCTGGCGGATGCGGCGTTCCGTCCGATGCCCAAGCGGCCTAGCAAGCCCGGCAAAGTGGCCGGGAAAGCCGATAAAGGTGGCAAAACCGGCACTAAAGCCGCTGGCAAGTCTGCCGGCAAATCTGGCGGTAAGCCTGCTGGAAAGCCCAAAAAGCCCCTCCAGCGGGGCAAATCCGCCTCCGGGGCGGCCCGGAACAAGGGGGGCGCGGCCGAGCGTAAAGCCAAGGTCAAAACCAAGGCCCAGCCACGCAAATCCGGCGGAAAGGCTAAGCGCCCGCAGAGGTTGACGAAGTGAGGTTGAATCCCCTAATAACCGCGGTATTCAGTCGAACACAGTTCGAACGATGCCGGCCCCGAAACGCAGGGGAGGGCGTCGCGTTATCGCTTGCAACCCCATCCGGGACGCCGGATTGGGCAACATCGGCACGGCGCCACCGCCGGCCGGAACAGGAGTAGGGTCGTGGCCCGCATCGCCGGCGTTAATATTCCGACCAACAAGCGCGTGGTCATCGCGCTGCAATACATCCACGGCATCGGGCAGAAGAATGCCAAGGACATCGTGGAGAAAATCAACATCGCGCCGGAGCGGCGGGTGTCGCAGCTCACCGATCAAGAGGTGCTGCAGATCCGCGAGATGATCGACCGCGACTATGTCGTCGAGGGCGATCTGCGCCGCGAGGTTTCCATGAACATCAAGCGGCTGATGGATCTCGGCTGCTATCGCGGCTTGCGCCATCGCAAGGGCCTGCCGGTCCGCGGCCAGCGCACGCACACCAACGCCCGCACCCGCAAGGGTCCGGCCAAGGCCATCGCCGGCCGCAAGAAGGCGACGGCGGCTTCGTAACGGCCTCGAACAGAAGATTGCTCGGCCGGTCGACCGGCTCGAGCCCCGAAAGGATCGTGAATGGGTAAGGAAGCAGGTGCCCGCGTACGCCGGCGCGAACGTAAGAACATCGCATCCGGCGTCGCGCATGTGAATGCGTCGTTCAACAACACCATGATCACCATCACCGACGCGCAAGGCAATGCGATTGCCTGGTCGTCGTCTGGCACCATGGGTTTCAAAGGTTCGCGTAAATCGACCCCTTATGCTGCGCAGGTCGCGGCTGAAGACGTGTCGAAGAAGGCGCAGGAGCACGGCATGCGCACCCTCGAGGTCGAGGTGGCGGGGCCGGGCTCTGGCCGTGAGTCCGCGTTGCGCGCGTTGCAGGCCGCGGGTTTCACCATCACGTCGATCCGCGATGTGACGCCGATACCGCACAACGGCTGCCGGCCGAGAAAACGGCGGCGCGTATGACGGACGCAACTTTCACCCGGCCGATGGCGGAAACGTCCTCGGCCGCCGCTGAGCTTTCCCACGGGGCGGAGTGGGGGGCGGCGAAGACCGCGCCACTCAATGCGATGGGTGCAAACGTGATCCAGAAGAACTGGCAGGAACTGATCAGGCCGAGCAAGCTGCAAGTTGCGGTCGGCTCTGATCCCAAACGTTCGGCAACGCTTGTTGCCGAGCCGCTCGAGCGCGGCTTCGGCGTCACGCTCGGCAACGCTCTGCGGCGCATTCTGTTGTCGTCGCTGCAAGGCGCCGCCGTGCAGTCGGTGCATATCGATGGCGTTCTGCACGAGTTCTCGTCGATCGCGGGCGTCCGCGAGGACGTCACCGACATCGTGCTCAACATCAAAGACATCGCCATCAAGATGCAGGGCGACGGCCCCAAGCGCATGGTGGTGAAGAAGCAGGGCCCGGGCACCGTGGTTGCCGGCGACATCCAAACCGTCGGCGATATCGTGGTGCTCAACCCGGACCTCGTGCTGTGCACGCTCGATGATGGCGCCGAGATTCGCATGGAGTTCACGGTCAACACCGGCAAGGGCTACGTGCCGGCTGATCGCAATCGCCCGGAGGATGCGCCGATCGGGCTGATCCCGGTCGACAGTCTCTATTCGCCGGTGCGCAAGGTCTCCTACAAGGTCGAGAACACCCGCGAGGGCCAGATCCTCGACTACGACAAGCTCACACTGTCGATCGAGACCAACGGCGCGGTCGGTCCGGAGGATGCACTCGCTTACGCAGCGCGCATCCTGCAAGACCAGCTCAACGTGTTCGTCAACTTCGAAGAGCCCCGCAAGGAGCAGGCCCAGGAAGCGATCCCGGACCTCGCCTTCAACCCGGCCTTCCTCAAGAAGGTGGACGAGCTCGAGCTCAGCGTACGTTCGGCCAATTGTCTCAAGAACGACAACATCGTCTACATCGGCGATCTCGTTCAGAAGACCGAAGCCGAGATGCTGCGCACGCCGAACTTCGGCCGCAAGTCGCTCAACGAGATCAAGGAAGTGCTGGCTCAGATGGGCTTGCACCTCGGCATGGAAGTGCCCGGCTGGCCGCCCGAGAACATCGAAGAGCTCGCCAAGCGCTTCGAGGATCACTACTGATCGTTATCGTCCCGGCCAAGCGGCTGAACGCCGCCGGTGCCGGGACTCATGGGAGTACGCGATGCGTCACGGAAACGCCCACCGCAAGCTTGGCCGCACGTCGGAGCATCGCAAGGCGATGTTTGCCAACATGGCGGCCGCGTTGATCAAGCATGAGCAGATCACCACCACGTTGCCCAAGGCCAAGGAATTGCGCCCCGTGGTGGAGAAGCTCGTGACGCTCGGCAAGCGCGGCGACCTGCACGCCCGCCGCCAGGCGATCGCGCAGGTGCGCGACATCGCGATGGTGAAGAAGCTCTTTGAGGTGCTCGGTCCGCGCTACAAGGATCGCCACGGCGGTTACACCCGCGTGCTCAAGGCCGGCTTCCGCTACGGCGACAACGCCGCGGTGGGGGTGATCGAGTTCGTCGATCGTGACGAATCCGCCAAGGGGCTCGATTCCGGTCCGGTGCAGGCCAGGAAGGTCGACGAGGATGCGACCGCGGCGGCGTAATGCTCTGCCGACACGGCGTTACGTCATCAAGGCGGCTTCGGCCGCCTTTTTGCTGTTTGCATCGGGACTGCCCGCGATGGCGCAGTCGCAAGCTGAGCGCGACCGCGATCTGATCGTTGCGGCCGAGCGCGGCGAAATCCTGGTGGTGCGCCGTCTGCTCGCCGAGGGTGCCCGCGTCAACGCCCGGGACCAGCGCGGCCGCACGCCGCTCCTTGCCGCCACCCAGCGCAATCAGATCGAGACGGCGCGCGTACTGATTCAAGAGGGCGCCGACGTCAACGCCAAGGATCAGATCCAGGACTCAGCCTTCCTCTATGCCGGCGCGGAAGGCCGCCTCGAAATCCTGAAGCTGATCCTGGCCGCCGGCCCCGACCTCGCCAGCACCAATCGGTATGGCGGTACCGCGCTGATCCCTGCCGCGCATCACGGCCACGTCGAGACGGTCCGGCTCCTCCTCACCACCAAGATCGACAAGGACCACGTCAACAACCTGGGCTGGACCGCACTGCTGGAGGCGGTGCTCCTGGGCGATGGCGGGGCGGCCCATACCGAGATCGTCCGCCTGCTGGCCGAGGCCGGCGCCAATGTGAACATCGCCGACCGCGACCGCGTCACGCCCCTCGCGCACGCGCGGCAGCGCGGCTATGCCGGCATTGTCCGCATCCTGTCATCGGCCGGCGCAAGATAGTCATGCACCAGGCGTGGGGCGGCGGCCTCCGCGGCCGATTGGCCTTCCGCCTCCCGCCCGCTAATCTTTGGGCGGATTCGGAAACGGCGCGGCCAAAAACACACATCCGAAAGGGGAGAAATAGCATGTCTCGTTGGGCGCTCGCTTGCATTGTAGCTCTCGCGTTCACCGGCGCAGCGAATGCGCAAACGCCGGTCGCGCGGGGCGACTACCTGGTCAACAGCATCATGACCTGCGGCAATTGCCACACGCCGAAGGGTCCGCCGGCCGCGACCGCGGGCAAGGATTTCTCTGGCGGCCTGACGTGGGACGAGCCCGCCTTCAAAGTCACGGCGCCGAACATCACCCAGGACAAAGACACCGGCATCGGCAAATGGACCACGCCGCAGACCCGCAAGGCGATTGTCGAGGGCATCCGTCCGGATGGCGTGCCGCTCGCAGGCATCATGCCGTCGGCATTCTATGGCATCCTGACCAACAGCGACGCCGGCGCCATCGTGGCCTATGTGGAGACGCTTGCGCCGGTGAAGAACAAGGTGGCGGACCCGATCTACAAGATGGCGGTCGATCGCAAGCCGTTCCCAGGCACCGAGAAGCCGTACCTGCCCGCCGATCTCCGGGATCCGGTGAAGCGCGGCTTCTATCTTGTGTCCATCGGCCACTGCATGGAGTGCCACACGCCGATGACGCGCGGGCAGTTGGAGTTCGACAAGATCGGCACGGGCGGCCGCGAGTTCCCTGGTCCGTGGGGCGTGTCGAAGTCGCGCAATATTACCTCGCATAAGGATAAGGGCATCGGCGGCTGGACCGACGACCAGATCAAGGCCGCGATCACGCAAGGCAAGAGCAAGGATGGCAGCCCGCTGAAGGGCCCGATGGGCTACCAGTACTATGCCAAGATGACGGATGCCGACATCAGCGCCGTCATCGCTTATCTGCGCACGGTGCCGGCAAAAGAATAAGGGCTACGTCGTGATGGATACCGCTCCGGCTTTGGCCGGGGCGGCATTGTCATTTCCGGGATAACGCGTCGCGCGTTACCAGCGGCGCTTGTTCTTGTGCTGGATCGCGTCGAGCACCTGCACCGGCGCAAAATCGTCGGTGAGCAGCGGCGCCTTGTCGTCCAGCGCCTCGTCGGTGCGCGAATTGAGCAGCTTGACCAGCGAATAGCGGAAGCTGTGCTTGGCCTGAAGCGCGATGGCCCGCTGCATCAGCGCGCGGTCGTCCGGAGCGTTGCCGGCGCTGGCGACGGCGATCACGTTGCCGTCGCCGAACGTGTAGAGATCGAGGCGCGGAAACACCGCGCGCAGCGTCTTGATCGTGCTGACGTAAAGCTGCGTGCCGGCGTGCAGGTTGAGCACCGCGGCGCCGGTCGGCGTCAGCCGTTCCTTGACAAGGGTGTAGAATTCTCGCGTCAGCAGATGAAACGGCTGATACCCGCCACGGAATGCATCGAGCATGATGAGGTCGTAGGGCTCCTTGTTGCGGAGCAGGAACACCCGGCCGTCGTTTGCAATCAGCCGGACGCGTTCGTTGGTGACGAGGCCAAAATACTTTTTGGCAGCCGAGATCACCGCCGGATCGAGCTCGACAGTATCGACCGCGGTGTCGCGCAGATAATGCGCCAGATAGGTGGTGGTCGAGCCCGCGCCCAACCCGACCATCACGATGCGTTTGACCTCGTTGGGATAAAGCAGCCCGATGGTCATGAGCTGCGTATAGGGGATCGGCAGGTCTTCGAGGTCGCTCAAATTGCTCGAGGATTCCACATAAGTCGAGCGCATGCGCCGGAACGCCATGGTCAAAATTTGCCGCTCTTTGGTGAGAAAGATGTCGTTGTATTCGCCCTCAATGTGGGCGATCACGCCGTCCGGCTTGCGCAGCACCTCGGCGACGGCCGCGCTGTCGATCAGCGACTGGGCGCTGGCCGCCAGAGGCGCGAGCGCGACGAACAGGCCCAGCAGGCTTGCTCGAAACGCCAGGGAGAGGGCGGCCGTCAAGGTTGCGAACGCGGGGCGCATGGCGGGGACCGAATAGCAGACCGGGAGTGGCAGACTTAAGGCGCAGTTTCTTTTTGGAGCATGATCTTTTCCGGAATCCACCCCGGATCAAGTCCGGGGCAGGCTTTTTCGGGATCATGCTCTAATCGAGCTTGGTGAAGACGATGCGTGGCCCGCGGCGCCCGGCGGCGTCGAGCGAGTAGCCTTCCATACGGGTGCCTTCCTTGACCACGAAGAAGCGGTCCGGATCCCAGCTTGAATTCGATCGGCCGGTCACGCGCGGATTGGAGCCCTCGATGCGCAGCTCCGATCCGCTGCTCGACACCCGCACATCCTGCGTAACGACGCCGCCCTTGCCGGGGCGCAACACCAGCGTTCCCATATAGAGGTTGTCGCCGGCGCGGCGCACGACGGTCAGCGTCCCGGTGTAGTTATCCTGGGAGCCTTCCCAGCGCAGCGACCATTCGCCGATCAGGCCTGGAATGGTGGCCTGCGCCAGCCTGACCGGGGCGGCGTGACTGGCCATGCTCATGAGCAGCATCGCCAGCGCGGCGAATGCGGCCAAAACGGCGTTCAACGGTGGCTTGCAAATTTGCGGATTGTCCATTCCGATACCCCAATTCCCCGCTAGACTCTCCGACTATAGACGGAAATTCTCCGTTCTGAATATGTTGCGGCGGCTGCATGCCCAGCCGTTGCAAGAGCGCAGCTCTTCAACCGGACCGAATTGGTCCTATATCTTTGCGGCCTCACAAGGATCGTGTCGATGCGTGCTCGCCTGATACCTACCGGACTGAGTGTGTTGTGCGCAGCCTCCGTGCTCTGCTGGCTTGCGGCAAGCCCCACACCTGATGCCGCAGCACAGACCCGCGTCGTGCCGTCGTCGCCCGCGGATGTCCGGCTGTCTTTCGCACCGATCGTCGGCCGCACGGCGCCCGCGGTTGTCACCGTCTCCGCCGCCAAGGTGGTGGCGAACCGCAATCCGCTGATGGACGATCCGTTCTTCCGGCGGTTTTTCGGCCGCGAATTCGGCGAGCCGCGCGAGGCGCGCTCGCTCGGCTCGGGCGTCATCGTGGATGCGTCGGGTCTGGTCGTGACCAACAACCACGTTGTCGATGGCGCTGACCAGGTCAAGATTTCGCTCGGCGACCGGCGCGAATTCGACGTCGATGTGGTGCTGAAAGACGCGCGCACTGACCTTGCGATCCTGCGCATCCGCGACACCCGCGGCGAGCGCTTTCCCGTTCTCGAATTCGGCAATTCCGACGAAATGCAGGTCGGCGACATGGTGCTGGCGATCGGCAATCCGTTCGGCGTCGGCCAGACTGTGACCCACGGCATCGTGTCGGCGCTGGCGCGCACCCAGGTCGGCATCAGCGACTTCCAGTTCTTCATTCAGACCGACGCGGCGATCAATCCTGGCAATTCGGGCGGCCCTCTGGTCGATATGTCGGGGCGCATCGTTGGCATCAACACCGCGATCTTCTCGCGCTCCGGCGGCTCGCAGGGCGTCGGTTTCGCGATCCCGGCCAACATGGTGCGCGTCGTGGTGGCGTCCGCCATGACCGGTGGCACTGCAGTCAAGCGGCCGTGGCTCGGCGCCAAGCTCCAGGCGGTGACCGCTGACATCGCCGAAAAATTCGGCCTCAAGCGGCCGGCCGGCGCAGTGGTGACCAATGTCACGCCCGCCAGCCCCGCAGCCCGCGCGGGCTTGAAGACCGGCGACGTGATCGTTTCGGTCGATAACCAGGCGGTGGATGATCCCAATGCCTTCGACTACCGCTTCGTGACCCGTCCGCTCGGCGGGCAGGCGCAGCTTGGCGTGGTGCGCGCCGGCCGCGAGACCAAGGTTGCGATTGCGCTCGAAACGGCCCCCGAAGTGCCGCTCGAGGAGCTCACCATTCGGGCGCGCTCACCCTTCCAGGGTCTCAAGATCGTCAACCTGACGACGCGGCTCGCCGAGCAGCTTCGGGTTGGCTCTTCGGTCGAGGGTGTGGTGGTGGTCGATGTGGCCGATGGTGCGCTGGCCGAGCGCTACGGCTTCCAGCGTGGCGACCTTGTGATTGCTGTGAACAATGAATCTGTCGCCCGGACGCGCGATCTCGAGCGTCTTGCGCAGGGCAGCGCTCGTAGGTGGAGCGTCACCATCATGCGTGGCGGCCAGCAGATCACGGCGGAGCTCGGCGGCTGAATGGTTGGTGCATTCCCCACCTTCCGCCAGAAGGCTAAGATTGCCGATGGCTCGTGCCCCCAACCTTTTCGCTGCCGCAGGCCTCGATAACGACGCGCCGCGGCCACTCGCCGACAAGCTCCGGCCGATGAAGCTCGCCGACGTGGTGGGGCAGGACCATCTGCTCGGCCCGGACGGCGCGCTGACCCGGATGCTCGCCACGCGCACGCTCGGCTCGCTGGTGTTCTGGGGTCCGCCCGGCACCGGCAAGACCACGGTGGCGCGGCTCCTGGCGCGCGAGACCAGTCTTCATTTTGAGCAGATTTCGGCAGTGTTCTCGGGCGTTGCCGACTTAAAAAAGGTATTCGACGCCGCTCGCGCGCGGCGCGAGACCGGCACCGGCACGCTCCTGTTCGTCGATGAGGTGCACCGCTTCAACCGCGCGCAGCAGGACAGTTTCCTGCCAGTGATGGAGGACGGCACCGTCATCCTGGTCGGCGCGACGACCGAAAACCCGTCATTCGAGCTCAACGCCGCCTTGCTGTCGCGGGCGCGCGTGCTGGTGTTCCGGCCGCTCGATGGTGACGCGATCGAGAAGCTCCTGGCCCGCGCCGAGGCGATCGAAGGCAAGCCGCTGCCGCTCGATGAGACGGCCCGGGCTATGTTGATCGGCATGGCCGATGGCGATGGCCGCGCCTCGCTGACGCTCACCGAAGAGGTCTGGCGTGCCGCCCGCCCGGGCGAAACCTTCGATGGCGCCGCCTTGCAGGACGTGGTGCAGCGGCGTGCGCCGATCTACGACAAGAGCCAGGACGGCCACTACAACCTGATCTCGGCGCTGCACAAGTCGGTGCGCGGCTCTGATCCGGACGCGGCGCTCTACTATCTGGCTCGCATGTTGGATGCCGGCGAGCCGCCGCTCTACATCGCGCGCCGCGTGGTCCGCATGGCGATCGAGGATATCGGCCTCGCCGACCCGCAGGCGCTGGTCATCGCCAACGCCGCCAAGGAGGCCTACGATTTCCTCGGCTCGCCGGAGGGCGAACTCGCTCTTGCGCAAGCTGTAATTTACGTGGCGACCGCGCCGAAATCGAACGCCGCCTATGTGGCCTATGGGCAGGCGAAGCAGATCGCGAAGGAGGCAGGCTCGCTGCTGCCGCCCAAGCATGTCCTCAACGCGCCCACCCGATTAATGAAGGACGAGGGCTACGGCCGCGGCTATGCCTATGACCACGACGCGGAGGAGGCATTCTCCGGGCAGGACTATTTCCCGGAGGCACTGGGCCGTAAGCAGTTCTATGATCCGCCCGAACGCGGCTTCGAGCGCGAGATCCGGAAACGGCTGGAATACTGGGCCAAGCTTAGAAAAGACAAGGGCGGGAGGTAATGCGGATCCATTCGATTTTGCTGGCTGGCGCGATCAGCGCCGCAACGGTTGCGCCGGTGGTTGCGACGGAAGCCTTCGTCGGCCGCTGGGCCCTTACTTCATCGGCCTGCACTGGGACCGGCACCACCGCGGCTACAGCGCCGCTGATCGCAAGCGATACCGTAGTGCGCTGGTTCGGTGATCCATGCCGGATCCACAAGATGTACAAGATCGGCACGGCGGTTTACGTGCAGGCGCGCTGCTTCGGCGACCGCACCACCGAAACTCCGATCACGCTCGATGCGCGCGGCGACCGCATGCTGGTGGCCTGGAACGGCGCCAAGAGCCAGGAACTGCACCGGTGCAAATGACGCTCCAAGTGAGTACGCAAGGCCGCAGCCATTGAGCATCGCTGCCCCGCCGCCGGGCTCGATCTGGAGTCATCGCGCCTTCGCGTTTTATTGGGTCGGCCGGATCGTCTCGATCCTGTCGTTCCAGATGCTGATGGTGGCGATCGGCTGGCAACTCTACGCGCTGACCGGCAGCGCGCTCGATCTCGGCTTGGTTGGGCTTGCGCAATTCGTACCCATGATCGTGCTGACGCTCTTGGTCGGCCATGTCGCCGACCGTTACGACCATCGCGTTATTCTGGTCGTCTGTCAGATCGGGGAGGCGACGGCGGCTGCAGTGCTGGCGCTCGGCAGCGCGTTCGGCTTTCTCGATCCGCTGATCATCTACGCCGTGGCGGCGCTGATCGGCGCCGCGCGCGCCTTCGAAATCCCGACCATGGTGGCGATCATTCCGGGGCTGGTGCCGCGTGTGCTGGTGCCGGCGGCGACGGCGTGGTTCACGACCGCCAATCAGGCGGGGCAGATTGTCGGTCCCGTGCTGGGCGGCGTGCTCTATGGGCTCGGCCCCGCCACGGTTTATGGCGTCGCCATCGGGCTGTGGGGGATCGGCGCCGCCTTCATCGCGATGATGCGCATGGAGCGTGTCGCGCGCGCGACCGAGCCCATGAGCCTGCGCTCGCTGGTGGGCGGTTTTCATTATGTCGCCAAGGAGCGTGTGATCCTCGGCACCATCGCGCTCGACATGTGCGCGGTGTTCTTGGCTGGCGCCGGCGCGCTGTTTCCGATCTTCGCCCGCGACATCCTGCAAACTGGCCCTTGGGGGCTTGGCCTGCTGCGTGCCGCGCCCGCGGTCGGTGCGCTGCTGAGCGCGCTGGTGCTGACGCGGCATCCATTGACCCGCGGGGTCGGCAAGGCGCTGTTCATCGCCGTGTTCACGTTCGGCCTCGCCACCGTCGTGTTTGCGCTGTCGAACCACCTGATCCTGTCACTCGCGGCGCTGGCGGTGCTGGGGGCAGCCGACGCCGTCAGTGTGGTGATCCGCTTCTCGCTGGTGCAGCTTCGCACCCCGCCCGAGATGCGCGGGCGCGTCAGCGCGGTCAACGGTATGTTCACCGGCACGTCCAATTATCTGGGCGATTTCCGGGCTGGCGCGGTCGCGGCGCTGATCGGCGTGGTTCCGGCGGTGGCCTTGGGTGGTGCCGGGGTGTTCCTGGTGGCGGCGCTTTGGTTGTTTCTTTTCCCGCAATTGCGGCGTATCGGTTCGCTCGACGAGGTGCCAAAGGCCACCTTAAGCGCCGAACCGGTCCCAAAAATATGAGTGACGTCGCGACCACCCCTAAGAAAAGCGTGCAGACGGTCACCGTTTCGGGCGACGAGGCCGGCATGCGGCTCGACCGCTTCTTCGAGGCGCGGTTCCCGGGCCTGTCCTTTTCCCACATCCAGCGCATCATCCGTAAAGGTGAGGTGCGGGTGAACGGCAAGCGGGCCGAGCCCAAGGACCGGCTGGAGCGCGGCCAGGCGGTGCGCATCCCGCCGCTGCGGCTCGACCCGCCCAAGCCCGGCGATAACGCACCGCAGGAGCTGAAGGACCGCGCCTTCCTGAAGTCCATCACGCTGTTCGAGGACGCCGACGTGCTGGTGCTCAACAAGCCGATGGGGCTTGCGGTGCAGGGCGGCTCCGGCACCACGCGCCACATCGACGGCATGCTGGAGGCGTTGCGCGACCGCAGCGGCCAGAAGCCGCGCCTCGTGCACCGGATCGACAAGGATACGGCGGGCTGTCTGCTGGTGGCGAAGACGCGGTTTGCCGCCACGGCGCTGGCGGCGAACTTCCGCTCGCGCTCGGCGCGAAAAATCTACTGGGCGCTGGTGGTCGGCGTGCCGCGGCCGAAGCAAGGCCGCATCTCGACCTATCTCGCCAAGGAAGAGCGCGACGACGAAAGCATCATGCGTATCGCCAATCACGGCGACGAGGGCGCGAGCCACGCGGTGACCTATTACGCGGTGGTCGAAACCGCGGCGCAGCAGCTCGCCTGGGTTTCGCTCAAGCCGGTGACCGGCCGCACCCACCAATTGCGCGCCCACATGGCGCACATCCGCCATCCCATCGTTGGCGATCCGAAATACTTCAACAAGGAAAACTGGCAATTGCCCGGCGGGTTGCAGAACCGGCTGCACCTGCTGGCCCGCCGTATCGCCATTCCGCATCCGCGCGGCGGCACGATCGACGCGACCGCGCCACTGCCGCCGCACATGCAACAGTCATGGAACCTGCTCGGCTTCGACGGCAAGCGCTACGATCCCATCGAGAACGCGCCGGAGGAGGACTGACCGTTTGTTAAGCAGGTCGCGGCAAGCTCGGCTTGGCCCTGAGACCCGGAGAGCCGCGATGGAACAGACGCCCTGGTACGTAAGCTTGATCGTGGCGTGGCTGCCATTCCTGATTCTGGTGGCGCTCGGCATCTGGATTGCGCGCCGGGTCGGCGGGTCGTTGCGTGCGCCAGACGGTCGTCCGGTCGGGCAGGTGGTCGACGAAGTGGGCCGCGAGCTGAAGCGCTCCAACGACATGCTCGAACAGGCGTTGAATGACTGCCGCAAGTGGCTCGATGCCTTGGAGCAGCGACGCTGATTAGCTGACCAAATTGTAATTTTGGGGGTGCCCTGTGGGGCTGGCGGGGTCTCCCGGCGAGGCCTATCTCATAGCCATGCAGGCGCTGCTGTCGAAATCTCTGGCGGCCGCTATTGCGGCCATTCTAGCTACGGCCATTCTGGTGCCGGCGGCACCGGATGCGGCGTCCGCGCAGCAGAAGCCGCGTCCGCAGCGCCCTGCCAGCTCGGGCCTCGTTTATGACACTTACGGCACCCCGATCATCATGAACGGCATGCCGCCGATGCCTGTGCTCGGCGGCGTTGCGCCCGCCGCTCGGGCCGGCCGCGACGTCGATCCGAAGGGCAGGCGCGTGCTGACGCGTCCGATCGGCAGCAGCACCTATATTCCGCCGCCGGTGCCTTCGCCGAATTCGCCGAATAGCCCGCCATCCTCGGTGCTGCTGCAGATGCCTGCGCAGCCCTATAAGCCGCCGCCGATCAACAGCTTCGGCGACCGCGTCATCAATTGCATTCACGCAGCGCCGTTGAGCGCGGGTGTCGGCAACAATCCGAGCGACCGCACTGCCTTCGTCGGCCAGTGTGCGAATTAGCTGGGATCGCGTGGATGCCCGGCTTATGCCCGGGCATACGGGTTGAATTTACCGCAGGCTGGCGTTGAACTTTTCCAGTGCGGCTGAGCCAGGGCACAGGTCCTTGGCCTCCAGCGTATTGAGCGGCTGCTCCACCGTGTTGAGATGGGTGTGCAAGTCGTCGGCTTCGGGATCGACGTAGAGCAGGCCGGTCACCACCTGGCCCTTGGCGGCGTGCTTTTGCAGGAACGCCATCGCGGCCAGCCGGTCGTGCACGTCATAGTCGGCGTCGAGCTTGCGCAGCGCGAGCCGCGTGCCGTCGTGCTGCTCGACCACCTGGACGGTGCCGGGCGCGTAGTCGACCGTGATCGGCGCACGGCCGGTGATGACGTCGAGCCGGTTCACCGCGTCGTTGTGCTCGCGCACGTAATCGAAGCTCTTGGTTGAGCCGGTGTGATTGTTGAAGGCGACGCACGGCGAGATCACGTCGATGAACGACGCGCCCTTGTGCGTGATGGCGGCCTCGATCAGCGGCACCAGCTGGGTCTTGTCGCCCGAAAATGAGCGAGCCACAAAGCTCGCGCCGAGCTGCAGCGCGATGGCGACGAGGTCGATGGCGTTGTCGGTGTTGGTGACGCCGCGCTTGCTCTTCGAGCCGCGGTCGGCGGTGGCCGAGAACTGGCCCTTGGTCAGCCCGTACACGCCGTTGTTCTCGACGATATAGGCCATGTTCACGCCGCGCCGGATGGCGTGGGCGAACTGGCCGAAGCCGATCGAAGCGCTATCGCCGTCGCCCGATACGCCGAGATAGATCAGATCACGGTTGGCGAGATTGGCGCCGGTCAGGACCGACGGCATGCGCCCGTGCACCGAATTAAAGCCGTGCGAATTGCCGAGGAAATAGTCCGGCGTCTTGGACGAGCAGCCGATACCGGAGATCTTCGCCACCCGGTGCGGCTCGATCGACAGCTCGAAGCATGCCTCGATGATCGAAGCGGTGATCGAGTCGTGGCCGCAGCCGGCGCACAGCGTCGAGACCTTGCCCTCATAGTCGCGGTGGGTGAAGCCGAGCTCGTTCTTCGGCAGGCCGGGATGATGGAATTTGGGCTTGGCGATGTAGGTCATGACACAACCTTGCGCAACGGGGTCACCTTGAGCTGATCGAGATGATCGCCGATGGCCTTGGCGATGAAGCGCGCCGTGATTGGCGTGCCGTCGTAATGCAGAATCGGCACGAGGCGTACCGGATCGATGTTGAGCTCGTTGACCACCAGCGAGCGAAGCTGCGCGTCACGGTTCTGCTCGACCACGAATACGAAGTCATGGCCGGCGATGAAGCTCGAAACGCTGGAGTGGAACGGAAAGGCGCGCACCCGCAGACGGTCGAGCTGGTGGCCGCGGGCCTCCAGCACGCCGATCGCCTCGTCCATGGCGGGCGCGGTCGAGCCGAAATAGATCACGCCGTATTTGGTGGCCTTCACCGCATTGGCCTGCAGCGGCCGCGGCACCAGGTCCTTGGCGGTGTCGAACTTGCGAAGGAGCCGCTGCATGTTGGCCTGGTAGGCAGAGCCTTCCTCGGTGTAACGCGCGTATTCGTCGCGCGAGGTGCCGCGGGTGAAGAACGAGCCCTTGGTCGGATGCGTGCCCGGATAGGTGCGGAACGGAATGCCGTCGCCGTCGACGTCGAGGTAGCGGCCGAAGTTCGTGCCGGCCTCGAGCATCTCGGCGGTCATCACCTTGCCGCGGTCGTATTGTTTGCTCTCGTCCCACTTCAGCGGGCGGCACAGCCGGTGGTTCATGCCGATGTCGAGATCGAGCATGAGGAAGACCGTGGTCTGCAGCCGGTCGGCGAGATCGAAGCACTGCGCCGCCATCTCGAAGGCCTCGGCCGGGTCTTCCGGGAACAGCAGGATGTGCTTGGTGTCGCCGTGCGATGCATAGGCCGCGCTGATGATGTCGCACTGCTGGGTGCGGGTCGGCATGCCTGTCGAGGGGCCGGCGCGCTGCACGTCCATGATCACCGCCGGGATTTCGGCGAAGTAGGACAGGCCGATGAACTCCTGCATCAGCGAGATGCCGGGACCGGAGGTCGCCGTGAAGGCGCGGGCGCCGTTCCAGCCGGCGCCGATCACGATGCCGATCGAGGCCAGCTCGTCCTCACCCTGGACGATGGCGTATTTCGCCTGTTTGGTTTCCGGATCGTGGCGCAGCCGCTTGCAATGGGCCGTGAAGGCGTCGGCGAGCGACGATGACGGCGTGATCGGGTACCAGGCGCAAACGGTGGCGCCGCCGTAGACTGCGCCCAGCGCAGCCGCCGAATTGCCTTCGATGAAGATGCGGTCGCCGACCTTGTCGGCTTTCTTGATCCGCAGGCCGATCGGGCACTTCAGGTTCTGCAGCGCCCAGTCGCGGCCGAGATGCAGCGCATGGATATTGGAAGAGAGCAGCTTTTCCTTACCCTTGTACTGCTCGCCGATCAGCGTCTCGACCAGCTTCGGGTCCATGTCGAACAGCGCCGACAGCGCGCCGAGATAGATGATGTTCTTGAACAGCTGACGCTGGCGCGGATCGTTGTAGGTCGAGTTGGTGATGGCGGTGAGCGGCACGCCGACCACTGTGATGTCTTCGCGGAACTTCGAGGCGGGCAGAGGCTTGGTCGAGTCGTAGAACAGGTAGCCGCCAGCCTCGATCGAGGCGACGTCCTTGTCCCAGGTCTGCGGGTTCATCGCCACCATCATGTCGACGCCGCCGCGGGCGCCGAGATGGCCTTCCTCGGTGACGCGCACCTCGTACCAGGTCGGCAGCCCCTGAATGTTCGACGGGAAGATGTTGCGCGGACTGACCGGCACGCCGTGGCGCAGGATCGAGCGGGCGAATAGCTCGTTGGCGCTCGCCGAGCCCGAGCCGTTGACGTTGGCGAAGCGGACGACGAAGTCGTTTACGCGGCTGAGCGGGCTGGCTGCTGGCATGGCGTTCCGGCGTTGGTCATGTCGATGAGATATTTCTGCATGTCCCACGCACCGGTGGGGCAGCGTTCGGCGCAGAGCCCGCAGTGCAGGCACACGTCTTCGTCCTTCACCATCACGCGGCCGGTCTTGAGACCGTCCTGGACATAAAGGTCCTGCGTCAGGTTCTTCGCCGGCGCCTGCAGCCGCGTCCGCAGATCCGCCTCTTCGCCGTTCTCGGTGAAGGTGATGCAGTCCATCGGGCAGATGTCGACGCAGGCGTCGCACTCGATGCAGAGCTGCGACGCAAACACGGTCTGCACGTCGCAGTTCAAGCAGCGCTGCGCCTCGGCGAAGCCGAGCTTCGGATCGAAGCCCAGTTCGACCTCGGCCTTGATGTCTTTGAGCGCGATGACCTTCTCGCGATGCGGCACCCGGAAGCGCTTATCGCCCGAGATGTCGTTGTCGTAGCTCCACTCGTGGATGCCCATCTTCTGGCTGGAGATCGTCACCTCGGGGAGGGGACGCTCTTTGATGTCCTCGCCCGACAGCATCTTGTGGATCGACAGCGCGGCATCGTGGCCGTGGGCCACCGCCCAGATGATGTTTTTCGGGCCGAAGGCCGCGTCGCCGCCGAAGAACACCTTCGGGTTGGACGACGCCATGGTCTTCGGGTCGACCTTGGGCATATCCCACTTGTCGAACTCGATGCCGTTGTCGCGCTCGATCCAGGGAAAGGCGTTTTCCTGACCGACCGCCACCAGCACGTCGTCGCAGGGCACGGTCTCGTCGGCTTCGCCGGTCGGCACCAGATTGCGGCGGCCCTTGGCGTCGTACTCGGCCTTCACCTTCTCGAAGGTGACGCCGGTGAGCTTGCCGTTGTCGTGGGTGAAAGCCTTGGGCACCATGAAATTGAGGATCGGAATGTCCTCGTGGAGGGCGTCTTCCTTCTCCCAGGGAGACGCCTTCATCTCCTCGAAGCCGGAGCGGACGATCACCTTCACGCTCTCGCCGCCGAGGCGGCGTGCGGTGCGGCAGCAGTCCATCGCGGTGTTGCCGCCGCCCAGCACGATCACGCGCTTGCCGATCTGGCTGATGTGGCCGAACGAAACCGACGAGAGCCAGTCGATGCCGATGTGGATGTTCTTGGCGGCTTCCTTGCGGCCCGGAATCTCAAGCTCGCGGCCGCGCGGGGCGCCGGAGCCGACGAAGATGGCGTCGAAGTTTTCGGACAGCAGCTTCTTCATGCTGTCGATGCGCGTGCCGCCGACGAACTCGATGCCGAGGTTGAGGATGTAATTGCATTCCTCGTCGATCACGGCGTTGGGCAGGCGGAATTTCGGAATCTGCGTCCGCATCATGCCGCCGGCCTGCGGGTCCTGATCGAACACGACGCAGTGGTAGCCGATCGGCGCGAGATCGCGGGCCACCGCAAGCGAGGCGGGGCCGCCGCCCACCAGCGCGACGCGCTTGCCGTTCTTCGGCGCAGGCTTCGGCATGCGGTGCGAGACGTCGTCCTTGTAATCGGCGGCGACGCGCTTCAGGCGGCAGATCGCGACCGGGTCCTTTTCGACGCGTCCGCGCCGGCAGGCCGGTTCGCACGGCCGGTCGCAGGTGCGTCCGAGGATTCCCGGAAACACGTTGGACTTCCAATTGATCATGTAGGCGTCGCTGTAGCGGCCTTCGGCGATCAATCGGATGTATTCGGGTACGGGCGTGTGCGCCGGACAAGCCCATTGGCAATCGACTACTTTGTGAAAGTAGTCCGGCGCCGCGATGTCGGTAGGTTTCATTGACTCCTCGTCTACGCGCCCCCGACGCATCGTCGAAGAGGCGTGACGTAGCGTTGTTTGGTCGATCCCCTCAGGTCCGGCACTAGCGGCCGAATCCGGCGCGGATGTTAGTAGACGAAACCTGCAAACGCCACCGCTACAGTGGTCATGGCAGATCGCTGTGAACGGCACGTCTCTGCGCGGAACTTGCCTGTCCAGGACTTGCCCCCGCAAGGCGGCGACATCGTGGCACCCCGGCTGCGAAAGACCCCTGCAGACTTTGGTATAAGCCCTTGAATTGGGGTATTTTCCTCACTCCTGGCGAAACCTCGCCGCGCACTTCATGCTGCACTGCACAATAACGCCATGAGCGACATTTTTTCCGAGCTGTTCGCGCAAGAGCCGATCGACCCGATCGAGGCCGCGCGACGCTCCGTGAGGCGGAAGCAACGCGCGCGGTTTTACCAGCACGCTACGGTTGCCGAGGCGCCGGAGGGCTTTCATATCCTGCTCGACGGCAAGCCGGTGCGGACGCCAGCGCGGCACCTGCTGGCGGCGCCAACGCGGGTGCTGGCGGAGGCGATCGCGGCGGAGTGGGACGGCCAGCGCGAGACCATCGACCCGGTCCGGATGCCGCTGACGCGGCTCGCCAACGCGATCATCGACGGTGTCGCCAAGTCGCCGCAGCCGGTGGCGGCCGAGATCGAGAAATATCTCGGCTCCGACCTGCTGTGCTATCGGGCCGATACGCCCGAGCGGCTGGTGGCGCTCCAGGCGCAGCATTGGGATCCAGTGATCGAGTGGGCACGCGATGGCCTCGGTGCGCGCTTCGTGCTGGCGCAAGGCGTGGTGTTTGCGCAGCAGCCGGAGGGTGCAATCGCCGCCGCGGCGCGCGCTGTTCCGGGCGATACGAATGACGTGAAGGAGCTTTGGCGGCTTGGCGCGCTCAGCTCCATCACCACGCTGACGGGTTCGGCGCTGCTGGCGCTGGCGCTGGCTCACGGCAGGCTTGATGCCGACGCGGCATGGGCCGCCGCCAACGTGGACGAGGACTGGAACATGCAGACCTGGGGAGGCGATGAGGTTGCGCTCGCGCGCCGCGAATTCCGGTCCACTGAAATGAAGGCGGCGGCGACAGTGTTGGGCGGGCTCGCCGAATAGTTGCCGGGCAATTCTGGCGCGGGATTAGCGGGTCATCGTCTCGGTGACGGCCTTGGCGATGCGCGCCATCACGTCGTTCCAGTCCGGCGCGTCGCCTTTGCGGAACAGCCGCATGGTCGGATACCACGGGCAATCGTCGCGGTCGCGCATCCAGCGCCAGTCGGCGACGCGGGGCAGCGCGACGAACACCGGCCGCGCCAGGGCGCCGGCCAGATGCGGCACCGAGGTGTCGCAGGTAACGACTAGATCGAGTTGCGTCATCACGGCCGCGGTGTCGAGGAAGTAATTGTGATTGGGATCGAGGTCGGCATCGACGATCTCGATCCGATCGCGAAACTGCACTTGGCCGATTTGCCGCGCCGCGTCGCCCTTTTGCAGCGAGATCAACCGCACGTCAGGCAGCGCCGCGAGTGGCGCGAAGGCCGTGAGCGGAATGTCGCGCCGCCGCGCGAAAACATTGTCGGCCGCGCCCGACACCCAATTGATGCCGATCTTGAAGCCGCCTTCGCCGAGCTTCCGCCGCCAGATATCGATGCGCTCCGGCTCGGCCGTGAGATAGGGCACGTCGGCCGGAATGGCATCCGGTTTGAGCTTAAGCGCGCCCGGCACGCTCATTAGCGGCAGCCAGCATTGCGGCTTGCCGTTCGGCGCCGGTGCGTTGGTGGCAGCCAGGACGGTCACGCCCGCGAGCGTCGAAAGCAGCGGCCGCATCTGCTGGCTGGTCAGAATGGTGACATCGGCTCCGCGCGCCGCCAGCAGCGGTGCGAACCGGCAGAAGTTGATGGTGTCGCCCAGGCCCTGTTCGCACACCAGCATCAGCCGTTCGCCGTGCAGCGGCTCGCCCTCCCAGCGGCGATAGGGCAGCGGCACGTAGGGCGGGGTGGGGAGCTTCTCGCGATAATCATAGAGACGGAACCCGTTTTCCCAGTCGCTCTGCGACAGCAGGATCATGGCGCGGCCGAAATTCGCCTCGGGCCGCTCCGGGTCGATTTCAAGCGCGCGCGTGAAATCGGCATTGGCCGCGTCGGTGTCGCCGCGCTCGAGCGCGATGTTGCCGCGATTGACCAGCGCTTCGCCAAAATTCGGATCCAGCGCCAGCGCCTGCTCGATGCCCTTGAGGGCTTCATCGAGCCGGCCGAGCTGCTTGAGCGTGGCGGCGCGATTGCTGTGGGCGATGACCATCTTGGGTTGGAGCGCGATGGCGCGCTCGTAGGCTGTGAGCGCTTCGGTCAGCCGGCCAAGCTGGCGCAGCACGTCGGCGCGGTTGAATTGCGCCAGCGCAAAATCCGGCACCCGCGCAATGGCGCGGTCGTAGGTCGCGAGTGCCTCCGGCAGGCGGCCGAGATCGGCCAGCACGGTCGCCTTGTTGCACAAGTCCTCGGGATTGTTCGGCCGCAGCGCCAGCGCCTGGTCGAAGGCGGCCAGTGCCTCGTCGCGGCGGCCCATTTCGCCCAGCAGTGTGGCGCGGTTGCCGTAAGCGTCGGCGAAATCCGGCTGGCACGCGATGGCGCGCTCAAAGCTCGCGAGTGCGTCGTCGTCGCGGTTGAGCCGCAGGCAGGCCTGGCCGACGAGATTATGCAGCCGCGCCTGCGGCGGCCCGATGGCGAGTGCGCGCTCCGCCACCTTGATGCCCTCGGCGAACTGGCCTTCCTGCGTGGCAATGACCGCAACGTAAAACAGCGCATCGAGGTTCTGCGGATTGTCCTTCAGGATCGCGATATAGCGCTGCATGGCGAGGTCGCGCTTGCCCTCGCGATGCAGCGCGAGCGCGTCCTGCAGAGCCTGCTGCTCCTTCGCGGCGGCGGGCGGGGAATTCATCGCGCTGTCATGCCTGACGCCTCCGGTTTGGGCAACCTTGGCCCGGAACCTGCGCAGTCGCCGCCGCGCCCCTGTGGTATCTATTCCGGACGGCGCGGCCGGTCCGAACCGGCGCGTGATAGGATTGTGGCATGAAGGATATTCTCGACAAGCTCGAAGCCCGGCGTGCCCGCGCCCGCGAAGGCGGCGGCCAGGCGCGCATCGAGGCGCAGCACAAGCGCGGCAAGCTCACGGCGCGCGAGCGGGTGGAGCTCTTGCTCGACAAGGGCTCGTTCGAGGAGTTCGACATGTTCGTCGAGCACCGCTCTGGCGACTTCGGCATGGAGAAGACCAAAATCCCCGGCGACGGTGTGGTGACCGGCTGGGGCACGGTAAACGGCCGCACCGTGTTCCTGTTCGCCAAGGATTTTACGGTGTTCGGCGGCTCGCTCTCCGAGACCCACGCGCAGAAGATCATCAAGGTGCAGGACGCCGCCATGAAGGCGCGCGCACCGATCATCGGCCTGTTCGACGCCGGCGGCGCGCGCATCCAGGAGGGCGTCGCCTCGCTCGGCGGTTATGGGGAGGTGTTCAAACGCAATGTGCTGGCTTCGGGCGTGATTCCGCAGATCAGCGTCATCATGGGGCCGTGCGCGGGCGGCGACGTCTATTCGCCTGCCATGACCGACTTCATCTTCATGGTGCGCGACACCAGCTACATGTTCGTCACCGGGCCGGACGTGGTGAAGACCGTCACCAACGAGGTGGTGACCGCGGAGGAGTTGGGCGGCGCGAGCGTGCACACGACGAAAAGCTCGATCGCCGACGGCGCCTACGAGAACGACGTCGAGTGCCTGCTCCAGATGCGGCGGCTGATCGACTTTCTGCCGGCCAACAACGAGGCCGGTGTGCCGGACTGGCCGAGTAACGACTCAATCGAACGCGACGACACCTCGCTCGACACGCTGGTGCCCGACAATCCGAACAAGCCCTACGACATCAAGGAACTGATCCTGAAGGTCGCCGACGAGGGCGATTTCTTTGAGATCGCCGAGGCGTTCGCC
Organism: Rhodoplanes serenus; assembly: GCA_945893145.1. Lineage (GTDB taxonomy): Bacteria > Pseudomonadota > Alphaproteobacteria > Rhizobiales > Xanthobacteraceae > Z2-YC6860. The sequence continues at coordinate 30,698 of CAMDDZ010000026.1, read as the reverse complement.
AAGAACATCGTGACCGGCTTCGGCCGCGTCGCAGGCCGCACCGTGGGCTTTGTCGCGAACCAGCCGATGGTGCTGGCCGGCGTGCTCGACAGTGACGCCAGCCGTAAGGCGGCGCGCTTCGTGCGCTTCTGCGACGCCTTCAACATCCCGATCGTGACCTTCGTGGACGTGCCGGGCTTCCTGCCCGGGACCGATCAGGAGTACGGCGGGCTGATCAAGCACGGCGCCAAACTTCTGTTCGCCTATTCGCAGGCGACGGTGCCGCTCGTCACGGTGATTACCCGCAAGGCGTTCGGCGGCGCCTATGACGTGATGGCCAGCAAGCACGTCGGCGGCGATCTGAATTATGCCTGGCCGACTGCGCAGATCGCCGTGATGGGCGCCAAGGGCGCGGTCGAGATCATCTTCCGCGCCGACATTGGCGACGCGCAAAAGATCGCGGCGCGCACCAAGGAATATGAGGAGCGGTTCCTGTCACCCTTCATCGCTGCCGAGCGCGGCTACATCGACGACGTGATCCTGCCGCACTCGACTCGGCGAAGGATTGCCCGCGCGCTGGCGATGCTAAAAGGGAAGCAGGTGGAGATGCCCAAGAGGAAGCACGACAATTTACCGGTTTAGGCGACGGACTGCCCATCTTGCAGTTTCGCATCTGATGCATTATCATCTGATGTATGCGCACTACGCTCGACATTGACGACGATGTGCTGGCGGCGGCCAAGGAATTGGCCAAGGCCAAAAATACCACCGCTGGCGAAATCATTTCGGATCTTGCCCGGAAGGCTCTCACCGCACCCACGACAACGGCGCAGGCGACCGGACCGGGCGGGGCTATTCTGAAGAACGGCTGGTATGTGCTGCCGAGCCGCGGCGGTCCGCCTGTGACCAGCGAACTGGTCCAGCGCCTCCTCGATGAGGCGGATTTGGAAGACGTGGGGCCGCTGCGGAGCGACGAATAGTGCGCGCGTTGTTCGACGTAAACATGTTGATCGCGCTGTCCGACCCCGATCACGCCCACCATTCCCGGGCCTTTGCATGGTGGAACGATCATCAAGAGGAGGGCTGGGCAAGCTGTCCGTTGACGCAGAATGGCTTCGTTCGCGTGATTTCAAACGCGGGCTATCGGCACCCGCGGCGGTTGGCCGACGCCCTGGCGCAACTGGGCGGCTTGGTGAAACGGCCAACGCACGCCTTCTGGCCGGACGATGTCGCGCTCGCCGATCCGGCGGTGTTCGAGCACGGCAGACTGCTTGGGCCGAACCAGATCACCGACGCCTACCTGCTGGCACTCGTCGTCAAGAACGGCGGCCGTCTGGTGACGCTCGATCGCGGTGTCCCGCTGCGCGCCGTCCGTGGCGCTGAGGCGAAACACTTGGTCGTGATATGACCACGGCGCGCCCAACGTTTAGTCCCCGATCGCCTTGTCCAAACAAACTGGGCCATCATCGCCGCGGGAGCGATAATCTGCCGGTGTGATGTCGCGCGTTTATGCGGGCTTAATCTAGCCGCATTGCTTGGGTGCAGACACGCTCTGGACTATTCCAAGCCAATCCCTCAGGAGAGAACATGACGCCGACCTTCACACGCCGGGATACATTGACCTTGCTCGCCTCCGCGGCGTCGGCCGGCGCCATCGCCCTCGGCTCCTCCATCCCCGCAACAGCCCAAACCGCCAGGAAAACCATGACCACCGCATCAGGCTTGCAGATCATCGACACCACGGTCGGCACCGGGCCGTCGCCGAAGACCGGCCAGACCTGCGTCATGCATTACACCGGCTGGCTCTATGAGAATGGCGCCAAGGGCAAGAAGTTCGACAGCTCGCTCGATCGCGGCCAGCCGTTTGAATTTCCCATCGGAATGCGCCGCGTCATCGCCGGATGGGACGAGGGCGTCGCCACCATGAAGGTCGGCGGCAAGCGCACGCTGATCATCCCGCCGGAGCTCGGCTATGGGGCGCGTGGTGCCGGCGCCGCCATTCCGCCGAACGCCACGCTGATGTTCGACGTCGAATTGCTCGCCCTGAAGGGCTGACGATAGCGCCGGGACGGTGTCGCCTCCGGATTGAGGCGTCATCGTCGAGGGACAGGCGGCATGACCGATCTGGCAACGCAGCTCTGGCAGGCTCGGTGCTCCGGCGGCGTCATCCACCCGGACGATGTCGCTCATCCCAAGACCAGCCATGAGGCCTATGCGGTCCAGCGCGCGATCGCAGCGCTTAGCGGCGCGCCGTCGCGCGGGTTCAAGGTCGGATCGACCAGCATCGAGGCGCAGCGCCTGCTCGGCACCACCGAGCCGGGATCTGGGCTGCTGCTGGCGCCCTTTGTGTATGAGAGCCCGGCTCGGATTCCGATCGAGCCGGCGCACTCGCCGGCCGTCGAAGGTGAGTTCGCCTTTCGGCTCAGTCGGGATCTGCCGCATCGCGCGACGCCCTATGCGATGGATGAGGTTGCCGATGCTGTGGCGGCGGTCGCGGGATCGATCGAAGTCGTGGGCACGCGCTTTGCCGGGGGCCTTGCGGGCAAGGGCCGTCTGCTGCTGACGGCGGATTGCAGCGCCAACATCGCGTTTGTCGCAGGCGCGTGGCGAGATGATTGGCGAAGGCTGGACCAGAAGACACATCGCGTCACGATGACGATCAACGGCGCCGTGCGGGGCACGGGCACGGGCGAGCGCGCGCTCGGCGGGCCGATGAACGTGCTGTTGTGGCTTGCCAATCAGCAGTCCAGGGAAGGGCGCGGTCTGAAGTCGGGCGAAATCGTCGCGACCGGCACCTGCACGGGACTCGATCCGGTTCGGCCGGGCGATCGCGTGCGAGCGGATTTTGGCGATCTCGGCGCCGTTGAAATCGTTTTCGAGTGAGTGAACCGTTGGAGCGACCGATGCCCGAAGCCTTTCTTGTCGTCCGCGCGACCGTCTCCGACGCCACCAAGCGCGCGGCGTTCGACGACTGGTACCGCCGCGAGCATCTGCCGGATGCCATCAAAACCTTCGGCGCAAGCAAGGCATGGCGGTGCTGGAGCGACACCGACCCGGCCGTGCATCAGGCGACCTATCAGGTCGCGAGTAGCGCCGCGGCGGAAGCAGCGCTCAAGTCCGATGGCATGAAAGAACTGATCGCGGAGTTCGAGCGCTGCTGGCCGGGTATCCCGCGGGCTCGTGAAATCCTCACGCTGGTGGATGAGCGCTGACTGCTGCGCTAGCTCGCCAGCGCAACGGGGACTGGCGCCGCCTTGCCGCGGATCAGATCGGAGCCCTTCTCGGCGATCACCATGGTGGCCGAATAGGTGTTGGCCGACGGCATGGTCGGCATCACCGAGGCGTCGATGACGCGGAGATTTTCCATGCCGTGAAGCCTTCCTTGTAGCTCGCCGGCGCAAACACGGCCTGCAGATCGGCCCCGCTGATGTTCGGATCGGACTTCCAGAAGCAATAGGCCAGCGAAGGGCTGACGCCGATCACACTCGGCATGCCGGCGAGCCAGCGCAGCACCTGGCCGACGAGCGCGGGCCCCCGGGTAATCTCGTTGATGGTCTTGGAATTCTTCGCCCGGGCCACCAGCCGCACCGAGCAATGGTCGCGGAAGTTCTCGCCGACCGCGGGGAGCTCGTGGATGACCTCGACGCCGAGGCTGCGCAGCAGCTCGCCGCTGCCGACGCCGGAGAGTTGGAGTAACCGCGGCGAGTTGACGGTGCCGCCGCAAATGATGACCTCGCGGCGCGCCTTTACCTCATGAATGGTGCGGTTGCGCTCGTCGACATAGCGGACGCCGACCGCCTTCTTGCCCTCGAACAGAATCTTGAAGGCGCGGGCGTGGGTGCGCAGATCGATGCGCTGCGATTTCTTCTGCGCCGGCAGCAGATACATCCGTCCGGCGCTCCGCCGCAGCCCCTTATAGATGTTGCGCTGCAGATAGCCGCAGCCAGGCTGCGACGCGCCGTTGTAGTCGCGGTTGCGCGGGATGCCGAGGCCCTCGGCGCCTTCGAGGAAGGCCTCGCAGATTTCGTGGTGCCAATCGAGATCAGTCACCGGGATGTTGCCGTCGCGGCCGCGGTAGGTGTCGTCGCCATCGCCGATCCGCCGTTCGAAGCGCTTGAAGTAGGGCAGGAGGTCCGCGTAGCCCCAGCCGCGGTTGCCGCGCTGCGCCCAGCTGTTGAAGTCGTCGGCCTGACCGCGGTTGATGATCATGCCGTTGATCGAGCTCGAACCGCCGACGGTCCGGCCGACCGGCACGATCACCGAGCGCCCATTCACCCCGGGTGCCGGCTCGGTTTTGAACTGCCAGGTGTAAGCTTCGTTGAACATGATCTTGATGAAGCCGACCGGAATATGGATGTACGGATGACGGTCCGGCGGGCCGGACTCGAGCGCGCACACGGTGACGCCAGGGTCTTCCGACAGACGCGCCGCGACGATGGAGCCCGCCGCACCGGTGCCCACGACCACGTAGTCAAAGGTCGCGGTCGATCGTGGCTGCTCTGTTCGCGCCATGGGGTCGTCCTGTCTTCCAGCTAGACCGTCTGCACGGCCCGCGCCGTTGCGCCTTCCTTGATGGTCCGGTCGGCCTTGTTGAGCGCCTCGATCGCAAATCCTGCCGCCGCCTTGTAGCCCGCCATGAACTCGGCGCGTTCCTTCGGCGGGATCACGTCGTCGATGTTGTCGAACGTGCCGCCGCAGCGCTCATCCACCACGTTGAGGAGCCCGAACGGTCCCGCGCCGCGGTTGCGCAACACGACTTTTCCGATTGGGTCGCAGAGTTTCTTGTCGAAGGCTTCGAACGCCGCGGGCGTGACGCCGTGCTCGATCATGCAGACTCCCAGCACGCGCGCATCGACGATCGCCTGGCTGCCGCCGTTCGAGCCGGTCGGATACATCGGGTGCGCGGCGTCGCCCATCAGCGCCACCGGGCCGTCCTGCCAGGTCGGGATCGGGTCGCGGTCGATCATCGGGTTTTCGAACGCGCTGTCGGCGCCCCGCAGCAGGGCGGGCACATCGAGCCAGTCCCAGACCCAGCCCTCGAAATGGTGCACGAAATCGGAGATCGCCACCTGTCGGAACCAGCCGCTCTGCTTCCAGCCCTCGGTGTTGTCCATCGTCACTTCGGCGATCCAGTTGATCATCGAGAGGCCGGTCCGCGGCTCAGGCCGCGAGATCGGATAGAACACCATGCGGTGGCGATGAGTGCCGAGACCGACGAAGGACGCGCCGCTGCGGATCGGCTTCGCCCAGGTGGTGCCGCGCCACATGATGGCGCCGCCCCAATGGATCGGCGGCTGCGAGGGATGCATCTGCGCGCGCACCGCGGAGTGAATGCCGTCGGCGCCGATCAGCAGCGCACCGGTCGCTTCCGTGGTCGATCCATCCGCCCGTTCGATCAACGCCGTGATACCGCCGCTGGTATTCTTGCGGTAGCCAGTCACGCGATGGCCGAGCTTCACCGCGTCCGCGCCGGCGCGCTCGACCAGCTTGTCGTGCAGCAGCATGTGAAAGCTGCCGCGATGCACCGCATATTGCGGCCAGGCGTAGCCGGCCAGGAGCCCGCGCGGCTCCGAATAGATGTCGTTGCCGTTCAGCCCGACCAGCGCCCATTCCTTGGCGGGCAGGCCGACGCGATCGAGGTCGGATTGCGTGATGCCGAGATCGTAAAGCTCGCGCACCGCATTGGGCTGCATGTTGATGCCGACGCCGAGCGGCCGCATCTCGCGCACCGCCTCGAAGACGACGCATGGCACGCCGATCTGGTGCAGCGTCAGCGCCGTGGCGAGCCCGCCAATGCCGCCGCCCGCGATGATGACTGGATGGTTGTTCAAAGCCCGGCCCGATATGGTCGCGCCCATTATCGTCCGGATCGCCTTGGGTCGCCAATCGCCTTGTCGCGCCGGCCGGACTGGACCGTCATCCCGGCGGGTGCGACGAAAAATAGAACAATTCGAGGGGATTCCCAGTGAGCAATCACAAAGCCAGTTCTGGACTTACGATCCCAAGACGTTCGTGCAGTAGCCGGCGTTCTCGCGCGATTTCCCGCCGAGTCAATTCATCGAATGATGCTGGGTGGTTGAGCCGGCGCTAGCGCGCCGGCTGGGATCAGAACCGCTGCGCCGACCAGGAGCCGGAGCAGCTCTTGCCGGTCATGTCGCGGCCGGTCCAGCGTCCGCTGCCCGTGGTCCCGCGCAGCCGGCCGTGACCGGTTGCGGATTTGTCGGCGGTCGCCACCGACACGCTCACCGCACCATTGGGCTGCACGCGGCCGCGCAGCCGGACCAGGTTGGGGTGGCTGACGATGCCGTTGTTGATCTGGACCTGGAAATTGTAGCTGGGATCGCAAGCGCCTCGCTGGGTGTTGATCGTCAGACTCCAGTTGCCATCGAAAGGCGATGCGGCGGTTGCGGTATCGATGCCGGGCGCGACGATAGCGAATGCAAGAATGCCCGCACGGGCAATGTTAGCAAGCATGATCAATTCCTCCTCCAATCAACGCAGGTTACCGCCTTTTCCCGGGGCGCATTCTATAGCGCTGCATCACGGTTTTCGCGGGCTTCGCCACCGCGCCCCGCGAAAAATAATTCTACCGGACCCGCTTGCAATCGGGCCATTCTCCCGCTCCACGCCGCCGGGCGGCCGCGCGCGCTGGAGCAGCCGGGGACGGAGCTGTGTCGGCCACCGCACCTTGCCGGCTGCCGGAAAACCAGGATCGCCTCGTTACGTCGGGACGTGTCCTCAGCGCCAGCCGCCGCCGCCGTTCACATAGACCGTGTCGGCGGTCATGAACGTGCAGGCGTCCGAACACATGAAGAGCACCAACTCGCCGATTTCCTCCGCCTCGCCGAACCGGCCCATCGGAATGTCGTCCATGAATTTCTTGTAAAGCTCGGGCGTCGTCGCGGCGGCGTCCTGGAACGGCGTCTTGATCGGGCCGGGCGAGATCGACAGTGTGCGGATGCCCTGCGAGGCGTACTCACGCGCCACCCCCATGGTCATCGACACCACCGCGCCCTTGGCGGCGGCGTAATGCACCGACGAGCCAGGCCCGCCGCGCCGGTGCGCCATGGAGCCGACGTTGACGATCACGCCGAACTTGTTCTTCAGCATGTGCGGCAGCAGGGCCTGCATGCCGTAGAGCGTGCCCTTGAGGTTGAGATTGAAGGTCTTGTCGATCAGGTCGTCGTCGATCTCTAGGAACTTCGCGCGGCGGATCGCGGCACCGGCCGAATTGAACAGAAACTGCACGCTGCCAAAGGCGTCGATGGCGCGCTTCGCCATGTCATCGACCTGCTTGCGCTGCGTCACATCGATTTTCAGCGCCAGCGCCTGGCTCCCCTTGGCGTTGACCTGAGACGCTGTCTCCTTGACGCCCGCCTCATTGATGTCGGCGCAGACCACATTGGCGCCTTCCCGCGCAAAGATGTTTGCGGCCGCGCGGCCGATGCCGCTGGCGGCGCCCGTGATGACGATGGTCTTGCCCGCGAAAAAGTCCGGTGTTTTCGGCATGGCGGCGGTTCGCTCCCCGTCTGAATCGCGCGAGAGAAATCGCGCAAGCGATTGTGCGCTTTCCGGATCAGGGCGACAACGGGCAGGGCGGGCGATCAGCGCGACAGCCGGACGCGGTTTTGCTGCATGTCGACGGCAATGCGCACCGCTTCGCACCAGACTGCGAGCGGCATCAGCGGGGCTGGTTGTTCTGGCCGTTGGTCGCTGGCTGATTGCTTTGCGGATTGTTTTGTGGCCTGGCCTGCTGCTGGTTCGGCGGCTCGCTCGTCTGCTTCGTGCCGGGCTGCTGCGGCTGCCCGGAGTTTTGCTCCGACTGGCTGGGCGCGGGGCTCGTGGGTGCGGCCGCAGTCGTTTCAGCGGGCCGTGTAGCAGGAGTGGCGGCCTGTTCTTCGCCGCGTTGGTGAGTGAGCCCCCAGAACACCAGCAGCAATACCGCGATCATAGCCGCGGCGGCTGCGATGCCCACTTGCACGGAACCGGTGCGGGTTTTGCCTGCTCGCACCAATGGATCGGCCTGCAGCGGCGCCTCGGCATCGACCGGGCTTCGGTCCTGCAACCTCATGACGGATCTCCCTGTCGGCTCTGGGCCAACCCGGAGGCCGCTTCGGAGGTTCCGCAGCGCGCGCCTAGTTGTTGAGCTCTTCCAGATTCACGCCAAAATAGCTGAGGCAGGTATCGGTTCCCTGCTTGCCCGGATAGACGTCGAGGATGGTGAGCCGGACCCAGAGCGCACGGGCGTTGGGTATGACGACCGCCTGCTGAGTGAGGGTGTCTTTCAGCGTCACGTCGCGCCGGAAGCCGCGATCGGTCTCGATCCGCGCGCGCTTGATACGGCCGTTGCGGCGAAACGATTCCTCGGACTTGGCGTAACCATTGATGATGTGGATGGTGCGGAAATACCCGGCGGGTTTCATGTGTTCGGTGATCTGCTCACCGATGCCAGGACCAGCCGCGCCTTCGCACCACGCACCCTTGTCGCTGCCGATCTGATCGGGACCGTATTTGTTGTCGCCCTGCGGCGCCAGCACCGACGTCACACAGATCCGTGACGTGCCGAACTGACCGTTTTCGACAACGGTGTGGCAGACCTCGGCGGCGCGTGCTGCCGGTGCGGCGAAGCTTGTTGCGGCGAGCAATGAGGCGATGACAAGCGCGCGCATCCGGCAATGCCCTTTGGAAATGGCGTCGCCCGAAGGTTCGCATATTTTCGCTGCGCCGGGGAGGCGCAAACAAATCGGCCCCGGTGAAACACCGGGGCCGATTTGAAGGTGTCGGGTTACTCCACTTACTGCGGTGTGTTCTGGCCGGTCGTCGAAGGCGCCGGACGCGGCGGCATCGCGGGCGGCGGCGCAGCATTCGGGGTGCTGCTCGAAGCCGGTGGAATGCCGCTGTCGTTGCGGGCCACGTCAGAACTGTTGGGCCCACGGCCGAAGACAAATACCAGCATCAACGCAACCACAATACCGCCGGCAATCCAGCCCCAGACCGCATTGGAGCCTTCCAGTTCTGCCATGCGGCGCCGGCGCGGGTCGTCCGGATCGAACGGCGGCGGCTCCGCCAAGCGCGGATCGGTATAGCGGGGATCGGACATGTCAGTCTCCCTGGGTTGTCCCTACTGACGAGACAATCCATTCGGATCGGGGTCGGTTCCTTAGGTTTCGGAACGCCCCCGCATGTCTGAAATGCATATGGAACTCAGGCGGTGACCGAATCGCAGCGAAAGATGCCTTAGGTATCTTTCTTCAGCATCACCAATTGCGTCTGCGTCACGATCGCGGCGAGCTTGCCGTCGCCACGCGTGATGCGGGTCTGCCAGACCGTGGTGGTGCGGCCGCGATGCAGCGGCGTGCATTCGGCGCGTGCCACGTCGCCCACCGGAACGCCGGCGAAGAAATTGGTCTTGCTCTCGATCGTTGCGGTGGAAGCGCCTTGCGGCAGGTTGGCGACCGCGGCGGTGCCGCCGAGATTGTCGGCGAGCGCCATCAGCGCGCCGCCGTGTGCGACACCGTTGCGATTGGAAAGCGCTTCGGTGATCGGAAGCTCTCCGGTCACGCGCTCCGGCGAAACATGCGTCACCTTCATGCCGACGTGATTTGCGAACGGCGGCTGCTGATCCGCCTGCATCTTGAAATTGCGGGGTGGTTCGGTGCTCATGGCGTCTCAATGCAAAAGGGCGCAGCGAGCGCTGCGCCCTTTACACTATTGGCTAATACCGGTCGCGGCTAGCGCGGCTGCGGCACGATGCGGATATAGGGCTTCGGTGCCTTCCAGCCTTGCGGGTACTGCTTCTTGGCGTCGTCGTCCGTCACCGAGCCCGCGATGATCACGTCCTCGCCGTTCTTCCAGTTCACCGGCGTCGCAACCTTGTGCTTGGCGGTGAGCTGGAGTGAATCGATCACGCGGAGCACCTCGTCGAAGTTGCGGCCGGTGGTCATCGGATAGACCAGGATCAACTTGATCTTCTTGTCCGGTCCGATCACGAACACGTTGCGCACGGTCTGATTGTCGGCCGCGGTGCGCTTACTCGGATCGCCCGACACCGGCGCCGGCAGCATGCCGTAAAGCTTCGATACATTGTAATCGACGTCGGCGATCATCGGATAGTTCGGCGCGAAGCCCTGCGTCTCCTTGATGTCGCTGGCCCAGCCGGAGTGCCGGTCGAGCGGATCGACTGACAGCCCGATGATCTTGACGCCGCGCTTGTCGAACTCCGGCTTGATGCGCGCCATATAGCCAAGCTCGGTGGTGCACACCGGGGTGAAGTCTTTGGGGTGCGAGAACAGCACCACCCACTTGTCGCCGATCCAGTCGTGGAAGCGGATTTTGCCTTCGGTGGTCTCGGCTTCGAAATCCGGTGCGATGTCGTTGAGCGAAAGAGCCATCAAATCCTCCTGCCGAGCGGTTATCCGTTGCCCCGCGGGCAGACGGCACTGCTGAATTTCGCGGCGCATTTAGCATCGGCCCGAAGGGCCCGGCAATGCGCTCCAGAAGGATATACGTCGCGCCAGGCTCCGGGGTAAGGCGCTGATATTTCAAAGATATGGCGGGCGAGAGAAGGACATCGCCGAAATCGCGCGGGCCGTAGCATGGGAATTGCTACGCTGCTAGACAGGCCTTCCGCCTCAGCGCAACCTCAGTGCAGATGTTCAAGCGTCTTCTCATTGCCAACCGCGGCGAAATCGCCTGCCGGATCATCAAGACCGCGCGTCGCTTAGGGATCGCCACCATCGCGGTCTATTCCGAGGCCGACCGCGACTCGCTACATGTCGAGATGGCGGACGAGGCCGTGCCGATCGGGCCGCCCGCCGCGGCCGAAAGCTATCTCGTGATCGACAAGATCGTGGAGGCCTGCCGCAAGACCGGCGCCGAGGCGGTGCATCCCGGCTATGGCTTTCTCTCCGAGCGCGCCGCGTTTGCCGAGGTGCTGGCGAAGGCCGGCATCGTCTTTGTCGGGCCGAACCCGAAGGCGATCGCCGCCATGGGCGACAAGATCGAATCCAAGAAGGCGGCGGCGAAAGCGAATGTCTCGACCGTGCCGGGTCATCTCGGTGTCATCGCCGATCCCGAAGAGGCGGCCGCGATCGCCGACGACGTCGGCTATCCGGTGATGATCAAGGCGTCGGCCGGCGGCGGCGGCAAGGGCATGCGCATCGCGCACAGCCGAGCCGAGGTGGCCGAAGGCTTTGCGCGCGCGCGCTCCGAAGCCAAGGCGTCGTTCGGTGACGACCGCGTCTTCATCGAGAAGTTCATCGTCAATCCGCGCCACGTCGAGATCCAGGTGCTGGGCGACAAGCACGGCAACGTCATCTATCTCGGCGAGCGCGAGTGTTCGATCCAGCGCCGCAATCAGAAGGTCGTCGAGGAGGCGCCGTCGCCGCTGCTCGACGAAGCAACGCGCCAGAAAATGGGCGAGCAGGCGGTCGCGTTGGCGAAGGCGGTTGGCTACGACAGCGCCGGCACCGTTGAATTCGTCGCCGGGCAGGATCGCAGCTTCTATTTCCTCGAGATGAACACACGGCTTCAGGTCGAGCATCCGGTGACCGAACTGGTCACCGGCATCGACCTGGTCGAGCAGATGATCCGCGTTGCCGCGGGCGAGCGGCTCCGGCTCAAGCAGGCGGATGTGAAGCTCAGCGGCTGGGCGGTCGAGAGCCGCGTCTATGCCGAGGATCCGTATCGCAATTTCCTGCCTTCGACCGGCCGGCTGCGGCGCTACCGGCCGCCCGCCGAGGGCAGCCAGGATGGCGTGACGGTTCGCAACGATACTGGCGTCTATGAGGGCGGCGAGATTTCGATTTTCTACGACCCGATGATCGCCAAGCTCGTGACGCATGCCCCGACGCGCGAGCAGGCCATCGATGCTCAGGCGAATGCCCTCGATGCTTTCGTGATCGATGGCATCCGTCACAACATCCCGTTTCTCTCGGCGCTGATGGCGCATCCGCGCTGGCGCGCGGGCAATCTCTCAACCGGTTTCATCGCCGAGGAATATCCGGACGGTTTCCATCCGCAGCCCGCGGAGGGCCCGGTGGCCGAGACGATCGCGGCGGTCGCGGCGGCCATCGATCACGTTCTGGGCGAACGGAAGCGCCGCATTTCCGGCCAGATGACAGGCCGCACCGTGACGCGCGAGCGCCGCCGGACGGTGCGGCTCGGCGACACCGGGCTCACGGACACCTGGCTCATGCTCGACGTCGGCCGCGAGACCGCGGGTATTGCGGTGCATGGGGTCGGCGCCGACGGCAGCGTCGGGCCTGCGCGTGTGCTGGTGTCGTCGTGGCAGCCGGGCGAGCCGGTGTGGAGCGGGCTGATCGGGGGCGAGCCGGTCGCGGTGCCGGTGCGGCCGATCGCCAATGGCTTCCTCCTCGCCTGCCGCGGCGTCGAAACACGAGCCTTCGTCTATACCGAGCGCGAAGCTGCGGCGGCGCGCCTGATGCCGGCGAAGAAGCAGGCCGTCACCGGCAAGGCGCTGCTTTGCCCGATGCCGGGATTGGTGCGTTCGATCGACGTCAAGGAAGGCCAGGAGGTCAAGGTCGGCGAGACGCTTGCCGTCGTCGAGGCGATGAAAATGGAGAACGTGCTGCGCGCCGAGCGCGACGGCACCGTCAAGGCGATCCGCGTGAATCCTGGCGATAGCCTCGCGGTGGACGCGGTCATTATGGAGTTCGCCTAGGCGCCGTGCCACGATGGCGGCATGGACCTGCGTTCGGACTTGCGTTCAGATCTGCTCTCGCTGCATGGCCCGCTCCAGCGCGGGCCATTCACCATTGCGGTGGTCGGCGTCTATGTCCTGAGCTTCCTGTCGCAAGGGCTGCTTGGCGCGCCGGTGATCAGGCAGACCGGGTTCTGGCCGTTCGCGCTGCTGCAGGCGGTGCTGATCTGGGTCTGGTACGTACTTCACGCGCGGCGCCTGCATGACGCGAGCCACAACGCAGGCCTCGCTCTCGGCATTGCCGGCATCTATTCGCTCGGCATCGTGTTGCTCCTCTGCATCGCGGCCGTGCTGGGCAGCAGTGAATCCGACAACGATGCGGTGACAGGTGGCCAGGCCCTGTTGGGGTTCTTTACAGTGTTTTATCTGCTGGCGCTGTTCTCGGCCGATCCGAGCCTCGGTGTATTCGGCTATTGGCTGATGGGTTTCCTCGCGCTGCTGTTGCTGCCAGTCGCAATCGCGTTCGGTTTCTCGATCTGGACCGGAACGCGGCCAAGCGTTGCACCGGTCCCAAGTGCTTCACCCACTCCAAGCGTTCCACCCGCTCCAAGTGTCTCACTCACGCCATGACGTTGCATTTCGCTTACGGCGCCAACATGAGCCGCGCCGTCATGCGTCGCTACGCGCCGGACGCGCGTCCGGTCGGCGTGGCGGAACTTGCGGGCTTTCGCTTTGTCATCACCGGCGACGGCTATGCGTCGGTTTGGCCGGATCGCAGCGAAACCGTGCACGGTGTGCTGTGGCGGCTGACGCCGCGCGACCTCGTTGCGCTCAACGCCTGGGAAAATATCGAAGGCGGCCTTTATCGCGCCGAGATGCTGCCGGTGAGATGTCAAAGCCGCCGCGCGCAGGCGCTGGTCTATCTGGCGCGGCCGAGCCGCGAGGGCCGGCCGAAACCCCGCTATATCGAGTTGGTGCTCGCGGCGGCGCGTGAATGGGAATTGCCGGCGCCCTACATCGGTTCGATCGAGCAATGGGTGCCGGCGCGCCCGCTCGGCGCCGGCACGCGCAAGCTTGGAGGTTTCGCGTGAGCGTAATCCGGCACATCGTGGCGCGCGGTCGCGTGCAGGGCGTGGGCTATCGCGACTTCGTCAAGAACGAAGCGCAGGCGCGTCAGATCGTGGGCTGGGTGCGCAACCGCCGCGACGGCACGGTGGAAGCGGTGTTCGCTGGCGACGCAGCCCTGGTCGATGCCATGATCGGCGCCTGCCGCAAGGGGCCGCCCGGCGCGCGGGTCGAGGGCCTTGATGTCCGCGACGGCACTGCCGCTGAACTGAGCAATCACCGCAATTCGTTTTCGGTTTTACCGACGCTCTGATCTCATGCCGCCGCCTGAGTGGGGCCGAACAGCGCCTCAAACTCGCGCCGCAGCGCCATGTCGGCCTCGGCCATACTGATCGGCAGGCCGAGGTCGGCGAGGCTCGTAACACCGAAGCGGCGGTCCGCGACACCGCACGGCACGATCCCGGAGAAGTGCGAAAGATCTGGCTCGACGTTGAGCGCGATGCCGTGCAGCGACACCCACTTGCGAACCCGGATGCCGATGGCCGCGATCTTGTCCTCATAGCCGTCGCCCTTGTCGGGCCGGCGCACCCAGACGCCGATGCGGTCGTCGCGCCGCTCGCCCCGCACGTTGAAGGTGGCGAGGGTGCGGATGATCCATTCCTCCAGCGTGGCGACGAAGGCGCGCACATCTGGCTTTCGGCGGTTCAAGTCGAGCATGACATAGGCCACGCGCTGACCGGGCCCGTGATAGGTGAATTGGCCGCCACGGCCGACATGATGCACCGGAAATCTCGCCTCGATCAGTTGTTCGGGCTGAGCGCTGGTGCCGGCGGTGTAGAGGGAAGGGTGCTCGAGCAGCCAGACCTGTTCGGGCGCATGGTCTGCCGCGATCGCGGCCACGCGCGCGTCCATGGCAGCAAGCGCATCCGCATAGACGACCGGCGTATCGGCCAGACACCATTCGACCGGCGCGGCATTTCGCGCAAGTCCGAGCGTTGTCAAAAGTTCGCCGCGGGTGTCAGGCACCCCGGAAAGATAACCAGCGAAGGCGCCATCTGCCACCGTCCCGGTGGCAGCGGCATCCAAAACGGCGGTCAGATCAGAAATCGTCCCGCATCGCGTTCATGTGCTTGCTGCACACGGCGCCTTCCTTGCCCGACACAACGAAATAGACAATGCCCTTGTCGGCGGCGCAGCGGATCAGTGCGGTGTAGTCGCCGCGTTCGCCGTAGATCGAGGAATTGCCCAGCACCTCGAACCGGGTGTTGAAGCTCTGCGCCCGCATCGAGGCGGTGCCTCGTTTGACGCAGGCATCCTGATCGACCGTGATGCTGAGCCAGGCTGAGCTCATGCTCGGACCCGCAATCACCGTCGATGCCGGCATGGCGCCGGCGAGAAGCACGGCCGCAGCCGCAAATACCCATTTCTTGTTCATGTCGTCACCCCCAAGGTGGTTGCGTCGGCCAGCCTTTTCCGAACCAAGCCGGCCCCAAAACGCGGTGGCAAAGTTAGCGTATGGCCCAGGGGCCGGACAATTGGGTTTTGGCGGTCGGTCGGCTGCCCGACACGCCGGAATACGGCGCCCGGCGAACCCGGATGACGGCCAGGTGGTGCCGGAATTGGGCCATTAACCTCTCGTTCACCATACGGTGGTCCCCTCCCTCCATAGCTTCAAAACGCCTTGGGAGGATTCGGATGGCCACGCTGGACAAAGTCGCGCTCGATATTGCGGTCGTGCTGGGCACCACCGCCATGCCGATCCACCAGGCGCTGCGGCTCGGCCGCGGCGCCATCATCGAGCTCGATTCCTCGGAGGACGACGAGGTGCATATCCTCGCCAACAACTTCCCGGTGGCGCGGGGCACGGTGGTAGTGCAGGGCAACCGCATCGCGGTCGAAATCAAGGAATTGCTGCCGCGCGCCTCGGAAGCGCGATGACGTCTGCCGGTCAGGCAGAACCCGGTACTTGTCCCAATGAGGGCGATTTGTTACATCGCCGTCACCTCGGTGTCCGGCACGCGGCCGGCACGTATTCCGATGCGGTCGTGGCGGAATTGGTAGACGCACTAGCTTGAGGTGCTAGCGGAGCAATCCGTGGAGGTTCGAGTCCTCTTGACCGCACCAATCTTCAACTTGTATGTGGCACTGCCGGCGCGACCCGCGCCCGGCAGCTATTGCGCGATGATGCTGAGCGGCCACGGCGCTTGCAGGCTGAGCGGCTGCGGCAGTTTCGCGGGCTGAGTTTGCCTCGCGACCTGCCGCACCGGCTGCCGGCGGTCGTCCGGCATGATGCTGCGGCGCAAGCCCAGTGATACCTGCGCATCGTCAGCGCCGGGAACACGCGGCGCGGTGGCGATCAGCGGGCTCTCTGTACGCACGGCCTTGACCAGGACGATGCGATAGCCGCCGGCCTTGAGCTGCCGCAACAGCGCGGGCATCGCCAGCGCGGTCGCCGGCTGGATGTCGTGCAGCAGGATGATGCCGCGGCCCTTGGCGTCGAGCCGGCTCATGGCGCGGCGAACGATCTCGTCCGCCGTGATGCCACGCCAGTCGTCGGCCACGATGTCGGCGCTCCAAGTCGCGATGCCGAGCGAGCCAAGATAGGCCTCGACGTCAGGTGAGCGCCGCAGCCCCGGCACGCGAAAGAACGGCGCCACCGCGTTGCGGTCGCCAAGCGTCGTATCGCTAAGTGCCGCGGTGGTGGCCTCGATACCCTTATCGATCTCCGCCCGCATGGCGGCGGCGGGCAGCCGGTCGAAGGCAAACGGATGGTTCTCGCTGTGGGTGCCGATGACGTGGCCTTGGGCGTGGATGCGGCGCACCAGTTCGGGCTGCGAACGCGCCATGCGACCGACGATGAAGTAATTGGCCTTCACGCATTCGGCGGCGAGCGTCTCAAGAATGCGCTCGCTGTAAGGATGCAGCGGGCCGTCGTCGAAGGTCAGCACGACCTCGCGGTCGGCGAGCGGCAGCGAGTGTGGGTATTGGATGGTGCCGAAGGCCGGATGGACGGCCGGGTCGATGGTCAGCACGCGGCTGGTGCCCAGTGCATCCGGGTTGCCTCGGCATTCGGCCGCACCGGCGGCCGGCAGGCTGCCGAAAACGCCGACGCTCAACGCCAGAATAGCGACGCAACGCACCAACGCAGACCCCACCGACGCACGACTTAAACTGTCTGAATTTTTAGCGGCAGTCGGATTAAGACGGGATTAACCCTGCGGGGCGTCCAGCCGATCAGGGCTTGGCGAGGTCAGCGAGGCGGCGATCCGGCGGTACGACATGAACCACACGGAAGTGGCGGCGTTTCAGCTCGCGTAACAACATCGGCACCGTCGCGGCGGTGTGCCGGTGCGTGTCATGCAGTAGGAGGATGCCGCCCTTGGTCACGGCCAGCTGCTGCATGATCTGATGAAGCTCCTCGGCCGGCGTCATCGGGATCCAGTCGGCGGCCCACAGGTCGGCGCCGAACACCGCGATTTTCCGCTCGAACAGGCGGTCGAGCAGCCCCTTGTTCGAGGCGAAATAGGGAAAGCGGAAAAACGGCGTGACTGGAGTGCTCTGCGCCGCGCCGTACAGCACCGTATCGACCGCCGCAAAACCCCGATCGATGTCGGTTTCGGCGCGCGCCAGCGCCATTTGGTCGAGCCTGGGGTGCGAATAGCTGTGATAGCCAACGGTATGGCCCTCAGCGAGCGTCCGGCGGGCGAGCGCCGGGTTCGCAACCGTGTTGCGCCCGACCAGGAAGAAGGTCGCAAGCACGCATTCCGACTTCAGCGCGTCCAGCACGCGCGCCGTGGTGGCGGGCCAGGGGCCGTCATCGAACGTGAGCACGATCTCGTTGGGTGCCAGCGGCAGCGTCGTGGGGAATTGCTTGCGGCCGACACGCGGCACGGCCGCTGGGTCGACCGTCAGGACCCGCTCGGTGCCGAGTGCATTGGCATTGCCGGGACACTCGGCGGCGGCAACAAGGTGCGGCAGCGCGCTGAGCACGCACAACAAAAACAGACGAAACATGAACCCCAACCCCCGCGCGCAATTGAGCGCATACGGGCGCCGGCCGCAAGCGGCGCGCGGGGCTAGGCCTCGAATTCACCGAGATTGTTTGCCCCTGTTGCCGTCGGGGCGTACAAGCCAACATTCCGTCGCTTTAGTGACAGCGAGACCCGGCATGCCAAGCGACATGACCGAGACGGTTACGCCCGTTGCCTTGCGCGACGACGAGGGGGCGATCCGCTCTCGGCATTGCCACGCTCTGGTTCGGGCTGAAATGACGGCAGCCTGACTTGGTGACTTCCCGTTAACCATCCGGGTCTAGCTTGATCCACTGGGTATCCTGCGTGGGCCGGACGGGCGTTTTGTCATGAGTATCGCCGCCATTGCGCCAGTCCCGGCGCGCCGCAAGGCCATGTCGCGGCTCATCACGGCGTTGGCGCTGTTCGTTCTCTGCGCGGTCATCTTCTGCACTGTCGCGGGCTCGGTGCTGGTGCGTCAGGCTGACGACCGCCAGGAGGTCGACCGCCGCAACGCGCTGCTCGGAGCCATCACCGACCTTCGCGCCTCTGGCGCGAATATTTCCGCGCTCAAGCCGGACGTGGTTCGCGGTCTCGAACGCATCGCGGGTCTGAAAGACCTGCGCTTTGAGCGCGATCCCGTGGAAGATTCCAATCGGGAAATGTTGTCGTTGCTCGACAAGAACGGCCGCATTGCCGGCTGGTTCAGCTGGGTGCCGGACCGTTCGATGAGCCGGGCGCTCGGTACGCTCGGGCCGTTTCTCGCGGTGACCGCGGTGCTGCTGATCGCGTTTGCGATTGGCGCGCTGTGGCAGGTGCGCCGCGCCGTGCGCGATCTGCACAAGAGCGAGCGCCTGGCTTGGAAGCTCGCCCACGAGGACATGCTCACCGGCCTGCCCAATCATCGCAAGATGATCGATCTGATCGAGCGGGCGCTCGCAGAGCGCGCGTCCGGCGAGGTGGTGGCGCTTGCCTTGGTCGATCTCGACGGGTTGAACGACGTCAACGATGCGTCGGGGCAGGAGGCTGGCGACCAGTTGCTTAAGGCGCTGGCCGCGCGGCTTCGCGAATTGCTGCCGAGAGGCGCGATCGGCGCCCGCTACGATGGCGACGAGTTCGCGCTGCTGCTGACCGCGCCCGACGTAGCGTCGGCCGAGGCTGCGATGCGCACCATCACGATGTCGCTGGGGCGGCCGTTCTGGCTCAACGACCAGGCCGTGCATGTCGGCGCCACCGCGGGCTTCGCGCTTGCGCCCGAGCACGCGCAGACCCGCGACGAGATCGTCCGCCGCGCCGACCTTGCGTTGCGCGCGGCCAAGCGCCGGGAACGCGGTGGCGTGCTTGGCTTCGAGCCCGCGATGGATCGCGATTTCAGCGACCGCCGCTTCATCGAGCGCGAGCTGCGGCGCGCGCTTCTCGATAATTCGCTCGACGTGCATTACCAGGCGGTGGTGACGTCCGATGGCCAGCGCATTGTCGGTGCCGAAGCGCTGCTGCGCTGGACCCATCCGGAGCGCGGTGCGATCCCGCCCATGACTTTCATTCCGGTGGCCGAGCAGTCCGGCCTGATGGGTAAGCTCGGCGAATTCGTGCTGCGCCGTGCCATCTCGGATGCACGGCGCTGGCCGGAGCTGAGCATCGCGGTCAATCTTTCGCCCGTGCAGGTTCGCGACCCGCAGTTGGTCGAACTGGTGGCGCAGATTTTGTCTGACCTCGGCTTCGAGCCCTCGCGGCTCGTGCTGGAGGTGACCGAAAGCGTGCTGATCGACCAGCCGCAGGAAGCCGGCGCCCGACTTGCCGCGCTGCGCGCGCTCGGACTTCGGCTTGCGCTCGACGATTTCGGCACCGGCTATTCGAGCCTGACCTATCTGCAACAGTTCAAGTTCGACACGCTCAAGATCGACCGGGCGTTCGTGACGCCGCTCGGCCGTTCCTCCGACAGCCAGGCGATGATCCAGGCCATCGTTGCGCTGGGCCGCGCGCTTGGTCTGACGCTGTTGGCCGAGGGCGTGGAGACCGAAGAGCAGCGCGTGCTGTTGCGGCTCGCTGGCTGCGAGGAAATGCAAGGCTATCTGTTCGCCCGGCCGGGTCCGCGCGAGGCGCTGGACCGATTGCTTGAGCAAAACAGCCCGGCTGCGCGTTCCGCCGTGGCCTGATTTACAGGCTGCTCCATTTTTGAGCCGCTCCGGCCTATAGTGCCCGAAGCAAAAGCCTCGGAGCGCCCATGATCCCCAATGCCTGGCAGGGCCTCGATTTCGGTCTCGGCGACGACGTCGACATGCTGCGCGACACCGCGCGCAGCTTCGCCCAGGACAAGATCGCGCCGCGCGCCGACGAGATCGACAAGACCAACACCTTCCCGCGCGATCTGTGGCCGCAGCTCGGTGCGGTGGGATTGCTGGGTGTCACGGTCGAGGAGGAATGGGGCGGCGCCGGCATGGGCTACCTCGCCCATTGTGTTGCGATGGAGGAAGTCTCGCGTGCGTCGGCCTCGGTCGGTCTGTCCTACGGGGCGCATTCCAACCTGTGCGTCAACCAGATCCGGCGCAACGGCACCGACGCGCAGCGGCGCAAGTACCTGCCGAGGCTGATCTCGGGCGAACATGTCGGCGCGCTGGCGATGTCGGAGGCGGGTGCAGGCTCCGATGTCGTTGCGATGCGCACCCGCGCCGAGAAAAAGGGCGACCGCTACGTTCTCAACGGCTCGAAATTCTGGATCACCAACGGACCCATAGCCGAAACCATCGTGGTCTATGCCAAGACCGACGCGAGCGCCGGCCCGCGCGGCATCACGGCGTTCTTGATCGAGAAGGGGATGAAGGGTTTCTCGACCGCGCAAAAACTCGACAAGCTTGGCATGCGCGGCTCCGACACCGGAGAGCTCGTGTTCGAGGATTGCGAAGTGCCCGCCGAGAACGTGTTGGGCGCGGCTGGCGGCGGCGTCAGCGTGCTGATGTCCGGCCTCGACTACGAGCGCGTGGTGCTGGCGGCGGGGCCGCTCGGCATCATGCAGGCCGCGATGGATGTGGTGGTGCCCTACCTTCACGAACGCAAACAGTTCGGCCAGCCGATTGGTTCGTTTCAGCTCATGCAGGGCAAGCTCGCCGACATGTACGTCACCATGAACGCGGCCAAGGCTTACGTTTATTCGGTGGCGCGCGCCTGCGACGAGAACAGGACCACGCGCGAGGATTCGGCCGGCGCGATCCTCTATGCGGCCGAGCGGGCGACCTGGATGGCGCTCGAGGCGGTGCAGTGTCTCGGCGGCAACGGCTACATCAACGACTATCCGACCGGGCGGTTGTTGCGCGACGCCAAGCTCTACGAGATCGGGGCGGGGACGAGCGAAATCCGCCGCATGCTGATCGGGCGCGAGATTTTCGAGAAGACCAGCTGATATCGGCCAATGACTGATTCGCTTGTGGTGATCGGTTCGTCGCCCCATTGGCGCAAAGACGAGTCGCTCTTTGGCCGATAAGCCATTGAACGGTCAGCCCATGACCCAATCGTTAACCTTTCGTTAACCATTTCCGTTCATCGCTCGGTCCCTGACCCAGGGGAGGCCGACATGCGGGTGCGACTGAAAGCTGACGGGCGTCTGGTGGAAATCCTGGCCGACGGCAGCGAGCAGGCGCTGCCGCCCAACGCGGACAGTTTGCGGCGGATGGCGACGGCTTCGATTGTGCCGGCCGGGGTGGCGGCTGGCCGCGCCATGACGCCGCCGACCACGGATGCCGGTTATGCCCGGCGGGTGCGCTCGCAGACACGTCTCACGCAGGCCGAATTCGCAACGCGCATCGGCGTGCCGATCGAAACCGTGCGCAACTGGGAGCAGGGCAAGCGCTCCCCGCGCGGCCCGGCGCGCGCTTTGCTCAAGTTGCTCGACGAAGCGCCCGACGTGGCGTTTTCGGTGCTGGCGAAGAAGCCGGCGTAACCGGAACTTCGCAAAAAAATCGCGCTCGACCAGCGGCCACGCATGCGCTTGCTCAGCATTGAGCGGCGCGCCATGCTGCGTGTGGTATTCATCCGGAGAGACCCCACGTGCCATCGATCGAGGCCCACGGCGCCCGCATTCCGCTGATCGGTCTCGGCACCTGGGATCTGCGCGGCAAATCCTGCGCCCGCATGGTCGAGGAAGCGATCGGGCTCGGCTATCGCCACATCGACACTGCCGCCATGTACCGCAACGAGGCGGAGGTGGGGGAAGGCCTGCGCGCGTCGGGCATCGGACGCGACGAGGTGTTCATCACCACCAAGGTCTGGTCGAGCAATCTGCACGCCCGCGATTTCGAGCGTTCGGCGCGCGACAGCCTCGCCAATCTGAAGCTGCCCTATGTCGATCTGCTGTTGATCCATTGGCCCAATTCCAGTGTACCACTCAAGGAAACCGTCGGCGCGCTTTGCAAGATGAAACGCGACGGCGTCGCGCGCCATGTCGGTGTGTCGAATTTCACGCCGCAACTGATCGAGGAGGCGGTGCGGCTTTCGACCGAGCCGCTGGTCAACAACCAGATCGAATGCCATCCCTATTTCGACCAGACCAAGACGATCGCGGCGAGCCACAAGCACGGACTTTCGGTAACGGCCTATAGCCCGATCGCGCGCGGCCGGGTGACGGGGGACGCGGTGCTGGCGCGTGTCGGCAACCAGCACGGCAAGACCGCGGCGCAGGTCTGCCTGCGCTATCTGGTTCAGCAGGATATTGTCGTTATTCCGAAAACCAGCCAGCCGGCGCGGTTGAAGGAGAATTTTGCAATCTTCGACTTCAAGCTTGCGCCGGGCGAGATGAAGCAAATTGCGCAGCTTGCTAGCCCACACGGCAATATCGTGAGCTAATGCGATGGCCGCCGGTCAGGAAAACACCATGTCCGATTGTCTGCACTGCGACATCCACGATCTCTTGGAGCCCCACCTGCAACGTGAGGGCGCCAATCTGGTGGAAATCGCCGCCAAGGTGACCGAGGTGCTGGCCGATCTGATCTTGAGCGCCGCGCCCGAGGACCGCGCTGTGGTGATGGCCGATATTTTGGCCAACCTCGGTGACTTTGTGGTGCAGAAGTCCGAAGAGCCTGCCGGCGAGCCAAGCCCGGGGCAGACGAGTCCGCGCCGGCATTAGCCGGGTCTCCGGGCAGGCGGCTTCAGAAAAAGCCGAGTGACTCGCAGCCGGTTCCGGCCTGAAAGCTTGTTTTGTGCTTCCGCGCCGGAATGTCGATGACATGCACCGAACCGTCGCCCTGGCAGGCCACGAACAACTCGTCGCCCCGAAATGTCATGTCCATCGGCTGGTGGCCGACCTTGATCGCGGTCTGGGTGCCGAACGACGGATCGATCAGGCTCACCGTATCGCCATTGTTGCTGGTGACGCCGATCAGGCTGTTGTCCGGCGCGTAGCGCGCGATCTGCGCGGCCTTGGGTGCGCCCTCCAGGCGAAGCTCGCGTGTGACGCGGCCCGCCTCGGTGTCGATCAGGAACAGTGTCGGCAAGACGTCATCGACCGCAACGACGGTGTGGCCGTCGGCCGAGATCGCGATGCCGGCGAGCGGGCGAGGGGTCTTGATCTTGCCGAGCAGTTTTCGCTTCGGCAGATCGATCACCGAGATGGTCGCGTCTTCCTCGTTCTCGGTATAGAGCCGCTGGCCGTCCGGCGAAATGATCAGGCGGTGGCCATTGGTCGAGCCGCTGTCGATCGTTTCTACGACCTTGTTGGTCTTACGATCGATCACCGCAACCACGGCGCTGTTCTCGCAGGTGATGTAGATCAATCCATCGGGCCCGAGTTTCAAAGTATGCGGGGCGATATAGGGCCGCGTGTCGATGGTGGTGATGTGGGCTCGCTTGTGCAGATCGAAGACGCACAGGTGGTGCTGCGGGTTTGGATTGCGGCCGTGAACGCCGTCACCGAAGATCGGCACATAGGCCAGGCCGGTTTCCGGCACCACCAGCAGCTCGTGCACGGTGCGGGGAAATCCGCCGATCTCGACTTCGGTCTCATAGGTCGTGGGATTAAGGAACAGGACCTTCCCGCCCATCTTGTCGACGGCGATCAAGCCGCGCGTGCCGTTTGCATTGGCCATGTACCGGTGCCTTCTCCGCTGTGCTCGAAATAGTAGCGCAACTGCGGTCATACGGTGGCCCGAAAAATATTGTAATCAGGGGTCATGACCGCAACGCCCGATGCAGCCCTGGTCCTGTTTTCCGGCGGCCAGGATTCCACCGTCTGTCTGGCCTGGGCGCTGTCGCGCTTCGCGCGCGTCGAGACGGTCGGCTTCGACTACGGTCAGCGTCATGCGGTGGAATTGCAAGTCCGAGAGCCAATCCGGCAGAAGCTCGCGGGGCTGCGCGCCGAATGGGCGGCTCGGCTCGGCGAGGATCACGTCATCAAACTCGATGCGCTGGCCGCCATGTCGGAGACCGCGCTGACGCGCGACATGCAAATCGAGATCGCGGCGAATGGCCTGCCGACCACCTTCGTGCCAGGCCGCAATTTGATTTTCTTTACCTTCGCGGGCGCGCTCGCGTACCGGCGCGGCATTGGCGCGCTCGTCGCCGGCATGTGCGAGACCGACTACTCCGGCTATCCTGACTGCCGCGACACCACCATCCAAACCCTGGGCCGGGCGCTCTCGCTCGGCATGGATCGCACCTTCGCCGTCCACACCCCGCTGATGTGGATCGACAAGGCTGGCACCTTTGCGATGGCGCTCGAAATCGGCGGTCAGCCGCTACTCGATGTGCTGGTCGAGGACACCCATAGCTGCTATCTCGGCGACCGGACGCACCGTCACGACTGGGGCTATGGCTGCGGCAAATGTCCCGCGTGCGAATTGCGGTCCGGGGGCTTCGCACGCTTCATGACAGCAAGAGAACGGACGAAATGACCAACGAACGACGGCGCCGTATTGAAGGCATCGTATTCCTCATTGGGTTTGGCCTGACCATTCCGGTGGCCAATTGGATGATCGGCCATGTCGGCACCTTCTGTGCGCCCGAGGGCCCCTGTCTGCTGCCGGTGTTGCCGGGTCTGATGGCGCCGTCCGGCGTCGCCATGATCGGCGTCGCGCTGGTGCTGCGCGACCTGGTGCAGCGGCGGCTCGGCCTCGGCTATTCGGCGGCCGCGGTGGTGTTCGGTGCGGTTCTGTCGGCCGCCATCGCGCCGGCCGCGTTGGTGCTGGCGTCCGGCATCGCGTTCCTGCTGTCCGAGCTTGCCGATCTCGCGGTCTATACGCCGCTGGCGCGCCGCCGCCTGGTTGGCGCCGTGCTGGCGTCGAGCCTGGTCGGACTGGTGGTCGATTCCATCGTGTTCCTCTGGCTCGCGTTCGGCTCGCTGCAATTCCTGCCCGGCCAGATCGTCGGCAAAGCCTGGATGGTGCTGCTGTCGATTCCGTTCGTGTTTTATCTGCGCCGCCGCGACGAACGCCTTGGTCTCGCCGCCGCCTGACATTCGTGAAAGGTTTTCGAGGAGACTGAATGAGCGCCGCCTTCGACATTCTGCGCCGCGTCACCACCGCGACCATCACCACGATGTTGCTCAAGAAGGGCATCCGGCATTGCTGGTTGAAGGGGGCGATGCCGCTGGTGCCGGGCGGCGCGCGCATTGTCGGCCCGGCCTTCACGCTGCGTTTCGTGCCGGTGCGCGAGGATCTGGCGACGCCGGAAAGCTGGGGCAAGCCGATCTCGACCCGCGCCGCGATCGAAGCCATGCCCGATGGCTGCGTCGCGGTGGCGGACGCTATGGGCGTCACCACCGCCGGCATCTTTGGCGATATCCTGGTGATGCGGATGGCGCGGCGCGGCGTGACCGCGCTCGTCACCGACGGCGTAATCCGCGACAAGGCCGGCTGCCTCACCGCCAACATGCCGATCTTCTGTCAGGGCACCGCGGCGCCGGCGTCGGTCAACGGACTGACCTTCGTGGGCTGGGACGAGCCGATCGCCTGCGGCGGTTGCGCGATCTTTCCCGGCGACATCATCGTGGCGGACGATGACGGCGCAGTGGTGATCCCGAAGGATCTGCTCGATTTCGTGGCGACCGAGGGTGAGGAGCACGAGCGTTACGAAACCTGGGTGGTCAGCGAAGTCGAGAAGGGCGCGAAATTGCCGGGCCTCTATCCGCCGAACGACGAGGCCAAGGCGCGCTACCAGGCTTGGAAGAGCAAGCGCGGCTGATCCTTCGGGGAGAAAGACGCGCATGTTCTTTGTGCTGTCGAAAATCCTCGGCTTCTTCGCGGCGCTATCCAACATGGTGATGGCACTGGCGCTGGTGGGCCTCGTTCTCACGTTCACGCGTTTCGCCCGGCTGGGGCGTTCCCTCGCTGTTGCGGGGTTGCTTTCGATTGCGGTGATCGGATGGTCGCCGCTCGGCAACGCGCTGATGCTCTCGCTGGAGCAGCGCTTCCCCGCCTGGGATGCGTCGCGCGGAGCGCCCGATGGCATCGTGGTGCTGGGCGGCGCCATCGGTCCGGTGATGTCGGCCGCGCACAACACGGTCGCGCTCGACGAGGCGGCCGAGCGGCTCACCATCGTGGCCGAGTTGGCCCGGAAATATCCCGCGGCGCGCATCGTCTATTCGGGCGGCTCTGCGGCGCTGATCTACCGTGGGCCGGCCGAAACCGACTACGCGGTGCCGCTGCTCGAAAGCTTCGGCATTGCGCGCGAGCGCCTCATCGCGGAGAGCAAATCGCGCAACACATTCGAGAACGCGGTGTTCTCCAAGGAGCTGGCGAAGCCCAATGCGGGCGAGCGCTGGCTGCTGGTGACGTCCGCGCATCACATGCCGCGCTCGATCGGCATATTTCGCGCCGCCGGTTTTGCGGTCGAGGCCTATCCGGTCGATTGGCGTACGCGCGGAGCGGTCGATCTGATGCGGCCGTTCTTCACGCTCGGCGACGGGCTGAGGCGCACCGACACCGCGATGCGTGAATGGGTCGGCCTCGTCATCTATTGGCTGACCGGGCGCTCGTCGGCGCTATTTCCGGGACCTGACTGACCATGTACTTCATCCTGTCCAAGACACTCGGCTTTTTCTCGGCGCCGTCGAACGTCATTCTGGCTCTTGGCGCCATTGGACTGGTGCTGCTGTTGACGCGCTTCGCGCGGGCCGGGCGCAGGCTGGTGATCGCCAGTTTTTTGCTGTTGATCGCGCTCGGCCTGTCGCCGCTCGGCATCGCCGGCGTGGTGCTGCTCGAGGAGCGCTTCCCGCCCTGGGATGCATCGCGCGGTGCGCCGGATGGCATCATCGTGCTGGGCGGGACGATCGATCCGGAAATCTCAACGGCCCGCGGCTCGATCGCAATCACGGCGTCGGCCGAGCGGGTGACCGTGGTCGCGCAACTCGCGCGCCGCTATCCGGATGCGCGCATTGTGTTCACCGGCGGCAGCGTCAGCCTGTTCGGTGGCCCGGCTGAGGCCGCCTTCGTGACGCGGTTGTTCGAGAGCTTCGGCATTCCACCCGCGCGTGTCGTCATCGAGGACCGTGCGCGTAACACCGACGAGAATGCGCGTTACACCAAGGCGCTCGTTAATCCGAAGCCCGGCGAACGCTGGCTGCTGGTGACCTCGGCGGTCCACATGCCGCGCGCGATAGGCGTATTCCGCAAGACCGATTTCCCGGTCGAGGCCTACCCGGTCGACTGGCACACGCGCGGCTGGCGCGACATCACCTGGTCCGGTTCGCTGCTCGGCGGCGTCATGTGGGCGAACGCGGCGGCCTATGAATGGATCGGCCTGCTGGTCTATCGGCTGACCGGCCGCACGTCCGAGTTTTTGCCTGGGCCGCGATAAAGCGGATCGTGGAACGAGATAAAACCGATGCACCGCGTCTCAATCGTGCCGCGGCAAACCCAATCGGTAAACGCCCTTGAAGTCGTTCGGATCGACCGGCTTGCCCTTGCGGTAGATCACGATCGAGCCCGCGAGCGCGAGTTTGACCGCGGCGCGCCGCACCGGTGGCATCAACACATGCCATTCCGTATCGGGTTTGAGAGCGCGCGCTGCTTCGGTTGGGCTGATGGTGCGGCCTGCGCCGGCCTCGGCGATCAGTCGCAGGATGGTGTTTTCCACAGCGGTGGGCTCGGCCGGCATCGTTTGTCCTCGCGCTATCCTCAGCAGTTCCCATTCGCGCGGTGGATAAGAAGGCAAGCCCGCAGGGGAGGATTTGTGACGCGGTCTCGAGCCCGCTATGGTTTTTTGGTCCGGACGAATCGAGTGCGAGTAAGCCTACTCGGCCGGACACCAGCGTAAACAAAATCAAGTCTCCGTGTGTCTGCTCTACGGCGGTGGGGATCGCCGTTTCGGGGGTCGTCCGATGTCGCTCGACATGCCGGTGCGCGCTGGCGCTGCCGAGGCCGCAGATGCTGCGGCCGAGTCCGAATTCGATTCTGCCTGGATCGAAACGCTGGTGGTCGCGACCGCGACCGGATTTGCGGTCGTCTTCGCCGCGTCGCTCTCGGTGTTGATGTATCTCAGCTGAACCCGCCGGGCATCACTCGTCGAGCACGGCTTTCCGCGAATCCGATGCGAACTGGCGCCGCCACAGCACCACTGCGACCGCGACGCTCGATATCATCAACAGCCACGGGCTGATGAACCAGCCGAGATAACCGAGCGCGAAAAAGAACGCGCGCTGGCCGCGGTTGAAGTGGCGGCCGGCCACTTCGCACAGGCCACCGACGCGTGCGGCGTGGGCCTTGGCTTCCGGGGTGTCCTTCTGCGCGGCGGGCGGCGTCGCGCCGACCAGGATCGCGACGTAATTGTAGAGTCGGTACGACCAGGCGAACTTGAAGAACGCATAGACGAAGATGATCGCGAGCCCGATGGTCTTGGCCTCCCACTGCATCGTGGTGCTCTTGATGCCGAACGGCATCGTGCCGACGACTTGCAGCAATTCGTCGGTCGAGCGCAGCAGCGTGAGCGCGCCACCGACCGCGATCAGCGAGGTCGAGGCAAAGAATGCGGTGCCGTTCTGCAGGGCGGCGACGATCTGTGCATCGACCATGCGCATTTCGCGGCCAAGCATCTGCGTCATCCAGACGTCCCGGAAGCGATGCATTTCGGAGTTGAGCCCGCGCTTGCGCTGTTCGGTCCAGGCGAGCGCCGCTGAATAGACCGCCCAGGCGATCAAGAACCAGGCCAGGGCGAACAGGTCGAGGGGCGAAAATAGCGGCATCCGGCACCGGAAAAAGGCTTGTTCTGACCGTAGGTTATATCCAACGGCACGAGGAGGGAACCAGTTGCATGGGCCGCGGGTTGTAACCGACACCCCGGGGCGCGTTTTGCAAGGCCGGGCCGTATGCCGGGTCGAGGCCGCCGGGTGAGTGCGTAAAACTCAACGTATGCATTGTGATGGAGGTGCCCCTGATGTCGATCCGTAGCGATTATGTGCACGGCTATGTCGAAGGTTCGATTTGGCCGGCGATCGGTACCGCGGTGTCGTTGATTACGCTCGCGGCATTTATGACCTGGTTGACGGCCTGACGCCTCGCCAGTCTTCCAGAGGAGAACGCGACAGCAGCGCGGGGGGCATCGCCGCGCTGCTGTCGTTTTGGAGCAGTCTCCGGCTTGACCACCTGCGCTTCTGCCACCATCGTCCGGCGAAAGGGCGATGGGAGACCGTGATGGCGCAAAAGATCACCACCAGCAGCAAATCCATGGTCGAGGCCGCCGAGCGCGAGATTGAAACGCTTTCCATCGAAGACGCGCTCAAGCTGCACGGCCGCGATGACGTCGTGCTGGTCGACATTCGCGATCCGCGCGAATTGCAGCGCGATGGCAAGGTGCCGGGCGCCTTCCACTGCACGCGCGGCATGCTGGAATTCTGGATCGATCCCGAGAGCCCCTATCACAAGCCGAAATTCGCCGAGGACAAGAAGTTCGTGTTCTTCTGCGCCGGCGGCATGCGCTCGGCGCTGGCGGCGCAGGTCGCGCATCGCATGGGGCTGAAGCCGGTGGCTCACATCAAAGGCGGCTTCGGCGCCTGGAAGAAGGCTGGCGGCCCGGTCGAAATGATCGAAGACAAGCCGAAGGCTTAAATCGCGTGCGGCGTGGCCGCCGGACGTCGTGATGGACCGGACCGAGAGCGACCGGCAGGTCGCGGAGCTGTTTGCTAGCGCGTTGCAGCACCATCAGCGCGGCAATCTCGGCGTCGCCCACACACAATATCAGGCCGTGCTGGCGCGTGCGCCGGACCACGCCGACAGCCTGCATCATCTCGGCATTATCGCGCTGCAGACCGGGCGGCACGAGCAGGCGATAGAACTGATTGGCCGCGCGATTGCGCTCAACCCAGCGGTGCCGGATTTTCATTACAACATCGGCATCGCTTACGGCACGCTCGGCCGGTTCGAGCAGGCGGTCACGCACAACCGCGCGGCATTGCGGCTCAAGCCCGACCATGGTCCGGCGTTGATGAATCTCGGCAAGGCGCTGGTCGCGCGGGGCCAGCTTGATGACGCCATTGCCAGTTACGAGAGCGCTGTCGCGTTGATGCCGCGGCAACCGGAGCCGCATTTCAATCTCGGCAATGCACTCGCCCAATCGGGGCGGCGCGATGAGGCGGTGGCCCGTTATCGCGCGGCGCTGGCACTCCGTCCGGCCTATATCGACGCTCACAACAATCTGGGCACGGTGCTGGCCGAGCAGGGCAAGCTCGACGAGGCGGTGGCCTGCTACGAGCAGGCGCTTCAGCTCAACCCCGGGCTTCCGATGACCGAGATCAATCTCGGCAACGCCCTGCGCGACAAGGGTGAGACGAACCTGGCCGCGGATCATTACCGGCGCGCGCTGCAGATCAATCCCGGCGCCGCCGAAGCGCACAACAACCTCGGCGCCGTGCTGCTGTCACAGAACGAACCGGCCGCGGCCTACGCTTCGTTTCAGCAAGCCGTCGCGGCACGGCCGAATTTTGCCGCAGCCTGGAAAAATCTCGGCCGGGCCGCGCAGGTCATGAGCGATCAGGTCTTGGGCGACATGGGGGCGACGCTGGATGC
>CAMDDZ010000025.1 GCA_945893145.1 Rhodoplanes serenus | reverse complement strand
GCGCCGACAAGGTCTCGATCAACACCGCTGCGGTCAGCCGCCGTGCCTTTGTGAAAGAGGCAGCGGAGAAGTTCGGCGACCAGTGCATCGTGGTGGCGATCGACGCCAAGAAGGTATCAAAGCCCGGCGAAACGGACCGCTGGGAACTTTTCACCCACGGCGGCCGCAATCCGACCGGTCTTGAGGCGGTGGGCTACGCGCGCGAGGTGGTGGCGCTCGGCGCTGGCGAAATCCTGCTGACGTCGATGGACCGCGATGGCACCAAGTCTGGCTTCGACATCGCGCTCACCCGCGCCATCGCCGACGCGGTGCCAGTGCCGGTCATTGCCTCGGGCGGCGTCGGCACGTTGCAACACATGGTCGAGGGCATCCGCGATGGGCACGCCACCGCGGTCCTGGCGGCTTCGATCTTTCATTTCGGCGAGCACAGTGTGCGCGAGGCCAAGGAATATATGGCGCATGCCGGCCTGCCGATGCGGCTCGATCCCTGATCGAACGTCAGTAGGCCATTGAACGACCAAGCCCGCTTGGAGCTATGAAGCTCGCTTGGCCCAGCGCAGCGCCTGATCGAGTCGGTCGTTGCCCCAAAACAATTCGCCGTCTGTGGTGATGAAGCTCGGTGCACCGAATACGCCAAGCTTCTGCGCCTCTTCGGTTTGCACCCGCAGACGTGATTTGTTGGCATCCGATTGAGCGGCTTCGAGCACCGGGGCTGCTGGGATTTGCATGCCGGCGAGAATGGCCGCGATAGCGTCGGCGCTGTCGATCCGTCCACCTTCGCCAAATTGCGCGCGATAGACTTCGACGCAGAAATCCTCGCCCCATTCCCGATCGAGCCCAATCAGCGCGACGCGCGCGGCGAGCAGGCTGTTCTGTGGAAACGGCTCGGGCCGGCGGAACGGCAGGGCAAGGTCCGCGCACACCCGTTCGAGATCGTGCCACATGTGCTGGCCCTTGGCCGGATAAACGTTAAACGGCGAGGTGTTCCAGCCTTGCACCTTGAAGATAGGCCCCAGCAAAAACGGCCGAAAGCGAACCGTGACACCCGCTTCGCGCGCCAGCGGCCGGATGCGCAAAGCGGCCGGATAGGAATAGGTCGAGGCAAAGTCGAACCAGAAATCGAGCGCGGCGCCGGCCGTATACCAAGTTACCTTAACGGCGGTTCCCGCCAACCGGTAGAGATGCTATTTCTTCAACGCCATGAGCCAGTTCACCCTCGCCGACCTCGAAAGACGCGTGAAAACGCGCGCCAAGGCCAGCGCCGATAAGTCCTATACGCGCCAGCTCTTGGACAAGGGCGTTGCCCATTGCGCCAAGAAGTTTGGCGAGGAGGCGATCGAGACCACGCTCGCGGCGGTCGGCGAGAGCCGCAAGCGGCTGATCGCGGAGACCGGCGACTTGCTCTACCACCTGCTGGTGGTGCTGAAGGCGCGCAACATCACGCTCGCCGAGGTTGAGGCCGCGCTCGCCAAGCGCCAGGCGCAGTCGGGCCTGCAAGAGAAGGCGTCGCGCAAGAAGGCGTCGCGTTAGCGCATGATCCCGAAAAGTGGGAACCGGTTTTCGGAAAAGATCATGCGCCAGGGAACATCCTGATGGAACAGCGTATCGACGACGGGTTGTCGCCGTACCGGACCTATTCGCGCACGGAATGGGCTGCGCTGCGCGAAGACATGCCGATGACGCTCTTGCCGAGCGAAGTGAACCGGCTGCAGTCGCTGCACGATCGCCTCGACATGAAGGAGGTCGAGGACATTTACCTGCCGCTGTCGCGGCTGCTGTCGCTCTATGTGGCGGCGACGCAACGTCTGCACCGCGCGCAGCAGCGCTTCCTCGGCACCGAGGATGCCAAGACGCCTTACGTGATCGGCGTCGCCGGCTCGGTCGCGGTCGGAAAATCGACCACTGCGCGCGTGCTGCAAGCACTGCTCGCGCGCTGGACCAACGTTCCCAAGGTCGATCTCATCACCACCGACGGCTTCCTGCTGCCGAACGCCGTGCTCGAGCGCGAAGGCTTGATGGAGAAGAAAGGCTTTCCGGAGAGCTATGACCTGCCGGCGCTGCTGCACTTCCTCTCCGACGTGAAGGCTGGCCGCCGGCCGGCCCGCGCGCCGATCTACTCGCATCTTGTCTATGACGTGATGCCGAACCAATGGATCGAGATCGACCGGCCGGAACTGCTCATTGTCGAAGGCCTCAACGTGCTGCAAACCGGACGGCTGCCCAAGGACGGCAAGGCCATTCCGTTCGTGTCGGACTTCTTCGACTTTTCGATCTATCTCGACGCCGACGAGGCGGTGCTGAAGAACTGGTACGTCAGCCGCTTCCTCGCGCTGCGCGAAACCGCATTCCGCGATCCGAAGTCGTACTTCCACCGCTACTCACGTCTGTCGGATTCCGACGCGGTCGAGACCGCGACCTCAATCTGGTCGCGCATCAACCTCGTGAACCTGCACGAGAACATCTTGCCGACGCGGCAACGCGCCGATCTCATCCTGACCAAGGGTGAGAACCATCGCGTCGATCAGGTGGCGCTGCGCCGGCTGTAGGCTCGAAGCTGGACCTACTGCGCCTTGGCGACGCAGAGAGTCACCAGCTCGTCGTATAGATCGCGGTTGTTCTTTCCTGGGCGCGCCAGCAACTCGCCCGGCCCGAATTTCATCGCAACATCCATTTTCATGGCGTCGCGATACGGCTTCTGCGCCATCGCGGTCATTTCCCGGTAGCGCGCCAACGCGCCCGACATGTCATTGGCGCGCATCTCCTTGAGCTTGGCGTTGACCTGCGGTGTGGGATTGAGAGCCTCGATCGACGGGATCGGCGCTTCGAGCGGAGTGAACGGCCGTTTGACCGCGACCCGGGTGATCATGACGTAGCGCCGGACGTTTTCGAGAACATATTCGGCGAAGAAGGCGAGCTTGGCCGGCTCGTCGGCCGCCAGATAGGCCTTCACAGCCGGATCGGTGTGAAGGCGTTCGAACTCGGCAACGCCGTCGCGTCCGAGGCGCGCCTGGAGGTAACTCTTGAATGCCGCCCGATCCAGGAACGTCTCCGTGCGTTGAAGCATGTATACACCGCGTTCCAGTAGAAGGGCCCGGGCACGGTCCGCGAGCTTCTCGCTGGTGAGGCCCTTGGTCTTGAGGCAGGCCGGATCGGCGATCTCGACAAGCGCATCCGAAAATTGCGTGGCAAGCGCGCGTCCATACGGTTGCGCAAATGCTTTGGCGACGAGGTCCGAAGGCACAACGTCGAACACGCCGTAGGTGGAGTAGTCCCGGCTTTGCGCGGTCGCAGTTTGCGGCGCGGCCGCGATGCAGAGCGTGACCAGCAAAGACAGCGGCAATGTTCGTGCGAGAGCAAAAGCGGTGCGCATGGCAAATGTTCCTTCTCGGCTGAAATCGCCGGATCAATTCGCAGAAGGTAGGCGCTTGCCAAGGCGGCGGGAAGGCTGCGGCAACGACCCGCGGTTACGCCGCGGCGCGCTCGGGTTTTGGGCCGAAATGGGTGTAGTAGCGCTGCTTGATCGCCGACATCTGCAACACGATCAGCACGTCGGTGGTGCCGAACTGGCGGTCGATCACCGCGCCTTCGCCGACATGGGCGCCGAGCCGCAGATAGCCTTTGATCAGGGGCGGCAGCCCGCGCAGCGCGGCTTTCGGATCGATCGCCTCCTTCGGCATGCGGTTCATCTCGACCGTGCGATGTGGCAGCGCATGCGTGCGCCACGCCTCCGGAGCGCGCGCGTGATGATGCAAGAACGACAGCGGCAACGCGAGCTGGTCCGGATCGGTGCCCTCGAGGCTGGCGCAACCGATCATCACGTCCGGCCGGTTCTGCGCCGAATAGGCCGCGATGCCATGCCAGAGCAATTCGAGCGTGCGCTTGTTGCGATAGGGCGCCAGCACGCAAGAGCGGCCGAGCTCCAGAAATCGCAAGTCTCGATGGCGCGCGACCAACGCGCCGACGTCGAACTCGGCCGCGCTGTAGAAGCCGTCGTGCCGTTCGGCGATGTCCTGGCGCAGCAACCGATAGGTGCCGACCACGGCTGGCGTGCCGCGCAAGCCAGTGCCCTCGGCGGCATGATCGATCACCAGCAAATGATCGCAAATGGCATCGAAGGAATCGAAATCGCGTCGAATGATCCGGCTCGCCAGTGCGGCGGTGGCGCCACCTTCACGGAAGAACACCCGGTAGCGCAGCTTCTGCGCCTGGCGGATTTCGGCCGCGGTCTGCGCCAGACGGACTTCGAGCGAGCCGAGGCGGCTGAGCGCTTTGCCATCAATGTCACCGATTGCCGGCAACAAGGTGGGATCGAGCATTGGTATCGCCCCCAGATCGGCACCGGCTCCGCCACGGGAATCAGCCGGTGCTATGCCGAATAGCTCACCATGAAGTGCCGACATTTTGATGACAATGGGGGCGCGGCAACGCGCCACCGGGGGTTTAGAGCATGATCCCGAAAAGTGGAAACCGGTTTTCGGAAAAGATCATGCTCAAATAAAAGTCTAGGCCGCGAGTGTGGCGCGGTCCTGCAAGCCGGCCAGCGTCGCGGCCAGCCGTTCGCGGTTCAATGGCTTGACCAGAAAGCCATCCATGCCGGCGCCGAGGCAGGCATCGCGATCCTCCGCGAAGGCATTGGCGGTCAGCGCGAAAATCGGTGTGCGGTGACCGTTGGCTTCCGTCTCGGCTGCGCGGATGCGGCGCGCCGCTTCGATGCCGTCGAGGCCGGGCATGTGAACGTCCATCAGCACGAGGTCGTAGGGCGCACCCTGGTCGCGCGCCGCGTTCCAGGACGCCAGCGCGGCTTCGCCGCTCGCCGCGATGGTCGGGCGATGGCCGAGCTTCGCCAGCAGGGCGCGCGCCAGCAGCGCGTTGATCTCGTTGTCCTCGGCGATCAGGATCGCGAGCTTGCTCTCTGCGGTGCCGAATTCAACAGCCGGGGTATCGGTTTGCGTTGCGGCCGCGACGGCTGGCGTATCGAAGGAATCGTCGTCGGTGAGCCGGGCCGCGAGTGAGGCGACGCGAACCGGTTTAACGAGATAGCCGGTGCAGCCAGCATCCTTCAACGACGCGAGCGCATGCCGCTCGCCCGGCGTCACCAGAACGATGCGGCGCGGAATGGAGACACCGGCTTGGCGAACGAAGCTTCGCACGGCGTCATCGCCGAGCGTGTGATCGATCAACGCAATATCCCAGTGTTGCTTTGAAATCGCGCTGACTGCTGTCTCGGTATCGACAGTCGTCGTGTTCGCGCCCCAGCGCGTCAGCCGGCGCTGCAACATCGCGGCTGCGATTGAGCCAGGCGCCACGATCAGCGCCGATGCGCCTTTGAGATCGGGTGGCGTGAAGCTCACCGCCTGTGCGCCGTCAGGTGCCGCAAGCTTTACGATGACACGGAATGCCGCGCCGTTGCCGGGCGTGCTTTCGAGGTCGATACGGCCGCCCATGCGTTCGACGATGCGTTTGGAGATCGCAAGGCCAAGACCGGTGCCACCAAACTTGCGAGCTGCGCCGCTATCGGCCTGCTCGAATTCGTTGAAAATGCGCGCCTGCTCGTCCGCCGCGATGCCGATGCCGGTGTCATGCACCTCGAACACGATCTGGCCGCTGCCGGGGCCCGGCTCGACCACGACGCTGACGCCGCCCGTCTCGGTGAACTTGATGGCGTTGCCAGCGAGATTGAGCAACACCTGACGCAGCCGCGTCGCGTCGCCAATGACGTGCTCCGGCAAGCTTTCGTCGATATCGGAGGCGATCTCCAAGCCCTTGGCTTGGGCGCGAGGGCCGAGCAGCTCGACGACCTCTTCGACCAGTGCCGCGAGCGCGAACGGCTCGGCTGCCAGCTCGAGCTTGCCCGCCTCGATCTTGGAGAAGTCGAGAATTTCCTCGATCAGCGAGAGGAGTGCGTCGCCCGAAGTCTTGGCGGCCTTCACGTAAGCGATCTGCTCCTGGGTCAGCGTGGTGTCGAGCAGCAGGCCGGCCATGCCGAGGATGCCGTTCAACGGCGTGCGGATCTCGTGCGACACCATCGCGAGGAAGCGCGATTTGGCGAGGCTCGCGCTTTCGGCGGCATCGCGCGCGTCGGCCAACGATTGCTCGGCCTGGATACGGGCCGTGACGTCACGGCCGACGCTCTGCGTCTCGGCGCAATCGTCCGACTCTTCCCAGACCATCACGTCGCGCCAGGCAAGCCAACGCTCGCCGTCGCGGGTCATGATCTTTTGGTCGTGCATCCGGGTGCCGTCGGCCAGCGTGTCGGTTTTGCCTTGCTCGATCACCTTGAGATTTGTCGTGGTGCCGAGCAGCGCCTCGCGCGGCTTGCCGGACAGCGTGCAGAAGGCGTCGTTGGCGTAGGTGATGCGGCCTTCGCGGTCGCGGCGCACGATCAGGTCACCCTGCGACTCGAGCAGGCTGGTGGCGCGCTGCTCGGCTTCGCGCAGCGCCCAGATGTGATCGGCCAGTTCCTCGCAGCGCGTGGCAGCGATGCGCAGCTCGCGATCCTTGCTTCCGTTGGCTGCGGCGATCATCAAAATGATGCCACACGCGATGGTGAACAGCCCGCCGACGCCGATCGCAAACAAGGAAGGGTCGTAGATCGACTCGTTGACGTAATAGAGATGCGAGAACAGAACGAAGGCGGTGGTCACCGTGCCGAGCACAATAAAGGCCCATCGCACGACCGACATAAGCTGTCGGCGGCCGAAATAAAAACGCCGACGCTTTTCGCTTCTGCGACGAACCTGCATGCGAACGCCTGGCCCCTAGCCCGCCGGTTCATTCAAACGGCACCGCAATGCCGCCCGTGATCCGTGCTGTCGTTTTGTGCAGGCGATTTGATCCGGAGAATCTTTCGATTCTCCTTCACCAATCGGGGACTCAGGGTCGAGGGTTTACGCGCCGCTAACGCTGTAGCGCGTGTTTTACAGAAACCGTGGAAGTGCTGGGCAGTAGCCCGGCTTAGCGGGCCGCGATCTCGCGCTTCTGTGTGGCCTTCCACACGGCGGCCAGCAAGGCTGCGGCATCGGCCTGCGAATAGCGCACCGAATGCACATAGACCTTGTAGTCCGGCGAGGGCGTGTCGGCCGCAAGGGCCACCACGACGTCGGGTGCGCGCGTTTCGGTGTCGAGCTTGACGGTCCTGATCGGGACCGAGGAACCGCAGGCATCGCCTTCCTTGGCGCCATAGTCGTCGGCGATGATGAAATCCGCGATCTCGGGGCGATCCACCATCTGCATCCGCAGATCGGGCTTGGCGGCCGCATTGTCGATACGGACCCGATAGTCGGGCAGCATGGCGTTTGGCGAGAGCCGGTAGGACGCGGCGCCGCTCGCAAAGCAGAGCGGGTCCGGCGTCGAGAAGGTGCCATGGGCGGCCGCCGCCGGCAGGGCCAGGCCCGCCAGCAGAATCATGGTTTTGCGGAATCGGTCCATGCCAGACGGATAAGTCCGTTATGGTTTCCAAATTGTTAACGTTGGTAAACGGGCCTTAACCGGGTTGCGCCTGCCCGCCCGGTACGGGACAGTCTGGGTCACCCAATCGAAGGGAGAGACGTCATGGCGGTCGCCAGCCGAGCGAATTCCGACTACGGCCGATTCATGGATGAAATCAACGGTATGAGCCTTTTCCCACTGTGGGAACGGGTGGGCGGATTGAAGCCCGGGACCAAGTGTGTGCCGGCGCATTGGAGCTACGACACCGTGCGCCCGCACCTCATGCGCGCTGCCGACCTCGTCACCAAGAAGGAGGCCTCGCGCCGCGTGCTGTGCCTGGAAAATCCGAGCCTGCGCGGCACCACCTTCATTTGCGACTCACTGTTCGCTGGATTGCAGATCATTCTGCCGGGTGAGGTTGCGCCGTCGCATCGGCATACGCCGAGCGCGCTGCGCTTCATTATCGAGGGCGAGGGCGCGTACACGGCAGTCGCCGGCGAGAAGCTGCCGATGAAGCCCGGCGACTTCGTGGTGACGCCGGCCTGGGCTTGGCACGATCACGGCAACCTCGGCACCACGCCGGTGGTGTGGCTCGATGGTCTCGACACGCCGTTCGCTCGCTTCTTCGGCGCGGCATTCTACGAGCCCTATCCGCAGGATACCCAACCGCTCGACCGGCCGGAGGGCGAGTCGATGGCGGTCTACGGCATGAACCTGATTCCCGACGAGTTCGTCTCCGATGGCCATTCGACGCCCGTGCTGATCTATCCCTACGAGCGCACGCGCGCGGCGCTCGACAGCATGGCCAAGGCCGGCAAGCCGCATCCGGCGCATGGCTTCCGCTTGCGCTACGCCAATCCGGCGAACGGCAAGCACCCGTTCCCCACAATGGCGGTGTCGATACAGCGGCTGCCGGCCGGCTTTGACGGCAAAACCTACCGCTCGACCGGCAGTGCGGTGTTCGCGGTGCACAAAGGTAGCGGCACGGCGCAGGTCGGCGAGGAGACGTTCAAGATTGCTGCGCATGATGTGTTCGTGGCGCCGCCTTGGTCGCCCTACAGCTTCCGCGCCGACAGCGAGCTTGAGCTATTCAGCTATTCGGACCGCGCCGGACAGGAGGCGCTGGGCTACTGGCGCGAGCAGGTCGAATGATCCGCGCCGCCCTCGCTGCTGTAGCTGCTGCACTTGTGTTTGGTGCGGCGCCGGCGCGCGCGGAGCCGCTCGAAGACGCCACCATGGCGGTGCCGGCGGTCGGCTTTCCGTTTGTTGCAAGCTATGTCGCGGATGGGCTTGGGCTTTGGGAAAAGCATGGCCTCCGCGTGAAGACCATCGTGATTGCGGGCATCGGCTCGACCAATGCGGTAATTTCCGGCAGCGCCGAGTTCGCGCAGATTTCTGGACTCTCGCTGACACGCGCGGCGGCGCACGGCCAACGCTTGCTGGCGATCGTCAACACCACCGACAAGCCGATCACCGAAATCACCATCCGCAAGGACATTGCCGACGCTGCGGGCTTCGATCCGAAAGCGCCATTAGCTAAGCGCGCG
Organism: Rhodoplanes serenus; assembly: GCA_945893145.1. Lineage (GTDB taxonomy): Bacteria > Pseudomonadota > Alphaproteobacteria > Rhizobiales > Xanthobacteraceae > Z2-YC6860. The sequence goes on along the minus strand of CAMDDZ010000025.1, from coordinate 55,992 downwards.
CAAATCCTGAAGGATCGCACCTTCGCGATCGGCGGCGTCAACACGGTGGTGCATGCCTATCTGCGGATTGTTGCGCTTGCGGGCGGGCTCGATCCCGAAAGCATCCGTGTCGCGCCAATGGCGGGCGACAACATGCTGGCGGGCATGCAGACCAAAGCCATCGACGGCATGTCGACGGTGCTGCCCTGGACCCGCAAGGGCACGGTCGAGGGCACAACCGTATTGGTCGCGAGCGGCGCCGAGGGCGATCCGGCGCATCTCACGCCGCTGGCCTTCAACGTGGTCGCGAGCAAGCCCGACACCTGCGAGAAGCGCCGGTCGTTGTGCGTCAAGATGGGCCGCGCCTTTGCTGAGGCGATGGCTTACATCCGCAACGACGCCAAGGGCACGCTCGCGATCCTGAAAAAGACCTTCAAGAATTTTGATGATGCGGTGCTGGCCGACGCGATCGAGGTGGTGCGCAAGTCGACGCCAGCTTCGCCCGCGGTCACCAATGAAGCGCTGGCCAATGCGGAGAACTTTAACGTCGAGGCGCGGCTGATGAAGGCCGACGAGAAGCTGAAGTCCTACGACGGCCTTTTCACGGACGCGTTCGTGAAGTGATCCGAAGCGGATAGCTGTTTTCCAGCGCGACCGTTTTCTAGCAAACAGCCAGCGAAGATAATTCAACAACGGAAAATAATACTCTCAGCAAGGCCCTATCATGCTCTGGATAGAAAATAATTCTCTATCCGGCACTGAGGGCTTGTCATGCGCTTCCTTCCTGTCTGCCTCGATCTCAGTTCGGGTCCGGTCGCCCTGGTGGGCTCCGGCGAAGCCGCGATCAACAAGCTCAGGCTGCTGCGCGCCGCACATGCCCGCGTGCGCTGGTTTCCGATCAATGCCGACGTGGCGGAAGAGATCGTCATGGCGGCCTCAGGTCCGGGCCAGCTCGAGGTTACGCTCGACGACCCGCTGCTTGCGGATTTTTCCGGATCGATCGCGGTGGTGTGTGCGGCCGGTCTCGGGCTCGACGACAAGATCGCGGCGCGGGTGCGCGCGCAGCATGTGCCCATTAACGTCGTCGATCGCACCGACCTCTCGACTTTCATTTTTCCAGCCATCGTCGATCGCGGCGATGTCGTGGTCGCGATCGGCACCAGCGGCGCATCGCCGGTGCTGGCGCGCCGTCTGCGCGAGCGCATCGAAGCGTTACTGCCGGCCCGGCTCGGCGATCTCGCAGCGCTGATTGGCCGCTACCGCGACAAGATTTCGGCGGCGAAGCCCAAGGTTTCGCCGCGGTTGTTTTGGCAGCAGGTCATCGACGGGCCGATTGCGGACGCTGCGCTCGCGGGCCGGCTCACGGAGGCCGAGGCGGCGCTCGAGCGCGCCATCGACGACGCCCGGAACGCGCGCAGCCAAAGCAAGACCGCAACGGTGGCGCTGGTCGGCGCCGGACCGGGCGACCCCGATCTGCTGACGTTGCGCGCGCTGCAACTGATGCAGGACGCCGATATTGTGTTTTACGACGAGCTGGTGACCGCCGAAATTCTCGAGCGCGTGCGCCGCGATTGCGAGCATGTGTTCGTGGGCAAGCGGCGCGGCAAGCCCGGCATCGGCCAGGAGGAGCTCAACCAGCGCTTGATTGCAGCGGCTCGCGCCGGCAAGCGCGTGGTGCGACTCAAGAGCGGCGATCCATTCGTGTTCGGGCGCGGCGGTGAGGAAATAGAAGCGCTGCGCTCGGCCGGCGTGCCGGTGGTGGTCGTGCCGGGCGTGACTGCCGCGCTGGGCTGTGCCGCCGAGGCTGGCCTTCCGCTGACGCTGCGCAACGAGGCGTCGCGCCTGACCTTCATCACGGCGCATCAGGCCGAGGACGCCGCGCCGATCGACTGGTCGGGCCTTGGCGACCGGCAGACCACGGTCGTCGTCTATATGGGCCTCTCGGCCGCGGCTGCGGTGCGCGACGGTCTTGTTGCGGCGGGACGCGATCCGGCGACGCCCGCGGCCGTACTCGCCTGTGGCACCCGGCAGGATTCGCAAGCCAAGGTCGGCCGCCTCGCCGATCTGCCGGCGCTCGCGGCCTCTGTCGACGACGGTCCTGCGCTGCTCGTGGTCGGCGACGTGGTGGCGCATTCGACACCGTGGCGCGCCGCCGATCTTGGCCGCGCGCTCGTCAATGTCTTGGATGCCGCATGACCTCCCCGCTCGAACAAAAGCTGAAGATCAAAGGGCCGGTGGTGGTGACCGCGAACCGGCTTGCCGATGGCGCGGTGATCTACCGCACCGCCCATGGCAGTTGGACCACGGAGCTTGCGGCTGCCGCCGTGGTGACGACCGCGCCCACAGCGAGTGAGTTGCTGGCTGGTGCGGTCGCTGACGATATCGGTGCGGTTGGCCCGTACATTGCCCCGGTAGAGCTCACGCAGCAGCGCCGCGTGCTGCCGGGAAATCTGCGCGAGCGCATCCGTCATTTCGGCCCGACCGTCGCGTCGGATCGGATCGGTTGAGGACCGCGCATGTACCGCTATGACGAATTCGATCGGACGCTGATCAACGAGCGCGTCACGGAATTCCGCGACCAGGTGCGGCGGCGACTCTCCGGCGAACTCACCGAGGAAGAATTCAAGCCGCTGCGGCTGATGAACGGCGTCTATCTGCAGCTGCACGCCTACATGCTGCGGATTGCGATCCCCTACGGCACGCTGTCATCCGATCAGATGCGCACGCTGGCGCACGTCGCACGCACCTACGACCGCGGTTACGGCCATTTCACCACTCGGCAGAACATCCAGTTCAACTGGATCAAGCTCGAAGCCCTCCCCGACGCCCTGGCCGATCTGGCGCGCACTGGCCTGCACGGCATGCAGACCAGCGGTAATTGCGTGCGCAACATCACCACCGACCAATGGGCCGGCGTCGCCACCGATGAGATCGAGGACCCGCGCATCTGGGCCGAAATCCTGCGCCAGCACTCGACGATGCATCCCGAATTCTCGTTCCTGCCGCGCAAGTTCAAGATCGCGATCACGGCGGCCACGCACGACCGCGCGGCGGTGAAAGTCCACGACATAGGGCTGCGGCTGCATCGCAACGGCGCGGGCGAGACAGGCTTCGAAGTCATGGTCGGCGGCGGGCTTGGCCGCACGCCGTTCATCGCCAAGACCATCAAGCCGTTTCTGCACAAGCGCGATGTGCTGAGCTACATCGAGGCGATTCTGCGGGTCTATAATCAATACGGACGGCGCGACAACATCTACAAGGCGCGCATCAAAATTTTGGTGCACGAGCTTGGCGCCGAGGAATTCGGCCGCCAGGTCGAAGCCGAGTGGTTGTCGACGAAGGATGGCGCGCTGGCGCTCGATGCCGCAGCCGTGGCCGATATCGCGGCGCGGTTCCGCTATCCCGATTACGAGAAGCTCAACGATGGCTCGCCGGCGTTGTCACGCGCCCGCGCCGCCGACCGCCGTTTCGACGCCTGGGTGAACAATTCGGTCGGCAACCACAAGCAGGCGGGCTACGCGATCGTGACGCTGTCGCTAAAGCCCGAGGGTGGGCCGCCGGGCGACGCCACCGCGGCGCAGATGGATACGATTGCGGATTTGGCCGATCGCTTTGGCTTCGGCGAAATCCGTGTCGGGCACGAGCAGAACTTGGTGCTGCCGCACGTCGCGCAGCGCGATCTGCCGGAGCTGTGGCGCGCGCTCGATGCTGCGGGCCTCGCCACGCCGAACGTTGGCTTGGTGTCCGACATCATCGCCTGCCCGGGCCTCGACTATTGCAGCCTCGCCAACACGCGTTCGATCCCGGTGGCGCAGGAGATCAGCCGTCGCTTCCGCGATCTCGGCCGCGCCCGCAAGCTCGGCCGCATGCACATCAACATTTCCGGCTGCATCAACGCCTGCGGCCACCATCACGTTGGCCACATCGGCATTCTCGGCGTCGAGAAGAACGGCGAAGAGTTTTACCAAATCACCATCGGCGGTCGCGCCGACGAGAACGCCGAGCTCGGTGCGTTGATCGGTCCAGCAGTGCCCTACGATCAGGTTCCCGATGTGGTCGAGGATATCGCCACGGCCTATCTCGAACTGCGCACGCGGCCGGAGGAGCTGTTCGTCGATACGGTGAAGCGGCTCGGCGTCGAACCGTTCAAGGAGCGCGTCTATGCGGCTCGTTAAAGATGGCCGGCTGGTGCCGGACCGCTACATCGCTGTTCTCGACGATGCGCCACTGCCGGACGACGCGGCCGTCCTCGTTCCGGCGGCGCGCTTGCTCGCTGACGCCGGCGAGCTTACGACGCGCGAGCAGCCGCTTGGCGTGATCTGGCCGAACGACCGCGCGGTCGCCGAGCTTGTCCCCTATCTGCACCGCCTCTCGCTGGTCGCGCTGGTGTTCCCGACGTTCCGCGACGGCCGTGCCTACAGCCAGGCGCGGTTGCTGCGCGAGCGCTATGGCTTTCGCGGCGAGCTTCGCGCCACCGGCCAGGTGCTGCGGGATCAATTCCTGTTCCTGCTGCGCGCGGGCTTCGACGCCTTCGAGGTGAAGAAGGATCGTGATGTGCTGGCCTTTGTCGAGGCGGTCGAGCGTTACAGCGTGTTCTACCAGCCGACCCAGGATGGCCGCGCCACGGCATTGCAGTCGCGCCTGGTCTGCCAGCCCGCGGCTGAGGCTCTGCCGCAGCTTCACGCCGCGCGCCGCACCTCATCGGTCAGCGCGCGATAACTCAGCGCTTCCGCCAGATGCACGCGGCCGATGTTGTCGGCGCCGTCAAGGTCGGCGAGCGTGCGCGCCACGCGCAGCACACGATGATAGCCACGTGCCGAGAGCCGCATGGCATCGGCGGCATCGCGCAGCAGCGCGAGGCCTGCCTTGTCGGGCCGCGCCACCTCCTCCAGCACGGCGGCCGGAACCGCGGCGTTGGTGAGCGCCGGCACAGCAAACGCGGCATAGCGCTCGGCCTGTAACGCGCGTGCCCGCGCCACGCGGGCCGCGACCTCGCGGCTGCCTTCGGCTGGCGGCGGCAGGATCAGGTCGGCGGCGCTCACCGCCGGCACTTCGATATTGAGATCGATGCGGTCGAGCAGCGGCCCGGACAGCCGCCCCTGGTAATCGGCGGTGCAGCGCGTGGTCGGCCCACGCCGGCAGGAGAATCCCGGATCGCTGGCGCGCCCGCAGCGGCACGGATTCATCGCGGCAACCAGCATGAAGCGCGCCGGATAGGTGACGCGATGGTTGGCGCGCGCGATGGCGACCTCGCCGGTTTCGAGCGGCTGGCGCAGCGCATCGAGCGCGCGAGGATCGAACTCAGCGAATTCGTCGAGGAACAGCACGCCATGATGGGCGAGGGACACCTCTCCGGGCCGTGCGCGCAAACCGCCGCCGACCAGAGCCGGCATCGAGGCGGAGTGATGCGGCGCGCGGAACGGCCGCCGGTCGGTGAGCGCGCCATTGGAAATCTCGCCCGCGACCGAGGCGATCATCGACACTTCCAGCAATTCGGCGGGCGCGAGCGCCGGCAAAATAGTCGGCAGCCGCGCCGCCAACATCGACTTGCCCGAGCCGGGCGGCCCGATCATCAGCAGGTTGTGTCCGCCAGCGGCTGCGACTTCGAGCGCGCGCTTGCCGCTCTCCTGGCCCTTGATGTCGGCGAGGTCGAGCGCCGCGCCGGGGGCTTCGCTGCGCACGCCGGGCTTGGGACGCGTCAGCACCTGCGTGCCTTTGAAATGGTTGGCCAGCTGAATGAGCGAGGACGGCGCGATGATCTCCATCTCGGGGCTCGCCCATGCGGCCTCCGATCCGCACGCGGCCGGACAGATCAAGCCCTCGCTCCTGGAGTTCGCGCCAATCGCGGCCGGTAACACACCAGCGACGGCAGCGATCGAGCCGTCGAGACCGAGTTCACCCAGCACGGTAAATCCGGACAACGCGTCGTGCGGCACCGCGCCAATCGCCGCCATCAGGCCAAGCGCGATCGGCAGATCGTAGTGGCTGCCTTCTTTCGGCAGATCGGCGGGCGCAAGATTGATGGTGATGCGGCGCGCCGGCAGCGCGAGGCCAGAGGCGACCAGCGCCGCGCGCACGCGCTCCCTGGCCTCCGAGACTGCTTTATCCGGCAGACCCACGATGTTGAAGGCAGGCAGGCCGGGCGCGACCTGCACCTGCACGTCCACGGCGCGGGCCTCGATGCCCTCGAACGCCACCGTGCTGACTCGCTGCACCATCGCCGTCCCCTAAATCCGCACGCCACAGTAGCAAAACGTGTTTTTGGCCTGCAAGAACATTTGCAGAACAAAACGACTCAAATACAGTACAGCTGCCATTTCCCGCAAAACAACCCCCGGAGGCATCCATGATCGACCGAATGGCCCTCGAAAACGAACTCCACCACGCCCGCCTGGCCCGAATCGAGGTGCAGGCAGCCACGCAGGACGTCGAGGATCTGATCTGGCAGGTGCAGCACTTCGAGCCCGGGCGCGGGCGGCTCTGTGTGTTTGTCGATGGCCTGGAAGCGATGGGCATCGGGAACTGACGCCGCCAAACATGCCGCCTCAAGCGTGTCGCGTGCCGCTGGTCGCGCGGAGGCTGCTAGGCTGGGCTCTTAGTCACCGGAGCCTGCCATGCCGCCTGCGAGCCCTTCGGCGACCGTTGCACGCGACGCCTGGCCCGCGCTCGCCTACAAGGAATGGGCGGACACCTGCGCGACCTTGCACCTGTGGACCCAGGTGGTCGGGAAAATCCAGCTCGCGCTGGTGCCGCGGGTGAACCACTGGTGGGGCGTAACGCTGCGCGTCACCTCGCGCGGCCTCGCCACGGTGCCGATGTCCTACGGCGACCGGCTCCTGCAAATCGAATTCGATTTCGTCGATCACCAGTTAAAGCTGCGCTGCAGCGACGGCGCGGCGGCGACCGTAGCCCTCGCCCCTCGCACCGTCGCTAACTTCCACGCTGACGTGATGGCGCGGCTGCGCGATCTCGGCATTGACGTCCACATCTGGACCATGCCGGTCGAGATCGAGGGCGCCATTCCGTTCGAGCAGGATCGCACGCATGCCTCCTACGATGCCGGCGCGGCACAGCGGTTCTGGCGGCAGCTCGTGCAGGCCGACCGCGTAATGAACATTTTTCGCGCGCGCTTCCTTGGCAAGAACAGTCCGGTGCATTTTTTCTGGGGCAGCTTCGATCTTGCCGTCACGCGCTTTTCCGGCCGCACCGCGCCGCCAATGACGCGCGGTGCGCCCAACGTCGGTGCCTGGGTGATGCAGGAGGCCTATTCGCACGAGGTGTCGAGCGTGGGCTTCTGGCCGGGCAATGGCGGGTTCGGCCGCGCGGCGTTTTACGCTTACGCCTATCCGGAGCCGGACGGATTTGGCGGCGCGCCGCTACGTCCGGCGGCGGCGTATTACGACAAGGACCTTGGGCAATTCATCCTGCCCTACGACGCGGTTCAGAAATCCGCGTCGCCGGACGAGGATGTGCTCGCATTCCTGCAAAGCACATATGAGGCGGCCGCCAATCTCGGCAAGTGGGATCGCGTGGCGCTCGAGCGCGCCTCACAGCGTTGAGGGGACAATATGGTTCAACTCATCGACAGCGACATTAAGACCCGCGAAGTGCTCGGCTGGAAGGGCGTGCACGTGCTGCACTTTGCCGGCTCGTCGTGCTCACAGAAGCTCCGCATCTTCCTCAATCTCAAGGGCATTCCTTGGGAGTCGCATCTCATCGACTTGCCGGCGCATCAGAACTTCCAGCCGTGGTTCCTCGGCATCAATCCGCGCGGGCTGGTGCCGGTTCTGGTGCACGACGGCGCGGTGCACATCGAAAGCAACGACATCATCCAATATCTGGAAAAGACATTTCCGGAGCCGCGGCTCATTCCGGCCGGGCATGAGAATGAGGTCGCGGCGCTGCTGCGGCACGAGGACGATTTGCATCTCGATCTGCGCACGCTGAGCTTTCGCTTTGTGTTCGCACCGCCCGGTCCGCCGAAGCCGCAAGCCGCGCTCAAGAGCTACGCCGAAAGCGGCTCAGGCACCGTTCAGGGGCTCAAAGACCGCGACAAGGACATTCAGATCGAGTTCTGGCAGCGCGCCGCACGGGAGGGCTTCACCGACGAGCGGGCGCGCGCTTCGGCGCAGAAATTCTGCTCCGAGTTCGATGCGCTCGACAAGCGGCTTGCCGCCCAGCCTTATCTGATGGGCGATGCTCTCAGCGTGCTCGATATCGCCTGGTTCATCTATGCGTTCCGGCTTTCGCTCGCGGGCTATCCGTTGGAGCGGCTGCATCCGCGTGTCTTTGCCTGGAAGGAAAAGCTCTTGGCGCGGCCAGAGTTCGCCAAGGAAATTGCGGGCACGCGCAAACCCGCGACGCAGGTCAGCAGGACGTTGGAGCAGGTGGCGGGATTCTAGCGGGCCCGCTTGCTCTCAATCTTGTCCCACACCAGCGCCGCCACATCTGGGCCGCCAAGATTTTTCACCGCGCGAATGCCGGTCGGCGATGTGACGTTGATCTCGGTCAGCAGGCCGCCGATCACGTCGATGCCGACGAAAATCAGCCCGCGCTCGCGCAAGCTCGGGCCGATCGTTTTGCAAATCTCACGCTCAGCCGCGGTGAGCTCGGTTTCCTTGGGCGAGCCGCCGCGCACCATATTGGAGCGCAGATCGTCCGGCGCTGGGATGCGGTTGACCGCGCCGGCGAACTCGCCCTCGACCAGCAGGATGCGCTTGTCGCCGTTCCTCACCTCGGGAAGGAATTTCTGAATCACCCAGGGCTCGCGGAATGTCGCCGCGAACATGTCGTAGAGCGAGCCGAAGTTGAGATCGTCCTTGGTCAGCCGGAACACCGCGCCGCCGCCGTGGCCGTAGAGCGGCTTCATGACGATGTCGCTGTGCTCGGCGCGGAAGGCTTTGATCTCAGCCAGGTCGCGCGTCATCAGCGTCGGCGGCATCAGCTGCGGGAATTCGGTGACGAACATCTTTTCCGGTGCGTTGCGCACGGACGCTGGATCGTTGACCACCAGCGTCTTCGGGTGGACGCGCTCCAGGAAATGCGTGCTTGAAATATAGGCAAGGTCGAACGGCGGGTCCTGCCGCAGCAACACCACGTCGAACGAGCCGACGTCGACGCGCTTGCCATCGCCGAGCGTGAAGTGATTGCCGGGTTCATCGCGCACCGACAGCGATTGTGCGGTCGTGAACACGCGGCCCTGTGCCATCGCGAGCCGGTCGGTCGTGTAATAGCTCAGCGTGTGGCCGCGCCGCTGCGCCTCCAGGAGTAGCGCAAAGGTCGAATCGCCGCGGATGTTGATCCGCTCGATCGGGTCCATCTGCACCGCGACGTTCAGAGCCATGCAATTTCTCGGGGGGCGAGCGGGAACTGAAAACGAGTGGTTAACATCTTACCGCCAATGTGCCGCCCAGGCCCGTTGCAAGGATTCGAATGGTTAATTTGCCGAAATTCTCCATTGCGGCCAAGCTTTACGCGATCTTCGCGTTGCTCGCCACCGGTGCCGTGATTCTGGCGCTGGTCGCGGTCGTCAGCGCGCGGCGGCACGCCGCGTTGACGTCCGAGTTCGAGGCCGCGTCCCGGGGCGTGAAATATGTCGAGCAGGTCAATGGCCTGATCTATGCCATCGAGGCGGAAGCGCGCGGGATTTTTCTTGCGCCCGACACAGTGGCGGCGCGTGGCGCGGCGACTGGCGTTGCCCGTCTCACCGATCGGCTGAACCTCGTTTTTGGCCACTGGCAAGCGATGGTCGGACAAGACGACCAAGCGCGTTTTCAGCCGCTGGCCGACCGCATCAAGGCCTATCAGGACCTGCATCGCGAGCTGGCGCGCCGAGTGCCCGACCAGACCCCGCAGGCCGCGCGCGAGTGGGCCGACACCGGCGCCAACCGCGGCGCGCGTGACACCGTGATCGACGGGCTCGCCATCTTTGGCCAGCTCTACGCGCATCGTGCCAACTATGCGTATGAGGCGATCGATCGCCTGATCGAGACCACTGCTTGGGTGATGTCGCTGATGGGAGCCTGCGTCGTGCTGCTCGCAGGCGCGGGTGCATTTCTGATCTGGCGCGCGGTGGCGCGGCCGTTGGCGGAAATCACGCGCGTGACCGAGGAGGTCGCCGAAGGCAAGTCGGTGATGATTCCCTACGGGTCGCGGCGCGACGAGGTCGGCGGACTGGCGCGCTCCATCGCGGTATTCCAGCACGCCATGCATCACAACAAGGACCTCAATCGTACCGTCGTGCAGGACGCCGAGGCGCGTTCCCGCCGGCAGGAGCAGGTTTCGACCGAGATCACCCGCTTCTCCGCCGACGTGGAGGCCAGCATCGCCCAGCTCGGCGCGATCAGCGAGCAGATGATGACGGCCTCGTCGCAATTGTCGGAAGCGGCTGATCGCGCCACGCGCCGCACCGCAGGCGCCACGTCGGCGTCCTCCGAAGCCTCCAGCAATGTGCGGGACATCGCATCGGCGGCGGATGAGCTGGCCGCCTCGGTCATGGAGATCGACCGCCAGGTTGCGCAGTCCAACTCCATTGCCGAGAAGGCGGTGGGCGAGGCCGAGCGCACCAACGCCTCCGTGAAGGAGCTCGACGAAGCGGCGCGCCGCATCGGCGATGTGGTCCGTCTGATTACCGATATCGCGGAGCAGACCAATCTGCTCGCCCTCAACGCCACAATCGAGGCTGCTCGCGCGGGCGACGCCGGTCGCGGCTTTGCTGTGGTGGCGGGCGAAGTGAAGGCGCTGGCCGGGCAGACCGCCAAGGCCACCGAAGACATCGCGGCTCAGATCGCTGGCATGCAGCACGCCACCGCGCAGTCGATCAACGCGATCGGCGCAATCGAGCGCACCATCCGCGACATTGGTTCGATCAGCGGCGCCATCGCGGCGGCCGTGACCCAGCAGGGCGCAGCCACCCAGGAGATCGCGCGCAGCGTTGAAATCGCGGCGCGGCGCACGGTCGAGACCGCGCAGGAGGTCAACCGCGTCGGCGAAGCGACCGACAACACGCGCTCGAGTGTCACCATGGTGAAGTCGGTGGCCGATGAACTCGGTGCGGTCGCGGACCGCATTCGTGCCCAGGTTGACGCGTTCTTCGAGCGCCTGAAAGCGGCGTAGATCTCCCACAAGCAGAACCTCACTCGGCCTCATGGTGAGGAGCGCAGCGAAGCTGCGCGTCTCGAACGTCGCAAGTCGAGTTTACCCGATTTGCGCACTAAACATTTCCGATCTCGGGCAAGCCCGAGATCGGCGGGCCGCCCCATCCTTCGAGACGCGATCCTTTGGATCGTTCCTCAGGATGAGGGCGGAATTGTCTTCGAGTTGGCGGCTAATTCGTCTCGAACGCCGCCGGGATGTGCCGCGGAATGCGGCCGGGCGCGACCAGCACCGCGTCGAAGCGGATGTTGCTGTTCACGTCATCCGGATGCGCCGCGAGCCACGCCTCGGCGGCGGCCACAATCCGGCGCTTGCCGCGCTCGGTGACCGCCTCGGCCGCATCGTCGAGCCGCGCCCGCGCCTTGACCTCGGCGAACACCAACACGTCTCTCCGGCGCGCCACGATATCGATCTCGCCAACCGGCGTGCGGAAGCGCCGCGCCACAATGCGATAGCCCTTGGCGATCAGATAGGCGGCGGCGCGGCTTTCGGCTGAAAGCCCGACGCGGAACGCCGCGACGCGCTCCGGCCGTGGCGGTGGCTGGTCAGCGCGCCGCGCCATCGGGCGCCTCCTCGGCGAGCGCCAGTGCGCGCTGATAAATCTCCCGGCGTGGCCGGCCGGTGGCGCCCGCGACTTCGCTCACCGCATCCTTCACTGAAACGCGCGCGAGCGCGCGGCGAAGAAGTGCGTCGATGTCGTTGCCGTCCGGTTGGTCCGCCTCGGCATTCGGTGGCGAGATCACGATGACGATCTCGCCGCGCGTCTCCGCGCTATCCTCCGCATAGACTTGCGCCAACGCCGCGAGGTCGCCGCGGCGCACCTCTTCGTGCAGCTTGGTGAGCTCGCGACAGATCGCGGCGGCGCGGGGTCCAAGCACTTCGGTCAGATCCGCCAGCGTGCGGGCGAGCCGAGGTCCGGTCTCGTAGAGGACCAGCGTTGCCGGGATACGGGCGATTTCGCCGATGCGCGTGTGCCGTTGGCCCGCCTTGACGGGCAGGAAGCCTTCAAAGAAAAACCGGTCGGTCGGCAGGCCAACAATCGTCAGCGCGGCCAGCACCGCCGACGCGCCGGGGAGCGCCGTCACATTGCGGCCGGCGTCGCGAGCGGCGCGCACCAGCTTGAAGCCGGTGTCGGAAATCAGCGGCGTGCCGGCGTCCGAAACGAGGGCGACGGATGCGCCATCCGCGAGCCGCTCTAAGAGCTTTGGCCGCGCTGCCGCGGCGTTATGCTCGTGATAGGGCGTCATGGGCGTCGCAATGCCGTAGTGGTCCAGCAGCCGGCGGGTGATGCGGGTGTCCTCGCAGGCGATCAGGTCGGCGGCGGCGAGGGTCTCGAGCGCCCGCAGCGATATGTCGCGCAGGTTGCCGATCGGGGTCGCGACCAAATGCAAGCCCGCCGCGAGTTTGGGGGCTTCGACCGTCTGGCCGGCGACCGCATAGACCCTTCGACGATCCTCCCGCATCGGGTTAATCTAGCTTCGGGCAGTTGAGTCGTCATGGGGCGGGGGAGGATTCATTATCCTTTCCATTTGGTTAACCATTCGTCGCCAATATGCCCTTTTGGCACAGTGAACTGACGTCATCGATCGGCACCGTTGGCGAGGAGACCGGCCCCGTCCATGTTCCGGCACCAGCACGCCGACCTGTCGTCCAGGCGCGCGCCGCGCGCTTGGCGTCGCGCCTTGCTGGCCGGCGCCTTGGTGGGCGGCGCCTTTGCGTTGCTGGCGGCTTGCTCCTCCACACCGGACGCTTTCAATAACCAGTCGCCGCCAGCGGCTGAGCAGCCGCAAGGGCCGACGATCGGCAGCGGCCAGATCAAAGTCGGCCTGATCCTGCCGCTTTCGGCGACCGGCAACGCCGGCGTCGCTGCGCAATCGATGAAGAACGCCGCCGAGCTTGCGCTCGCTGAGTTCAACAGCCCGAACATCCAGCTTTTGGTGAAGGATGACGGCGGCAGCGCGCCGGGCGCGCAGCTCGCGGTCCAGCAGGCGATTAACGAAGGCGCTGAGATCATCCTTGGGCCGCTGTTCGCGCATTCGGTCGGGGTGGTCGGCGCCGCGGCGCGAGCACGCAATATCCCAGTGATCGCGTTCTCGACCGACGCCAACGTCGCGGCGCGCGGCGTTTATCTGCTGAGCTTCCTGCCGGAGTCCGATGTCGATCGCATCGTCGATTACGCGGTGGCGACTGGCAAGCGTTCGTTCGCGGCGCTGCTGCCGGACAATGCCTATGGCACCGTGGTGGAGGCGGCGTTCAAGCAGGCTGTGGCGCGAAAGGGCGCGCGCATCGTGGCGCTGCAGCGCTATCCGCTTGATGCTGCCGGCATGGCGGAGCCGGCGCGTCAGGTCGCGGCCGCGGCACGCAGCGCGGATGCGATTTTCATTCCGGACGGCGCCGATGCAGTTCCTTCGGTGGTGCAGGCGCTCAAGGCCGCCGGCGTGCAGCGTATGCAGCTTCTCGGCACCGGCCTGTGGGAAGACCCGCGCATTGCCAGCGACCCGGCGCTGCAAGGCGGCTGGTATGCGGCACCCGACTCCAACGGCTACCGGAGCTTCTCGGCGCGCTATCGCAGCCGGTTCGGTCAGGACCCGGTGCGCACCGCGACGCTCGCGTACGACTCGGTCGCGCTGGTGGCTGCGCTGGTGAAGACTCAGGGTGAGCAGCGGTTCACCGATCAGGCGCTGACCAACCCGTCCGGCTTTGCCGGCATCGATGGTGTCTTCCGCTTTCGGCCTGACGGCACCAACCAGCGCGGGCTCGCGGTGTTGCGCGTTGCGCCCGCTGGTGGCCAGATCATCAGCCCGCCGCCGCGCAGCTTCAACGCTTCGGGCACCTAAACTCTATTTAGCGAGCGCCAGCGCCTCGCAATGGTTAGCGCGTGGTGGCGAGCGAACTCTGCGCACCGCGCAAATAATCGGCAGCCGTGACCATGCCGAGGTCGAACGCGCGATCCTTCGGGATTGCGCCGTCGGCTTGCTGGCCCTCATAGATGCGTTGCAGGCCGATCTCGGACCAGTCGAGTTTCGGATCGAGAATGCCGAGCCGGCTGGCCTCCTGCAGCGAGCGCGCCGTCAGCGCGACAGGCGTTTTTAGTGCGTCGGCCGCGATCTGCGCCGCTTCGTCCGGATTGGACCAGATGAAGGCCTGCGCCCGGACAAGCGCGCGCAGGAAGCCGGTCGCAAGTTTCGGATTGGCGCGTGCCCAGTCGCCGTTGGCGTTGATGGTGGTGAACTGCCAGTCGGGTTCGTAGGTGCCGGCCCAACCGAGATTGCTGAAGCCTGCCGCTTCGGCCTCCAGATTGAGCGGCAGCGGCTGCATGCCGGCGTCGATCTTGCCGTCCTTGAGCAGTGTCCAGCGCGCCGGCGCGCCTCCGACCGCGGTGATCTTCAGGTCCGCCGGTGCGAGCCCTTCCGCCTTGGCCATCCTGGCCAGCAGCTTGCTCGATCCTTCGGTCAGCGACAACACGCCGATGTTGGCGCCGCGCAGATCGGCGAATGTCTTGATCGACGGCTTGGCGATGAGGAACAGCGGCGGCTTTCGCACCACACCGGCAACGATACGCAGCGGTCCGCCCTTGCTGGCGTCGATCATCACGTCGTCCGGGCCGACGATGGAAAATTGCGCCGTGCGGCTCAGCAGGCGCTGCGTGATCTCGCGGCCGTTCGGAACGATCTCCAACGTGGCTGCGATGTTCTCGTCCCTGAAATAGCCGTTACGCTCGGCGATCCAGAACGGAATGGAAAACATCACGCGCGACGGCGTGACCACATTCACGGGCTCGGCGGCTTGCGCTGGAGGCATGGTCAGAATGCCCGCCACCGCGATCAACACCGCGAGCCGCGTGTGCATCGCAATCAGTTGCTGAACACCCGGCGATTGCAGGTCGGCGCGACGTTTTTGAAGCGGCGGACCAGCGCCGATTCCGGATTGTCGGTCACTTCTTTCTCGAGGACGTCGTAATCCGGAAATACACCCTCGGCTTCGTCGATGTAGCACTGGCAATACGTGCGGCACCGGTTCTTGAACGAATCTCCCACTCGGGGATTTTTCTGACAGGCGGGAACACAATCTTCCATGAATTGCGTGCGCTGGCTGGCGCTCCAGTCCGCGCGTGCAACGTTGGTGGCGGCTCCGAGACAGAGCAATGCTGCGATCAAGACAATGCGGGAAATCATTGCGTGGCCATCCGATGTTTGCCCCCGTTGCGCAGGCTAATGATTCGGATTCTGGCCCGCAAGCGGCTTTGGACATGATCCCATTCGATCGAATGAGATCAAACTAGGCTGCCAAATCCGCCACCACGGCATCGAGCACCGGGAAGCCTGCGGGCGTCACCCGCAGGAAGCCGTCGCCGCCGCTCTCAACCAGACCTTGCGCGGTGAGTGTCGTGATCCGCTCCGGATCGAGTGGCCGCCCGGAGATGGCTTGGTAGCGCACAGGGTCGATGCCTTCGGCGAGGCGCAGCCCCATCAGCAGGAATTCATCGCCGCGCTCTTCGCGGGTGAGCGCGTCGTCGGTCACGAGGCCATGGCCCAGCGATTCGACGCGCATCAGCCAGCTTTCGGGCCGTCGCTCGGTGGCGGTGGCACGGCGGCCGCCGCCCTCGACGTCGAGCCGGCCGTGCGCGCCCGGGCCAATGCCGGCGTATTCGTGCGCGCGCCAATAGACCAGGTTGTGCCGGCACTCGGCGCCCGGCCGCGCATGATTCGACACCTCGTAGGCTGGCAGGCCGGCGAGCCCGCAGATCTCCTGGGTGACGTCGTAAAGGTCGCGCCCGGTGTCGTCGTCAGGGATGACGAGCTTGCCGGTGGCGTGCAGGGTGTGAAACGGCGTGTCGGGCTCGATGGTCAATTGATAGAGCGACAAATGTTCGGCCGCCTCCGCAATGGCGCGCTTGAGTTCCTCCGACCAGGCTTGTGGTGTCTGGCGCGGGCGCGCGTAGATCAGGTCGAACGAGTAGCGGCCGAACACCGAGCGTGCGATGGCGACCGCGTCGAGCGCCTCGCGTACGGTGTGCAGCCGGCCCAATTCCTTCAGCTCGGCGTCGTTGAGCGCCTGCACGCCGAGCGACACGCGATTGACTCCGGCCGCGCGGTAGCCGCGGAAGCGTTCCGCCTCCACGCTGGTCGGATTGGCTTCGAGCGTGACCTCGACATCGGGCGCAACGGTCCAATGCTTGCCGATGGCGTCGAGCACCGCGCCGACCGTCGCGGGCTGCATCAACGACGGTGTGCCGCCACCGAGAAAGATCGTCGACACCGTTCGACCAGGCGTTCGCGCCGCGGTCGACGCGATCTCGGTCGCGAACGCGCGTGCAAATCGTGCTTCGTCGATTGCGGCATGGCGGACATGGCTGTTGAAGTCGCAATAGGGGCACTTCGACAGGCAGAACGGCCAATGCACATAAACGCCGAACGCTTGCGAGTCAGGGTTTGCCAAGGCACGCCTCCGCAAGCTTGAGAAACGCGCGGGCGCGATGCGACAGGCCTTTGCCGCGCGGTGGCAGGCCGTGTTTTTCTTCCGCCGACATCTCGCCGAAGGTCTGCGTCTGGCCGTCGGGCAGGAACAACGGATCGTAGCCGAAGCCCTTGGCGCCGCGGGGTGGCCAAACCACGATACCGTTCACCTGCGCCTCGAACTCCTCAATGTGCCCATCGGGCCAAGCCACGCACAGCGCCGAGACGAAATGGGCGCGCCGTCGCTCTGGCGATTTGGCGCCAACCTTCATCAACCGCGTCTGCACCTCGTTCATGGCGAGGCGGAAGTCCTTGTCGGGGCCGGCCCAGCGCGCCGAATAAATGCCGGGCTCGCCGTCGAGCGCATCGACCGCCAGCCCCGAATCGTCGGCGAAGGCGGCAGCGCTGGACGCCTTGGCGGCGGCTTCCGCCTTGATGCGCGCATTGGCGCGGAAGCTTTTGCCGGTTTCGTCCGGCTCGGGCAGACCAAGCTCGCCTGCCGATGTCGCCGCGATGCCGTAAACCCCGAGCAGGTCACGCATCTCGGCGAGCTTACCCGGATTGTGGGTGGCGATGACGAGCTTGCCCGTGATTTGACGGTGCGGCATCGCCTCACATCACCGCGAGCTTTTGCAGATCGACGAGCTTGCCGATGCCTTGGCGCGCGAGCGTGAGCAGCGAAAGAAATTGTGCTTCGCTGAACGGTATTTTTTCTGCCGTGGCCTGGATTTCCACGATGCGGCCGTCACCCGTCATGACGAAATTGGCGTCGGTTTCGGCTTCGGAATCCTCGGCGTAGTCGATGTCGAGCACAGGCACGCCGCTGGCAATGCCGACCGAGATGGCGGCAACGTGGTCGCGCAGCGGATCGCTTTTCAGCATCTCGCGGCGCTTCATCCAGGCGATGCAATCGTAGAGCGCGACCCAAGCGCCGGTGATCGACGCGGTGCGCGTGCCGCCATCGGCCTGGATCACATCGCAGTCGACGGTGATCTGGCGCTCGCCGAGCGCTGGCAGGTCGACCACGGTGCGTAGGCTGCGTCCGATCAGCCGCTGGATCTCGACCGTGCGGCCGCTCTGCTTGCCGGCTGAGGCTTCGCGCCGCGTTCGCTCGGAGGTGGCGCGCGGCAGCATGCCGTATTCGGCGGTAACCCAGCCGCGGCCGCGGCCCTTGAGCCAGGGCGGGAGCTTTTCTTCAAGTGTGGCGGTCACCAGCACGTGGGTTTCGCCGAACTTCACGAAGCACGAGCCCTCGGCGTATTTCACCACGCCGCGCTCAAGCGACACGGCGCGCAGCTCATCGGGCTGTCGTTTGCTTGGTCTCAAGCTCGCTCCTCTTGCTTCCAGCGCCTACTGGAAGCCGAGCTTTTAGGGGTCCGAGCCTCCGGCCACAAGCATCATTCCGGCTGGATGCCGGCGTCCGAGACCATCTTCTTCCACTTGCCGAGCTGAACCTTAATGAAGTCGTCGAGCTCTTCGGGCGAGCTGGAGAATGCCTCGAAGCCGGCGCGTCCGAGCGTGGTTTTGATTTCAGGGCTGTCGATGATCGGCCGCAGCGTCGAATTGAGCAGCTTGACGATCTCCGGCGGCGTATTGGCGGGTGCGACCAGGCCGGCCCAGGCGTCCATGTCAAAGCCGGTGACGCCGGCCTCGTCCATGGTCGCCAATTCGGGGAACAGCGAGCTACGCTTGATGCGCGTCACCGCGAGCGCACGGAGCGTTTTGGCCTGGACATGAGGCATCACGGTGGTGAGGTCGGCGAACATCATCGACACGCGTCCGGCGAGAACATCGGTGAGGGCTTGTGGAGTGCCTTTGTAAGGCACGTGCAGCATGTCGGCTTTGGCCCAGTGCTTGAGCGTCTCGCCGGCGACGATGCCGGCCGAGTTGCCGCTGGCGAACGACAGCTTGCCCGGATTGGCCTTCGCGTAGGCGATCAGCTCCTTGACGTTGTTCGCCGGAATGCTGGGATGGATCACCAGCAGCAGCGTGAAGCTGCCGAGCCGCGTTATCGAGGTGAAATCCTTTACTGCGTCGTAGCCGACGTTCTTCATCAGGAACGGCGCTGCCGATTGCGGGGAGTTCGTGGTGAGCAGCATTGTGTAGCCATCGGCTGGCTGGCGCGCGACATACATCGCCGAAATCGCGCCGCTGGCACCCGGACGCGCTTCGACAATGACGCTCTGTTTGAGCGCCGCACCGAGGGGCTGTGCGACCACGCGTGCGATGGTGTCGCTCGCAGTGCCCGGTCCGAAGGCCGTGATGATGGTGACTGGCTTGCTGGGATATTGCTGAGCGCCGGCTGGTAGGCCGAGCAGGAGCAGGCTTGCGGCGGCGAGGATCTGCAGACGTTTTTTCATCGTGGTCCTTCCCGGACGGCTGGCGGGTTAGTCTCGGCCGCATTCTCTCGTGCGCCGCTGTAACGGACAAGGGCCGGCGTAGTTGCGCCGGCCCTTCCGGTTTGGGCAAAACGCAGACCAAGGAACGTCAGTCGGGCTGGATGCCCGCATCCAGGACCATCTTGCTCCACTTTTGCAGCTGAAGCTTGACGAAGTCGTCGAGCTCCTTCGGTGTGCTGGAGAATGCCTCGAAACCCGCCGTACGCAGCTTCGATTTGATCTCGGGACGATCAATGATCTTACGCAATTCAGTGTTGAGTTGCGTAACGATCGGCGCCGGTATGTTGGGCGGGCCGAAGATGCCGGCCCAGGAGTCCATGTCGAACCCTTCGACTCCAGCTTCGTCCATCGTGGGCAACTCCGGAAACAGCGAACTGCGCTGTAACCGCGTCGATGCCAGCGCCCGGATCGCCTTCGACTGAAGGTGCGGCAGGCTGGTGGTGAAGTCGTTGAACATCATTGATACTCGGCCGGGAAGCAGGTCCTGGAGCGCGTTCGGTGCGCTTTTGTAGGGAACATGCAGGATGTCGAGCTTGGCCCAATGCTTGAGCGTGGCGCCGGCGACGACACCGGAGGTGTTGGCGCTGGCGTAGCTGAGCTTGCCTGGGTTCGCTCGGGCGTAGGCGATCAATTCCTTGACGGACGTTGCCGGGATACTGGGATGCACAACCAGCATCAGCGTGTAGCTTCCCATCCGCGTGATCGGCGTGAAGTCCTTCACCGGATCGTATGGGGGGTTCCTCATCAGGAAGGGCACTGCCGAATGCGGCGAGTTGGTGCTCATGAACAAGGTGTAACCGTCTGGCGCAGCGCGCGCGACGTACTGACCAGCGAGCGCTCCGTTCGCGCCGACGCGGTTCTCGACCACGACGCTTTGTTTGAGCGCATCGCTGAGCTCCTGTCCGACCACGCGCGTGATCGTGTCGGTGGCGCTGCCCGGCCCGAACGGCACTATGATTGTGATTGGCTTGCTGGGGAATTGTTGCGCGTTGGCCGGCAGGCTTAACGCCGTTGCGGCAGCGGCAACAAAAATGTGAAGCAAATGTTTCATACGCGATCCTCCCGATCCGGCGAGGATTTTCATTTCCGGCGTCGCGGTCCCCGCAGCCGTTGCGCGCCAGCTTGATCGCCCACTTCGACGATAGCAGATTTGCGTTAGGGCGGCTTGGGTGTTGATCGGTCGCAGTTGCCGCAGGTGATCGGGCGGCCGCTTCTTCCGGGACGGCGACGGCGAAGCCGGCTCAGGCCTCGGCGTGCCGTCCGATCGAAAGCCATTCCCAGATCGCGACCACGATCAGCACAGCAGTGGCGCCAGCCGCCAGCAGCAGCGGCGACGCAAACGTCGCGGTCGGCGTCAGCATCGCCAGCAGCAGCAGACCCGCGGTGTGCGACAGCGGAAAGTTGGTCGCGCTGAGCCGCTTGAACAGCGAATTGCCGAGAAGATAGAGCGCCGGGCCACCCAGAATGACTGCAAGCGTCGCGACGTCGGTATGGCCGTCGTGGCCTTGCGGATGGTGCAACACCAGTTCATCGCCGACCGCGGCGATGACGATGCCAGCCACCATCAGGATGTGAATGTAGGTGTAGCCGCTGCGTGCGATCCGGCCGGGGTCGTCGGAGCTTGCCACCAGGCGGCTGGAACGCTCGGCGCCGATGTTGAAATAGACCGCCCACATCGCGACGCTGCCGGCGAATGCCACGGCGAAGGCCGCGATGTTTACGCCGGTCCACGCGAGATCCGCAAAGGTCGCGCCGGTGATCAGGACTGACTCGCCGAGCGCGATGATGATGAACAGGCCGCAGCGCTCGGCCATATGCCCGCCTTCAATGGCCCAGTCGGCAGTGGTCGAGCGCCCGAAGCCCGGCACCCAGAAATAGGCGATCGGTCCCACGGTCTCGATGGCGACGGCAATCCCCCACAGCGCCAGCCGCGTCTCGCCGGCTGCGAATGCCCCGGCGATCCAGAACGGCGCGGTTACCAGATGCCAGATGCCGATCCGCGTGAAGTTGCGGTAATTGCCGGTGTCGTGGCGGCGCAGCGCCCACAACATGAAGCCGTCGCGCACCAGCAGCATGGCCACGTAGGTCAGCGCGAAAGGCAGCGCGCGATCCTCGAACGCCTTGGGGATCGACGACGACAGCACCAGCCCGGCCAGCATCAGCGCGAACAGCAGCATCCGCACTGCCGGTTTCTCGGGGTCGAGCCAATTGGTGCACCACGCGGCGTCGATCCAGGCCCACCACACCGCGAGCATCAGCAGGCCGGTCTGCACCGCGCCGAGCACTGTCAGGTGATTGAGCAGCCCGTGCGATAGCTGCGTGATCGCGAACACCAGGTCGAAGAACAATTCGACGAAGGTGACACGGTGGTGGCCGTGACCCTCTCGTGTCCGAAGCTGACGGCTGCGTGCCGCGAAGATCATTTCGGCGGCGCGCGCGTTAGAACCCGATCATTTCAAACTTGGTCAGCGTCACGTTGCTGCTGATGCGCGCCGCGGTCGAGAGGTGCCAGGCGGTGTACAGCTCGGTAAACACGTTGTCGCCGGACATGCCATCGACCGGCACGATCACCTTAAAGCCCTTGAGCGCCGCAGTCGCGCCGGTGTGCAGCACCGAGGTCTGCGCCTGCGTGCCCATGGCGACCACGGTCTTGATGCCTTTGTCCTTCAGGGTCTTTTCGAGATCGCTGTTGATGAACTTGTCCGGCCCAAGCGGCGGCAGCACCAGCTCGCCGGCGGCGGGCGCGAGCGCCGGCAGGATGTCGGCCGGCACTGAGTTGGGCACGGCGACGCTGTAGATGATCAGCGCGCCTTTGGCGCGAGCCTCGGTGACAAGCTTGACCACCTTCGGCACCGAATTGGCGCAGCGGATGCGGCGCTCCGGCGTGCAGGTCTGCTTGGTGAAATCCATGACCAGCAGCGCGGTCTCGTTCGGCACGATGGTCGCCGGCTTGAGCGCAGGCGGCGGCGGGAAGGTGGCAGTGTTCCACTCCTCGATGACGGTCTGCGCTTGGGCGCTCGCCACCGTAAGAGCGCAGATCGCAGCGGCCAAAAGCCCATGCCAAGCCTTCATATTGTCCTCCCCATCAACCTTGTTCGTTGCCGCACAGGCTAACAGCGGCTCTGGCGACCGAACAGGCCGATAACGCTGCGTGGCCGCACGACATCTTGCCTTGCGCTTTGCGGCTCGAATGGACAGATTCGCTGACCGTTTGAATGGAGCGGTGTGGCGTGTCGCAGGACGTTCCGATCGGCAGGACGCAGGTCAGTCTCGCGCAGCTCAACGAGCGCTCGCGGGAGATTTTCCGTCAAATCGTCGAGAGCTATCTGACCACCGGCGAGCCGCTCGGCTCGCGCAACCTGTCGCGCTTGATTACGACGCCGCTATCGCCCGCCTCGGTGCGCAACGTGATGGCGGACCTTGAGCACCTCGGTCTGATCTACGCGCCGCACACCTCGGCCGGGCGGCTGCCGACCGAACAGGGCCTGCGTTTCTTCGTCGATGCGCTGATGCAGATCGGCGACCTCAACGACAACGAGCGCCGCCAGATCGAGGCGCAGGTCGCGGGCGCCGGCAAGTCGGTCGAAAACGTGCTGAGCGAAGCCTCGGGCCTGCTTTCGGGGCTGACGCGCGCCGCCGGCGTGGTGCTGGCGTCGAAGCACAATGTCCGTCTCAAGCACATCGAATTCGTCCGCCTGGAGCCCGAGCGCGCGCTGGTGGTGATGGTGAGCGAGGACGGGCAGGTCGAAAACCGCGTGGTGCCGCTGCCGATCGGCCTGCCGACCTCGGCACTGACCGAGGCGACCAACTTCCTCAATGCCCGGATTCGTGGCCGTACTCTCCCGGAGGCGAGGGCCGAACTGGAGAAGGCGCAGACCGCCGGCCAGGCCGAGCTCGATGCGTTGACGCAGAAGGTGGTGGCCGCGGGCCTCGCGAGCTGGTCGGGCGGCGAGACCGCCGACCGCCGGCTGATCGTGCGCGGCCAGGCCCACCTGCTCGACGATCTCAAGGCGCTCGAAGACCTGGAGCGCGTGCGGCTGCTGTTCGACGACCTCGAAACCCGGCGCGAGGTGGTGGACCTACTCGGCCGCGCCGAGCGTGCCGAGGGCGTGCGCATCTTCATTGGCTCGGAGAACAAGCTGTTCTCGATGTCGGGCTCCTCCACCATCATCGCGCCCTACCGCGATACGAAAGGCTCGATCGTCGGCGTCATCGGCGTGATCGGACCGACACGGCTCAACTACGCGCGCGTCATCCCGATGGTGGATTACACCGCCAAAGTGGTGGGCAAGCTGATCGCAGGCTGAATTCCATGATCCGCACCGAAGACATTTCGCAGGGCCGCCTCGATGGCCTGGTCACCCACGCCGAGAAGCCGCGCGGTGGTGTCGTGATCCTGCCGACCATCACCGGCGTCGATGCGCCGATGCGCGAACGCGCGCGTATCCTGGCCGAGGCTGGATATTCCTCGATGGTCTGGAACCCCTATCCGGGCGAGACCCCGCCAACCGAGATCAAGGCCGCGCAGGCGCGCGCCGGCAAGCTGAACGACGGCGCGCTCGACGTCATGTCCGATTGCGTCAGCCACCTGCTCGATACGCTGCGGCTGCCGCGCGTGGCGGTGCTCGGCTTCTGCCTCGGCGGCCGCTACGCCGTGCTACTGGCCGCGAAGGATCGGCGGCTCGCCGCTTGCGTGCCGTATTATCCGTCGATCCGCGTTCCGATGCAGCCCAACCAGACGCTCGACGCCATAGCGCTCGCGGCCGGCATCCAGTGTCCGGTTCACCTCGTGCACGGCACCGGCGATCAGGTCTTTCTGCATCCGGTGTTCCTGAAGCTGCGCGACGTGCTCGAGGCCCGCAAGGCCGCGACCGTTGCTCAGGTTCATCCCGATGCGGTTCACAGCTTCATGCGGCCGGACCTGCAATCGGTGCCGGCCAATGCCGCCGCCACCCGCCTGTCATGGCCTCAGGTCATGGGTTTTCTGGAGATGAGCCTGGCACAGGCTTGAACAGCTCGCCGGAACTTCCGGCTTGATTTTTAACCTCTCAGACCTGATATCCCGAGCGTTATGAACGACACACCCAATCAGCCGATCCCGGACGCGGCGCAGCCGGCTCCAGCCACGGCGCCCGGTCCCGCGCCTAGCCCGGCGCCGTCCACGGCACTCGATCGCGAGCTTGCTGAAGCCAAGGACAGGCTCCTTCGCACGCTTGCCGAGATGGAAAACCTGCGCAACCGGACCGAGCGCGCGGTCGCCGATTCACGGACCTACGGCATCACGGCGTTTGCGCGCGACATCCTCACCGTCGCCGACGGCATGCACCGGGCGCTCGAGGCACTCGACAAGGAACTCCGTGAGAACGCCAACGAGAGCGTGAAAGCGCTGCTCGACGGCGTCGAACTGACCGAGCGTGCGCTCATCAACGCGCTCGAGAAGCACGGTGTGAAGCGGATCGAGCCGATGGGCCAGAAGTTCGATCCCAACCGGCACCAAGCCATGTACGAGGTGGAGGACGCTTCGGTGCCGTCCGGTCAGATCGTGCAGGTGGTGCAGTCGGGTTACCTGATCGGCGAGCGCGTGCTGCGGCCGGCAATGGTTGCGATAGCTAAGGGTGGCCCGAAGGCATCAGCCGAACCACCCGCGAACGACAATTCCCGCGCGAATTAAGCTCGCCCTTTATCCGAGGTGCGCTTAACGCACTTCCATGGCATCGCGCACGGTGCGGAAGCGCATGAAGGCGCTGCTCCAACCCTCTTTTGGGCCGATCCCGATCAGCCGCACATAGGCACCCGTCCCGAAGCGCAGCCATTGCACGATCTGGATATCGACCCCGGTCTTGGGATCCTTGGCTTCGGCCCGTATTTCGTAGCCCTGCTGGCGGCCGAGACGCAGCGGCTCCGAACCGGTGACTCGCAAGTCCTTCAGCGGTGGCAGACCGCTCAGCGCGAGGCGGGCGAAATTCTCGCGGTCGCGCGGATCGGGTGTGCCGCTCCCGATCGAGATCACCAGATATGACTGCGTGGTGGCGTCGAATTCTTCCTTCGGCCCATCGGTGAGCTGCACCGCCGTTCCCGGCAGCACGCGCCAGACCCGCATTCCGCCAAGATCGCCGAACCGGAACGGCACGAGCTGAAGCTGCTCTTCGACCGGGATGCTCGGCCGTGCGGTGGTGGTCGCCAGCGCGGTGCGGATCGCGGCCTCCGGATAACGGTCCGTGGCTTCGTTTGGGATCTCAATCGAGATCAGCGCGGTCAGATCGCCGACCGGTGCGACCAGCAGCCACTTGCGAAGGCGCACCGCGTCCGCCTCTTGCTGCGCGACGATGAGCAGGCCCCTGCTGCCGCTTGCGAGCGGGAATGGCTCGCGCTTCTCGACTGTCATGCCCTGTTTCTTCAGGGCGTCGTTGGTCATCGTCCGTTCGATTTCCGCGAACGCCTTGTCCGGCATCGCAACAATCCGGATGTAGACGTGGTTGAGCTGGTCCTCGAAGCCCGGAAAAGTCGGGCTGAGCGCGATGCCGGGTGGCGGCGCGAGCCCGAGCCGGGAGCCCAGTGGAAACAGCGGGTCGGCCGCCCGGGCGGGCAGCGCCGCCAGCAGCCAAGCAGCCGCCACCAGGGCCAGGGCAGCCCCAAAACGCAGGGTTCTTGCGGCGACTGACAAATTCACCCCCTCGATATGCGGCGTTGTTAAGCGAAACTCAACCCTGTTGGGCCCATTTGTTCGGGGCGGCGCGCCCTTCCAAAATGGCCCTTTTCATGCCCCCTGCCTTGCTGCGCCAGCCGAATTTCGCGGCCCTCGTCATCCTGGTGTGGCTGCTGGTGTCGTTTACGCTTTTGCTCCAGCACTGGCCGCAGACCGCCGAGACCCTGCTCGACACTGACGATGCGCTGCGGCTTGCACAACTGCACGCTTGGCTTGGCGGCCAGGGCTGGTTCGATCTGCACCAGGCGCGGATGCAGCCGCCGGAAGGCTACGACACTCATTGGTCCCGCCTGATCGACGCCGGCCTTGCGGCGTTGCTGTTCCTGTTCGGGTTGTTCACCGACGGCGCCTTGGCCGAGCGGCTGATGCGGGCGTGGTGGCCGCTGCTCTGGCTGTTACCGACTATCGCCGGCATGGCGGCGATCGCCTGGCGCATTGCCGGACGCGAGGCGGCGGTGATCGCGCTCCTGCTCGCCATGATCGGCACGCCCGGCTATCAGCAATTCACGCCCGGCCGCATCGACCATCACAACGTCCAGATCGCGCTGACCATCCTGGCGGTGGCGGCGACCGTCTGGTCGGACCGCGTGCGCTTGGGCGCGCTGGCGGCCGGCGCGCTGTCCGGCGCGGCACTCACCATCGGATTTGAAGCGGTGCCCTACCTGGTGGGCTGCGGCGCGGCGTTTGCACTGCGCTATGTGTTCGATCGGGCCAACGCGCCCGGTTTGCGCGCCTATGGACAGGGGCTGGCGGCAAGCTCGCTGGTGGGCTTCTTTGCCACCATCGGGCCGCAGCATTGGCTGCGCCACTCATGCGACAGCATCGCGATCAACACATTGGCTGGGCTCGCCTGCGCGGGCGTCATGCTGGAGATCGTCGGGCGGCTGGCGCACCAAGATCGCGTCACACGCGCCGCCGCCATCGGGGGCGTCGGCTGCATCTCCGCTGCGGCATTGCTGCTGATCGAACCGGCATGCGCGCGCGGACCGTTCGCCATGGTGGATCCGGCCATCTGGCCGATGTGGCTCGGCGGGGTGCGCGAGATGCAGCCGCTGCTGACGCTGTTCCGGATCAATCCGTTGACGGCTGCCGCCATTGCGGCATTCCCGGCGGTCGCCGTGCTTGCCACGCTCGCGGTGCTGCGCAATCGCGCGTCGCGCCACGATGCCGGTGTGCTGACGGCCGCCGCGGTGTTCGCAATTGCGGTGATGGTGATGCTCGGCGCAATCCGCGGCTATTCCTATGCGATCTGGTTTGGCATGCCGATGGTCGCCGCCATGGCGCTCCGGCTGTTCGCCGCGCTGCGAATGACGACGCTGGTGGGCCGCACATTCGCGGCGCTGCTGCTGACGCCGATGGCGCTGTCATCGGGCGCCATCACGGTGGCCTCGGCGGCGGGCTTCGACGACAAGGACGCGTTCGACCGGCCGGCCAGCAAGGCCTGCCTGCTGACGGCGAGCTATAAGCCGCTCGCTCAATTGCCGCCGGGCCTGGTCGCGACCGACATCAGCTATGGGCCGTTCCTATTGGCTTTGACGCCGCATTCCGCGCTGGCCGGCCCCTATCATCATCTGTCCAGGGGCATCATCGCAGCGCACCGCAGCCTCGCTGAGCCGCCTGAGCAGGCGCGCCGGGTTCTCAACGACGCCGGGGTGAACTACGTGATGATCTGCGGCCCGCGTCCGCCGGATGGCCTATTGGCGGCTGAGCAGCGCCGCAGCCTGTGGGGCCAATTGCGCGCCGGCACGGTGCCGGCGTGGCTTGAGCCGGTTCGCGGTGAGGCCGGGCAGGCCTTCGCGGTGTATCGCGTGAAACGGTAGAGGCAGAGGGCGAACGTGTCTCTTCGGACGACAGTCGATGGCCGGTACTACCAGGTCGCAAGCCCGCGCTCGCTGGGCGAACGGCTTACGGTTGCGGCGCGAAAACGCATCTATGCGGACTTCGTCAAATACTGCCACCCGTCGCCGGACGATCGGATCCTCGACGTCGGCGTGTCGGACGTCATCAACGAAGCCGCCAACATGCTGGAGCGGAAATATCCGCACCAGGAGCGGATCACCGCGGTCGGTATCGGCGAGGGCGATGGTTTCTATGCCGCCTTCCCGAAGGTCGCTTACCATCGCATCGAGGCCAACCGGCCGCTGCCGTTCGCCGCCAAATCATTCGACATTGCGGTGTCCAACGCGGTCCTTGAGCACGTCGGCAGCGAGCAGCATCAAGGCTTGTTCGTGAACGAGATGGTGCGGGTGGCCAACCAGGTCTTTATCACGGTGCCGAATCGGTATTTTCCGGTCGAGCACCACACTGCGATCCCGCTGCTGCACTTCTGGACCAGCACCTTCCGGCTCGCCTGCCGGTGTCTCGGCAAGGCGGAATGGGCGGATGAGCGCAACCTGATCCTGATGCTGCACAAGCAGCTGACAGAGCTGGTGCCGGAGGGGGTCGATTCAGCCGTCGGCTACACCGGCATCATGCTGGGCCGCTTTAGCTCCAACCTGTTCCTCTACATCGACTCTTCAACTGAGACCCAACCGGCACGGGTCCATGATCAGTGACGGCCATCGCTCCGGCCCGCGCCGGGCTATCCCCGCGGGGCTGAGAACGTAACCAACAACGGCGTCAAGTCCTTGCGGCCAAATGGGGCTCTCCTATATGAGCCAAGACGCCGCAGAGGCGCTAAACGTGTAAATTTTGGGGGCCGCATGGGACGCCGTCACAGGGTCCGGCCGGCCTGCCGCGAAAGAGAGGATTAACACTATGGGCAAGGTCATCGGCATCGACCTCGGCACGACCAACTCCTGCGTCGCCGTGATGGACGGCAAAACACCGAGGGTCATCGAAAACGCCGAGGGGATGCGCACCACACCCTCCATCGTCGCCTTCTCCGATGACGGCGAACGTCTCGTCGGCCAGCCGGCCAAGCGCCAGGCGGTCACGAATCCGGAAAAGACCATCTTCGCGGTCAAGCGCCTGGTCGGCCGGCGCTACGACGACCCGATGGTCGAGAAGGACAAAAAGCTCGTCCCCTACAAGATCGCGCGCGCCAGCAACGGCGACGCCTGGGTTGAGGCGGACGCCAAAACCTATTCACCCTCGCAGATTTCGGCCTTCATCCTGCAGAAGATGAAGGAGACCGCCGAGGCGCACCTTGGCACCAAGGTCGATCAGGCGGTCATTACGGTGCCGGCCTACTTCAACGACGCCCAGCGCCAGGCCACCAAAGACGCCGGCAAGATCGCGGGCCTCGAAGTGCTCCGCATCATCAACGAGCCGACCGCGGCCGCGCTGGCCTATGGCCTCGACAAGCAGAAGACCGGCACCATTGCGGTCTATGACCTTGGCGGCGGTACGTTCGATATTTCGATTCTCGAAATCGGCGACGGCGTGTTCGAGGTGAAGTCCACGAACGGCGATACGTTCCTGGGTGGCGAAGACTTCGACATGCGTCTGGTCAGCTATCTGGCTGACGAATTCCAGAAGGGCCAGGGCATCGACCTGCGCCGCGACAAGCTTGCGCTGCAGCGGCTGAAGGAAGCCGCCGAGAAGGCCAAGATCGAGCTGTCGTCCACCACGCAGACCGAAATCAATCTGCCGTTCATCACGGCGGATGCGTCCGGTCCGAAACATCTGACCATGAAGCTCACCCGCGCCAAGTTCGAGGCGCTGGTCGATGACCTCGTGCAGAAGACGGTCGAGCCGTGCCGGCAGGCGTTGAAGGACGCGGGCCTGAGCGCCGCGGAGATCAATGAAGTTGTGTTGGTCGGCGGCATGACCCGCATGCCCAAGGTGCAGGAGGTCGTGAAGCAATTGTTCGGCAAGGAGCCGCACAAGGGCGTCAACCCCGACGAAGTCGTTGCGGTCGGCGCGGCGATTCAGGCCGGCGTGCTGCAAGGCGACGTCAAGGACGTGCTGCTGCTCGACGTCACGCCGCTCTCGCTGGGCATCGAGACGCTGGGTGGCGTTTTCACGCGGCTGATCGATCGCAACACCACGATCCCGACCAAGAAATCGCAGGTGTTCTCCACGGCGGAGGACGGCCAGACCGCAGTGACAATCCGCGTGTTCCAGGGCGAGCGTGAGATGGCGGCCGACAACAAGATGCTTGGCCAGTTCGATCTCATCGGCCTTCCGCCGGCGCCGCGTGGCGTGCCACAGGTCGAGGTCACGTTCGACATCGACGCCAACGGCATCGTCAACGTTCAGGCCAAGGACAAGGGCACCGGCAAGGAGCAGCAGATCCGTATCCAGGCGTCTGGTGGTCTCAGCGACGCCGACATCCAGAAGATGGTCAAGGATGCGGAAGCGCATGCCGATGACGACAAGAAACGCAAGGCCCAGGTCGAAGCCAAGAACCATGCCGAGGCGCTGATCCATTCGACCGAGAAGGCTCTGACCGAGCACGGCTCGAAGGTCAGCGAGGCCGAGCGCAAGGCGATCGAGAACGCCATCGCCGACCTCAAGGAAGCACTCAAGGGCGAGGACGCTGCTGCGGTCCAGGCCAAGACGCAGGTTCTCATGCAGGCTTCGATGAAGCTTGGCGAGGCCATGTACAAGGCTCAGCAGGGCCAAGGTGGGCCAGGTGCCGGTCCTGGCGCCGATCCGGGCGCGCAGCCTGGCGGCGAGCCGGGCAAGAAGGATGACGTCGTCGATGCGGAATTTACCGAGGTCGATGACGACAAGAAAAACAAGAAATCCGCCTAGGCACCGGCGCCATGTACGGTCAAGAAATGGCATCGTCTAGAAACTGATACGATCCTTGGCCCGGTGCGAAAGCGCCGGGCCACTCGTTTGTGTGTTAATCGTTTGCGTTGCAGATTTGTGTTGCATGCAAGCGAGACGGGGACCGCCTGCGCATGGCTAAACGTTGCTACTACGAAGTCCTGGAGATCGAGCGCACCGCGAGCGAGGCGGACCTCAAGGTCGCCTATCGCAAGCAGGCGATGAAATTCCATCCCGACCGCAACGCCGGCGACAAAGACTCCGAGCACCGCTTCAAGGAAATCAGCGAAGCCTACGAGGTGCTGAAAGACGGCGACAAACGCGCAGCGTATGACCGCTTCGGTCACGCCGCGTTCGAGCACGGCGGTCCAGGTGGCGGCGCGCCCGGCTTCGGCCAGGATTTCGGCTCGGCCTTTGCCGATATTTTTGAAGGCATTTTCGGCGTGGGCGGCGCCCGCCAGCGGGGCTCGGGCCGCGAGCGTGGTGCAGACCTCCGCTTCAATATGGAAATCAGCCTCGACGAGGCGTTTGCCGGCAAGGCCGCATCGGTGCGGCTGCCGACCTCGGTCACCTGCGAATCATGCTCGGGGACGGGCGCGAAGACCGGGAGCAAGCCAAAGACCTGTCCGCATTGCAACGGTCACGGCCGTATCCGTCACACCCAAGGCGGCTTCTTCACGCTCGAGCGAACCTGTGTGGGCTGTCACGGCCGCGGCCAGGTGATCGACAATCCGTGCCCGTCCTGCTCCGGCTCCGGCCGTGTCACGCGCGAGCGCACGCTGTCGGTCAACATCCCGCAGGGCGTCGAGGACGGCACGCGCATCCGGCTCTCCGGCGAAGGCGAGGCCGGCTTGCGCGGCGGTCCCGCGGGCGACCTCTACATCTTCCTGTCGATCGGCGCCCACGAGCTGTTTCAGCGCGATGGCGCCGACCTGCACTGCCGGGTGCCGGTTTCGATGGTTACGGCAGCGCTCGGCGGCGAGTTCGAGGTCCCGGCCATCGACGGGTCCAAGTCCAGCGTGAAGGTGCCGAGCGGCACCCAGTCCGGCCGGCGCTTCCGGCTCCAGGGCAAGGGCATGCCGGTGCTCCGCTCCAAGCAGACCGGCGACATGTATGTGCAGGTGGTGGTCGAGACGCCGCAGAACCTGAGCCAGAAGCAACGCGACCTGCTGGCCGAGTTTGAAAAGCTTTCGTCTAAGGAAACACAGCCCGAATCCGCGGGATTCTTCTCGAAAGTCAAGGAGTTCTTCGGTAGCGGCGCGGGTCAGGGTTGAGCCATTCCGGCTTGACCCCCGGTCCGGCACCGGTTACCGATTGCTGTGTATAACCGCGGGCTGCATTTCCCTTACATGCCTATCCAGGCCCTTCAAATCCTCGAGAAGAAGATCGAACGGCAAATTCGCCTGTTCGAGCAAAAGAACGGAATCCGTCTCGACGACGAGGTCCGCTTCATCCGCTCCTGGATGGAGAAGCCGCTTTCCATTGGCGCCGTAACGCCGTCCGGTAAGGTCCTGGCTCGCACCATGGCGAGCTATGTTGATCCGACCGTCGATGGACCGATCGTCGAGCTTGGACCCGGCACCGGCCCAGTGACCGAAGCGCTGGTGGCGCAGGGCGTCGATCCGTCCCGGCTCGTGCTGGTCGAGTATGACCCCGATTTCTGCCGCTTGCTTCGCGAGCGCTATCCGCAGGCGACGGTGGTTCGCGGCGATGCCTATGGGTTGCGCCGCACGCTGGAGGGCATCCTGAGCCAGCCGGCTGCTGCAATCGTGTCCGGTCTGCCGCTCGTCACCAAGCCGGTGCGGACGCGGCTGCGGCTGCTCTACGATGCGTTCAGCATGATGCTGCCGGGCGCGCCGTTCGTGCAGTTCACCTACGCCATGGTGCCGCCGATTCCGACGCGGCCTGCCGGCGTGCGCGCCGATGCTTCGGACCGCATCTGGATGAACCTGCCGCCCGCGCGCGTCTGGGTGTATCGCAAGGGCTGACGCTCTTTGTGATAATCAAGGCGGACGTTCCCGGAGCCGCCCATGCTTCCCAAGGTTTTGGTCTTTGCCGGCTCGATCCGTACTGGCTCGCACAACGCGCGGCTCGCCGCGCTTGCGAGCAAGGAACTGTTGCTCGCGGGCGCCGATGTCACCCGGATCTCGCTCGGCGACTATCCGTTGCCGATCTACGACGGCGACCAGGAGAACACCGCCGGCGCGCCGCTGAATGCGATCAAGCTCAAGCAACTCATGGCGGCGCACCAGGGCGTATTTATCGCCAGCCCGGAATACAACGCTTCGATCACGCCGCTGCTCAAGAACACCATCGACTGGATCTCGCGCGTGCGTGAGCGCGGCGAGGTGCCGCTTGCCGCGTTCAGGAACCGGGTGTTTGCAATCGGTGGTGCATCCGACGGCGCTTACGGAGCGATGCGTTCGCTCATGGCGTTGCGCCAGGTGTTGGAGCTCGGCTGCGGTGCGCTGGTGATCCCCGACCAGATTGCAGTGATGCGCGCGAGCGAGGCGTTCGACGAAGTGGACAACCTCAAGGAAGAGCGCGCCTCGGCTTTGCTCAAGCGCATCGCGCAGAGGTTGACCGATATGGCGCGGGAGATCGCCTAACATGGACGCCCGCGAGCGGCTCATCGTTGCGCTCGATCTGCCTTCGGTGGCTGCTGCCGACGCGATGGTGGCGCGGCTTGGCGAAGCCGTGTCGTTCTACAAGATCGGCTACCAGCTCGGCTTCGCCGGCGGCCTCGCATTGGCCGAGCAGCTGGTGCGCGCGAAGAAACAGGTGTTTCTCGATTTCAAGCTGCACGACATTGGCAACACAGTGGCGCGCGGGGTGGAGAGCGTGGTCAAGCTCGGCGCGAGCTTTCTCACCGTCCACGCCTATCCGCAGACCATGCACGCCGCGGTCGACGCGCGCGCCGACTCGGCGTTGCGCATCCTCGCCGTAACGGTGCTGACCTCCTACGACGACGCAGACTTGGCTGCCGCGGGCTACGACTTCACGGTGCCGGAGCTGGTGGCCGAGCGCGCCGCGCAGGCCCGCGACATCGGCATCGACGGCCTTGTCTGCTCGGCCGAGGAGGCGGCGAACCTTCGCAAGATCATCAAGCCGGGCATGGTGCTGGTGACGCCGGGCATTCGTCCGGCAGGCGCCGCGAGCGGCGACCAGAAGCGCATCATGACACCGGCTGCGGCGATCGCGGCTGGCGCCAATTACCTGGTGGTCGGCCGGCCCATCCTGGAGGCGCCCGACCCCAAGGCCGCCGCCGAGGCGATCGTCGCCGAGATCGCGCAGGCCGGACCGTAGAGAGGACGACATGCCAAAGGGCTATTGGATTCCACATCTCGATGTCAGCGACCCGCAAGGCTTCCAGGCCTATCGCGACATGGCGGACGCGGCGCATGAGCGCTTCGGCTCGAAACTCCTGGCGCGCGCCGGCCGCCATGAGCTGGTCGAGGGCAAGATGCGGTCGCGCAATGTGCTGCGCGAGTTCAACTCCTACGAGGAGGCGCAAGCGTTCTACCGCGGGCCGGAGTATTCCAAGGCCCGGCCGTTGCGCGCGCCCTACTCGGCCTGCGATTTTCTGATCGTGGAGGGCTACGACGGCCCGCAGCCGGATCATTTCGGCATGCCGCTGCCGTCGGCGGTGCGCAAGGGTTACTGGATCGCCCACCTCGATGTCATCGATCAGGCCGGTTACGGCGCCTATAGCGGCGCGATCGGCAGCCCGGTCGGCAAGTTCAACGGGCGCTTCCTGGTGCGTGGCGGCCGTTACGAAGTGATGGAAGGCCATCAGCGTGCGCGCACCGTGGTGATTGAATTTCCGAGCTATGACGCGGCGCTGGCCTGCTACCGTTCGGCGGACTACCAGGCGGCTGTCGCGTTACGCAAAGGCAAGGCCGAATGCGATCTCGTCGTCATCGAGGGCGTCGGCGAGCAGGGACACTAACAACGGAGAAGTAAGTCAGTCATGGCGAAGGGCTATTGGATCGCGCGCGTCGATGTGAGCAACGAGGAGGGCTACAAGCCCTATGCCGCCGCCAATCCGGCGATCTTCAAGAAATTCGGTGGACGCTTTGTGATCCGCGGCGGGCCGTTCGAGAATCCCGAAGGCACCAGCCGCGCCCGCAATGTGGTGATCGAGTTTCCGAGCTACGAGCAGGCGCTCGCCTGTTACCGATCGCCCGAGTACCAGGCCAACATCAAGGTGCGGCAGCCGAACGCCACCGCCGACATCCTCATCATCGGCGGTTACGACGGTCCGCAGCCCTAGCTTCGAATGGCTGCAGCTGCCGCACTAAGACATAGCCGCGCCGGCCGTGTAATCTCCGCGGACGCGCACCGTTGAGGAGCTTCACTCATGTCCGACATGCGGCTCGTGATCGCCGGCGCCGGTGGGCGCATGGGACGTACGCTGGTCAAGGCGATTTCCGAGACCAAGGGGCTCGTGGTCGCGGGCGCTATCGAGGACGCGCGCTCGCCGCTGCTCGGTCAGGACTCCGGCGTGCTGTCGGGACTGCCGGCCAACGGCGTTACGCTCACCGCCGACACCAAGGCGGCGCTCGCGGCGGCCGACGGCATCATCGATTTCACGGTGCCGAAGGCGAGTACGGCGTTTGCCGCGCTCACTGCCGGGAAGGTGCACATCGTCGGCACCACGGGCCATTCGGCCGACGAAGAGGCCAAGATCAAGGATTCGGCAAAGAGCGCCGCGGTGGTGAAGGCCGGCAACTTCAGCATGGGCGTCAATCTGCTCGCGGCGCTCACCAAGCGCGTGGCGAAGACGCTCGATGAGGATTTCGACATCGAGATTTTCGAGATGCATCACAACAAGAAGATCGACGCGCCGTCCGGCACCGCGCTGATGTTCGGCCGCGCGGCGGCGGAAGGCCGCGGCATCGATCTGGCGCAGCACTCGGCGCGCGGCCGCGACGGCGAGACCGGTGCCCGCAAAAGCGGCGACATCGGCTTCGCGTCGCTGCGCGGCGGCACCGTGGTGGGCGAGCACAGCGTGATCTTCGCCGGCCCCGCCGAACGCATCGAGCTGGTGCATCGCGCGGAGGACCGCATGATCTTTGCGCGCGGCGCGCTGAAGGCTGCGCTCTGGGCGCGCGGGCAGAAGCCCGGGCTCTATTCGATGGCCGATGTGCTTGGCCTCGGCGACATGTAGAGCGGGACGGCCGTGGCGGACGATCGGAGACGACTGGTCGATGCGCGGCTGTTGATCGCGATCGCGTTCGCGCTTGTTGGCTCGCTGGTACTCGGCTTCGTGTTCGTACCCGCGCTGTCGCCCGGCACCCATCCGGTGTGGGCGTTCGGCGGCTCGCTCGCCTTCATGTTGATCGTGATGGCCGCCGGCGCAGCAGTGAAGCGCCAGTATTAGCCCGCGAGCAGCGACACGCCGTTCATTTCCGGCGGCTTCGGCAAATCCATCAGCTCGAGCAGCGTCGGCGCGAGATCGGCGAGGCGGCCCTGCGCCACCAGCGAGCGATTGCGCGCGCCGAGCAAAACCAGCGGCACCGGATTGGTGGTGTGCGACGTGTGCGGACCGCCGTTGTCGGGATCGCGCATCATCTCGCAATTGCCGTGGTCGGCGGTGACCAGCATCGCGCCGCCGGCGTTGCTGACCGCATCGGCGATCTTGCCGAGCCCGGTATCGACCGTCTCGACCGCCTTGATGGCGGCCGGGAGACTTCCGGTGTGACCGACCATGTCCGGATTGGCGAAGTTGAGCACGATCAGGTCGTACTTGCCGGACTTGATCGCCTCCACGGCCTTCGCGGTCAGCTCCGGCGCCGACATTTCGGGTTGCAGGTCGTAGGTCGCGACCTTGGGCGACGGCACCATGATGCGATCCTCGCCCGGATAGGGCTCCTCG
Organism: Rhodoplanes serenus; assembly: GCA_945893145.1. Taxonomy (GTDB): domain Bacteria; phylum Pseudomonadota; class Alphaproteobacteria; order Rhizobiales; family Xanthobacteraceae; genus Z2-YC6860. The sequence continues at coordinate 19,701 of CAMDDZ010000025.1, read as the reverse complement.
CGGCCGCCGTTGAGGAAGTAGGTGACGTGCGGATACTTCTCTGTCTCGGCCATGCGCAGTTGCGTGCGGCCGGCTTGCGAAACCACTTCGCCCAGGATGTGCGGGAAAGTCTGCGGCGGGATAATCGTCTGCATCAGCTTGTCGAGTTCGTCGGAGTATTGCGCCATGCCGACCGCTGCGGCAAAGCGCACCATGCGCTTGCGCGGGAAGCCGGCAAAATTCGAATCGAGCATGGCGGTGAGAATCTCGCGCGCGCGGTCGGCGCGGAAGTTGAAGCACAGCACGCCGTCGCCATCCTTGATGCCGCGATAGTCGCCGACCACCGCCGGGATGACGAATTCGTCGAACTGCTGCTTGGAATAGGCATCGGCGATCACGGCCGGCGCGTCGGCAAAGCGCGGCGCGTCGGCCTCGACGATGGCGTCGTAGGCCTTTTTCACACGCTCCCAGCGGCTGTCGCGATCCATCGCGTAGTAGCGCCCGCAGACCGTGGCGATCGGAACCGATTTTGGCAGCGCTGCGGCGAGACGCTTGAGATCGTCGCCCGCCGATTGCGGAGGCGTATCGCGGCCGTCGGTCAGCGCATGCACGACTGTGGTGACGCCCGCGTCGCTCAGGATATGCGCGAGTGCGGCGGCATGATCCTGGTGCGAATGCACGCCGCCGGGCGAGACCAGTCCGAGCAGGTGACAGGTGCCGCCGGATTTTTTCAGCGCCGCGATCAGGCCGGTCAGCGCGGGCGCCTTCTTGATCTCACCCGACGCAATGGCCTCGCCGATGCGCGGCAGGTCCTGCATCACGACGCGGCCGGCGCCGATATTGAGATGCCCGACTTCGGAATTGCCCATCTGGCCGTCGGGCAGGCCGACGTTGCGGCCGTCGGTGCGCAGGAAGGCGCGCGGCCCGGCCTCCCAGAGCCGGTCGAAGGTCGGGGTCTTGGCCTGCCGGATCGCGTTGTCCGCGATCTCCTCGCGCCAGCCCCAGCCGTCCAGCACAACCAGCATCACCGGACGGCGCTTCTGCATCGGCACGCTCTTTCTTCCTCGCGGGCTATGCGGTCATATGTGGTCGATCGTCATGCTATCGTCAATTGCGCCCCGGCAGACAGGGGGCAGAGCTGTTGCGGGCCGACACGATGGACCTGATGAAGTCCCAAACCGTTCGCAAATTGCGCCTCCTGATGCGCCAGCGCCGGCTGCGCCGCCAGCGCACGATGACGGGCATGATCCACAAACAGATCAGCCAGAGCACGACGCGGACGGTGCTGACTTCGGCAGTCACCGCGATCGCGACCGCGGCGATCGTCGGTTATCTGTCCATCGTCATGTCGGTCGAGGACATCACCATCTTCTACCGCGCGGCGAATTTCCGCGACGTCGGTCAGGCCAAGTTCGCCGTCACATTCTCGCTCGCCAACATGGGACGCAACGGCGCGCTGATCGAACAGATCGGCTTGCTGCAGGTGGCGACGAAAGGCGAGGCGACCGGCTGCGAAGATCGCGCCTTGTTGCAGCACACCGACGAAGTTACCGACAGGGTTCTGAGCGATGGCGGCCGCGTCACCTATCGGACGCCGCACGAGGTCTATTTCAACGAGTCCAGCCGAAAGGCGCTCTCGGCGACCATCGCAATGCTGGCGGGCACTGCCAGCAAGGTCGATGCGACGTTCGAACTTCCTGCAATCGAAGATGCCAAGATGTCGGTGATGATCTGTCCGGTGGTGAAGTACTTCGATCTCTCCGGCCGGCCGATCACGGCCGTCTGCCCCGGCTGGCTGCGTGAGCCGGGCAACGCCGGCTCGACGAACTATACGACGCAGATCGGCCGCCACTCGCTGCGGCTCTTGCCGCACCGCGGCTCGTTTTCGAACCTGTTGTTCTTGCGCTTCAGCGATCGGTTCTGCACGACGCTGCGCTGATTATAGCTACGCCGCGATCGTTCCCGCTTCCCAGCCGAGCATGGCGCGCTTGCGCGTGATGCCCCAGTGGTAGCCAGTGAGCTCGCCGGATTTTCCGATCACGCGGTGGCACGGCACCACAAAGCTGATCGGGTTTTTGCCGACCGCGGCGCCGACCGCGCGCGCGGCCTTCGGCGAACCGATGTTGCCGGCGATGTCGGAATAGGTTGTGGCGCGGCCCATCGGGATGCGCATCAGCGTCTCCCACACCCGCACCTCGAAGTCGGTGCCGATCAGCACCACGCGCAGCGGACGGTCGGGACGCCACAGCTTCTTGTCGAAGATGCGCGCACAGAGTGGCGCGGTGCGGGCGCTGTCCTCGACGTATTTCGCCTTGGGCCAGCGGCGGCGCATGTCGGCCAGCGCGGGCTTCTCCTTGCCGGCGTCGGCGAAGGCGAGGCCGCACAGGCCGCGATCGCTTGCCATGACCAATGCGGTGCCGAACACCGCGGGATGGAAGCCGTAGTAGATCGTCAGTCCTTCGCCGCCGGACTTCCATTCGCCCGGCGACATCGCCTCATGCGTCACGAACAGGTCATGCAGCCGGCCGGGGCCGGACAGGCCGACCTCATAGGAGGCATCGAGCACGCTCGCGGAATCGCGCAACAGATTGCGCGCGCTGTCGAGCGTGAGCGCTTGCAGGAAGGCCTTGGGCGTCAGCCCGGCCCAGCGGCGGAACAGGTGATGCAGCTCAGCCGGGGTGACACCGGCGGCTTCGGCGATCTGCTCGATCTCCGGCTGGGTGCGCCAGTTGCCGCGGATGTGGGCGATGGCGCGGCGGACGACGTCGTAATCCGCGGCGGCGGTGGACAGCGGAGCGAGATCGGAAAAACGGTCGGGCGAAAGCATGGTGGTCTCCTTCATCATGCTCTCCATCTAGGCCGCAAAGGGCAGCGCGCCCACCCGATTTCTGACTCGGTTTTAGCCTCAATGCAGCGTGCGCGTCGGCCCGCGCTTCGCCTCGCCGAGTGCCGCCGACAGCGCGGTAGCAAAACTCTCGCGTTCCTTGGGCGCCAAAAAAGCCGCGACCGGCACGCGTTTGCCGCGCGACACCAAGTAAAGCTGGAGCAGGCCAAAGTCTTCGTGTGTCTCACGGTCGAGCGTGGTCCACACCGGATTGAGCGTCCATTCCGCGGTCTGGCCGCGGTGGCTGACCTTGCGCAGCCGCAGTTCGGAGGCCGTCACCGTCACCTCCTCGAACGCCGCAGCGGCGCGGTAGTTGGCGCGGAACGCCCAGTACACCAGCAGCACGTCGAGGCCGAGGAAGCCCACCACCGGCCAGGCGCCGATCAGATAGAACACCAGGCCCGCGGCGAAGCTTGAGCCGCCAACCAGAAGCATCACCAGCAGGAAGCCTCGGCTCGACAGCGAGCGGTGCGGCGTGATGATCGCCGAGAATAGCGTGGGCTCGCGGCCGGTCTCGATGTCGGGCATGATGACACTCGTTATAAGGGAAAGATGGCGACAAAAACGACGAAGCGGAAGGCCCGGATTGCCAAAGCGCTGACCAAAGCGCGCAAGGGCAAGGCGGCCAGGAAGAAGCCGCCGAAGGCGCAAGCCAAGGCCGATCAGAAGGCGTTGCACGGCGACACGCCGCCCTGGTCCAAAGCCGAGGTCGAGGAAGCCTTCCGCCGCTTCCAGGCCGCCATGCCGGAGCCCAAGGGCGAGCTTCACCACATCAACCCGTTCACGCTGGTTGTCGCGGTCGTGCTATCGGCGCAGGCCACCGACGCCGGCGTCAACAAGGCGACCCCCGCGCTGTTCAAACTTGCCGACACGCCCGAAAAGATGGCGGCGCTCGGCGAGGCGCGCGTGCGTGACCTGATCAAGACCATCGGGCTTTTTCGCATGAAGGCGAAGAACGTGGTGGCGCTGTCAGAGAAGCTGATCGCTGAGCACGGCAGCCAGGTGCCCAACACCCGCGAGGCGTTGCAGGAGTTGCCCGGGGTCGGGCGAAAGACCGCGAACGTCGTGCTCAACATGGCGTTCGGCCAGCCCACCATGGCGGTCGATACTCACATTTTCCGCATCGGCAACCGCACCGGCCTCGCGCCGGGCAAGGATCCGCTCGCGGTCGAGTTGAAGCTCCTGGAGGTCATTCCAGAAAAATACATGCTGCACGCCCACCACTGGCTGATCCTGCACGGGCGTTATACGTGCCTGGCGCGCAAGCCGCTGTGCGAGAAGTGCATCATCGCCGACATCTGCAAGTGGCCGGGAAAATCAGTGGCGAATAGTGAGTAGCGAATAGCGAATGGTTAAGAGCGACAGTCCTCTATTCGCTACTCCCTATTCGCTATTCGCCCTCTCACCGGCGGCAGCAGCTCGATCCGCCGCCCCGCGATCCGCTTGTGCATGTGCACCATCATCGCCATGGCGAACAGCGGCGTCGCGAGATTGATCCCCGGGATCGATACGAAAATCCCGATCAGCATGCCGGACAGGAAAATCGTGCCGCGGTGTGCCGAGCGGAGCGCTTTCGCTTGCTCTGGCGGATGGAACCGCATGGCGGCGAGCAGAAAATATTCGCGGCTGAGCAGGTACGAGGTGGCGAAGAACATGATGACAAGGCCGAAGCCAGCTAGCAGCAAAAACGGCAGCGCGCACAGATAGACCAATATCGCGAGCAGCGCGGTCTTGGTGCCCTCGTACAACGCACGCCAGAGCGGGAGCGGCTGGCCGGGCGGATCGGCCGGATAATGCGTGCGCTCGACCTCGGCCGCGATCTCATCGACGAAGAAGCTGCCGACGAAGGCCGTCACCGCCGGCATCAGGAACAGCGCGCCGGTGATGACGCCAAGGCCCGACAGAATGGCGAGCACCCAGACCAGCACAGCGGCCGGCGTGTGCGCCTGCGGTCCGAGTGTCTGCTCGGCCCAGGTCCCGCCGGTCGTGGCGAGGAACGACAGCACGCGCTGCAAGCCGATCGCGATCAGCACGATCATGACGAGCGCAAGTCCGATGGATTTCAGCAGCACCCGCCGGAACGGCGGCGAGGTCATCTGGGCCAAGGCCTTGGTGGCCGCTTCGAACATCCGTCCCTCCGTGTAACCGGACAAAGGTGGGGGCTAGGGGCGGGAGCGGCAAGGTGCTGCGCGCTCCCGCTTGCCGCGCTGCCCTTTTTTGGATGACGCGGCGATCACATTTCAACCCGCCGCCTGTACGCAATAGCTGGCGACCACGCTCAACGAGCCGCTTGCCCGCGTTCGTGTCCGGCTATTCCGTTTTGATCGCTGTGGAGCTGGTTCGCATGCGGGCGCTATCTTGGCCCGTCATCCCCGTTACTTCATCATACCACAGCGAGTGGTGAGACTTGGCCCAGTTGATATCGACTTCGCCGTTCGCCATGCCCTCGAAGGCGCCTTCCATTCCAAGCGTGCCCATATAGATATGGACAAGCATCGCCGCGATGTAGAGCACACCGACTACGCTGTGAACGACCTGGGCCACTTGCATCCCGGCAATTTCAGCCAAGTAGAACGGAAAGAGCAAGAAATAACCAGTCGCAGCCGACAGTCCGCCCCCAATCACGACGATCCAAAAGATTAGCTTTTCCCCGGCGTTGAACTTGTAGGCAGGCGGTTCTTCGCCGCCCAACATCCCGCCGCCGCGCTTGAGCCACTCAATGTCAACGCGCGTCGGCAGGTTGCTGGCGATCCATATCAAGAACATCAACACCACGCCGATCGTGAACGGGAAGCTGAGATAGTTGTGCGCGTATTTCGCGGCCATTGACCATGCGCTGAAAGCGTCCGGTCCGATCAGCGGCAGCAGCAGTTGCCGGCCGAACGTAATGTTCAGGCCAGATAAAGACAGCACAATAAAGCAAACCGCCGTCATCCAGTGGACGAAGCGTTCAAAGGCGTTAAAGCGCAGCATCGTGCGGCCCGCTCGCGCGCCGAAACGCAAGGTGCCTCGCCAGAGGTAAAAGACGGCGAGCAAGACAAATATTCCGACGATTGCGATCCCACCAATCCAATGCAGGTAGATTTGGTGAAAGATGCGCCACTCGCGGCCAGCCGGCTGCTCAAGAACGTAGGATTTCACGTCCGGGATCGTGCCGCGGCCCTGAATCTTCCGCAACTCATCGAGAAGCTGCTGTTCGGTCTGAACGCTCCCGGACGGGTTGACCGAGTCCGGTTGCTTTTGCTGCGCTCCTCCCGGAGATACAAGCGAGATGGTGGCTACAAGCGCGATCATGCCGAATACGGCAGCCAAACCAGCGAAACGCTTTGTCATCTTGATCTCCAGCCTGCAAATCGTCACGGACGTTTAGCTTTGACGAGATCAACGCTCACCTTTGCGCCGAGATCATTGATGGAGTCGTAAAGCAGCTCGACCGCATATGTCGGGTTATGCGCGAACGCTCCGCGATCCTTGGTGATGAATTGATAGTTGTAGGCTGCCTTGAGCAGCCGCGGCGTCCACGCGTTGTAGCGGTTCGGGAATCGAGCCTCGTCCTTGTCGGCTACACCGTTGGCATTGGTGTCGACAAAGAAATATGGATAGGCATCGATCTCATAGACGATCGGTTTGCCTGCTACTGTCTTGGCGTAGGCCGTAATCGCGGCAAGCAGACGCTCGCGCAGATGATCGATCTCCTGCGCCACACCTTCGCTGATGTCGTTATTGCCGTCACGATCATCCCTGCTCACTCGGATTTTGTGCAGTGAGGTCTTGTCAACCACCTCCCTGTGGCAAGCGGCGCAGTCGTTGAATTTGATCGCCGTGGTATGCGTCTCGTGACAAGCGGTGCAGCGGTTATAAGGCTCGCGGTGCTGGAACCGGCCGATGTAAATCTTGCCGGGGTATTCATAGCCGACCCGCGCCATGGTTCCGAACAACATGGCGCCGGCCGCGGCGTAATGCACATTGATGAACTGAAGCTTGGGTTCGACCTTATCGTCGTCAAGGTTGGCGATCGCTTTGTTGACATTGCTGGTCGATTCCACGCCCTGATGGCAGGCCATGCAGCGTGCATCGGCGCCCTGATTTTGGACCGTCAGGCCGGACGGAAACGTCACGCTCGTCAGCGCACGAGCTTTGGTGTTGTGGCACGCAACGCAGGTGATAACGGTTCCGACCGGCGCCGGGTGGTCGACCACGCCAGGGACAGTGCCGTCAGCACCCAGATAGTCGAGGAAGCCTGGAGTGGAGTGGCATCGTGCGCACCCCACCGGAATGGCACCTTCCTTGTTCCAGTGATTGAATGGCTCCGCAGCCCGCCTCGCATGCGGCGAGCCTATCCATTCGGCATAGAACGGGACCTCGACAGTTGACAGCATGCCTGGGGGCGACACAGCTGACGGCGCGGCGTCTTGCGCATGCGGCGCACTCACCAGCAGAGCAGCTCCGGCCGTGATGCCGCCACATAAAATGGATGCCGCGAGGAGCTTAAGTATCGTGCTTTGAAAGCTCATTGCATCCTCCCCGATTCGATCACTTGGTCTCTGCGCCGAGCCGCGAGCCGCGAATGAATTCTGCCGTCGGCGGCACCGGGGCATGAACGAGATTGAAATGGCAATCGATGCAGGTCATACGGCTCTCGCGCAGCAGCGCATGGGCCGCTTGCCCGCGTTCGCTCGCAGGGCGAATGTCGGCGGCGGCGTGACAGCTTCGACAGGTCACGCTGTCCTGGCGGCGCATGAGGTCGCGCACCTCATGTGCGAGCGCGACGCGTCGCGCCTCCCAAATCTTCGGATCGTCGAAACTGTTCGTAAACTCGGCGATGACGTCACGTGCCCCCGAACTGACATGCACGTATGTCTCGACAAACCAGTTCGATTTGGGAATGTGGCAGTCGCCGCAACTCGGCCTGACGCCCTGCGGATTGCTACGATGTGCCGACCGCAAGTAATGCGGATCGTTCGCCAAGTTGGCCATGCTGTGACAAGAGGTGCAGAAGACCTCAGTCGAGGTGTGGCGATTGACCTCAACGGTGGTAATGACCGCTGCGGCGCCCGCCGCGCCACCGGCTGCAAGCAATACAAGAATGAATTTCCAGCGGTTCAGTTGCATCGCGGCACCTCACCCGCTGTAACGTCTAACAGACGACGGCCGGATCGCGCGGCCGATTTGGAGCGACGCACCCGCCGCGCCTGAGGTAGAGGGGAACAGCGCGGTATAGACGCGTTTAACAATCCTGTAGTCCAGCGACCGGACCGCATTTACGAATGATGCGTTCACAGGCCGCAAGCTGTCTGTTCAATATTGAACACTTGCCCAAATTAGCACCCGCAACGATCGCATCCGTTTCCTCAAATCGCCCGGGTAAGGCAAGCCCGCAGCCGGGCAACTGCGTCGCCCGTCACAATCGCCTGTCGAACTATTACAACCCTGGGCCAATGCCCCCGGCTTGCACGGCGGTACTGATGAGCGTCACGCCTTCCCAATCGCGCCATGCGGTGCCAAGGTTTGTAGATCGGCCGACGAGCGTAGTTATGAACCTGTCGTCCTGGATCACGGCGGCGCGTCCGCGCACGCTCAGTCTTTCGATGACGCCCGTGGCGGTTGGCGCAGCTGTTGCCTGGGCAGCAGAAAAAAAGGTTCATTGGTGGGCGATTGCGGCAGCCATTGTCGCTAGCGCGCTAATTCAGCTCGGGACTAATTTGCACAATGACGCAGCCGATTCCACGCGTGGCGGCGACGGCCCTGATCGCATAGGACCACCGAGAGCCACCGGCTCTGGCTTGTTGAGCGCCGCCGTCGTCAATCGCAGTGCGATTATTTGCTTCGCGCTGGCGGGGATCATGGGCCTCTATCTCGCGTTCGTCGGTGGCTGGCCGATTCTGGTACTGGGTGTCATGTCGATTGTGTCTGGCTGGGGCTATACCGGCGGTCCTTTTCCGATTGCCTATACTCCGTTTGCAGAACTGTTCGTCGTGGCATTCTTTGGCTTGGGTGCCGTGGGTGGGACGTATTTGCTTTGCACCGGGCATTTGACGTCAGCTGCCGTCGTCGCCGGCGCCGCAGTGGGATCGCTGACGGCAGCGGTGCTGCTGGTCAACAACCATCGTGATATCCAAGTGGACACACGTGTCGGCCGAAAGACTCTTGCGATTGTCGCTGGCCCACGTATCACAATCTGGATTTACGCTGGGTTGACGTTGCTGCCATTCGCGTTGCTGCCCCTCATTGCGCGCACCCTGCCGCACGGACATGTCTGGACGACATTTATCGCGTTGCCATTGGCGGGGGCACTCATTTACCGATTTGCCCATGAGCCGCGCGGTCCGATCTTCAATCGAATTCTTGTTCAGACTGTGCAGTTGCAATTCCTTTTTAGCATCATGCTCGCTCTCGGGTTGATGCTCTAATCTTGAGCGATCACGTTCCAGCGGTGAGCCAGCGCCACCGCTGAGCGAGTCACCTCCTGGCGAAAACTGCCGTCCCGTGATACGTTCGCTTTGCGGTGTCGACTGAACCCGGTTTTGTCCTAACTCTTCGACGGTGAACATCATGACGCTCCGCACAGGCGTTTACATCGTTCCCACTCACCGTTGGTATATCGAAAGAACCGTTTGGCTGATCGCTGGCGCTGTTCTGTTGACCGGCGCGGCATTGGCTCTGCTGCTTCAGCCGATCTGGATTCTAAGCGTGACCGCGACGGGGTTTGTGTCCATCAATGTGGCACTCACCGGATTTTGTCCCGTGGGGAATGCGCTCCGCATATTCGGCCTTACGCCTATGCTCGGAGCCAACACTCCAACGCGCTGGAACCTTTATTTCATGCAAACCGACCGCTGGTATCTTGAGCGACGAATCTATCTTGCGGTGGGAATCAATATCTCGGTTGCGTCCATCCTGGTGCTTGCGCATAGCGTTTGGTGGACCACGTTCATCGTGTTTGTCGGAGGTGCAATGGTTTGGTTCGCCGCCACAGGGTACTGCATCATGGCAAACATGCTGTACGCGCTCGGCGCAGAACCCCGCCTTAAACCAGAGGCTATGCCGTCAGGGCGCTGCTCACAGTGTGCGATGTCGTCTGTTTGCGTCAGGGGCCAACATCCAGAACCTGCTTGACACCTTTGCGTTCAGGCTCGGCACGGCTGCATGATCATTGCCTGGGCGCGATTGCATCCCTGGCCCCCATCAAACATTCTTTGCTGGTAGTGATGGAGCGCCGTACAACTGTCGTGCCCGCTGTTTGAAAGCGGCCAGCATTTCGGCGGCTCGCTCCGCAAACAATCCTCCGATCAGAACTTGCAGCAGCCGTGATTGGAATTTGAAATTAACCTGATACTCGATATGTGTTCCGCCCTCGCTGGCAGGCTCGAATTTTCAATTTTGCTGAAAGTGCTCGAACAACGGGTCGTGACTGCTGATATCAATTCGATGCGGTCTATCCAGCAGTGCCACGGTTGTAAATCGCTTGCGTAAAAAGCTTGTCCCGATGGTCATGTCCACCCAGATCGTCTGGTCCTTACGTCTGGAAATTCTGGCGGCAGCAACACCGGGCAGGAACTGCGGATAGCGTTCAACGTCTGCAACCAGGTCGAATAGTTGCGTCGGCGTATAATTCAGATGAAGACGCTTCGTGTGGACCGTCATGATCTATCAGATCAAAAAATACAGCTCATTGCCAATTGAAGATGCTCGCTCATGAGATGGTCATGAGCGGAGTCTTACGGGGCGGCATCGGAATTTTGTTGTTGGCACCTCTGCCGTTCGCGAAGCTGCAACGTCGCGGCAGATGTTGGGGGATGTATCGCCACAAATGGCTGCCGTTGCTTTACTTGGAGCGCGGTCGAGCGCTGACGTAACAGAGCAACATCATTATTGCTGTACTGCATGGGTCTCTTATCGCCACATTCCGGACTTGCGCACATGGTCCGCTTTCCGGGCGAAGCGGATGTCCCCAAACCGCCGTGCCCCGCGAATTTTTTCACTTTACAAATCGAACAAATAAGTCCACTAGGTTTATTGTCCTACCCATCCGAGGGCGCCATCATGAGGCGTCGTGCTGGCGGGGTGGGACGCGGCGCCTGCGGGCGGGTTTCGCAACCCCGCTCCCGGGAGGCTCGGACCCCGCCCTACGGACACTACGATCCGTGCGCAGGGAGCTCTGCTGGACGGCCAGGGCGCGGTGCGCCCCGGTTCGCAAGCGCGGCCCGAGGCCTATGAACGCCGCGATGGAGCGCCGAGAGGCGAGCGCCTGGTCGCAACCGGGCGCAGCGCGCCTCGCAAGCGTGTGCCGGACCCGCTGGTCTGGCGGGGGCCTATGGCCCCGGCGCCTCTCGGCGCTTCATCCCCTCGGGCTTCCCGAGGGACCAACGAGACGGCGTCCGGGCGCCGAATAAATCCCGGCGATCGCGCACGTCCGCAGCACAAGGAGGATCGGTGACACAGGCTACGCCACGCGCAAGCGGCAGAATCAGAAGGATCTCAGGTCGCGGTCTGCGGCGCGGCCGCAACCGGCCCGGCATGAGCCACCAGCGGTGGCGAACTGACCGGCGCCACATCGGCCCATTGCATGGCGCGGTAGTCGAAGCCGCGTTCGACCGTGGGCTTCACCAGCCGGAAGTAGGGCGATATGTCGAAGTCGCGCGGTGCGTAGAGCGACGAGTGGCGGATTTCGAGAATCTCCCGCCGTGCCGCCTCGCTCTCGACGCGTGTCACCTTGGGCAAGATCGGATAGCGCACCGACTCGAACGCCTGTGCGATCAGCGCCGAGCAGATGATGCGGGTCGGGTGCCCGGAGCCCATGGCCATCATCCGCCGCCGCCAGCGCTGCGGCACCGGCAGCGGAAACAGGTAGCGCAGCAGATCGAAGATGTTCTTCACGTCGTAGTCGAAGCCGATGCGCTCGGCCGTGTAGATGCAGACGCGCGCGCGATCGTCGGCGGTCAATCCGATCGGCCGGCAGATGCGCGTGTGATGCCGCTGGTATTTCGACAGCGGCACGCCGACCACGCCTTCGCCGATGTTGGCCTCGACCAGCACCAGCGGTTCGCCATCAGCGGTGGTGCGCTCGCCGATCGGGCCGACGTAGAGCGCGGCATGCGACCAGGTCGATTGCGTGAGGTACTTGATGACGCCGGAGATGCGGTTGTTGCCCTCGACCAGCAGCACATCGCCGGGCTCGAGTGTCGCGCGCAACGCGTCGGGGTCGCTCGGCGTGAACGGCTCGTAGCCGGCAACAGGCCGGTCCAAGTAGCGGGCAACCGTACGCCCGATTGGGTCGAGCGACCAATCCATGCTTTCCCCCGAAAAGGTGCGCGCGTTATCGCCGCACGTCACCTCGGCGTCTCCGATCTAGCTGAAACTCCTTGTCATTCGGTTCATTGAGGCGGGCTGGGCGTGAATGACGAATAGCGAACGGTGATGTCATTCCTTCCATCCCTCGCAGCCTTTCGTTATTCACTGTTCGCTAGCCTTTTGCCGCAACCGTTTGCCAACCATGATGCCAATTACTCGCCGTTCCTTCCTGGCTGCCTCGGCCGCTGCTGCGGCGTCGCCGGCGTTTGCGGCGCCGGCGCCGGCCACCGAGACCGAAGTGGCGATCATTGGCGCTGGCGCCGCCGGCATCGCGGCCGCAACGCGGATTGCCGCCGCCGGCCGCCGTTTTGAGGTGATCGAGGCGGCGGCTCGGCTCGGCGGACGCTGCATCACCGACACCAAAATATTCGGTGTTCCGTTCGATCTCGGCGCGCACTGGGCCTACGGGCCCGACAATCCCGTGACCAAGGCGACGTCGTGGACCGAGCTCAACGTCTATCCGGCGCCGACCGGTCAACGGGTCCGCATCGGCCAACGCAATGCGCGAGAAAACGAACTTGAGGATTTTCTCGACGCGCTGGTCCGTTCCAATCGCGGCATCGCCGAAGCCGCGCAGGGCAAGACCGACGTCAATTGCGCGCGAGCGCTGCCGCGCAATCTTGGCGATTGGCAGCCGGTGGCCGAGTTCGTGCTTGGCGCCTATCCGTTCGGCAAAGACCTGAACGAGCTTTCGGCCGTGGACGTCACCAAGTCGGCGCCGCGCGACAGCGCTGTGTTCTGCCGCCAGGGTTACGGCGCGCTGCTCGCCCGGCTCGCCGCGGGCATGCCGGCCCAGTTTTCGTCGCCGGTGACGAGAATCGTCACGCCAGCCGCCGCGCGCGTCGATGTGCACACCGCAAAGGGCGTCGTCACCGCCCGCTATGCCATCGTCACGGCTTCGACCGGCGTGCTGGCGGCGGGCAAGATCAAATTCGAGCCCGAGTTGCCCAAGCGTCAGCTCGACGCCATCGCGGCGCTCAAGCTTGGCAGTCTCGATCACATTGCGTTGGAGCTTGCCGGCAATCCGCTCAATCTGCAGCCCGATGAGCTGGTGTTTGAGAAATCGGACGGCAAACGCACCGCGGCCCTGCTCGCCAATGTCTCGGGCACACCGCTCGCGGTGGTCGATGTCGGCGGCAGCTTCGGCCGCGAGCTTTCGGCCAAGGGCGAGCGCGCGATGATCGATTTCGCGACGGAATGGCTCGCCAACCTTTATGGCGCTGACATTCGCAAGGCGGTGAAGCGCAGCCATGCGACGCGATGGAATGCCGAGCCCTGGGCCTTGGGCGCAATCGCAGCCGCGGCGCCGGGAAACCAGAGCGCGCGCGGGATTCTGACCGAGCCCGTGCGTGACCGCATCTACTTCGCGGGCGAGGCCGTGCACGAAACGCTGTGGGGCACGGTCGGCGGCGCCTGGGACTCCGGCATCCGCGCGGCGGAGGCGATCCTGCGCAAGATGGGCGTGGCGTTGGGGCCAGCGCCTGCGCGCCGGCCGCGGTAGCGCCATTGAGCGTGGCCCGCCCCAAGGCGCTGATTGCATGGTCGAGCGGCAAGGACAGCGCCTGGGCGCTGCATGAGGTGCGCCGCGCCGCCGAGCTCGACGTGGTGGGCGCAATCACCACGGTGACGGATTCGTTCAAGCGCGTCAGCATTCATGGCCTGCGCGAGCAGCTGCTGATGGCGCAGCTCGACGCAGCGGAGCTTCCGGCCACCGTGGTGCGCATTCCCTATCCGTGCCCGAATGAAGTTTACGAACGCGAGATGGCGGCCGCGATGACGAAGGCCAAGGCGGACGGCATCACGCACGTCGTGTTTGGCGATTTGTTTCTCGCAGACGTGCGCGCCTATCGCGAACGCAATCTCGCCCGGGTCGGGATGACGCCGGTGTTTCCGCTCTGGCATCGGCCGACCGCGGCGCTGGCGCGCGAGATGATTGCGGCGGGCGTCGACGCGAGGCTGGTTTGCGTCGATCTGAAGAAACTGCCGAAGTCGTTTGCGGGCCGCCGTTTCGATGAGGCGTTGCTCGCGGATTTTCCACCCGCCGTCGATCCCTGTGGCGAGAACGGCGAGTTTCATTCGTTCGTGGCGGCTGGGCCGATGCTCAAGCGGGCCGTGCCGGTTGCGATCGGCGAGACCGTCGAGCGCGACGGCTTTGCTTATGCAGATTTGTTGCCCGGCTAGTGCCGTTGCCAGCGGCGCTGTCGAAAGCTAGACAGTTGGCATTGCAAAATTAGTGAAAGGCCTTGCCATGACATTCGTCCGCGCCATTGGATTGATCGCAGCGTTTGCTATTTCGTTCGCCTGCATTGCCATTCAGAACGCGTCGGCGCAGGACGCCGGTGGTGCCTGGAAGGGCTACTACTATTACAATGACGGTCGCATCAAGGTGGAATTCACGCTCGATCTCGGCATGCGCAATGGCCGGTGTGTCGGACAGACCAAGGGGCCGAATACGTTCGGCAATCGCTCCGCGACGCACCTCTACGGCAACATCGCCTGCCAGTCGTTGAACGTTGGTCCCGGCGGTGTGTTTGCGTTCCACAAGCTATACGACGGCACCGGCGGCGTTTCGCACGGCGTGGACTATTCCGGCGTCATGTCGGCCGACGGCAACACGGTGACCGGCCAATGGCGCATTGGCGCGGATACCGGCCAATTTTCCATGACGCGCGTCGTGACACAGTGAGGTTTAAGTAATTTCCTTCGCGCTCACCTTGTCCTCGAACACCGTGATCTCCGGCGCCTTGCCGGCAAAGCCGAGCTCGTTCCAGCGCGCCGCCACCTGGTCGTAGGTCTTCTTGTCGAGCTTGGTGCGCGGCGAGAAGTTCTTGATGTGCCGGAAATCCATGCAGGCGTTGATCAGCGCTTTGGAGCCCCACGGCCGGATCTCGGGCGGGTTCTGGCTGGGATCGAGGAACGTGCTCCAGGTCTCGCGCAGGATATCGATCGAGTGCGCCGGGCGTGAGCGCGTCGCCATCGCCCACAGCACCTGGCCGATGTTGGTCGGATCGATGTCTTCGTCCACCACGATCACGTATTTGCCGAAGTAAGCGCCGGCGGTGCATTGCGCGGCCAGCGCCATCACCTGTGGCGCATGACCGGCGTACATCTGCTTGATCGAGACGACCGTCATGCCCCAACCGGCGGCCTCCGGGATCGACCAGACGCCCTGGATGCCCGGCACGCCGAGCTTGGTGAGATCGGCCCAGATACCGGCGGAGCGCACCGCGGCCCAGAACAGGCCGCACTCGTTCGAAGGGCCGTCGGCCATCAGCGCGCAGGTCAGCGTCGGGTTGTTGCGGAAGCGCAGCCGCTCGACGCGCATGAATGGCGTGGCGCCGCTCGGCCGCCCGTAATACCCAGTGAACTCGCCGAACGGGCCTTCGGCGAAGGTGTCGTCCGGATACAGATGGCCTTCGAGAATGATCTCGGCGTGCGCGGGCAGCGGCAGGCCGGTGAGGTCGGAGGTGAACAGCTCGATCGGCGAGCCTTTGATGCCGGAGTAGTACTCGTACTCGCTCTCGGTCTTCGGCAGGCTGGTGGCGCCGACGAGAAAGAGCAGCGGGTCGATGCCGTAAGCCGCGGCGATCGGCGCGGGCTTGCCCATCTTCCACCATTTGTCGCGGTCGGCGCCGGCGTCCTTGCCGGGCGACGTGTAGACGCCGATCTCGCGCGGACCCTTGATCATCATCCGGTAGGTGCCAACGTTCACCCGCTTGGTTTCCGGGTCCATGGTGATGACGGCGTCGTTGGTGCCGAGATACATGCCGCCGTCCAGCGGCCACATGCGCTGCGCCGGGAATTGGCGGATGTCGATCGCCTCGCCTTCGAGGATGTTCTGGCTCGACACCGCCTGCGAGGCTGGCACCTCGATCGGCTTCATCTTGCGGCCGAACTTCTGCTGGAGGATCTGCACCGCCTTGAGCGGGTGATCGACCGGCTCCTCACCGATCATCAGGCAGAACCGCGACAGGTTGCAGCCGATCATGTTGTAGAGGGCCTTGTGGCCGGGATGGCCCTTGATGTTCTCGAACAGCAGCGCCGGGCTTTTGGTCAGGCCGACCAGATAAGTGATGTGCGCGGCCTCGAGATCGGGGCTGACCTCGGCGGTGATGCGCTTGAGCTCGCCCATCGCCTCGGCCTTCTCCAGCCAGACGTCGAGCTCGCTGGCGTTGCGGCGATCCCTGTGCTGGTTGCTCGGCTGCTCGACGGTCGCGGCTTTGCTGCCTGCCGGAACGCTCATCTCCATGACGCCACTCCCTGAACGCTTGTTGGGGCGATCTTAGCCCAAGCGCAGGCGCAGGGTCACGCGGCCGGAGGCGTCTTGTCCGCAATGCGATTGAGCGCCCGTAGCGCGAGCAACGAGAGCGTCATGAACAAGATCAGCAAGCCGATCAGCATCGGCGGGAAGGCATAGCCTGAGAGTTCCGGATCGCCGGAACCGATCATCCATAACGCGCTGAGCAGGAAGACCAGCGCCACGGCGGCGAAGCCGCCGATCAGCCGCGTGGTCGGATTGGCCAGGCGCTCCATCATGCGCGCAACACGCCGCCGGTGCGCTTGCTGACCTCGGCCACGATTTTGCTCGCCAGCGTATCGATCTCCTGATCGGTCATGGTCTTCTCGCGCGGCTGGATCGTCACCGCGATGGCGACTGACTTCTTGCCGGCCTCGATGCCCTGACCCTCATAAACGTCGAACACGCTCACACCCGCGATCAGCTTGCGGTCCACGGCCTGCGCGGTGCGCATGATGTCGCCGGCCTTCACGGCGCGGTCGACCACGAAGGCGAAGTCGCGCGTCACCGGCTGGAACGCGGACAGCTCCAACGGCGGCTTGGCCCGCGTCGGCTTGGCTTTGCCTTCCGGGATGCGTTCGAGGATCACCTCGAAGGCGGTCAGCGGACCTTCGGCGTCGAGCCCTTCGAGGGCACGCGGATGCAGCTCGCCGAAATAGCCGAGCACGTTTTGCGGCCCGATCTGGATCGTGCCGGAGCGGCCGGGATGGAGCCATGCCGGTCCGCCGGGCACCACCTGCAACGCTTGCGCCGGCGCGCCAGCGGCGGCCAGCACGGTGAGGGCATCGCCCTTCACGTCGTAGGCGTCCACGTCGGTGATCTTGCGCGACCAGTGCCGGCCGACGCCCCATGCCTTGGCCAGGCCGCGGCGAACGCCACTGGCGGCAATGAGCTGATCTTCTGGCTTGTCGCCGCGGAAGATTTGTCCGACCTCGAACAGCACGGTGTCGGGGAAGCCGCGGTCGGCATTCTTCTGTGCCGCCGCGACGAGGCCCGGAATGAGGCTCGGCCGCATGTCGGACAATTCGGCCGCAATCGGATTGGCCAGCGCCAGCTCCGGCTTGCCGCCGCCGAACAATTCGGCGTGCGGCTTGGAGATGAACGACCAGGTGACAGCCTCGACCATGCCGCGCGACGCCAGCGCGCGCTTGGACTTGCGGGTGCGCACCTGTGCCGTAGTGAGCACCGGCTTGCGCGGCGCGTCGCCGCGGTCGAACGGCGTGGACGGAATGCGATCGACGCCGACGATGCGCACGATTTCTTCGACAATGTCGGCTTTGCCTTCGATGTCGGGCCGCCACGACGGCGACGCGACCTTCACGCGCTTGTCCTGGCCGGCGACGAAGAAGCCGAGCTTGACGAGCACACGGCGCATTTCGGTGAGCGGGAGATCGAGGCCGGCGAGACGCTTCAACTCACTGGTCGGGAAGTCGATGATCTTTTCCGGCGCTTCGGCCTTGCCGGCGACGGTGACCTCCGACGGCGTGCCGCCGCAAAGGTCGAGCACCATCTGGGTCGCGAGCTCGAGCCCCGGCAGCATAAAATTCGGGTCGACCCCGCGCTCGAAGCGGTAGCGCGCGTCCGAGTTGATGCCGAGCTTGCGGCCGGTTTGCGCGATGTTGAGTGGATCCCACAGCGCCGATTCGATCAGAACGTCGGTGGTGCCGGCATCGCAGCCTGAGGCTTCGCCGCCCATGATGCCGGAGAGCGATTCCACACCATTGTCGTCGGCGATCACGCACATGGCGGCATCGAGCGTGTAGGTCTTGCCGTCGAGCGCCAGCACCTGCTCGCCATTTTGTGCGCGGCGTACGACGAGATTGCCCTTCACCTTCTTGGCGTCGAACACGTGCAGCGGCCGGCCGCGGTCGTAGGTGATGAGGTTGGTGATATCGACCAGCGCGTTGATCGGGCGCAGCCCGATCGCTTTGAGCCGCTTTTGCAGCCACTCGGGCGCCGGGCCGTTCTTGACGCCCTTCACCAGCCGCAGCCCGAACGCCGGACAGAGCGAGGGCGTTTGGCCGAAGTCGAACTTGACCGAAACCGGGCAGGGGAACTGGCCCTTTACGGCTTTCGGCGTGTTCTCTTTGTAGGCGCCGACATCCGCCGCCGCGAGGTCGCGCGCGATGCCGTTGACGCCGGTGCAATCCGGGCGGTTGGGCGTCAGATTGATCTCGATCACCGGATCGTCGAGCCCGGCATATTGCGCATAGGGCTTGCCGACCGGCGCGTCGGCCGGCAGGTCGATGATGCCGTCGTGATCGTCGGAAATTTGCAGCTCGAACTCGGACACCAGCATGCCGCGGCTCTCGACGCCGCGAATGGTGCCGACCTGCAGCGTGATGCCCTTGCCGGGAATGAATGCGCCCGGCGGCACGAACACGCCGGTCATGCCAGTGCGGGCGTTCGGCGCGCCGCAGACGACCTGCACGGGCTGGCCGTCGCCGGTATCGACCATGCAGACGCGCAGCCGGTCGGCGTTGGGATGCTGCTTGGCCTCGACCACCTTGGCGATCACGTAGGGCGCCAGCGCTTTGCCCTTGTCTTCGACCTTCTCGACCTCAAGCCCGATCATCGTCAGCTTGTCGGTGATCGCCGCGAGCGTCGCGTCGGTGTCGAGATGTTCCTTGAGCCAGGAGAGGGTGAATTTCATAGCGTACCCCTCGCGCTGACCTGTTCCCTCCCCCGCAAGCGGGGGAGGGAACAGGTCCGGAGCGAGCCGCAGCGTCCGTGTGCTTTCGATGCGAGGTAACAAGTCACGTGCTCAATCCTCCCGCGAGCGTCGGGAAGTCGAGCGGCCGGAAGCCGTAGTGCGAAAGCCAGCGCACGTCGGCCTCGAAGAAGGCGCGCAAATCCGGCATGCCGTATTTCAGCATGGCGATGCGGTCGATGCCCAAGCCCCAGGCGAAACCTTGGTATTCATCGGGATCGAGCCCGCAATTACGCAGCACGTTCGGATGCACCATGCCGCAGCCGAGAATTTCCAGCCAATCCTCGCCTTCGCCGAAACGCACCTCGCCCTTGTCGCGCTTGCACTGGATGTCGACTTCCAGCGACGGCTCGGTGAACGGAAAGAACGACGGACGGAACCGCATCTTCACGTTATCGACTTCGAAGAACGCCTTGCAGAATTCCTGGAGAATCCATTTCAGGTGGCCGAGGTGCGCGCCCTTGTCGATCACCAGGCCTT
>CAMDDZ010000024.1 GCA_945893145.1 Rhodoplanes serenus | reverse complement strand
AAGACGCTCCTGCGAAAGGCCGCCGAGCGCACCGTCGAGGCCACCTGGAAACGCATCGGCGCACTCCTGCAAGCCTTCACGCCCCAGGAATGCGCCAACTACTTCCGAAACGCCGGATATGCTTCAATCTAAATGGATCAGACTCTAGCCTTAGCGGGCGGGAAGCAGCCGTTTCGACTATGATCCGGCCGACGAATCAGTCTGCCGGCGGCGCGCCGGCGGCGGGGCATCGATGCTGCATTCCCTGATCCGCACGCTGGTCAAGGTCGCGGTCGCCTCGTTGATCGTCGGCACCATCCTGGCGCACTTCGGCATTACGGCCGAGCAATTGATGCGCGAATTCGGGCTGTCGCTCGAACGCGTGGAAGACATCGCGCGCCGTGGCTTCGCCTGGGCGCTGCCGAACGCGCTGCTCGGCCTGATGGTGATCCTGCCGATCTGGTTCCTGCTTTACCTGCTGCGGCCGCCGGGGCGCAGCAGCGAACGGCAAGATTGATATCGAGACTGATAACGCAAGGCTGATCAAAAACTGCCGGTGGAACCGCGCCGCTTGGTTGCCACCGCGGCGACGATCACGCCGACCGCCACCACCGCGATCATGATGGTGCAAATCGCGTTGATCTGCGGCTTCACGCCGAGCCGCACCTCCGAATAGATGCGGATCGGCAACGTGGTCGCGCCCGGCCCCGTGGTGAAGCTCGCGATCACGAGGTCGTCGAGCGACAGCGTGAACGCCAGCATCCAGCCCGCCGCGATGGCGGGGAAAATCAGCGGCAGCGTGATGGTGAGAAACGCCTTCAGCGGCGGACAACCGAGATCCATCGCGGCCTCTTCCAGGCCGATGTCGAAGCTGATCAGCCGCGCCTGAACGACGACCGTGACGAAGCACATCGTCACCGTGGTGTGCGCCAGCGTCACGGTCCAGAAACCGCGATCGATGCCGGCCGCGACGAACAGCAGCAGCAGCGACAGCCCGGTGATGACCTCAGGCATGACCAGCGGCGCATAGACCATGCCGGTGAACAGGGTGCGGCCGCGAAACCGCCCGGCCCGCACCAGCACGACCGCCGCCAGCGTGCCGAGCACTGTGGCAGCCGTCGCCGACAGAAGCCCGATGCGGATGCTGGTCCAGGCCGCCTCCAGCATGGCGCTGTCGTTGAGCAGCTCGGCGTACCAGCGTAGCGACCAGCCGCCCCAGACCGTCACCAGCCGCGAGGCGTTGAACGAATTGATCACCAGGATGACGACCGGCAGATAGAGAAACGCCAGCCCGAGCGTGACGGCCGTGATGTTGAAGGCGGACAGGCCCCGGCGCATCACAGGCCTGCCTTCCCAGGGTCGTTTGCGAGCGCGCGCACTTGCAGGTGTTGATAGATCACAATCGGCACGATCAGCAGCAACAGCAACGCGACCGCGACCGCCGACGCCACCGGCCAATCCTTGTTCAAGAAAAATTCCGTCCACAATGTCTGCCCGATCATCAACGCGTCGGAACCGCCGAGCAGGTCGGGGACGACGAATTCGCCGACGATCGGGATGAAGCAGAGCAGAACGCCCGCCATCACGCCCGGCAGCGACAACGGCACGGTGACGAGCCAGAACGATTTCCACCACGGACAGCCGAGATCGGCCGCGGCTTCGAGCAGCGCGCCATCCATTTTCTCAAGGCTCGCGTAGAGCGGCAGCACCATGAACGGCAGGTAGGAATAAACGATGCCGATGTAGATCGCGGTGTCGGTCGAGAGCCAGATCGGCGGCTCGTGCACCAGCCCCAGTGTCAGCAGCACTTTGTTCAGCAGGCCGTCGCGCTGCAGGATGTTGATCCAGGCGTAAATGCGGATCAGGAACGCGGTGAGGAACGGCAGGATCACGGCGAGCACCAGGATGGCCTGGACGCGCCGCGGCGCCCGCGAAATCCCGTAAGCCATCGGATAGCCGATGACGAGCAGTATCGCGACCGAGAATGCGGCGATCGAAAGGCTGCGGAGATAGGATGTGTAATAGAGATCGTCCGAGCCGAGCAGCCCGTAGCTTTCTGGCGACAGGCCGGCGACAAAATCCTTCACGCCCTGCCAGCCGGCCGCGAGATCGAGCACCGGGATATAAGGCGGTTGTGCAATGACCGTCTGCGAAAGACTGATTTTCAAGACGATCAGGAACGGCACGAGAAAGAACACCGCGAGCCACAGCGCCGGCAGCAGGATCACGGCGCGGACATTCCAGGCGCGCCTGCGAGCATCCCGCCGCAAAGCTTTGCTCATTGGGTCAGCACCACGCCGGCATCGGCCGGCCAACTCAACGCCACGGGATCGCCCACACTGAATGGCCGCAGCACCTGCCGGGCCAGATTGGCAACCGCAGCCTTCATGATGAGCCCGCTGTCGAGTTTCACTTTGTAAATCGAGACGTCGCCCAGATAGCCAATCTCGACGATCCTGCCGGAGCAGGCATTCTCACTGGGTTCGGGCGAGGCCGCCGCCGCAATCCGCACCTTCTCGGGCCGCAGCGCGAGCCACACCACCGCACCGAGCGGCGCATCGACTGCCTGCGCGGCCCGCAAGCGGCCCGCGCCAAAGCTTACGATCGCCGCTTCCGGCCCCGCCGAAGCCAATTGTCCCTCGATCAGGTTGACGTCGCCGATGAAGTCCGCGACCCAGCGCGAGTTGGGCTGCTCATAGATTTCGGGCGGCGTCGCCACCTGCACCAACCGGCCGCGGTCCATGACGCCGATCCGGCTGGCGAGGATCATCGCCTCCTCCTGGTCGTGCGTGACGATGATGAAGGTGAGGCCGAGCTTGCGCTGGAGCTCCATCAGCTCGAAGCGGGTCTCCTCGCGCAGTTTGCGGTCGAGCGCGGCCAGCGGCTCGTCGAGCAGAAATACACGTGGCCGTTTAACCAATGCGCGCGCCAGCGCCACGCGCTGACGTTGCCCGCCGGATAGCTGATGCGGCTTACGCGCGCCCAAGCCGTCGAGCTTGACCAGCGCCAGCATGGCATTCACCCGGGCATCGATTTCCTCCCGTGGCAGCGCCTCCTGCCGCAGACCGAACGCGACATTGCCCGCGACCGTCAAATGCGGAAACAGCGCGTAGCTCTGGAACATCATGTTGACCGGCCGGCGATGCGGCGGCACGCCGGCGATGTCCTCACCATCGAGCAGGATCCGCCCTTCGTTCGGCTGCTCGAATCCCGCGAGCAACCGGAGCAAGGTGGTCTTGCCGCAGCCCGAGGGGCCGAGCAGCGCGAAGAACTCGCCCTCGTGGATGTCGAGGCTGAGCTGCTCGACCGCGGCGATGTCGCCGAATTTTTTGCCAATGCCTTCGAGACGTAGCAACGGTCGGGCATTCGGATTGCTCCACGGAGCAAAGCCCGCCCGCGGGCCGCTGGTCGCGGTGCCGCCGGCCGCCTCGTCGCCTGTCTCGTCCGCCGCCATCCCCACCCGCAAACAAAAAGGCCAGACCGGTGATGGTCTAGCCCTGCAGGACGCGCGGCTCAACGGGTTCGGTGGAAAGCCGTCAGACGAGCAGCACCACGTCGCCAAAATCGTCGGTGCCGTCCGGCCTCGAAATGGGAACGGGCTTGCGCGGGGCGGGACCGTAGTAGCCGTTGGCCTGCACGGTTGGCCGCGGATTGTCGAGGATCGACACGATTCGCTCCAGCAGCGCCTTGGTGGACACCGGCTTGAGCAGATATTCATGCACCCCGGCGCGCGCCGCCTCGACCACGCGCCAGCGGTCGCCATGACCGGTCAGCATGATGATCGGCACATCGGACGCCGGGACCGCCCCTGGCCAGCGCACCAGGCACGCGAACTGCCTGCCATCGATCACCGGCATTTCCCAGTCGACGATGATGATATCCGGCGCGTTCGCGCGAACCGACTCGAGTCCGCTGGTGCCATCGACGGCCTCGAACATGTGCTTGACGCCGATGGCGGCGAGCATCGTGCGCACGACCTTGCGCATGTATTGATCGTCATCGACCACCAGCACCTTGAGTGCTGCGATCCGATCTTCCAGGCGCTTCGGTACCGCCGTCCGCATGACGTGAGCCAACGGGTAGGCCAGCGCCCCGCGCACTGGCTACACTTCCCCGCCGTGATCAGAGCATTTTTGAATGGTGATGGCGTGAAGTTGGCTGCGTAAATTGCGGGTGTTGCGGCAAGGATTCGTTCATCACGTTAGGCCCCGGACGCGCTTCGCGTGCGGCGAACGGCGTCTTTCCAGCCGGACCATTTCTTTTCGCGCTGCGCCGCATCCATTTTCGGCTGGTAACGCCGGTCAAGCTTCCAGGTTGCCGCAAAGCCGGATGGGTCGGGACAAACCCCGGCGGCAAAGCCTGCAAGGTAGGCGGCGCCGAGCGCGGTCGTTTCCATCACGGCCGGCCGATCGACGGGCGCGGCCAGAATATCGGCAACGAATTGCATCGTGACGTCGCTTGCCGTCATGCCGCCATCGACCCGCAACACAGTGTCGGCCGCGCCGGGCCAGTCCGCGCGCATCGCTTCGAGCAAATCGCGGGTCTGGTAGCCGACCGATTCCAGTGCCGCTTGCGCAATCTCGGCAGCGCCCGAGTTTCGCGTGAGCCCGAACAGAGCACCGCGCGCCTCCGCATCCCAATAGGGTGCGCCAAGGCCGGTGAAGGCCGGCACCAGATAGACCTGCTCGGCGGGGTCGGCCTGCAGCGCCAGTGCATTCACGTCGGCCGCGCGCGCGATGATCTTCAAACCGTCGCGCAGCCATTGCACCGCGGCACCGGCGATGAAGATCGCGCCTTCGAGCGCATAGGTGCGTTTGCCCGCAAGCTGATACGCGATCGTGGTCAGGAGTTTGTGGCGCGAGCGCACCGGCTTATCGCCGGTGTTGAGCAGCGCGAAACAGCCGGTGCCGTAGGTCGATTTCATCATGCCGGGGATGAAGCAGCCCTGCCCCACGGTCGCCGCCTGCTGATCGCCTGCGACGCCGAGAATGCGGATCGGCGCGCCGAACAGCTCCGATAGTGTCGTGCCGAATTCACCCGCAGTATCGCGGATGTCGGGCAGCATACCGGCCGGGATCCGAAACGTATCGAGCAACGCGGCGTCCCATGCGCCGCGATGGATGTCCATCAGCATGGTGCGCGCCGCGTTGGTCGCGTCGGTGGCGTGGACGGCGCCGCCAGTCAGCCGCCAGAGCAGGAACGAATCGATTGTGCCGAAGGCGAGCCGTCCGGCTTGCGCCGCCGCGCGGGCGCCAGAAACGTTGTCGAGCAGCCAGGCAATCTTGGTGGCCGAGAAATACGGATCGAGCACGAGGCCGGTCTTGCTCGCCACCGGCTCCTCGTGACCGGCACGGCGAAGCTCCGCACAGACGTCCGCGGTGCGGCGGTCCTGCCAGACAATGGCGTTGTGGATCGGCTTGCCAGTGGCGCGGTCCCAGACAATCGTGGTCTCGCGCTGGTTGGTGATGCCGATACCGGCGATGTCACGCGCAGCAAGGCCGGCCTTCCCGATCGCGTCCCGCGATGTCGCGACGACGGCCCGCCAGATTTCCTCCGGATCGTGCTCGACCCAGCCGGGCGCTGGAAAAATCTGCCGCAGTTCCTGCTGCGCGCTTGCGACCGGGGCAAGCGCTGCATCGAACACGATGGCGCGCGTCGAGGTGGTGCCCTGGTCGATGGCAAGAAGGTGGGCCATAGGCGGATGCTGGCGGCTTTTAGCGCTCTGTTAAAGGGGCAGGTGCTTTTAAAGGGGCATGTGCAGTCTCGGGCCGGGGAATATGCGGTCTTGCCAATTCGCGCCGCCCGTGCGATTTCCTTGCTGTCGGGGGATTTATTGTCATGTATCTGCGTACCTTGGCCTCGCTCGCGCTTCTATTGGCGCTGCCAGCCTGCTCGTATCTGCCGAGCGTCGGCTCGATCAGCATCAGCAGCAAGGCCGAAACCGCCGCCAGCGTCAACGAATTCCGCGCCACCCACGGACTGAAGCCGCTGCGCTCGGACCCGAACCTCACCCGGCTCGCGGCCGCGCACGCCGCCGACATGGCACGGCGCAACTCGCTCGATCATGACGGCTTTATGGAACGGCGCGGTCCTGCCGGCGCGCGGGCCGAGAATGTTGCCTATGGGTGCTCGGACGTGCCGTGCGTGACCAAGATGTGGATCAACTCGTCCGGTCACCGCGCCAATATGCTGCGCACCGAAGTCACGGCTTACGGGCTCGCCTCGGCGGTCGCGCCGAATGGCCGGCGCTACTGGGCGCTCGAACTCGGCGAATAGCGGCGCGCGAAGCCGCCGCAGCTCTCGCAAGTTTTCATTTCAGAAATAAAAGCGAACGCGCGATCGCCGGATGCGGCAAACGCGGTTCAGGAAAACTGCGCCTGAACTTCTTCCAGACCCGGGAAGCTGAGATCGTCGCCCAATTGCCTGCGGCCACGGAACAGTGCATTGCGAGCCGCGCGCGTATCGGCGACGACGCGCAACAGCGCCGGCAATTGTCCGGGCTGGCGCAGCAGCGAGCGCAGCACTGCCCACGCGTCGGGCGTGCCGTCAGCACGCATGCCAACGAGGGCGGCTGGCGGCAGGGTGCGCTCGGCCGGATCGATGATCACGCGGCAAGCCGCAAATGGAACGCCGTGTGTCGCCGCAACTTTCGCGGCGATGTGCGATTCCATATCGACCGCGACGGTGCGCGTGCTCTCGTACATGGCGCGCTTGTCTTCGCTGGAGACCACCGGTGCATTGACGCCGGAAATTTCGGCGTAAGACGCGGCCGGAAGCGCACGCAGCAGGCTGCGCGACCAGCGGCTGTCAGTCGGATAGCGGACGCCATCGGCCACCACGCCAGAGGCGATGACCCAATCGCCCGGCGCCAAGCCCGGCGCGAGTCCGCCCGCGATGCCAATGCTGATGATGCCGTTGCCGCCTTGAGCGATGATGGCTTCGAGCTGATCGACGTAGCCCTGCGCGCTGCCGCACAGAACCTTGATGCCGGGGCCAGCCGCCATCCTCGCCTCAAACGAGAGGCAGGTCACCGCCACGATTGGCCGAAAATTCAGCACTGACCGCCCCCGTCCCCGCCATTAATCTGCCCGATCAGGCATCGGTTGGCAATGGAATGTCCAACGCGGCGCAACGGCCAATGCAAACGATGCAAACAAACTCGGTTAACATCCGTTCAGGTGCGCTGCGCCGTCATAAAAGCCGCTAACGCATCGCGTTCCGGCACGCTCAACACGAGCCCAAGTTTGCTCCGCCGCCACAGCAGGTCTTCGGGGCTGCGGGTCCATTCCTGCGACATAAGATAGCGGACCTCGGCCGCGCTCAGCGGGCCGAACCAGGGCGCGAGTTCGTCCCGGCTTTTTGACACACCAAGAATGCGGGGAAGCCGCGTGCCATAAGCGCGCACCAGCCGGTGCGCCTCAGCCCTGTTGAGGAACGGCCACGTGCCGCATGCTTCGTCCACGCAGGACTCGATTGAATCCCAGGGGATGTTGCCCCCTGGCAACGGTGCGTGGGCGGTCCAGGCCGGCCGCATTGGAACAATGTGCGACAGGCTTTCGAGCGCGGCCTCTGCCAGACGCCGGTAGGTGGTGATTTTGCCACCATAGATTGTCAGCAGCGGCGCTCGGCCGGAAGCCTCGTCGATGACCAAATGATAGTCGCGCGTGACGTCCTCCGGCCGGCCGGCGCCGTCGTCGTAGAGCGAGCGCACGCCGGCGAACGACCAGACCACCTGCTCGGGCGCGACGCGGGTGCGGAAGTATCGGTTCACGCTGCCGCAGAGGTAGTCGATCTCGTCCGGTTCCGGCGTCACCACATCGAGGTTGCCTTTGAAGTCCTCGTCGGTGGTGCCGATCAGCGTGTGATCATCGCCGAACGGCAGCGCGAACACGATGCGATGGTCGGGATTCTGGAAGATGTAGCCGCGGCCGTGATCGAATAGCTTGCGCACCACGATATGGCTGCCTTTGACGAGGCGAAGCGGCGGGCGGCCCGGAACACTGAGGATTTTTTGCAGCACGACACCGGCCCACGGACCGGCCGCATTGATCAGCATGCGCGCGGTCGCGGTCTCACGAGCACCGCTGGCGTCGAGCCGAAGCCGCCACTCCGGCCCGCGTTCGGCGCCGGTGAGCCGCGTGCGCGTGCGGATCACGGCACCCCGCGCGGCGGCATCGACCGCGTTCAGCACCACCAGGCGCGAGTCATCGACCTGCGCGTCGGAATATTCGAAGCCGTAGCGATAGCGGGGCTGTAGCGGCGCGCCGGCCGGATCTTTCCGGAGATTGAGCGTTCGCGTGGCCGGCAGCAGCTTGCGGCCGCCAAGCCGGTCATAGAGGAACAGGCCAAATCGCAGCAGCAGGGCGGAGCGCGGGCCGGGATAGGCCGGCAGCACGAAGCGCAACGGCCGGATGATGTGCGGCGCGATGCCGAGCAGCACCTCGCGCTCGGCCAGCGCCTCGCGCACGAGGCGAAACGCACGGTGCTCGAGATAGCGCAGGCCGCCGTGGATCAACTTGGTCGAAGCCGAAGACGTGCCCGAAGCGAGGTCATGCTGTTCGACCAGCAGCACGCGCAGGCCGCGGCCCGCGGCGTCACGCGCGATGCCCGCGCCGTTGATACCACCCCCGACGATAGCGAGATCGTAGTCGGCCATGAAAACCGGCTGTGCCGCCTCCCCCATTCCAGCCTGCACAGGATGCGCGCCTTGTCACGGCGGCTCAAGGAGGTGGTAATGTCGATGCCAGATTGCCCGACGAAGGAGTATCGCGCCATGGCACGCATCCGGCACATCGCGCTTGCGGTGAAGGACATCGATAAGACCGCCGACTTCTACGAGAAGGCGTTCGGGCTCAAGCGCTCACCCAAGTCGGAGGGGCCGACGGCGTTCCGCGTCTATATGAGCGACGGCGAGGTCAACCTCGCACTGCTGCAATACAAGAGCAAAGTCGGCTCAGACGTCGATCCGAGCAAGTTCGTCGGCATCCATCACTTCGGCTTTCAGTGCGACGACCTGGAAAATCAGCAGAAGCAGATCGAGGCGGCGGGCGGCAAATTCTTTTTCGACCTCGGCGATCCGGACGACGACGACTTCGAGCGCAAGTTCAAGGATCCGAACGGCATCATCTTCGACATCAACTGGAAGGGCTGGACGCTCACGTCGGGCAAGGTGAAGGCCAAGAAGGTGACCACGAAGGCGGTCAAGAAGGCAGCCAGATCGGCCGGCCGCGCCGCGGCGGCGACCCGCAAGGCGCCGAAGAAATCGAGCCGCAAGCCGGCGAAGAAAGCGCGCCGGCGTTCATAACCGTTGCAAGCCTTCTAGCCGCTACAGGACGTCACAAGTCGCGGGTCCGCCGTTCCGTGGCGCGCTCCCACAGCCGCTCGCGATCCTCGTCGAACACCATGCCGATGTCGGCCGGCGCTGTGTACCATCCGTTGAGCGCCAGCTCGGCCTCGAGTTGGCCAGCCGACCAGCCCGCGTAGCCAAAGGCGATTAGGCTTTTCTGCGGCCCGGTCGCGCCCGCCCCCGCGAGCGCGCGGAACACCTCACGGCTTGCTGTCACAGCCAGACGCCCATTGATCTCGATGGTGCCGACCTCGTGGTATTCCGGGCTGTGAATGACAAAGGCGAGCTCGGGCTGCACCGGGCCGCCAATGAAAATGCGCACGTTGCCTGACACGGCCATGTGCTTTTCGCCGATCGCTTCGAGCACCAGCGCGAGCGGCCGCTCGGCTGCCGGGCGGTTGATCACGATGCCGAATGCGCCGTCGCGGTCGTGCCGCACGATCAGCACGACGGTGTGCGCAAAGCGCGGATCGCTCATGGACGGCGAAGCAACCAGAAGCTGGCCCGCGAGCGAGACGAAACCTTGTGGCTTCGGCGGATTGGTCGGAGCAGCCGCGAACAATGCCATCGGGGCCGCCAGCGCGACCACAGCGGCAAGCGTCAAGGCTCTGAACCAGTTCAGCGACACGGCCCCTGCGCGCTACAATCGCGCCCCCATCCTGCAAGCATAGCAGGATCGCGGGGCGCGCCAAATCCTCCCCGGCCGAGCCGGCTCCCGCACGCCAGCCTTGTGCTATCGTTTTGAGCACGGAAGCAGCGGACCGGAGGCCATCGTGAGAAAAATTCTTCTGACAGCCGCACTTCTCACGCTCGGCGCCGCGCCCTCCCCGGCACAGGACGCCATCGAGCAATTCTACAAAGGCCGGCAGATCACTGTCATTGTCGGCTCATCGGCGGGCGGCGGCTACGATATCTACGCGCGGCTGATGGCGCGCCACATGCCGAAATACATTCCCGGCCATCCCTCCATGTTTGTGAGCAACATGCCGGGGGCTGCGAGCAATGCCGCGGCAGCTCACATGTTCAACGTCGCGCCGAAGGACGGCACTGTGATCGCCGCGTTGCAAAACAGCGCAGTGCTCGACGCCCTGTTCGATGCGCTGTTGGGCGATCAGCGGCGGCTGCGGCACGACGCCACCAAGTTCGTCCACCTCGGCTCGGCAACCACCGACCATTACGTCTGCATCGCGCGCAGCGACGCGCCGGTGAAGACTTTCAAGGATACATTCACACAGGAATTTTTGATCGGCGCGAGCCAGCCCGGCACCTCGACGCGCGACTATCCGGCCATGCTCGGCAACCTCACGGGCGCAAAAATCCGCCAGGTCGGCGGCTATCCGGGCACGCGCGAGATCACGCTGGCGATCGAGAAGAACGAAGTGCAGGGCCTGTGCGGATTTTCCTGGTCGAGCCTCAACGCACAACAGCCGACCTGGATCAAGTCCGGCTTCGTGCGCGTGATCGTGCAGGAGCATGACAAGGGCCATCCCGACATCTTCAAGCTCGGTGCGCCGGTCGCGGTCGATTTCGCCAAGTCGCCGGAGGCGCGGCAGATCATGGAGCTGGTCTATTCTTCGGAGACATTCGGCCGCCCCTACATGATGGCGCCAGGCGTTCCGGCGGAACGCGTCGCAGCGCTGCGCAAGGCTTTCATGGATGCGATGCGCGACAAGGATCTGCTGGCGGACGCGGCGCGCATCGGCCTTGCCATCGACCCGATTTCTGGCGAGGAATTGCAGGCGCTTGGCGCCAAGGTCTTCGCCACGCCCGCGGCTTTCGTGGAGAAGACCAAACAGGCCATGGTCTATAAAGCACCGTAGCGTCACCAATCTGTAGCGTCGCCAAGCCGCAGCGCACCGACACCACACCGAATGGCTGTGTGCTATCGTCGCGCCAACAGCAACAAACGGTCCGGGAGAAAACAATGAGAAAACTGTCACTCGCCATCGCGCTCGCGGTTTTCGGCGCCGGCGGAGCGCTTGCGCAGGCCCCCTTCCCGAACAAGCAGATCACCTTGGTGGTGCCCTATCCGGCCGGCGGCACCGCCGATCTGCTGTGCCGCTTCGCCGGTGAGAAGGCGAGCGCGATCCTCGGCCAACAGGTGGTGATCGAGAACCGCCCCGGCGGCGCGGGCGGACGCATCGGCATGGAGCAGGTGATGCGAGCCGCACCCGACGGCTACACGCTGCTGTGCGGCACGCAGCTCAATTACAGCATCACGCATCTCGCCTTCACCAAGGCGGCGTTCGATCCGCGCACGCTCGAGCCGATCAGCGTGCTGGCGACCTATCCGCTGGTGATCTTGACGCGTGCGTCGCTTGCCGCCAACACGCTGCCGGAGTTCATCAAGTACGCGCAGGACAATCCCGGCAAGGTCAATTACGGCAACCAGGGCATCGCCAACACCGGGCACCTGCTCGGCGAGCTGCTGATGATGAAGGGCAACTTCAAGATGGCGACGGTGTTCTATCGGGGCAGCGCGCCGGCGATTAATGATCTGCTCGGCGGCACTATCGAGATGGTCCCGGACTATCTGCTCGCCAACAAGGGCAACATCGACGCCGGCAAGATCAAGTTCCTGGCGGTCGCAAGCGACAAGCGGTTGAAGGACTATCCCAACGTGCCGACAGTCGCCGAAACGCTGCCTGGCGTGACCTCGGTGACCTGGATGGCGGTCTCGGCACCGCCCGGCACGCCCAAGGAAATCACCCAGAAAATTGCCGACGCCATCAACAAAGGCTTCAAGGAGCCCGACATGCAGGCGCGCATCCTGAAGCTCGAAGCGCAGCCGCTCGGCAGCTCGCCGGACGAAATGCGCACGATGATCAAGCAGAGCGAGGACATCTGGGCGCCGGTGTTGCGCGCGGCGAAGATCAGCTTCGATTGAGCGCCGCCATGAAATCGCACGTTGTCGCTCTCGCGTTCAGCCTGCTTGCGACGATCGGCGTTGCGCCCGCTCACGCGCAAACCTATCCGTCACGGCCCGTCACCATCATCGTGCCCTATCCGGCCGGTGGGCCGACCGATCAGGTCGCCCGCCAGATCGCGCCGAAGCTCTCCGCCAAGTTCGGGCACAATTTCATCGTCGAGAACGTTAGCGGCGGCGGCACCAACATCGCGGGCCAGCGCGTCACGCGCGCGGCGCCGGACGGCACCACGATCTTCATTCATAACCTGCAAATCGCCGCCAACGTGTCGCTCTACCCGTCGCTGCCGTTCGACACCGAGAAAGATTTCCAGCCGATCGGCATGATCAACTCGAACCCGCTGGTGCTGGTCGGGCGCAAGACGCTTGCCGCCAACACGCTACAGGAGCTCGCCGCCTGGATGAAAACGACACCGGCGCGCATGGGTCATCCCGGCACCGGCTCGACTGGCCATCTCGCCACGTTCCTGTTGGCGCAAGCACTCGGCGTTGATGTTACCCACATCCCGTATCGCGGGGCCGCGCCGATGCTACAGGACACGCTCGGCGGCCACATCGATCTGTTCTTCGCGACGCCGCAGCAAGTGGTCGGGCAATTCGCGTCGGGGGCAGTGAAAGTGTTCGGCATCACCTCGAAAGAAACGTCGGCTCAATTCCCCGGCGTGCCGAGCTTCGCCGCGACCTACGGACCGAAGCTCGACATTTCGTTCTGGCACATCATGCTGGCGCCGGCCGGCACGCCGCGGCCGATCGTCGATGCACTCAACGGCGCGCTTCAGGAAGCGATGGCGGACCCGGAAATTCTGAAAGCCTGGGCCACCAGCGGGATGGCGCCCTATCCGGCCGCGCAACGCACGCCGGAGGGCGCGGCGGCATATCTCAAGACCCAGATCGCGCATTGGGGCCAGGTGGTGCGCGACAACAAGATCGAGGCTCCGGCGAACTAGAAGGTCAAATCGGCTCGGCGAGCTTGCGGAACGTCGCCGTCATCAAGTCGAAGTGCGCCTGAACGGGAATTCTGGTGTCCTTCTCCATCTGGCCGAGCTTGACCGCGGTCTCGACCACCAAGCGGCAGCGCTCGAACCGCCGTGCCATGAAGCGGTCGAGCAGCTCGGACGCCGGCAGATCGGTGGCGAGCAGTTCCGCCAGCACCACCGCATCCTCGATGGCAATGCCGGCGCCGGTGGCGAGATGCGGCGTGGTGGTGTGCGCCGCGTCGCCGATCACAACGATCCGGCCGCGATGCCATGGCGGCGGCAGCAGAAACGAATTCATCGGCCGGTAATCGACTTTGCGCGGGTCGGTGACGTGCTCACGTACGTAGTCCATCACGTCGCCGCCGAAGTCGGCGAGCTGTTCGCGCAGCACCGTGTGCATCGCGTCCGGCAGCGGCCGACGGTCGTCGCGGATTGGCTGCACCAGGAACAGGAACATCTCGTCGCGCGAAAGTGGATTGACGCCGGCCTTGGTTTTCGGGCCGTAGAACATCCGCATGCAGTCGATCTCTTTGGGCCGCGGCATGGTCGCGCGCCACACCGCCAGCCCGGTGAAGGCGGCTTCGGGCACTTGGTCGAATGCCAACTCGCGAACCGCCGAGTGAATGCCGTCGCAACCGACCACGAAATCATGGGACTCCCGCACTCCGTCGGAGAGCTCCGCCTCGACGCCATCGGCGTTCTGGCGCAGAGAATTGACGGTCGTGCCCAGCCTGATCGATGCGCCGAGCTCAGTCGCGGTTTGAATCAGAACCTCATGCAGCGCCGGCCGGCCGATGGCGACCGTCGCCGGATAATCGGGGCCGCAGAGTCGCGGCATATTGAGCGTGCCGACCTGCCGGCCTCCTGCATCGGCGAAGACGATGCGGTCGAAGCCGAAGGCCGCCTCCACACACCGGTCGATCAGGCCGACCGACTTGAGCGCGCGCAACGTCGGTCCGGTGAGGCTGATGCCGACCCCGAGGATGTCCCATCGCGGCGCGATCTCGATCACGTCGACCGCGACGTCGCGACGCCTGAGCGCGACCGCGAGGGTCAGCCCGGCGATGCCACCGCCGACAATGAGAATTCTTTTGCGGCTGGTCACGATGGTCAGCCCGCGGCAATCGGCGGCCGCATCATTGCGGCTTCAGATTCGCCGCCTTCACGATGTCACGGAAGCGCTCGTAGTCGCGGCGCATGCGGGCGCCGAACTCGATGGGCGTTTCCACCAGCGGCTCCAGGCCGCCCTGCGCCAGGATGCGCTGAACTTCCGGGTCGGCCTGCATGGCATGGATGTGCTTGACCAGCGTCGCGATCACCGGCGCGGGTGTGCCTTTCGGTGCGACCACCCCGAACCAGGTGACAAATTCGTAGCCCGGCAGGCCGGCCTCCGCAGAAGTCGGGAACTGCGGCGCCGCTTTCAGCCGCTGTGTCTGCGCCACCGCCAGCACCTTGGCGGCTCCGGCCTCGACCGGACCGCGCACCGCACCCCAGCCGACAAAGGTCAGCTGGACATGCCCGCCGACCATGTCGTTCACGGCCGGCCCAGCGCCCCGATAAGGCACGTGCAGGATATCGATGCCGGCCGCGACCTTGAACATCTCACCGGCAAGATGCGGCGCCGTGCCCGGCCCCGCCGAGCCGTAGGCGAGCTTGCCGGGCTCACGCTTGGCGAGCGCGATGAACTCGCGCAGATCGTTGGTCGGGATCTTGGCGCTTTGCACCACCAGAATGGCCGAGCTGGTGATCGGCGCGACCGGCACGAGATCGTTCAGCGCATCGAACGGCATGTCGGTATAGACGTGCGGATTGATCGCAATGTTGCCGAGTTGGATGAGACCGAGCGTGTAGCCATCGGGCTCGGCCTTCACGACGGCGTCGGTGCCGAGGTTGCCGCCCGAGCCGGGGCGGTTTTCGACCACCAGCCGCTGGCCGAGTGCCTTGCTCAGGTAATCGACCGCCACACGCGCGGCAACGTCCATCAATCCGCCGGCCGCGGTCGGGATGATCAGTCGGATCGGCTTCGTGGGATAATCCTGCGCCGAAGCCTCATTCGGTCCGGCCGTCATCGCGGCTATGGCTAGGATGACGCAGAGAACACGCAGCCTGTTCATGGTTACGCCCTAGAACGTCGATTTCAGCTTGAGATAATCGAGGCGGTTGGCCGACGGAATATCGACGCGCCGCACCTCGCCGCCCTGCATGACGTCGAGCGGGATGCTGACACCGGCCGCGCCGCTCGACCAGAGCTTGCGGTAGAACTCCGGCAGCGTCGCGGTTTTCTCGCCCGCGATGCCGACCACCACATCGCCGCGCTTGAGGCCTGCCTTCTCGGCCGGGCTCTGCGGCGTAACCCGGCTGACGAACAGCCGGCCGGCGACCTCGTTGGCGTTGACGCCGAGCCAAGGCTTCGGCGTACTCGACACCTTCCCGTCAGCCAGCAGATCGCCGAGGATCGGCAGCAGCAAGTCGATCGGCACGAACATGTTGCCGGGCTTGCTCTCCTTGCTTCCGGCGGCGTCGCCGACCACCAGCGAGCCGACGCCGACGAGCTTGCCCTCGCGGCTGATCAGCGCCGCACCGCTCCAGGCCGGATGCGGCGGCGCGGTGAAGATCGCGTTATCGACCATATATTCCCAGCTACCGGCGAACAGGCGGCGGCTGACGACATGCACCGGCGCCAGCATGGCGACGCCGCCGAAGCTCGCCACCAGCACCGGATCGCCTTCCTTGACGGCGGCCGACTTGCCGAGCGGCAGCGGCTTGATCTTGAGCGGCTCAAGGGTGCGGAGCAGACCGAAGCCAGTCTCGTTGTCGTAGCCGACGACCGATGCCGGAACCGTGCGGCCCGTACTGGTCACAACCTCGGCGGCATGCGCCTCGACCATCAAATAGCCGATGGTCAGCAGCAGGCCGCTCTCGTCGATGATGATGGCGCTGCCGTCGCGCTCGCGGCCGAGATTGGAAACCGAGCTGCCGTCGGGATTGATGAAGGTTTTGAGTCGGACAACCGACGAGACGAGATCTTCGATCGAAGGCGTTTGCGCCCGAACCGAGGCAACGCTTGCCAGCGCCAACAGGACCGCCGTGCCAATTACGGTTGCGAGAGTTCCGATCGAGCCTGGATTGGCGCGCCGCAGGTTCCACATCCGCGCTGCCCCTCAAAATCTTGTGCCGCCAAGGCTTGTCACACCCCGGCCTGTCACATTCACGTTAGTATAACGATCTCGCGCGTTAATACTCCAACCGCTTCTCATTTCTTGCACAATCCCCATATGAATGAGAGCGGGTTGCCGGGATTCGGAACCCGCCGGAAGACGCGATGCCACTGCCTCGTTTGATTGTGATGGAAGGCAATACCGCCGAAGGCCGGGCCCTCTACAAGGCCTCGGGCGGCGCGCCGCCGAGCGACGGCTATGCCAA
The DNA here is from genome assembly GCA_945893145.1 of Rhodoplanes serenus. Taxonomy (GTDB): domain Bacteria; phylum Pseudomonadota; class Alphaproteobacteria; order Rhizobiales; family Xanthobacteraceae; genus Z2-YC6860. The sequence goes on along the minus strand of CAMDDZ010000024.1, from coordinate 49,374 downwards.
GCTGCTGCGCGAACTGATGCCCGATGCGATCGTCGATATCTGCTATCCGGCCGACGCCGGCGTGAACCTGCCGGATCGCATGGGGCTCGAAGGCTACGACGGCATCGCCATCACGGGCTCCGGCCTCCACGTCTATGACGAGATTCCCGCGGTGACGCGCCAGGTCGAAATGGCGCGAACGATTTTTGCGTCCGGCACCCCTGCGTTCGGCAGTTGCTGGGGCTTGCAGGTCCTGACCACCGCCGCCGGCGGCCGCGTCCACCAGAATCCGAACGGCCGCGAGATCGGCTTCGGCCGCCGCATCGGGCTTACGCCGGCCGGCCGCGTCCATCCGATGTATGGGAGCAAGGCCGACACATTCGACGCCGTCACGGTGCATCTCGATGAGGTCGAGACGCTGGCGCCCGGAATGGAGGTGCTCGCCTCCAACGCCGTGTCCGAGGTGCAGGCCGCCCAAATCCGCGTCAACGGCACGACCGCCTGGGGCGTGCAGTACCATCCGGAATATTCGCTTCACGACATGGCCGCGACAGTGCGGCGCTACGGCAAGCGGATGGTCGATGACGGTTTCTTCTCCACCGAGCGCGAGCTTTTGCACTACGCGCACGATCTCGAACTGCTGCACGGCGATCCACACAACAAGTCGCTGGCCTGGCAGCACGGCATCGACGAGGCGGTGCTGAAAAAATCCGTACGGGTGACCGAAATCCGCAACTGGATCGAGCACCAGGTGATCCCGACGTGCGCCAAGCGCGGGCGGGGCTGACGGCCTCTTACCCTCCTTCGAGCGCCAAGCATTCTTGATTCATCTGTGACCCATCGGTGATGATGAGGCCCGGCATGACATGCCGCCGAGGATCACGATGAATACAACACCCAAGATCGACCTCGACAAGTACCGGCTGCGCCGCTTCGTGGACCGGCTGATCGACATGGGCGAGGTCGAGGTTCACGACGAGCCGGTGCCGCTGACCGCGGTCGCCTCGATCATCGAGCGGACCGAGAAGGCAGTGTTGTTCAAGAGCGCCGGACCCGACAAGGCGGAGCTGGTCGCCAAGACCTCCGGCAGCCGTAAACGCCTGATCGCGGCCTTCGACAGCACCGAAGAGAAAATCTACGACGATTATTTCAAGCGCCTCGCCAACCCACAGAAGGTGGTGGAGATTCCCTCCGGTGACGCGCCAGTGCACGCCGTCAAAATCACCGGCAAGGACGTTGATCTGACCAAGCTGCCGTTCTATCCGCACCACGCCTTCGACGGCAGTTGCTATCTCAGCTCGGCGATCGACTATGTCATCGACCCGGCGACCGGCCGGCGCAACGTCGGCTGCCGGCGGCTCAGCCTGCGCAATCGCTACGAGACCGGCACCAACGTCACCGCGCCGTCCGACTTGAAGCGCATCTACACCGCCTGCGTGGCGCGCGGCGAAAAGCTTCCTGTCACCTTCACCTGCGGCAGCCACCCGCTCGACTTCGTCGCCGCCACCATGCGTGCGCCCGGCGACGAGCTGTCGCTGGTCGCCACCATGCGTGGCGAGACAGCGGCCGTGGTCAAAAGCCTGACCAATGACATCCTCGTCCCCGCCGACGCCGAGATGATCCTCGAGGGCTATCTCGACGAGCGCGGCTACGTCGAGCCGGAAGGCCCGTTCGGCGAGTACATGGGCTATTACGGCGCGATCCACATGGACCCGGTGTTTCACTGCACCGCCATCACCATGCGCAAGGACGTGCTGCACCACACACTCCAGCATGGCTCTGCCTTCGTGCTCGATCAGACCGACAGTCAGAACATCACCGCCATCCGGGTCGAAGCGGAGGCGATGCGTCTGCTCAAGGCATCGGGGCGCGATCCGGTCGCGGCCTACATGCGGCACACCTCGGGCGGCTCGAACACGCTGCGCGTGTCACTCCGCCAGCGCAGCGTTGGCGAGGCCAAGTTCGCCATCGCCGCGCTGTTCGGCGGCATCTCGCGCATCAAGCACGTCTACGTGTTCGACGAGGACATCGACATCCGCAACGACAAGCAGGTCGAATGGGCGATGGGCACGCGCTTCCAGGCCGACCAGGACTTGGTGGTGCTGACCGGCATTCCCGGCATGACCATGGACCCGTCGCTGCAAGGCCGCCGCACCGGCGCCAAGACCGGTTTCGACTGCACCAAGCCGCTCGGCCGCGACGGCGAAATTCCGCTGACCCGCAGTGCGGCCAAGGTCTTTAAAGGACCCGCCCGCTTCCAAACCATCGAACAGGCGCTGTCGTCGGCGCCGATGTTCTATGCCGATCTCGTCGAGGGATTAGGCAGCGACGATGGCCGCGAGATTGCCTGTGCGTTGGATGAGCTGCGCCAGGGCGGCAAGCTTGGCCGCGACCGCGACGGCCGCTACCACCTCGCTTCGGCCAAACCCGGCATGACCGCGATCGTCGGCGAGCTCTACCACGACCCCAACACCGGCGCGTGAGCGACATGGCCCAACCCTTCACACGCGCAGCAGGATGGTCCGCTCGCGCCGTGCTGGCTGGGCTGTGCTGCGCCGCCATCCTCGCGCCCACGGCGCGAGCGGCCGACAAGGTGATCGCCGGCTCGCTCGGCGGCCAAGCGCCGCTGTGGTCGATTTACGTCGCCGTGCACAAGGGATTCTTCGCCGCCGAAGGGATCGACCTCGAGCTCAACTTCGCGCAAAGCGGCCCGGCCGTCGTCCAGCAGCTCACCGCCGGCTCGCTCGATGTGGCGCTCAGCGTCGGCATCACCAATCCGATGCACGCCATCGACAAGGGCGCACCGCTGGCGCTCGTCCGCGTCGTCGGCAACGTCGCGCCGTACGCGCTGATCGGCAAGCCGAGCCTCAAGTCGATCGCCGATCTCAGAGGCAAAACGATCTCGACCGGCCAGCCGAGCGACATCAACGCGGTCTATTTCGAACGGATGATGGCGGCGAACGGCCTCAACAAAGGTGACTACGAGACCATCGCTGCGGGCGTGGCCGCGGCGCGCTATGCGGCGCTGCGGGCCGGCGTCGCCGATGCGGCCATCGTGCTGCCGCCGCTCAATTTCCAGGCGGCGGCAGCAGGCTTTCCCACGCTGGGCTCAACCGCCGACTACGTGAAGGACCTTCCCTTCACCGGCATGGCAATGCACCGGCGGTGGGCCGCCGCCAATATGCCGGTCGCGAAGCGGATTCTGGCAGCGACCGACAAGAGCATCGCCTGGCTGACCAATCTGGCGAACCGCAGCGAGGCGATCGAGCTGCTGGTCAAACACGCCCATTCCAGCAAGGCGGACGCGGAGGCGAGCTACGACTATCTGCGCCGGATTGCGTATTTTGAGCCAAGCAGCCAAGTCTCGCGCGCAAAATTGCGCAACCTGATCGATGTGGAGAGGCGCAACGGGAATGTCGGCCCTGCGCTCACCATCGAGCGTCTTGTCATGCCCGGTCTCACCGAGCTGGTGGATTGACCACCGGCACTACGCCATTAGCGCGGCGAGCCGTTCCTTCAGTTCGTCCTTCGCGGGTGCGGCGGCGCGCAAGATGGCGCTCACGCGCATGAAATCGAACAAACCGAAGGTGCCGGTGTTCGGCCGGATCATCAGGTCGGGCGGCGCATCGCGCAGCTTTTGCGCAACAATGCCGTGGCCCATCATCTGCACGGTGGCGGCCAGCGCCTCCCAGGGATCGGGCACTCCGGCCGGCTCGCCCATGCCGACCGAAACATCGACCGCGATCACGATGTCGGCCTTGCCGCGCAAATGATCGAACGGCAGCGGATTGACCGCCGCGCCATCGACCAGCACGCGGCCGCCAAGCTCGACCGGCCGGATCAGCCCCGGAATGGCAATCGAGGCGGCGATGGCAAGCCGCAACGGGCCGGACGTCAGCACCGCTTCCTTGCGGGCGTAGAGATCGGCCGCAATCACGGTGAGCGGAATTTTCAGCGCGGCGAAATCGTCCGGCACTTCGGGCGGTAGAAAGCCCGCACAGAACTTCTCGGCATCGAGCAGCAGCGGGTTACCGAGCGGACTGGCGATCCACGCCGCCAAGCCGGCGGCGCGAGCCCCCAACAGACGCCGCCAGATTTCGTTGCTGTCGTGCGCCTGTGACGTTGCCGCGCGCCGGATCGCCTTGCCGGTCATGCCGGCCGCATAGGCCGCCGCAATCACGGCGCCGAATGAGCTGCCCGCGATGGCGACTGGCCTGATGCCAAGCTCGTCGAGCGTTTCCAGCAAGGGGATTTGCGCGAGCGAGCGTGCCCCGCCGCCGCTGAGCGCCAGCGCGACCGTCTTGGTCACGCCCCGGCCTCACGCGCGAAGCGCCAAGCGACCTCGGCCAGCGGGCGCACCATCTGCGCCTTGGCGGGCGCGTGCTCGCTGGTCGCGGTGCCATCACGAACGCGGCCCGCGATGCCCTGCAGGATCGCGGCGATGCGGAAGAAATTGTAGGCCAGATAGGTCGCAAGATGCGGCCGCGGGTCGAGGCCGGTGCGCGCAGCGTAAAGATCGACGTAAGCCGCAAGCGATGGGATGCCGAGTGCCGCGAGATCGAAGCCCACCAGCGAGCCGGTGCCAGCGCCGGTGTCCTCCCGCGGCATGTGCCATTGCATCAGGTGGTAGGTGAAATCCGCGAGTGGATCGCCAAGCGTGGACAATTCCCAATCCAACACCGCCAGCACCTTCGGCTCGGAGGCGTGCAGGATCACGTTGTCGAGCCGGTAGTCGCCGTGCACGAGCCGCACCGGACCGGCGGGCGGAATGTGTCGCGGCAGCCATTCGATCAGCCGCTCCATCTCGTCGATCTGCTGCGTCTCGGAAGCGCGATACTGCTTCGACCAGCGCTCGACCTGCCGCGCCACATAATTCTCGCCGCGGCCGAAATCCGCCATGCCGATCGCAACCGGGTCGAAGGTGTGCAACTGGGCGAGTGTTGCATTCATGGCGTCATAGACAGCAGTGCGCTCGGCCGGATTGGAGCCCGGCATGTCTGGATTCCAGAACACCCGGCCGGCTACGAATCCCATGACGTAGAACGCGGTGCCGGCGACGCTTTCGTCGGCGCAATAGATCACCGGCTCGGCTGTCGGGAAGCCCTGCGCATGCAGCGCACGAATGGCGCGGAATTCGCGATCGACCGCGTGCGCCGACGGCAACAGCTTGCCCGGCGGCTTGCGCCGCAGCACATATTTGCGCGCAGGCGTTTCGAGCAGATAGGTCGGATTCGACTGGCCGCCCTTGAACTGGCGCACCGTCAACGGCCCGGCAAAGCCCTTCACCTCGCGCGCCAGATAGGCTTCGAGCCGCGCCACCTCGATCCGCAGTTGCTCGGTTACATCCTTGGTGCCCGTGAAGGCAACTTGGCGGTCGATTTTCTGCATCGGGCTAAGCGTAGCATCGTCCCGGGCCGCGCGCTAAGCTAACCCGGCACGTTCCCGCCTGCGGCCTTCAGCACCATTGGAGATTCCCTTGCCCGTCATGTCCGGTAAGCGCGCGTTCCTCGATCTGCTCAAGCAGGAGGGCGTCGGCATCGTGTTCGGCAATCCGGGCACCACCGAGTTGCCGCTGATGGACGCCTTCGCGGTCGAGAACGACATTCGCTATGTGCTCGGCCTGCAAGAGGCCGCGCTGATGGCGATGGCGGACGGCTATGCGCAGGCCTCCGGCAAGCTGACGGTGCTCAACCTCCATGTCGCGCCGGGCCTCGGCAACGCCATGGGCATGCTGTACGACGCGCAGATGGCGGGCTCGCCCATCATGGTGACGGCCGGCCAGCAGGACACCGAGTATCTGGTCCAGGAGCCGATCCTGTCCGCCGACCTCGCCACGCTTGCCAAACCGTTCGTGAAATTCTGCGCGCAGGTCGAGCGGCTCAACGATCTGCCGACGCTGGTGCATCGCGCCGCCAAAACCGCGCTGGCGCCGCCGACCGGGCCAGTGTTCCTCTCGCTGCCCGGCGACATCCTGAAGAACGACGGCGACATCGACCTGATGCAGCCGACCCGCGTAGCGCCGCGGGTGCGCGGCGACCTCGAGGCCGTCGGTGCCGCCGCCGATCTGTTGGCGAAGGCACAGCGTCCCGTCATCATCGCGGGCGATTGCGTCGCGCAGAGCCGCGCCCACAAGGAGCTCGCGGCGCTGGCGGAGGCGCTCGGCGCACCGGTCTATACCGAGTTCGTACCGAACACGGCGTCGTTCCCCTCCTCGCATCCGCTCTATCGCGGCTCGATGACACGCTCGCAAGTCGGCGTCCGCCAGGTGCTTGACCAACACGATCTGTTGTTCTCGGTCGGCGGCGACCTGTTCACCTGGTCATTGCCTTCGACGACCGAGCCGATACCGAAAGGCATGCCGCTGATCCATCTCGACACCGATCCCTGGCAGATCGGCAAAACCTATCCGGCGCAGGTCGGCATCCTGGGCGATCCGAAGGCGACGCTGCCGGACATCACGGCCGAGGTGGGCAAGCGCATGAGCGCTGCCGCAAAGGGCGCGGCAACGGCGCGGCTGAAATCTGCGACCGACGCGATCCGCGGCGAACGCGAGGTTTTTCGCGCCAAGGCCAAGGCGATGGCCGGCAAGACGCCGGTGCAGCCGCTCGCGCTGCTCGAAGCCATCGGCTCGATGCTGCCGAAGGACGCCGTCGTGATCGAGGAGGTGCTGTCCTCGGCACCGGGCGCGCGCTCGCTGATCAACAGTGACGACCCGCAAAGCTTCTTTGCGCTGCGCGGCGGCGGCATCGGCTGGGGCCTGCCGGCGGCGATCGGCGTCAAGCTCGCGCTGCCCGACCGGCCCGTGGTGGCGCTCATCGGCGACGGCAGCGCCATGTACACCGTGCAGGCGCTGTGGACCGCCGCGCACTACAAGCTGCCGGTGATCTGGGTGATCTTCAACAACACCAGCTACCGCATCCTCAAGCAGCGGCTGGTCGCGCTGCGCGGTCTTGCCGAGCAGGCCGACAAGTTCGTCGGCATGGAGTTGGTCGATCCGCCGATCGATTTCGTCGGCCTGGCGCGCTCGCTCGGCATCGAGGCGCAGAAGGCCAAGACCGTGGCGGACACGACCGACCTGATCGCCCAGGCGCTCAAGAGCGGCAAGGCGCTGTTGATCGACGTCGATATGGAGCGAAACTACAAGCCGATGTGACGGCGCTAGTGTCCGCCTTCCATGGTGAAGCCGACCTTCAGCGTCACCTGATAGTGCGCCACCGCGCCGTTGGTGATGTGGCCGCTGGTGCGCACGACCTCGAACCAGCGCAGATTGCGCAGCGTCTTGTCGGCGCGGCCGACAGCGGAGGAAATAGCATCCTCGATGCTCTCCTCAGAGGTCCCGACCAGTTCGATCACGCGATAGACATGATCCTCGGCGGCCGCGACCGCCATCTCATTCACTGCTGCGGTCCGTACCGCAAAATCGACGGCGCCATCACGGCCTGTCAGGCCAGCGCGCGGCTTCAATCGACGGACATTCGAGTTGCGCTTCATGGGTCGCTCCTCCGGTTTGCCCCATAACAACGAGGATGGGCCGCGAATGGTTCAACCCCGGCGACAAGGCGCGATGTAGTGACTAAGAGGGCTGAAGCTTGAAGCCGAATGTCATGCCCCGCATCGCCGTTTTCACCAAGAACCGCACCAATCCGGCCTACGCCGCCGCGCGGCTGGGCGCCGACCGCACTGCGGTGCGGTTTGGCGCTACCACCACACATTATGTGCCTGAAACACCCGACAGCGCGCCGGAGCAGATCGCGCTGATCGCACGCGCCATCGCGGAGCGGCCCGATGCTGTGGTGTTCGTGCCGGCCGACGAGTATGCGGTGAACGACGCGATCCTCGGTTTCGAAGCCGCACGGATCCCACTGTTCAACATCATCGTCCGCACCACCGCCGGACGCCGCGTCACCTTTGTCGGCTCCGACGACCGCGCGCTCGCGGCCGACATCGCGCGCTATCTGTTCGACAGGCTAGGCGACGGCGGCACCATCATCATCGTCGAGGGCACGGCGGCCTCCGCCACCAGCCACGAGCGGCTCAGGGGTTTTCGTGACGCGCTCACCGAACATCCCGACGTCAAGGTGCGCTGCTCGATCAAGGGCGAGTATCAGCGCAACACCGCGCGCGAGGCGTTCCGCGCCGTGTTCGCGCAGTGGCCGGGCGTCGATGCGGTGTTGTGCGCCAACGACGCCATGGCGCTCGGCGTGCTCGACGCGTTGGCGACGAGGCCCGCGCGCGGATCGCCACCGCTTGTGGTCGGCGTCAACGCGATTCCGGAGGCCGTTGCGGCCATCGCGGCGGGCCGGATGCTCGCTACCGCAAACTTCGATGCCATGAAGATGAGCGAGATCGCGACCGAGGCCGCCGCACGCCACCTGCGCGGCGAAACGGTCCCGGCCGAGATCATTCTGCCGGTTCAGGTGATCGATGCCGGCAATTGCGCGGCGTGGAACGTGCCATTCGAGGCGCGCCCCTCGCCGGACTGGAACGCCGTCATAAGTGCCGCGCGCTAGTCTTCGAACTTGCCACGCTCACTCATCTTGTTGCGCAGGATGATGGCATCCTTGGCGCTATCGGCTATGGCGTGAAGTGTCCTGGAGATCACGCCTTCCTTCGGGGCCGGCTTGGCGCGCGGTTTCCGCTTCGGCGCCTTGCGTGGCTTCGACTTCGCCTTGACGGATCGCTTTACGGTTTTCTTCGCGCGTTTTGCGGCAGGCTTCTTCTTCGTTTTTCTGCGAGCCATGGTTCCCTCCAGCCTCGTGATATCGCCCGCCGGCAGTCTAGCGCCCGGGCATCGAGCAAAGCCAGCAAATCAGGAATTCGGCGCGGGCGGTGTGATCGGCTGATCGACGAAAATCTTGTACTGCTGGACCCGCGGCTTGGCCTTGTCTTCCTCGTTGACGAACTGGAAGGAGCTTTTGCCCAGCAGGTCGCGCGGCAGAATCATCACCCGGATGAAGCGCGTCGGCCGGTCGGCGGCGGCCTGTGCGAACACCGGATCCGCGCCGGTTTCGTACCAGGGGCTGCCGGGACCATAGGAGGTCGAATGGCCCTGCGTGTCGATGCGGATGCCACCGTCCAGCACGCAGCGAATGCCCGGGCCCCAGTGCTTGTGCAGGAACGCGCAGCCACCGGGCGGAAATCCCACGCTGTCGCCGCGGATCAGCAACTCGCCCTTGGGGATCGTCTCAAGCACGGCCGACAGCTTTTCCTGCGAGCGGATGCCGGGACCACAGATCGCGCTGCCGCGCGTGCCATCGGTGAAAAAATCCCAGCGCCAGCACGTCACACCGTCCTTGCCGGGCTTGAGCGTGACCGCGCCCTCACCGCCGAAGGCCTCGCCGTCGCCGAGCGTGCGGCCATCGATGGTGAGCGCGCCATGCACCACAAAGATCATGCGCGGCAGCGGCGGCAGGTGGACCGCCGCCACGCCGCCGCTGATGGTGTCTTCGTAGAGCCGCAGCACAGAGGCCATGAAAACTCCTTGTCAGAGCGTCCCCACTCAGGAGCGCTCTATTTGCGGCATCAGCCGCGAAAGAAATCAAGCAGCGCCTTGCCGGTCGCGGCCGGATTTTCCTCCGGCAGATAGTGACCGCAGTCGATCGCAAAGCCCCGCACGTCGGTCGCCCATTCGTGCCAGGTGGCGAGCGGATCGGCCTCCGCCTCGCTTGGGATGCCGGACGCGCCCCAGAGCGCAAGCAGCGGACAGGCGATTTTCTGCCCGGCCGCGCGCGAGGCGTCATCGTGCGCCAGATCGGTGGTGCGGCCGGCGCGATAATCCTCGCAGGTGGCGTGGATACGGCCCGGGTCCAGAAAGAACGCGCGGTAGTGCGCGAGCGCACGCGGATCGAAACAGTCGAGCGACTTCGCTTTGGTGCCGGGCGCGGTCTTGGCGTTCCAGTAAGCGACCGGATCGCGGCCGATCATGTCCTCCGGGAACGGCGCAGGCAGCGCCAGGAACGTCCAGTGCCAGATGCGGAAGGCGAGGCGCGCGTCGATGCCGTGCCACATCGCGTGCGTCGGGACAATGTCGAGAGTGGCGAGCTTTTCCAGCCGGCCCGGATGATCGAGCGCAAGCCGATAGGCGACGCGGCCACCACGGTCGTGCCCGGCAAGCCGGAAACGCGCGAAGCCAAGCTGCTCCATCACCTCGACCATCGCCTTCGCCATGCTGCGCTTGTCGTATGGCGCATGGTCGGCCGCTGCGCGCGGCACCGCCGACCAGCCGTAGCCCGGCAGATCCGCGATCACCAAGCTGAAATGCTGGCTGAGCGCCGGCGCCACCGCGTGCCACATCACGTTGGTCTGAGCGTAGCCATGCAGCAAAAGCAGCGGTGGGCCCGCGCCACCGGCGCGCGCGAAAATCTTGCCCGCCGATGTGTCGATCCAGTGCGAGGCAAAGCCGGGGAACAGGTCGGCGAGATCGGGCATGCGCTAACCGCCAATCTCTCGCTGCACCGCCTGCCAGCCAATGTCACGGCGGCAGAAGCCGCCCGGCCAATTGATGCGGTCGATCGCGCGATAGGCACGCGCCTGCGCCTCGGCCACGGTCTTGCCGAGCGCCGAGACATTGAGCACGCGGCCCCCGTTGGCGACGATCCTGCCACCATCGGACTTGGTGCCGGCGTGAAAAATCTCCACGCCTTCGACCTCGGCCGCGGCATCCAGGCCCTCGATCATCGAGCCCTTGCCGTAGCTGCCCGGATAGCCGTTGGTTGCCATCACCACCGTGAGGGCTGCGTCCGGATACCAGCGCAGATCGAAGTTCTTGAGTTGCCCATCGCGCGACGCGATCAACGCCGGTACCAGGTCCGACATCAACCGCAGCATCAGCGCCTGGGTTTCGGGATCGCCGAAGCGGGCGTTGAACTCGATCAGCTTCGGACCGTCCTTCGTCATCATCAGCCCGGCGAACAGCACGCCCTTGAACGGCGTGCCCATCTGTTTCATGGCGCGGAGCGTTGGGCGCACGATCTCATCCATGGTGCGCGCGGTCATCTCGGGCGTCATGACGGGCGCGGGTGAATAGGCGCCCATGCCGCCGGTGTTCGGCCCGGTGTCGCCGTCGCCGACGCGCTTGTGGTCCTGCGCCGAGGCGAGCGCGATCGCGGTCTCGCCGTCACAGAGCGCGAAGAAGGAAGCCTCTTCGCCCACCATAAATTCCTCGATCACGACCTCGGCGCCGGCATCTCCAAGGCCGCCGCCGAACATCATGTCGATGGCGGCTTCTGCCTCGGCCAAGGTCTGCGCCACCACCACGCCCTTGCCGGCCGCGAGCCCGTCGGCCTTGATCACGATCGGTGCGCCGAGCCTGCGCACATAGGCCTTCGCGGGCTCGGCTTCGGAGAAGCGCTCATAGGCGGCGGTGGGGATGCCGTTGGCCCGGCACAGGTCCTTGGTGAAGCCCTTGGAGCCCTCAAGCTGCGCCGCAGCCTTGCTGGGCCCGAAGGTCTTGAAACCGGCGCTCTCCAAATCATCCACGATGCCGGCGCAGAGCGGGGCTTCCGGGCCAACCACTACGAAGTCGATCTTGCTCGACTTGCAGAACCCGATCACCGCCGCATGATCGGTGATGTCGAGGCCGACCAGCTCGGCCTCCTTGCCGATGCCGGCATTGCCGGGCGCGCAATAGAGGCGGTCCACCAGCGGGCTCGCCGCCATCTTCCAGGCCAGCGCGTGTTCGCGCCCGCCTGAGCCGAGGAGCAGGATGTTCATGCGGCCGAAGCACTAGCACGGCCGTCCGCACCGGCGGAACGGCAGCCGACGCAGCGTCCACAAGGCTCGACGAAGCCGCCCCGACGTGGTTTGCTTAAGCCCTGTTGCCGTTGTGTGCGTTGTGAGTACCCGATGAAGCTCTTGGCCGTGAAGGTTCTGGCCGCCCTGGTGCTGCTTCTCGCGGGCTTCGTTTTGCCCGCTGCGGCCAATGACTATTCCTATGCCAACCGGCCGCTCATTGCGTTCCCGCACGCCCAGGGCGACGTCGTCCACGTCAGTCCGTTCCCGATGTCGAAGCGCGCGGCCGCGGTCTGGGCCGCCGACTCCTGCTGGCGCGAATGCACGACCCTGTGCGGCCAGCGTATGGCGGCGTGCGTTAGTTCCCACGAGGCCGACGCCTGCCGGCCGCACCTGCAGGCCTGCGATCTGTCCTGTCAGAAGCAGTGCCGCACCCGCGGCGGCCCGGCGCTCAACCTCACCGACTAGCACACCGGCGCCCCGCCCAAATTCCAGGCAGCAGGCGTGACCAGGTGCCATGCTGTGGCGGCCTGTCGGGGACAGCCGCGCCTGCGCTAAGCTTCTTGCGATGTTCCAGAAGCTCGCCGAACGCGCCCGCACCAGCGAGATCGATCTCCGGCTGCTCCTTCCGCTGTTGCTGAGCACGCTGCTCGTGCAGGTGGTCACGGCGATCCTCCGCATCACCACGTCTTACCGGGCGGTGGAGCTGAACCTGTCGCTAGTCTGGCTTGGCGTGATTGCCGCAACCTTCGCGCTGTTCCCGATCCTGATCGCGGTTTCGGTCGGCCGCTTCATCGATCGCGGCCACGACGCGCACACGTCGTGGTTCGGCGGAGCGCTGTTCCTGGTCGCCTGCTTCGGCTTCGCGTTCTGGCAATCGACCGCGGGCCTGATTGCCTCGACCGCCGTGATGGGGATCGGACATATCTGCCTGATGGCGAGCCAGCAGATGCTCTGCGTGCGCGCCGGGGGCCCGCGCCACATCGAGTCGGCATTCGGCAATTACATGGTGGCGGGCGCCATCGGCCAAGGGCTTGGGCCATACATCGTCGGCTGGGCGGGCGGCGCGGCCACGGTGCCGCCGACGCACACACTATTCGTCATAGGCCTTGTGATCGCAGGCCTGTCGCTGGCCGTGATCCTGACCATGCGTCCGGCCCGCGCCGTACCGCACGAGGCCATCGGCGAACCGGTGGTGCCGATTTCCGCGCTGGTGCGAGTGCCGGGACTTGCCGCCGTGGTGATCGCCGGCGTCATCATGGTGTCGGCCTCAGACATCATTCTGATCTACGTGCCGCTGCTCGGCACCGAGCGCCACATCGACGTCAAAGACATCGGCTGGCTGCTGACGGTGCGCGCGGCCGCCTCGATGGTGGCGCGGCTGTTCTACGTGCGCATGGTGGAGCTGACCGGCCGCTGGCCGCTGATGATCGCAAGCACGTTTGCCTGTGCGTGTGCGTTCGCCGCGATGGCGGCGCCGCTGACGTTCTGGCCGATGGTCGCGATCATGGTCGTGATGGGCTGCTCGTTCGGGCTCGCCACCACGCTGAGCATCACCATCGTGGTCGATATGACGACGGCCGGCGCGCGCGGCACCGCCAATTCGCTTCGCATCATGGGCAACCGCGCCGGACAATTCGTGCTGCCGTTCGGCGCCGGCCTGGTGGCGGCGGCGTCCGGACTTGCCGGCCTGCTGCTGGTGATCGCCGCCGCCATCGCGGTGGCCGCGGCGGCGATGTATCGGGTGCGGCCGACCGCGCGATAAAAATTTCGGCCACAACGCGACGCGGCGCGGACCCATGCTTGCTCGGGTCCGATCGTGCCCCTAGCTTGCAAGCACATTCACTCGGGGGATTTAGGGGCGATGAAAGTTCTCGGAATAGATGTCCATGGCACGTACGGCACAGCGCAAGGCATCGCAGGCCTGTTTGCGCTCTTTGGATGGGTGATTGTGACGATCGGGGCGCTCATTGCCCTTGGCGGACTAGCAGCCAGCGCGCCGTTCAATGTTTTGATTGTGGGCCTCGGCGTTGGGCTCGCCGCGCTGGGACTGCTGCAAGTGGCGGCCGGACAAATGCTCCGTGCCATGGTCGATACCGCTGACTACGCGCGGCAATCGCTTCTTTTGCAACTGGCCGTTGTTGAGGGCCGAACGGAGATCGACCTGCAGCGTCCATTCATCGCGCAGGGCCAAAGACCGTCGTTCATTGCGCCCACTGATCCGGCACGCGCCCCGCAAAGCGCTGCGCCGGCGCAACCGGCATCGGACATTTCAAAGGGACTGTCGAAGGAGGCCATCGCGGTGCTCCAGAGGGCAGCGGACAAAGGCTACGATGTCCGCTTTTCGCCCGATAAAAGCTCGGTCATTCTGAAGAGTGGCAGCTGGGAAGCTTCCTTTTCGTCGGAAGAAAAAATCATCAAATTCGGCCAGAATTTGCGCTAGCAAGCGGCGGCCGGCCACAGGCGGCACGCACCTAAATTTCGGCCGCAACAGTGCTAGTCTGCCGCTATGAACGAGTCGGCACCCAACGTCGCCGAATTCACCGTCTCGGAACTCTCCGCCGCGCTCAAACGCACGGTCGAGGACACCTATGGCTACGTGCGCGTGCGCGGCGAGGTGTCGGGCTACAAGGGCCCGCATTCTTCCGGCCACGTCTATCTCGCGCTCAAGGACGAGAGCGCCAAGATCGACGCAGTGATCTGGAAGGGCGTGTTCGGCCGGATGCGGCTCAAGCCCGAGGAAGGGCTCGAGGTCATCGTCACCGGCAAGCTCACCACCTATCCCAACCGTTCGAGCTACCAGATCATCGTCGAGACGCTGGAGCCCGCCGGCGTCGGTGCGCTGATGGCGCTGTTGGAAGAGCGCAAGCGCAAGCTCGCGGCCGAAGGGCTGTTCGACGAGGCGCGCAAGCAGCTCCTGCCCTATCTGCCGGAGACGATCGGCGTCATCACGTCCCCCACTGGCGCCGTGATCCGCGACATCCTGCATCGGCTCGCCGACCGGTTTCCGCGCCACGTGATCGTCTGGCCCGTCAAGGTGCAGGGCGACGGCTCGGCCGAGCAGGTCGCCGCTGCGATTGCGGGCTTTAACGCTCTGCCGGAAAACGGGCGCATTCCGAAGCCTGATCTTCTTATTGTCGCACGCGGCGGCGGCTCGCTCGAAGATCTCTGGTCGTTCAACGAAGAAATCGTGGTGCGCGCCGCGTCCGACAGCATGATCCCGCTGATCTCCGCGGTCGGGCACGAGACCGACGTGACGCTGATCGATTTTGTCGCCGACCGACGCGCGCCGACACCGACCGCTGCCGCCGAGATGGCAGTGCCCGTCCGCGCCGATCTGATCGCCGAGCTGATGAGCAAGGCGCGCCGTGCGCTCGCCTGCTGGCAGCGCGCTCAGGAGCACCGCCGCACCGAATTGCGCGCTGCTGCCCGCGCGTTGCCGAACGCGGAGGAACTGCTCGCCATCCCGCGCCAGCGGCTCGATGCTTGCGCCGAGCGATTGCCGCGCGCGCTGCGCGCCAATGCGCAGATCCATCACACACAGTTTTCGCGCGTCGCCGGGCGGCTGGCGCCGCGCCTGCTGCTCAACCTGATCGAACGCCGGCGCGAGCGCCTCACGGCCTGCACGCAGCGGCTCGGCACCGCGCTCAAGACCTACAAGACCACCCAAGACACGCGCATAGCCCGCGCCCGTGAACGCGTGACGGTGTTGAGCGACCGTTCGAAGCGGGCCGCGCTCGCGCTGATCGTGTCGCGCACCGCCCGGCTTGAACGCTCATATCAATTGCTGCGGGCATTCTCTTATCAAAGCGTCTTGGAACGCGGCTTCGCGCTGGTGCGCAACGACGGCGGGCATCCGCTGCGTTCGGCAGCCGGGGTTCAGCCCGGCATGAATCTCGACATCGAGTTCTCCGATGGCTGCGTCGGCGCCACCGCGCAAAGCGTGCGGGGCGTCGGTACACCTCAGCCCGAAGCGCCAAGCGCGTCCACAGCAGCCAAACCGCGCAAGGCGAAAAGCAGTCCTGGTGGCGGTTCTGGCAGCGGCCCCGGCCAGGGAAGCCTGTTCGGGTGAGCGCTTCGGCCCCCTCCAATGGCGCAACGCCCGCGGCAGCGGGCGATCTGTTCGGCCATCCACGCGGGCTCAGCTACCTCTTCACCACCGAGATGTGGGAGCGCTTCTCCTATTACGGCATGAAGGCGCTGCTCGTGCTGTACATGACGAAGTATCTGTTCGAGCCTGGACGCTTCGAAACGGTCATCGGCCTGGCCACGCTGAAAGCCGCGCTGGAGTCCATGTTCGGCCCGCTCGAAATGCAGCCGCTATCGTCGCACATCTTCGGCCTCTACACCAGCCTCGTCTATCTCACGCCGATCCTCGGCGGTTATCTGGCCGACCGGGTACTCGGCCAGCGCCGCATGGTGGTGACCGGCGCGGTGCTGATGGCGATCGGCCATTTCATGATGGCGTTCGAACCGCTGTTTCTTTTCGCGCTGCTCCTGCTCATCTTCGGCAACGGCGCCTTCAAGCCGAACATCTCGACGCAAGTCGGCGCGCTCTACGCCGCCGGCGATCCGCGGCGCGATCGTGCGTTTTCGATCTTCTATGTCGGCATCAACCTTGGGGCATGGCTGGCGCCCCTGGTCGCCGGCACGCTCGGCGAAGAAGTCGGCTGGCACTACGGCTTCGGGGCGGCCGGCATCGGCATGATGCTGGGGCTCATAATTTATCTCATCGCCGCACCGACGTTGCCGCCCGATGAACTGACCCGCAGGCTGGCCACAGGCGAGCGAACCCCCTTCGGCCGCGAGGGATGGCGCGCGGTGACAGCACTCCTGATCCTGTCCCTGCCGGTCACGTTTTTCTGGGCCACCTATGAGCAGCAAGGCAACACCATCGCGTTGTGGGCGGACACTTACACCGACCGCACCATCAACCTGCTGTTCTGGTCCGGACAGATTCCGACGACCTGGTTCCAGTCGTTCAACCCGTTCATGATCATTGCCTTCACACCGTTCATCATCGCGCTATGGACGTGGCAGGCGAAGCGTGGGCGCGAACCGTCGACCGCCACCAAGATGGCGTACGGTTGCTTCTACAACGCCGCCGCCCATCTGATCCTGTTCGCGGCCGCCTGGTACGCCGGCGCCGACAAGGCGAGCTGGCTCTGGCTCACCGCTTATTTCGTCGTGCTCACCATCGGCGAGCTTTATCTGTCGCCCACGGCGCTGTCGCTGGTGTCGAAGATCGCGCCGGCCCATTGCCTGTCGATGATGATGGGTGTGTGGCTCGCAACCAGTTTCTATGGCGGCTTTCTGGCCGGCTATCTCGGCAGCTTCTGGTCGAGCATGGCCAAGACCGATTTCTTCCTGATGCTCGCCGCCATCGCAGCGCTGGCGGGCGTGGCCGTGGTCGCCTTCATCCGGCCGCTCAACGCGATGCTAAGGGAGTAAGCGCCGCCAGCGCGATTCTTGTTTGCCGCGCTGACCGCTTCGGTCGCATGCCTATTCAACGGCATGCGACCTTCGCCAGCGCGATGCCTGTTTGCCGCGCCGGCCGCTTCGGTCACGCGCCTATTCAACGGCGCGTGACTCTCGCCGGCGCGGCTACTGCGCCAACCACTCTGGCACGCGTTTGAGCGCATCCGCACGCGCCGCCGGATTGGTGCCGGTGTGGGCCCGGCCGGTGCCGTCGGTCGAGAATGCAAAGCCGCTGCGCACCTGCACGGCCCGGTTCGGATGATCGAAGTCGTGATACGCGCCCGGATAGACATGGATTGCGACACGGGCACTCCGGCCACGCGCGCCAGCCACCATCTGCTCGCAGGCCGCGGCTGAGGCCTGATCGTCGAGACGGCCGATCAAAATCAGCGTCGGCACGCGGGCGCTCCAAGCGGTTCGTGTCAAACGCTGGCAACCGGGATAGAACGCGACTGCGGAGCGGAAGTCCGGGCCGTCCTTCACGGCGGTTCTGGCGCGCACCGTCCACAACACCGTAATGGCGCCGTTCGACCAACCGAGCAGCGAAATGTGCGTGGGCGTCACCCAGGACTGCTGCTGCAACCACACCCGCGCCGCGATGGCGTCGGCGACGCGCTCGCGATCGACTCGCACGCGGCTGCGCGCACTGCACTGCGGGCCGAACCCGCGCGAGCCGTAGCTGTCCGGCAGCAGCACCGCAAACCCAGCCTTGGTCAGCTGCTCGGCCCAATCGCGATATTCCACGAAGACCGGATTGCGCAGGCTGCCGATGCCGGCGCAGCTGTGCAGGCCGACCACGACCGGGAAAGGCCCAGGACCCTCGGGCCGGAACAGCACGGCCTTCAGGCGGCCGTCCCGCAGCGGGATTTCGACGTTTTGCGGCTCGGTAGCGCCCCAGGCATTGCGGGAAGCATGGCACGCGGACATCGCAACAGCAGCCACCGCAATCGCAAGCTGGAGACGCATGGCACAAACCGTAATTTCGGCAAGCCGCAACCTATCACAGGGCCAACGATGGGGCAGCCATGAATGCCAACAGATGGTTTTGCCGCCCCACCCGGCGCATTATATATTTGAGGCACCGCCGCTACCCCAACCGCCGCGACCCATGAGCTTTGGAACGGAGATTTGACGTGCTGAATCGCTACGATCGTCCGACGCCCATGGCGGGAGAGGCCGAGCTCAAGTACCTCGATGGCGATTTCCGCATCGTGCGGCCGGGCGCTTTCGTGCGCTGCGCCGTCACCGGCGTGCCGATCCCCCTGGAGGAGCTGAAATACTGGAGCGTCGACAAGCAGGAGGCCTATTCGGCGCCGGAAGCCGTGCTCAAACGGCTGCACCCCGAGCGGACCAAGTAAGGGACCAAGTAAGGGACCAAGTAAGCCGGTCGCCGTTCAGCGGACGCCCGATGCGATCCACTCGCGAAACCGCTCTGCCTCGGTGACCACAAGCTTGACCGGTAGCGCACGCGCAACCCCGGCAAGCGCCGCCACGCCGTCCTGTCCAGCAAGCCGCGCCAAATCCTTTTCGGTGGTCAGCAGCATGAGCCCATCGCGCGCGGCGCGGGCCA
Source organism: Rhodoplanes serenus (assembly GCA_945893145.1). Taxonomy (GTDB): domain Bacteria; phylum Pseudomonadota; class Alphaproteobacteria; order Rhizobiales; family Xanthobacteraceae; genus Z2-YC6860. Next base: position 30,617 of record CAMDDZ010000024.1, on the reverse strand, counting down.
CCAGGTCGGCCGCCTCCGCGTGGCCATAGACGTGGTGGTCTAGAAACGCCTGGCGTGCGCGCAGGTCGAAACCGGCCTGCAGCACAGTGCTGAAAAACTTGTCCGGATCGCCGATCCCGGCAAAGGCCAACACCGGGCGCGAACGAAGCTCCTTGATCACCGCGGCGTCCGGCTCGAGCCGTCCGTGAAAGATCGGAACGGCTCGCGAGCGCGCGGCATCGAGCACCAGTTCAGCGCCGGCAGGCGGGCCGATCACCAGCACCGCCTGCGCCAGCTCGATCTGCGCCGCGAGCGGTGCGCGCAAAGGTCCGGCCGGAAACACCCGGCCGTTGCCGACGCCGCGCCGGCCGTCCACCACCACGATTGAGCGATCCTTGGCGAGCGCGGGGTTCTGAAACCCGTCGTCCATCACCACGGCGCTGGCGCCCGCGGCGCGGGCCGCAGCAGCGCCGGCCACACGGTTGCGCGCCACGATGGTTGGCGCAACGCGCGCCAACAGCAGCGGCTCGTCACCCACATCGGCAGCGCGGTGATGCGCGACATCGACCCGGACCGGGCCAGCCAGTCGCCCGCCATAGCCGCGCGACAGAAAGAACGGGCGCTGACCGGCGGCGAGCAGCAGTTCCGCGGCGGCGATCGCGGTTGGCGTCTTGCCGGCGCCGCCGACCGTCAGATTGCCGATGCACAGCACCGGAATGCCAGCCGGCTGACCCGGTTGCGCCATTCGCCGTCCCGCGATTGCGCCATAGAGCCCCGCGAGCGGAGACAGCATGGCGGCCGCGCCGCCCGCCGGCCGCCACCAGAAGGCGGGATCACGCATCTTCCAGGCGCCGCTGCAAGCGGAATTCGGCCAGATAGGGATCGAGCGCGGCGACGGTGCGATCAAGCGCACCCATCAGCGCGTCGAGCGCGATGACGGCCGTCTCGGACACGCGCTTGCGCGCTTCCGCGTCCTTGAGCCACGCGCCCATCCGCACCGCGAGCTTGCCGGCGTCCGTCACCTGCTCGGCGCCGCCCGCAACGTCGAGCGTGAGATAGATCTCGGAAAAATTCCAAACGTTCGGGCCGTGCAGCACCGCGGCGCCGAGCTTGATCGCCTCGATCGGATTCTGTCCGCCGTGGCTGACCAGCGAGCCGCCCATGAACACGATCGGCGCGAGACGATAGAGCAGGCCAAGCTCGCCCAGCGTGTCGGCGATGTAAACATCGGTGTGCACCTCGGGCATTTCTCCGCGCGAACGCAGCTTCGCTTCAAGTCCCATCACCTTGGCAATCTCGGCGATGCCCGGCCCACGCTCAGGATGGCGCGGCGCAAGCAGCGTCAGCAGGCCCGGGAATGTGCCCTTGAGGCGGCGATGCGCGTCGAGTACGGCCGCCTCCTCGCCCGGATGGGTGGAGGCTGCGCCGATGATGGGACGCCCGCCGATCGCGGCCTCAAGCGCCTTGAGCTTGCCGTCATCGGCCGGCGGCGCGGGCGCATCGAGCTTGAGGTTGCCGGTCGTGGTGATGCGCGGCGCGCCGAGGCCGGCATAGCGCGTGGCGTCGCCCGCCGACTGCGCGAGGCAGAGATCGAACCGCCGCAGCAACGCGCCGATGGTGCGCGGGGCAAATCGCCAGCGCCGAAACGATCGCTCCGACAGCCGGCCATTGATCAGGATGAGCGGCACGCCGCGCGCCGAACTCGCCATGATCATATTCGGCCACAGGTCGGATTCGACGAACAGTGCGAGATTGGGCTGCCAGTGGTCGAGAAAACGATTGACGAACTGCGGCACGTCGATCGGCACGAACTGGTGGATCACGCCAGGCGGCAGCCGTTGCTCGGCAAGCCCCGCAGAAGTCACCGTGCCCGATGTGACCAGGACGGTAAATTCGCGGCCATGCAGGCGCTGGATCAGCGGCAGGATGGCGGTCAGTTCGCCGACGCTCGCACCGTGCAGCCAAAGCAGCGGGCCGGGCGGCCGCGCCACCAGGCTTTCGCCGCGGCGCTCGCGCAGACGCACCGCGTGCTCCTTGCCGCGCTTGAGCCGGTAGGCGATCAGCAGATCGACCAGCGGGATCGCCGCTCCGGTCAGCATGCGATAGGCGTGGAGCGTGAGAGGTAAGCGCTCAGCCATGCCCATTACTCTTGCTCGTATCCTTGCCGGTGCGGTCGGCAATTTCGTAGGCGCGCGCCGTCACCGCATTGAGTGCTCCTTCGACCTCCAGCCGCGCGCGTTCGAGCATGTCGTCGTCGGCGCCCGATGGCACATAAATCGGGCTGCCCGTCACGCCACCGATGCGGCTGAACGGCAGATTGATCACCGAGCGATCCCAGTTGCGCAGCACGATCCGGTGCTGGGTCGCAACCGCCATCGGGTAGATCGGGCGGCCGGACAAACTCGCAAGCTTGATGATGCCGAGACCACAGATCCTGGAGACCTTCGGCACATCGGCCGTCAGCGCGACACTGCAGTTTTCCTTCAGCAACGCCAGCATCTGATTGAACGCCGACACGCCACCTTTCTTGTGGAAGTCCGTGCCATGCGTGCCGGATCCGCGGATGACCTCGATGCCGAGCCGTTGCGCCGCGATCGCATTGATCTCGCCGTCGCGATGGCGCGAGATCAAGACCTTGCCGCGATGATGCGGTTTCTTGACGAACGGCATGAGGAAATGCTGGCCGTGCCACATCGCGATGATGATCGGGAGATCGCGTTCGATCCGGTCGTAAGCATCGGGCGGCTCGATGCTGCCGCGGCTGGTCTTCCACACGAAGCGCAGATATTCGGCGCCCATGATACCGATCGCCTTCTGGACGATGGGCGCGCGGGTCAGTTGCTTCGAGAAGAGAATGCTCACCGGCCGTCTCTGATTAGCGTGATGCGAGCGGAGACGTGCTCTCGGGATCGAGCAGCCGGTGCAGGTGAACGATGAAGTAGCGCATCTGCGCGTTATCGACAGTCTGCTGCGCCTTGGCCTTCCAGGCCGCATGGGCGCTCGCGTAATTCGGATAGATGCCGACGATATCGAGCTGGCTCAGGTCGTTGAACTCGGTGGTGTCGATCCGGCTCAATTCGCCGCCGAACACCAGATGGAGCAATTGCTTCTGCGGGGTGGCTGCGGGCATCACACACAATCCTTACCGCTTCACTCTGCGACGGCTTCAGCCCAGCTCGCTTGCATCCGCGCGCATGAGCTCAATGAGCATCGCATGCCGCTCGCGACCAGTCGCCGCCAATACGCTATGGACCGGGTCCGGCCGATTATAGATCAATGGCCGACCATCGAGCGCTGTCACGATCCCCCCGGCTTCGTGCACCAAAAGGTCGGCAGCCGCAAGGTCCCAGTCGTGGCTCGACGGGCCCACCAAGGTGGCATCGAGCTCTCCGGTCGCCACCCGGGCGATCCGCAACGCCAGCGAATGCACCCGTGGCATCTTCTGGATCGAGGGAATGCGCTTGGCGAGCGCATCGAGACGGCGCATTGGCCCCGCGGCGCGGGCCTCCACGAGGTTGTTTCCCGCACTGACCTGCATTGGCGCGCCGTTCCGGGTCGCTCCGCCGCCGGCAGTCGCCAGGAACAATTCACTGGTCGCGGGCGCGAATAGGGCCGCCAGCACCGGCCGCCCATCTTCGACCATCGCAACGGACACCGCCCAGTCCTCGCGGCCGGCGATATAGCCCCGCGTGCCGTCGATCGGATCGACCACCCAAACCCGGGGCGCGGTCAGCCGCGCCGGATCGTTTTCGCTTTCCTCCGACAGCCAGCCGTAACCTGGGCCAGACAGGCGGGCGTGAAGAAGCTCGTTGGCCGCAATGTCGGCTTCGGTGACCGGCGAGTCGCCTTCGCCCTTGGTCCAACGCTTGAACTCTTTGCGGAAAAACGTCAGCGCCAGCGCACCGGCCTCTTGCACCGCCAACGCGAGGCGCTCGCGCTCGGCCGCCAGCGATATCGCAGGCTCAGACGCCGGCAATGGTCAGACCCTCGATCCGCACGGTCGGCGAATTGGTGCCGTAGCGAAATTTGAGATCGTTCGCAGGCGTCAGCGAGCGATACATCTCGGTGAGATGTCCCGCGATCGTCACCTCGCTGACCGGATAGGTTCGTTCGCCGTTCTCGATCCAGAAGCCTGCGGCGCCGCGGCTGTAATCGCCGGTGACACCGTTGACGCCCATGCCGATCAGGTCAGTGACGTAAAAGCCGTCCTCAATGTCGCCGATCAGTACCTCAGGCGTCTGCTGGCCCGGCTCCAGATGCAGGTTGCTGGCGCCCGGCGATGGCGTTGATGATGCGCCGCGCTGGGCATGACCGGTGGTCTTGAGCCCGAGCTCACGCGCGGTTGCGCAATCGAGCAGCCAGGTCTTCAGCACGCCGTCCTCGATCAGCGCCATGCGCGCGCAAGCGACGCCCTCGCCGTCGAACGGCCGTGAGCGCAGACCGCGGCGGCGCAGCGGATCGTCGATCACGTTGATGCCGGACGCAAACAGCCGGTCACCGAGCCGGTCCCTGAGAAAGCTCGTCTTGCGCGCGATCGAACTCCCGTTGATCGCTGACGCGAGATGGCCGATCAGCGAGCCCGCGACACGGGTGTCGAACACCACCGGCACCTTCTTGGTCGAGACCTTGCGTGGGTTGAGCCGCGCTGCCGCCCGCTCGCCCGCGGTACGGCCGACGCGCTCGGGCGCCTCCAGATCGGACGCGTGCAGCGTCGAGGAATAGTCGTAGTCGGTTTCCATCGCGGTACCCTCGCCCGCGATCGCCTGCATGGAAACGCTGTATTGCGAGGCCAGATAGGCGCCGGAAAATCCGTGGCTGGTCACCAGCACGACGCCGCCAATGCCGGCGGACGCCGATGCGCCACCCGACTTGGAAACGCCCTTCACCTCCAGCCCCGCGGCCTCCGCGGCGCGCGCCTTGCGTTCGAGTTCAATCACGGTCGGCAGCGACGGATCGGCCAGATCGAGATCGGGGAAGCGTTTGGCGAGCAGTGCCGGATCTGCAAGGCCTACGAAACGATCTTCCGGCGCCACGCGCGCCATTGCGACCGCACGCTCGGCCAGCGCCTTGATGCCATCGCCCTTGAGATCGTTGGTCGAGACCACCGCCTGGCGTTGGCCGACCAGGACACGCAGCCCCATGTCGTCGCCTTCGGAGCGTTGCGATTCCTCGACCGCGCCGTCGCGCACCTCCACCGATTGCGACACCGAGCGCATCGCAACGGCGTCTGCCGCATCGGCGCCAGCCGCACGCGCGGCCTGCACCAGCCGCTCGGCAAGCCTGGTCAGGGTCGATTGATCGAAGAGAGAATCCATGGCGGGGCTTCTGGTTTAGGTGGCTCGGTCAGGAGTGACAAGCCGTCAGATAGGCCGAATTCGGCTCAATTCGAGACCGATGCCAACAAATTGCACGATCGCGGAAACCCGCCGTCAATCATGATCGCGGCCCGACGCAACGTTAGCGCCGATTAACCAGGCCCCTTAAGCCGATTCCGACGGCTTTGCGACATGATGGTGGCATGACCGGGCAGATAAGCCCGGCAGGGGAAGTTCGAGGCGTCATAATGAGTGTTGGCGGGACCTCCGGGTCGGGCCGCGCATTGCGGCTCGACCCGTTCACCCTCCCGGTGCGCTTTGCCGCGGGGGATGGCGGCGCGGACGGGCACGTCCGGCAGATCGAACTCGGCCGCGAACGCGTCGTACTCCGGCGCGCGGTAGCCGGCATTCGCATGAATGTCGGCGTGCCGGTCGCTGAATTCCGTGGCGTCAGCATGCGCCTGCTCCCGGCCGAAGGCAGCGAGCCGGCGGCGGTCTCTGTCATGTTGGAACACCGCGACGCTGGTCTATCGGTACCGGTGTTCATCGCCGCCGAAGGCGACGATGCCACAGCCGAATGGAAAACTTGGGGCCGCGTGCTCGGCCTTCCTCTCCTGGTCGCCGATCGCGACGGCGCGTTGCGCGAACCGTTCCGGCGGCTCGGCCGCGTGGCTGTCGGCGCTCCGGGCCCACGCCGGCGTCGCCGCGCTGCGCTCAAGTGGCGGCGGCCGCGTTTCCTGATGCGAAGGAAGCCCGGTGTACTAAGCGCTGAGCCGCACATTCATCGCGGCGAAGCCGAGATCATCGCCCGGAGCTAGCTGCAATTCCGGCTCTAAAAGACGGGCCGTGCGGCCGCGTCTAAAATCAGCGCTGCGAACAGGATCAGGCCGGCGTCACGGTTCGATTTGAACACACGCAGGCAGAGCGCCGAGTCACGGATGTCGATGCGTACGATCTGCCAACCGAGATGCACCGCAAACGCCAACAAGCCGAGTGCAAAGATGACGCCGCCACCGGCCAGATAGCCGGCCCAGCCGATCAGAACAACCGCCGCGGCCGAGAACACGGCCAGCATCGGCTTGGTGTTCTCACCAAACAGCAGCGCGGTCGATTTCAAGCCGATCAGCGCATCGTCCTCGGCGTCCTGATGCGCATAGATCGTGTCGTAGTGGATCACCCAGGCGATCGAACCGGCGTACAGCAGCAACGCCGGCAGATCGAGCTGACCAAAGGCTGCGGCCCAACCCATCAGGGCGCCCCAGGAAAACGCGAGGCCGAGAAATATCTGCGCCCAATGGGTGAAGCGCTTCATAAACGGATAGATCGCGACAACCAGCAGCGACGAAAGCCCGGCGCCGAGCGCGAACCAGTTGAACCTGCCACCCGGCCCGAGCGCCGCCAGCGCCAGCAGCACGGCAAGGCCGGCCAGCGCTTGCAGCACCAGGAACACAACCGCGCCCGCCACGCTCACCTGCCCCGATGGAATCGGCCGTGAGCGCGTGCGCTCGACCCGCGCGTCGAGGTCGCGATCGACCAGGTCGTTCCAGGTGCAGCCAGCGCCACGCATCACGATGGCGCCAATCAAGAACAGCAGCACGTGCCAGGGGTTCGGTACCCAGGCGCCGGCCGCGATGGCGGCGAGGCCTGCCGACCACCAGCATGGCATCAGCAGCAGCCACCAGCCGATCGGCCGGTCGAGGCGGGTCAGTCTGAGATAGGGCCGGATCCAGAGCGGCGCGCCCGTATCAACCCAGTTTCCGGTTGCATCGGCAACGCTGCCGGGCGAACCGCTCATCTGGCGAGTACGTTTCCAGTGAGCGTGTCGAATGTACCGCGGCCGGGCTTCGGCGGTTCGGCCGCCACCAGCGGCGCGCCGAGCGCATCGCTCAAGCTCGGACCGGACGGACCCGCGGGGCCGGAACTACACACGTTCTTGGTGACGCCCATGGTCTTGGTGTGGTTGTCCTTGACCTGCTTGATCGCCTCAGCCGGCACGTTGCACAGCGCCCTATTGGCTTCCATGAACTTGAGCATTTTGGTTTCCGCGCTGACGAGCCGGCGGAACAGCGGGCAGACCTCTTCACGGGCTGCCTTGCGCTCGCCTGCGGCTCGGATGCTCGCCATGACCTTTTCGGCATCCTGACGGATCGGCATGAACGCCTCACAGGGGTGCTTGCCCTGCTGCGGCGGCGCCATGGCCTGGCCGGGGGGACGGAAAGGGCTGGTGCCGGGCGCCGGAAATGGGCTCGTCTGCTGCTGGCCGGGCGGCGGCGGGAACGGCGACGGTTGAGCCGGCGCGAACTGTGCCCCGGCGCCGGACAGACCGGCGAGGGTCAGCAGCGATACCAAAGGCGGTACCAGGACAAGGGCGCGAGGGGCAGTTATGCGCATAGTCTCCGCTCCGCAGCGTCGTCGGATTATATAATACCTTTTACCTCCCCGAATGGGGCAATTGGGCGGCGAAAGTGCCGTTCACCTTAATTCCTGCAGTCCGGACAGCAAAGACGGCCGGTTGCTTCACGGTGGCGCATCTCATGGCAGGCTACGATTTCCGCAGTCCCCGGCTCTTCGTGGACGCGGCGCTTGCGCCCGGCGCAACCGTCGCGCTCACCAAGCCGCAGGCCCATTACCTCAGCAACGTGCTGCGCCTCAAGCCGGGCAGCGCCGTGCTGGCATTCAACGGCCTCGATGGCGAATGGCGCACCAGCCTCGAAGGCACCGGCAAGCGCGTGGCGCTCGCCGTCCAGGAGCGCACGCGCGAGCAGACCACGGCAAGCGACCTGCATTATCTGTTTGCGCCGCTCAAGCACGAGCGGCTCGACTACATGATGCAGAAGGCGGTGGAGATGGGTGTGTCCCGCCTCCAGCCGGTGCTGACGCGCCACACCCAGGTCAATCGCATCAATCTCGAACGCATGCGCGCCAACGCCATCGAGGCCGCCGAGCAGTGCGGTATCTTGACGGTGCCGGAGATCCACGCCCCGCTGACGTTCGGCCGCATGATCGCGGCGCGCAAGCCCGACCGGCTGCTGGTGTTCTGCGACGAAGACGCCAAGAGCAAAGACCCGGTGGCGGCGCTCGGTGTGGCGCGCCTGGGGCCGGAGACGTTGCTACCGCTGACGTCGGTGAGTGCGGACGGCCCGCAACCCATCGCGGTGCTGATCGGCCCGGAAGGCGGCTTCGCTGACGAAGAGCGCGCGGCGTTGCTTGATCTGCCGAACATCGTGCGGCTATCGCTCGGCCCGCGCATTCTGCGCGCCGACACCGCGGCAGTCGCCGCGCTCGCGCTGGTGCAGACGGTGCTCGGAGATTGGCGCTAAGTGCCGCGCCGGCGAGAGTCGCGCGGCGTTGAATAGCCGCGCGACCGAAGCGGTCGGCGCGGCAATAGAATCAGCGCGGCTGAAAAACTACCGCGCGTGTAGCGGCAGCGCCGGACGCAGCACGATGGCGAGTGGCAGCGTCAGCAGGCACATCGCCGCCACGGCGCCGAGCGCGACCGGCACGCCCCATGCGTCACCGACGAAGCCATAGAGCGCAGGCGCGACGGCGCCGGCGCCGATGGTGCCGGTGTAGAAAATGCTGAACATGCGCGCACGTTTGGCCGGCTCGACCAGCTCCGGCACCGTGCCATAAAGCACCGACGAGGTACCGTTCAGCGCAACGCCGATCACCGGCAGGATCACCAGCGAGGCTTCCAGCGGCAGCGGGAACAGCGAGAAAATCCCGAGCGGGGCCAGGGCTGCAGCTTCCAGCGGCAGTGGCATCAAGGCGAGGATGCCGAGCACGGTCAGGCCTTCAGTCAGGCACACCGTTGCGATCACGCCGATGCGCGCGCCGATGAAGGCACAAATGAGCTTGCCCGCGGCGCCACCAGCGAACACCAGCGTCAACGCAAGCCCGATGACCGGCAGGCTTGCGCCCTTGTCGCGCAGAATAAACGGCAGAAAGATCAAAAAGCCCATGCGAGTTGCGCTGTCGATCATGCCGATCGACAGCAGCAGCGGAAATCCCAGGCGGCTTGGCCTCCGGCTGGCCGGCGCTGCGGCGATCTTGTCATCGGCAGCCTTTGCCGGAGCCGCGAAGACTTCCGCACCGAAGCGCGGGATCAGCGCATAGATCGCGACGGCCACCACGATCCCGGCAACGCCCAGAATGGCTAGCACCGGCTGCCACGGCATTATCACCAGCATCAGCGACGCCGCGGCGGGCACGCTCATCTTGCCGATATCGCCCGCGAAATTGTAGGTGCCGAGCGCCTTCATCGACCGCGTTCCGGCGAAGGCGCGCGCGACCAGCGCCGACGCCAGCGGATGTTGCGTGCTCGAGCCCACGCCGCCGATCAGCAGAGCGATGACGAGAGTCCAGAAACCGACGCTCGCGCCCGCCACCAGATAGCCGATGCCCGACAGTGCAGTGCCCAGCGCCAGCACGATCGGCACGCCAATGCGCTCCGACAGCAGCGCGGAGGGAATCTGCAAACTTGCCATGGTGCCGGAGTAGCAGGTGCGCAGCAGCCCCAGCGCCGCGTAACCGATGCCGAACTCGGCCTGCCAGAGCGGCAGCATCACGTAGATCAAATCGGTATAGCCGTCGTGCAGCGCATGAGCGCCGCTGGCGACGCCAATGGCGCGCCGCTCCTCCGATTTGGTGGCGACCGCATCGGCCGCCTGCACTTCGGCGACCGCGGTCACGACGCCTGCCGCCGCTGCACGAAGGCCACGCTGACGAAGGAGATCACCGCCTCGCCCTTCTGGTTGGTCCCAGTGTTACGGATGGTCATTAAACCCCACCCGGGGCGGCTGTTGGAAGCACGCGTTTCGATGATCTCGGTTGCGTAAACGATGGTGTCGCCGACATAGACCGGCTTGAGCCATTTGAGATCGCGGAAGCCGGGCGACGGCCCAAGCTCGGCCACCGCCTCCCCGCGCGCGCGGCGTGCGTCGTCCTCGCGCCGCCCGTGCTCGACCATCAGCCGCATCCAGACCGCGGCGGTCTGCCAGCCCGAGGCGCAGAGCGCACCGAAATGGGAACGCGCCGCGGCGGCCTCATCGAGATGAAAAAGCTGCGGATCGAAGCGGCGCGCGAACGCCTTGATGTTGTCAGCCGTGAACGTGTAGCAGCCAACCTCGAAGCGCTCACCGACCTGAATATCCTCGAAGAACTTCATGGCGCGCGATCTCCGCGACGGCCCATCATCAGCGAGGTCGTGAGCGTCATCACGCGCTGGCCCGCTCCATTGATCAATTCGAATTCGAAGCGGACGAAGCCCATGTCGGGGCGGCTCTTGGACGTGCGTGCCTCGCTCACCGTGCCGCGCAGCGTCAATTCATCGTCGGGACGGATGGCGCCAAGCCACTTCACCTCTTCGATGCCTGGCGCGCCCATCGAGCTCGAATTGAGCACGAAGCTGTCGGCGCTCATCCGCATCAAGATGCTGCAACTGAACCAGCCCGATGCAGCGAGCCCACCCAGCATGGTGGCGCGCGCGGCGTCCTCGTCGAGATGGAACGGCTGCGGATCGAATTCGGCAGCGAACGCCACCATCTCGTCGCGGGTGACGCGGCGCGGCCCGTGCTCAAACACACGGCCGGGGGTGAAATCCTCGAAATAAAGCTTGGAAGGGGCTGGCATGGGCGGCTTCACCCGTTAAAGCGGCGCTCAGCCGCGCCGTCAACGGCGCGCGACCTTGCGTTAACCTGTAGGGCGGGCCAAAACCCCCAATCTGTGGGGCGGGCCAACCTCCCCCCGACGGCCTAATTCAGACACGTTTACCCATTTTTTCGTAATTTGGCGTCTTGGTTCGTATCCATGTATCTGGGGACGCGCGCGCCGAGCGCGAAGAGGAGGATCCCATGTTCAACTTCAACGATCTGTTTCAGTGGGAACGCTTCATCACGCCTTCGATCATCAAGCCGTTCTACTGGCTCGCGCTGATCCTCGTCGGCCTGTCCGGACTGTCCGGCATCGTCTCCGCGCTCGGTATGATGATCATGAGCCCGGCGCTTGGCTTCGTCACTTTGCTTGGCAGCCTGCTGTTGGTGGTGATCGGCGTGATCTTCTGCCGGATCTCGGCGGAGTTCATCCTGATCGTGTTCCGCATCAACGAGCATCTCGGCGCCATCCGCAGCCGCGCTGAACAGTAATCCCCGTCAGGTCGCGAAGCGGAAGTGCATGACGTCGCCATCGGCGACCACGTATTCCTTGCCTTCGAGCCGCAACTTGCCGGCGTCACGCGCGCCGGCTTCGCCGCCGAACTTCAGATAGTCGCCGTAGGCGATCGTCTCCGAGCGGATAAAACCGCGCTCGAAGTCGGTGTGAATGACGCCGGCGGCTTGTGGCGCCTTGGTGCCCTTGGTGATGGTCCAGGCCCGCGACTCCTTCGGTCCTGCGGTGAAATAGGTCACCAGGTGCAGGAGGTCGTAGCCGGCCCGGATCAGGCGATCGAGGCCGGTTTCCTTTAAGCCCAGATCGGCGAGAAAGCTCTGGCGCTCTTCCGCCGGTAGCGACGCGATCTCGGCCTCGATCTTGGCGGAGATCACCACGCAGCCCGCGCCCTCTTGTTTGGCGTGCGCTTCGACCTTCTTGGACAACTCGTTGCCGGTTCCGGCCGAGCCTTCCTCAACGTTGCAGACGTAAAGCACGGGCGCCGCGGTCAACAGCCCCAGCTGATGAAACAGCTTTTCCTCTTCAGGCTTGCGCTCGGCGAATCGGGCCGGCTTGCCGTCGCGCAAAAGCTTCAGCGAGCGGTTGATGAGATCGAGCACCGCCTTGGCGTCTTTCGCCTCCTCGCCGCCGCCCTTGGCTTTTTTCTCCAGCGCATCGGTGCGCTTCTCGAGACTTTCGAGATCGGCCAGCATCAGCTCGGTTTCGATGGTTTCGATGTCGGCGACCGGGTCGATACGGCCTTCGACGTGGGTGACGTCATCGTCCTTGAAGCAGCGCACCACGTGGGCGATGGCGTCGACCTCGCGGATCGTGGCGAGGAACTGGTTGCCGAGGCCCTCGCCTTTGGATGCGCCGCGCACCAGGCCCGCGATATCGACGAACGACAGCCGCGTCGGCACGATCTGCTCGGACTTTGCCAGCCGCGCAAGCTCATCGAGCCGCGGATCGGGCACCGCCACCTCGCCGACATTCGGCTCGATGGTGCAGAACGGATAGTTCGCCGCCTGCGCAGCAGCGGTTTGCGTGAGCGCATTAAAGAGCGTCGATTTGCCGACGTTCGGCATGCCGACGATGCCGCATTTAAAGCCCATGGACTTATTTCACCTGAAGAAGGGTTCGTGTTTTCGTTTCAGGCCGCCTCGGGCGGCTCTTTCCCGCCAAAGCCTTTAGCGTCCATGGCGAGATGAATCTTGTTCTGAAAGCTGGCGTCCTCGCTGCGCGCCAAGAGTTCGGCGTTGTCGGCGATCGCGCCGGTCAGCGCCTCGACCCAGGCGCGCTCGCTCTTCGCGAAGTCGTTGAGCACATAACCGTGCACCAGTTCCTTCACGCCGGGATGGCCGATGCCGATGCGCACCCGGCGATAATCGTTGCCGATGTGCTCGGTAATCGAGCGCAGTCCGTTGTGGCCCGCGATGCCGCCGCCAGCCTTTACCCGCATCTTGGCTGCCGGCAGATCGAGCTCGTCGTGAAACACCACCACGTCCGACAGCGCGAGCTTGTAAAAGTGCGTCGCTTCGGCAACCGCCCGGCCGGACTCGTTCATGAACGTGCCGGGCAGCAGAAGCTGGACGCGCTCGCCGCCCAGCGGGCCTTCGCAAGCAACGCCCTGAAAGCGCCGGCGCCACGGCGCGATGCCGTGGCGCTTGGCAATGGCCTCGACCGCCATGAAGCCGACGTTGTGGCGGTTCCCGGCATACTTGGCGCCGGGATTTCCGAGCCCGACGAAAAGCAGCATGGCCCTTCGCCTGTGCGTGGCATCACTTCTTCGGAGCACCACCCGCGGCCGGAGCCGCGGCCGGAGCAGCACCCGCAGCGGGAGCAGCACCCGCAGCAGGCGCAGCCGCGCCTTCCGCGCCCGGCGCAACGCCAGCCTCCGCGGCAGCAGCAGCCGCGGCAGCAGCCGCAGCGGCGGCCTCGGCGGCAGCCTTCAACTCTTCGGCGTAGCCCGACGGCGGCACAACGGTGACCAGCGTCAGATCGACACGCGAGATCGGCTTGATGCCTTCCGGGAATTTCAGATCGCTCAGGTGCTGCGAATAGTTGATTTCGAGGGCCGACACGTCGACGTCGAACGCCTCCGGGATCGCCTCCGGCTTCACCATGACGTCGATGGTGTGCGTCACGATGTTGACGGTGCCGCCACGCTTGACGCCCGGCGACTGCTCGGTGTTCACGACGCGGATCGGAATGGAAACGCGGATCACCGCGCCCTCGCCGAGCCGCATGAAGTCCACATGCAGCGGGTTGTCGCGGATCGGGTCGAGCTGGAAGTCGCGCGGGATCACGCGGTGCTTCGCGCCGTCGAGCTCGAGATCGTAGATCGTGGTGAGGAACCGGCCGGCATAAATCCTCTGCCGGACCTCGTCGTATTCGAGCGAGATGGTCACCGGGGGTTTGTTATCGCCGTAGATCACTCCCGGCACGCGGCCAGCGCGACGTTCCGCACGGGCGGCCCCCTTACCGCCTCGGGGACGCGCCGTCGCCTTGATTTCCTTGACGGTCGCCATGACTAAAAACCTCGTGTTAAAGCCCAAAAATTGCAGGTTTGTCGTCCGCGCGATGCCTCCAGGGGTGCTGGAAGCGCGGACGCGCGGCTGTATAGCCGTGCCGGGCCCGATTTACAAGGAAACCTAAGGTTTTGGGCCCGCCAAGGACCTATTGGCCGAGCTTGGCTTCCAGGGCGGCGATGCGCGCCTTCAGCGCCTCGTTTTCCTCGCGCGCCAGGCGGGCCATGTCCTTGACCGCCTCGAACTCCTCGCGCTTGACCACGTCCAGGTCGTTGAGAATGCGCTCGGCCTGGGTGCGGAACAGGGTGTCGAACTCGCGGCGCACCCCTTGGGCGACGCCGGCGGCGTCGTTCATCAGCCGCGCCACCTCGTCGAAAAACCGGTTGGTCGTCTGGGTCATCGTGGTCTCCAGGCTCCGCTTGGCGGGAGAATGGCGATGGCGCCGGGCGCCCGCAAGGGCTGCCGACCCGCATTGGTAAACGTGAACGCCAGCAGCCGTGTGGCTCTTGAACCCTCTTGAACCCTCTTGAACCCTCTTGAACCCTCTTGAACCCTTTGGCCAAACCGGGCGACCAATCATGATGGAGGGTAGGCGGAACCCACGATGCCGATTCGAGCATTGATTCAACGGTCTAGACTTACGGCCCCGCTGCTGGCGGCGGGGCTTTTGGCGCTGGCTGGGGTCATTCCAGCGCGGGCCCATACCGTTACGGTTGCCAATATGGCGCGCGGGGTTCTCCTCACGCAGGCGCAATGCGCTTCGCTCCCGCAGGCTGTCTGGCTCAACGTCATGGGCCGCGATTATTGCATCCGCTACTACCTGTCTGTTGCCGGCGGTCAAAACGCCTGGCCCGCGGTCTTCCTCCAGGGTGACCGGCTCGGCAAGCTCCATCCCTCGGGCGCCTGGCTGACCGGGGCAAACGAGAAGGACATCGACACCGACGACCTGATGCGGACCGCCGATGCGATCTCGCGGCAGACCGGCACGACGGCGATCTATCTCGGGCGCGTCGGGGTCGAAGGCTCGTCGGGCGATCACCGCATCCGCCACAGCACGCTCGAACTCAACGTGACGGATGCCGCGCTGGAGGAGATCAAGCGGCGGCATGGGTTCAAGGGCTTTCATCTGATCGGCCAGTCCGGCGGCGCGAAGCTGATCGGCGCGCTCTTGGCGCTGCGCAATGACATCGGCTGTGCGGTCATGGGTTCGGCGGGCCTGTCCGAGCCAGCGCAGCAACCGCGCAACGGCCTGGAATATTTCAATGTCGCCGACGCCATCCCGGTCATCGTGCAGAAACGTTCGACGCGCATGCTGGTCATCACCGATCCGGCCGACCGGCTGGCGGCAGCGCAGACGCAAACCGATTTCGTCCGGCGAATCCGGCAGGCTGGCGGGCACATCGAGCAGTATCTCGTCGAAGCCACCGACCCGCAGCGCCATGGCGTGTCCGGCTACGCGCGCGCCGCCGCTGCGGATTGCATGCGCAATGCGAGTCCTGCGGAGATCGCGCAAAACCTCCAGCAACTCGTGCAGCAGCGTTTCGCCAAAGCCAGCGCGTCGACCCGCCTCGACACGCCCGCTGCGATGCAGCCGCGCGCTGCGGCCGCTTCGGCCCCTGCGCCGCAAATGGCCGCGAACGTGACGCCACCCGTCCAGGTCAATCGGGCGACGCCCGCGACCGACACCAAAGGGGTCGGCACCGGCGGCACCGAAGTGGCCCCCGCGGCCGAGCCCGACACCCCCGCAAGCGAGCCGTTACCCCAGCCAGCCGACTGACGCGTCTTGACTTCACCGCAGTCGTAACCGCATCACCGCTGCGGCGACGCATTGGCGGTCATCATGCATCCGTTGGTCCTGCAATTTCCCAACTTCAATCCGGTGCTGATCTCATTCGGGCCGTTTGCGATTCGCTGGTACGCGCTCGCCTATATCGTCGGCATTCTGCTCGGCTGGCTCTATGCGCGTTCACTCCTGCGCACCAACCGGCTGTGGGGCGGCAAGCCGCCGATGAAGGTCGAGGACTTCGACGACTTCATCCTGTGGGTGACGCTCGGCATCATTCTCGGCGGCCGCATCGGCTACGTGTTGTTTTACAATCCGGCGTACTATGTGACCCATCCGCTGGAAGCGCTGGAAGTATGGAACGGCGGCATGTCGTTCCACGGCGGGTTCGCCGGCTGCGTGCTCGCGGTCGTGCTGTTCGCGCGACGCCGCGGCATCTCGATCCTTTCATTGGGCGACATCACCTGCGCGGTCTGCCCGATTGGACTGCTGCTCGGCCGCATTGCCAATTTCGTCAACAGCGAGCTGTGGGGACGCCCGACCGATGTGCCGTGGGCGATGGTGTTCCCAAACGGCGGGCCGTTCCCGCGACATCCAAGCCAGCTTTATGAGGCGACACTCGAGGGCTTGGCGCTGCTCGCCGTCCTCGCGGTGTTCATTCGGATGGGTGCGTTGAAGCGGCCCGGCCTCGTCACCGGAGCCTTCGCGATCCTCTACGGCGTCGCGCGTATTGCCTGCGAAATGTTCCGCGAACCCGACCCGCAGCTCGGATTCCTGTGGGGCGGCCTCACCATGGGCATGCTGCTGTCGGTCCCGCTGATGCTGACCGGCGCGGGCTTCCTTGCGGCGGCATTGAAGCGCCCGCGGCTGGGCAAGGCCTGAGCCATGGAGCCTTGAGATATGGAACCGCTGGAAGCCGAAATCCGCCGCCGAATCTCGCTCGCAGGCCCCATGCCCGTCCGCCAATACATGGCGTTGTGTCTGTCTCATCCGCAGTACGGCTACTACATGACGCGCGACCCGCTTGGCCGCGCCGGCGACTTCATCACCTCACCCGAGGTGAGCCAGATGTTCGGCGAGTTGGTCGGGCTGTGGGCGGCGTCGGTGTGGAAGCTGATGGGCGAGCCGGAGAACGTCCGGCTGGTCGAGCTTGGCCCCGGCCGCGGCACCATGATGCTCGACATGCTGCGCGCCGCGCGCGTGGTGCCCGCGTTCCGCGAGGCGCTGGTCGCCCATATGATCGAGATCAGCCCGGCGTTGCAGCAGCGCCAGCAACAGGCGCTGCGCGAGGTCGACCCGCCGCCGCTCTGGCACGAAGCGTTCAATGAGGTGCCGGAAGGCCCCGCCATTGTTATCGCCAACGAGTTCATCGACGCGCTGCCGGTCAACCAGGCCATCAAGCAGATCAACGGCTGGTACGAGCGAACCATCGAAATCGACAGCCACGACAATCTCGCGTTCGGCATCGCGGCCGACCGCATCCCGCATTTCGAGCAAGTGCTGCCGCAGCCGGTGCGCGACGCGCCACTCGGCTCGATCTACGAATGGCGCACCGATCCGCTGCCACTCGAGATCGGCCAGCGCATCATGCGCCAAGGCGGCGCGGCGCTGTTCATCGATTACGGCCATGCGCAAAGCGCGGCCGGCGAGACGCTGCAAGCGGTGGGCGGTCACGCCTTCGCCAATCCGCTGGTCGCGCCGGGCGAGGTCGATCTCACCGCGCATGTCGATTTCGAAGCGCTCGCGGACAGCCTCGACAGCATGGGTGCGCAGGTGCACGGACCGATCGGCCAGGCCGAATTCCTTCGCAACATGGGCATCGAAAAGCGCGCCGAGGCGCTGCGCGCCGTCGCGCCGCACGAGAAAGCCGCCGAACTCGACGCCGCCGTCGCGCGCTTGACCAGCGAAGGCCGCACCGGCATGGGAAGGATGTTCAAGGTCATCGCCTTTGCCGATCCGAAAATCGGCGCGCTTCCCGGATTTGCGGCCTGATCGATGCTGCACGCCACCTCACTCTCCGCGCTCGACGGCATCCGCCACGCCTTCTTCACCCGCGAGGGCGGCGTGTCGGAGGGTTTTTATGCGAGCCTTAACGGCGGCGTCGGCTCGGACGACAAGCCAGCCCATGTCGTGGAGAACCGCGCCCGGATGGCGGCGGCGCTGGCGGTGAAGCCAGACAACTTCCTGACCGCCTACCAGATTCATTCACCGGAGGTCGTCACGGTGGAAGCACCGTGGCCGGTCAGCGAACGGCCGAAGGCCGACGCCATGGTGACGCGCGTGCCAGGCTTGGCGCTTGGCGTTTCGACCGCCGATTGCGGCCCGGTGTTGTTCGCGGATCCGAAGGCGCGCGTGATCGGCGCCGCGCACGCCGGCTGGCGCGGCGCGTTCTCAGGCGTGCTCGAAGCGACGATTGCGGCGATGGAGACGCTCGGCGCCAAACGCGAAAATATCGCGGCCGCCGCTGGCCCGATGATCAGCCAGCCTAATTACGAGGTCGGCGCCGAGCTGGTCGCGCGGTTCCTGACGGCCAACCCGGACAACGCACGATTCTTTGCGCCCGGCCGGCCCGGCCATTCCATGTTCGATTTACCGGGCTATGTGGTGGCGCGGCTGAAAGCCGCCCGTATCCGCCAGGTCGAGGACTTGGCCCTTTGCACCTATGCGGATGCGGCGCGATTCTACTCCTACCGCCGCGCGACCCATCGTGCCGAGCCCGACTACGGCCGCCACATCAACGCGATCGCGCTCACGACATAGCTGCGACGCCAAAAAGCTACGGGACAACGAAACCCGCCGTATTGCCAGCCCGCGCGGCTCCTTGTTATCAGGGCGCCGTCTGCAGCGGCGTCCAGAGTCGCGAAGTCATTGCAGACGCGGGAGGCGGCCATGGCGGCAAAAAATGGAGCGATCAAGCTCGTCGCCGGCAACTCCAATCCCAGGCTCGCCGAAGCGATCGCCGCCCACCTGAAAACGCCGCTCGCGCAGGCGGTGGTCAAGCGCTTCGCCGATATGGAGATCTTCGTCGAGATCCAGGAAAACGTGCGCGGTGCCGACGTTTTCATCATCCAATCCACGTCGTTTCCCGCCAACGACCACCTGATGGAGCTGCTGATCATCACCGACGCGCTGCGCCGATCCTCGGCGCGCCGCATCACGACCGTGATCCCCTACTTTGGCTATGCCCGGCAGGATCGCAAACCCGGCCCTCGCACGCCGATCTCGGCCAAGCTCGTCGCCAACCTGATCACACGTGCCGGCGCCGACCGGGTGATGACGCTCGACCTGCACGCCGGCCAGATCCAGGGCTTCTTCGACATCCCGACCGACAACCTCTACGCCTCGCCCATGATGGTGCGCGACATCAAGGAGCGCTTCGACGGCAGCCCAGTCACCATCGTTTCGCCCGACGTGGGCGGCGTTGCGCGAGCGCGGGGACTGGCCAAACGCATCAACGCCACGCTCGCGATCGTCGATAAGCGGCGCGAGCGGGCGGGCGAATCCGAGGTGATGAACGTGATCGGCGAGGTCCAGGGCCACACCTGCATCCTGGTCGATGACATCGTGGATTCCGGCGGCACGCTGGTGAATGCCGCTGAAGCGCTGCTGAATCAGGGCGCCGCCGCAGTGCACGCCTACATCACCCATGGGGTTCTTTCAGGCAATGCGGTGACCCGCATCACCGGCTCCAAGCTCAAGGAGCTGGTCATCACCGACTCGATCCAGCCGACCGAAGCGGTCCGCAGTGCACGCAACATCCGCGTGCTGCCGATTGCATCGCTGATCGGCGAAGCGATCGGCAGGACCGCACACGAAGAGTCGGTGTCGAGCCTGTTTGACTGAACCTGCTCCCGAAGAAGCCGGAACCGATTTTCGTGCAACGCCATATTCGTTAATGCGCCGCCGCCGCAATTGTCCACATCGGCTATGGCGTAGGTATCTGCCGCATCGATGAGTCACAGAATTGGCTCTGCGACTCGATTTTCGGCCCGTTGCAGAAACGGCGTCCGCGACGAAATCCTCAGTCGATTCAACGGCGGCGTTTGCCGCTGGACTCTCGGCGGTTATATTCGAATCACCAAGTGATTCGTTGTCCTTAGCGCGTTCATCGGGCGATCTGATCCCCTGCGAATCGTGCCCTGCGTGACGTGAGCGTGCGGTGGCTTACGCAGCAACACCACTTCCCAACGGCAAGGCGGACACGGCATGGCCCTCCAAGGTCTTTCCGAGGAATCACGAATCAACCCGCTCGATGTGGTCGAGCGCATGGCGTCGGTGAACGACTGGTCGTTCGAGCGAGCCGGCGACGACGAGATCACCATCCTGATTGCCGGGCGGTGGACCGACTATCAGGTGTCCTTCAGCTGGATGAACGACATCGAGGCGCTGCATCTCGCCTGCGCGTTCGACATGAAGGTGCCGGAGCGCCGCCGCGTCGAGGTGCAGCAGTTGGTGGCGCTCATCAACGAGCAATTATGGGTCGGCCATTTCGACCTCTGGATTCTCGACGGCATGGTGATGTTCCGCCACGCCATGGTGCTGTCCGGCGGCGCCGAGCCGTCGAACCTGCAATGCCAGGCGCTGCTCGGTAAGGCGCTGGAAGCCTGCGAGGGCTATTTCCCGGCCTTCCAGTTCGTGGTCTGGGCCGGCAAAGGCGCGCGCGAGGCACTCGACTCCGCCATGTTTCAGACCTCGGGCGAAGCCTAAGTCTCAATTCCGGACAATTCGGCTTGTCATGCCCCGCGATCCCCGCTTGCGCGGGGACTGGCAGCGGGGCATCCAATAGTTATTGACCTTGGATCAATCCGCAGCGGCGCGGACGATGCCAAGCGAGACAATCATCGAGCGAGAATAGTTATGGCGCCATCGGCAAAGCAGAACTCCCTTGCCTCGCTGTCCGGAACGCTCGTGCTGGTCGGCGCGGGAAAAATGGGCGGCGCCATGCTGGACGGCTGGCTTCGTCTCGGCCTCGATCCGAAACAGGTGGTGGTGATCGAGCCGCAGCCGACCAACGAGGCCGCGGCTCTGGCGTCGCGCGGCTTGCGCCTCAATCCCAAGCTCGACGCCGTGCATGACACCGCCGTGCTGGTGATCGCCGTGAAGCCCCAGGTCGCGCCCCAAGCGGTGCCGGCGCTGGCGCCGCTGGTGAGCGCCAAGACCATTGTGGTCTCGATCATGGCCGGCCGCACGCTCGGCTTCCTCGAACGCGCCTTGCCGCAAGCCGCGATCGTGCGCGCCATGCCGAACACGCCGGCGGCGATCGGGCGCGGCATGACGGTTGCGGTTGGCAATGCGCGCGTCAGCGCGGCGGCGCGTGAACTGGCGCATGCGCTGTTGACCGCCATCGGCGCGGTCGAATGGATCGATGACGAAGCGCTGATGGACGCCGTCACTGCCGTCTCGGGCTCCGGCCCGGCCTATGTCTTTCTCTTGGCCGAAACGCTGGCGCGCGCCGGTGTGGCCGCAGGATTGCCCGCGGCGCTGGCCGAACAGCTGGCGCGTGAAACCGTGTCAGGCTCGGGCGAATTGTTGCATCGCTCGCCGCTGCCGGCTGCGACCTTGCGCACCAACGTCACGTCGCCCGGCGGCACCACCGCGGCGGCGCTCGAAGTGCTGATGGCGAAGGACGGCATCGACCCATTGATGACCAAGGCGGTGGCCGCGGCAACCCGTCGCGGCAAAGAATTGGCCGGTTAACGCGGTGAGCCGCTGCCCGCTCGCGCGGGCAGCCATGCCAATCGGCGCCTTGGAATGGCCTTGTGGCGGGCCTAGACTCCGAACGTCCGCACCACAACGACACAGGAGCCCCGCATGGCCCGCAAATCCAAAGCCCGTCCGAGCGCGCGCACCACATCCAGCCGCAGCGAAAGCAGCCCACGCGACAAGATCGTTGGCGCGTTCATGGAGTTGCTCGCGGAGAAATCATTCGAGAGCATTGGCCTTGCCGAAATCGCCGAGCGCGCCGGTGTCTCGCTCGCCGACCTGCGCGGCGAGTTCGGATCGACGCTGTCGATCCTCGCCGGTCACATCAAGGACATCGACCGCCAAGTGCTGGCTGGCGTCAACGCCGACATGGCGGAAGAATCGCCGCGCGAACGGCTGTTCGACGTGATGATGCGCCGGCTCGAACTGCTCGCGCCCTATCGCGAGGCCGCCCGCTCCCTGATGCGCACGGCCAAGCGCAATCCCGCGCTGGCGCTGGCATTCAACGGCATGACGGTGCGTTCGCAGCAATGGATGTTGGCGGCCGCGGGCATCACGGCGGCTGGCCCCAAGGGCATGCTCCGCGCGCAAGGCCTCGCGGTAATATTCGCCAGCGTGTTGCGCACCTGGGTCGATGACGAAGACGAGGGCCTCGCCAAGACGCTCGCGGCGCTCGACCGCGAGCTTGCACGCGGCCAGCGCTTCTCGGGCCTGCTCGACGAGTTATGCAAGCTGCCGGAGCGCGCCTGCCAGTTCACCCGGCGCGCGCGTGGATCGCGCCGCGGCCGCGATCGCGACGAGGCTGTGGCGACGTAACGGCTCTACTCGCCCTCGTAATAATCGACGCTCTGGCCGGCGCGGCCGACGACCCGGAAGCCCTGCGGCTTGCCGTCGATCGGCGGAAATTCGGCATAGATGCCGAATTTTCCGGAGTCCGGATATTCGCAGACTTCCGCCGATTGCCGCGTGCTGACCGCGAGATATTTCAGTTCGGCGTTCGAGCTGTTGACGATCTGGTGCGCGGTCTCCGGCCCGCCCGGCGGGCAGCAGATCACGTCACCCTTTCTGATCTTGTGCGTCTCCGTGCCGATGCGCACCTCGCCCTCGCCTTCGACGATGAAGAACATCTCCTCGTTGATGCGATGGCTGTGGAACGGAAACGCTCGCTTGCCGGCCGGCACGACGGTGAGATTGTAGCCGAGCTTCTGTGCGCCAAGTTTGCGGCCGATGTCGCCGATCTGCGCCTGGAACTTCTCCGGCGCGTTCTCGGAGCCAGGAAAGTTGCTGCCATGGCCGATCTTGCGGAATTCGGCATCGGCCAAATTGAGAATAGGTTTGGGCATGGCTGCTCCTTCCGTTCGTTAATTTGATCAGTCGTTCGCTAGACCGGCACGCGCACGGTCGCGCGCAAGCCGCCCAGCGGGCTGTCGCCGAGCAGGATGTCGCCGCCGTGCGACCGCGCGATGTCACGCGCAATCGCCAGACCGAGGCCCGTGCCGCCCTCGTCCTGATTGCGCGCGTCGTCGAGGCGCAGGAACGGCTTGAACACCTCCTCGCGCATCGCCGCCGGAATACCGGGGCCGTCGTCATCGACCGTGACGGTGAGCCAGCGATGATCGCGATGGCCGGTAATCGCGATTGACGGTGCGTGACGCGCCGCATTGGAAACCAGGTTGCCGAGGCAGCGCTTGAAGGCCGCGGGCTTCACGGTGACGATCGGATAGCCGTGGAACGTGACGCTCGCCTTGTGGCCGTTGCGCTCGGCGTCGGTTTTGAGTTCGTCGAGGAAGTCCGCCATGTCGGTCGGCGCCGACTGCTCGCCGGTGTCGCCGCGCGCGAACGCCAGATAGGCCTCGAGCATCCGGCCCATCTCGTCGACGTCCTTCTTCATCGCCCCGACCTCAGGCCCCCCGCCCAGCAGCGCAAGCTCGAGCTTAAAGCGCGTCAGCACGGTGCGCAGATCGTGCGACACGCCGGCCAGCATCGCGGTGCGTTGCTCCATGGCGCGCTCGATGCGGGCTTTCATTTCGAGGAAAGCCTGCGCCGCGCGCCGCACCTCGCGCGCACCGCGCGGACGGAAGTTCGGCGCATCGCGGCCTTTGCCGAAGCTCTCGGCAGCGTCGGCGAGCCGCAAGATCGGCCTGATCTGATTGCGCAGGAAGGCGATCGCGACCGCCAGCAGCACCAGCGAGGTGCCGACCATCCAGAGCAGGAAAATTTCCGAATTCGACGCATAGGCGGCGCTGCGCCGGGCGAACACCCGCATCACCGTATTGTCGAGCGCAATACGAATCTCGACCAGATTGGAACGGCCGACGGTGTCGATCCAGAACGGCCGGCCGATTTGCTTGCGCAGCTCGAGCGAAAGCGCCTGGTCGAGCAGCGAGAAGAATGGCTTGGGACCGGGCGGCGGCATGTCCGAGGTCGGCAGGAAATCGACCACCAGGCCGAGCCGCTGTTGCGCGATGCGGCGCACCTCCGCGTGTTCGGTGTCCAGCGGAAAACTCTTGGTGAGCTCAACCAGGGCGGCAATGTCCTGCACCACCGCGGCCGAAAGATTCTGCGTCACCAGATTCCAGTGCCGCTCCATGAAGACGAACGCCACCACGGACTGCAGAATCACCATCGGGGCGATGATGATCAGCAGCGCGCGGGCATAGAGGCCCTTCGGCATGATGCGCTTGAACGAAACGTTGAAGCGGCCCCAGCCGTCGGACACCCGGATGGCAGCGGAACGCAGGCGCGCAATGCCGACGTCGAGGGTGGTCATGTCGAGAGCACCAGGCGGTAGCCGATGCCGCGCACGGTTTGCACGATCAACGGATTGGCTGGATCGCGCTCGATCTTGCGGCGCAGCCGGTTGATCTGCACATCGACGGCGCGCTCGCTGACCGCGTCACCATTACCGGCGAGCGCCAAGCGCGGGATCGTCTCACCGGGCGTTGCGGCAAGCACCTGAAGCATCTCGCGTTCGCGGTCGGTGAGGCGAAGCACGGCGTCGCCCTTGCGCAACTCGGCGCGACCGATGTGAAACACGAATTCGCCGAACCGAATGGTTTCGGCCGGCGCCGCCACGGCGGGCCGCGCGCGCTTGAGGATGTTGGCGATGCGCAGCGACAGCTCGCGCGGCTCGAACGGCTTCGACACGTAGTCGTCGGCGCCACTTTCGAGCCCGGTGATCCGGCTCTCCGCGGCGTCGCGGGCGGTCAGCATCAGGATCGGCACCGTCGAGGATTTCCGGATCGAGCGCGCGAACTCGAAGCCGGTTTCGCCCGGCATCATCACGTCGAGGATCAGAAGATCGAAGCGCAGACCGCTCAGCTTGGCGCGCGCCTCGGCCGCGGACTCGGCCACGCTGATGCGATAGCCTTCGGAGGCGAGATAGCGCGACAGCAGATCGCGAATGCGCCGATCGTCGTCCACGACCAGAAGATGCGGCGCGTCATCGGCGGGCGGAATTGGGACGGCGACCGCTACCATCGATTCTCTCCGCGTTCAGGTCCGCGGCCGCCGGGCGCGATCGGCGCGCGCGATCAGGCGCTGCACGCTATCGCGGCCATCGGCGTCGATCATGGCGACCAGAAAGCGGCGCGCCGCCTCATGCGCGCCCGGGCCAAGCTCGCCCAGCGCGCGCGCAATGCGTTCGGTCTGCAGGCCCGCGAGCTTCATGGCGAGCTGCTCGCCCTTGGGCGTGACGTAGAGCAACCGCTGGCGGCGATCGTTCTCGCCTTCCTTTTGGGTGACATAGCCCTCATCGACCAGCTGCTTGAGCACGCGCCCGAGCGATTGCTTGGTGATCTTCAACACATCCAGCAGGTCGGCCACTTTGATGCCGGGGTGCCGATTGACGAAATGCATCACCCGGTGATGCGCCCGGCCAAATCCGAACTTGGCCAGGACATCGTCGGGATCGCTGACGAAGTCGCGATAGGCGAAGAACAGAAGCTCGATCAGGTCCCAGATCGGCTCATGGGATTGCGGCTTCGAGGCAGTGGTGCTCTGGGCTGGCCCGTCGGGAAGGCCGCCAATATTTATGTCAGCCATGTTGACATATTTCGGTTAGTTTGTTACCCAAAGTCGCGTTTTCGCGAAAGGATCGTACCGGCGGGGCTCTTTCCGGCGGTAATCGTTGAAACCGGCCGTGGAAGCGCGCTCTGATTGGTCACCCGAAACATATCGGGACTTGAGTTTTGAAGCAAAACTTGGGTTTTGAGCAAAGCTTAGGTTTCGAAGCAAAAGCGGCGACAGGCCGCAGATCATGGGGCCAGTCCGGCTGGTTCCCGTTCTTTGAGGAGGGAATGCCATGTCCGTGGCCTTCGATCAGCGCTCCGACCTAATTTGGTTCGACGGCAAGCTGATCCCGACGTCTGAGTCGCAGATCAGCGTGCTGACCCACGGTCTGCACTACGCAAGCTGCGTGTTCGAAGGCGAGCGCGCCTATGGCGGCGCCATCTTCAAGGAAACCGAGCACTCTGAGCGGCTCAAGCGCTCGGGCCAGATTCTCGATTTCGAGATTCCCTATTCAGTCGCCGAGATCGATGCCGCCAAGCGGCTGGTGGTTGAGAAAAACGGGATGCCGAACTGCTACGTCCGCGCCATCGCCTGGCGGGGCTCGGAACAGCTCGGCGTGACCGCGATGAATAATAAGATTCACCTCGCGATCGCCAACTGGGAATGGCCGAGTTACTTCGATCCGGCGCAGCGCCTCAAGGGCATCCGGCTCGACCTCGCCGACTATCGCCGTCCGGACCCCAAGACCGCGCCGGCGCTGGCCAAAGCCGCCGGCCTCTACGCGATCTGTACGATCTCCAAGCACCGCGCCGAACGCAAAGGCTGCGCCGACGCGATGATGCTGGACTGGCAGGGCCGCGTCGCCGAATGCACCGGCGCCAACATCTTCTTCATCAAGGACGGCAAGATCCACACGCCGATCGCCGACTGCTTCCTGGCCGGCCTCACACGCGCCACTGCAATGGGGCTCGCGAAGAAGCGCGGCATCGAGGTGATCGAGCGCCGCATCATGCCGGACGAGCTGTCGCAGTTCTCCGAGTGCTTCATCACGGGCACAGCAGCGGAGGTGACGGCGGTGGCGGAGATCGCCCAGTGGAAGTTCACGCCGGGCGCCATCACCAAGCAGCTGATGGACGATTACACCGCCGAGGTGCAGCCAAAGGGCAAGGCAGCGGCGGCTTAGTCGGCTCAACGGCGCTCATTGCTAGGCCGCAGGACGCTCTTGCGGCCTCACCACCGTGACATATTCAGTTCGATTCGCCGCGAGGAACGGCGCCAGCGGCTGCTCCATGACGCGCAGGCGCGTGCTCGACGCATGGCGCAGCAGCAGCTCGCCGTTGTTTTTGCCGAAGGCGATGAAGCCGGTGTGCGCATAATCGAGGTTCGCTCGCCTCGAGATGAAGCCGAGGATGTCGCCGGTCTGCAGCACCGCGGCGTTTTCCAACAGCTTCGCTTGTGGGATTACGTCCAGGGTCCACTGCTGCTTGCCGAGCTCCGGCACGAGGTTCGAACTTTTGACGATCGGCACGGTGTCGATCGCAACCGGACCGCAAATCTTGTTCTCGATGTTGCGGGCGCACCAATCGGAAAAGTAGTGGTTGCGCTCGCGCCAGGCCACCTCGCCATTATGGTAGCGGATCTGGCGCAACGCCGACTCGAAGCCCGGCATGTCGCCGGCAAGAGCTGCGGCCAGCACGATTTCGCAATAGGTCACGCAATCGAACGCGTCGTCGTAAACGACGAACTTCTCGGGCTGCTTCGGCCCGCCGATCAGCGTGTCGGCCACATACTTGGCGCCGAACAACCCGCGTGAAATCAGGTCGATCCGGTCCGCGATCTTGGGAGAACCCTTGGCCTTGGCGATCAGACCGGCGATCCGCTTCGACTCCGCCGCCGTCGCAAGACCGCCGCTCGCGGCCAGCAATGGGGCACCGGCCAGCAGCCTTAGGATACGTCGCCGTGCTATCGCGCCGCTCATCGCTCAGTAACGAACCAACACCAGACGGTCGTTGCCGGATTCAGCGCCCCACAGTTCGCCCGGCCGGCCGAGCATCTGGCGCACCGAGGCGCCGCGCTTATCGCTCGCGAAGCTCTCGAATTTCTCGGTCGCCGGATCGAAGCGGACGATGGCATTGGTCATGAAGTCGGTGAGCCAGACCTTGTCCTGCTCATCCACATAGACCGCGTAGCAGCCGGCGCCCGGATTATTCGGCAAGAGCCAAGTCTTCCACGTCTTCGCCGCCGGATCGTAACGGCCGACCTCGCCGGAATGCCAGAAGCTGACCCAGAGTATTCCCTTGGAGTCCGACCACACGCGGCGGGGACCAGCGCCCTTCTTGTGCGGCTCGACAATCATGACGTTGCCGGTCGCCTTGTCGATCTTGCCGAGATGGTCGCCGGACAGCGCCACATACCAGACCTCGTTCGAAGGCGTCACCGTGATGCCGTAGCTGCCGCGACGCGGCGACTTCCAGCTTTCGTGCTTGCCGGTCTTCGGATTGACGTAACCGTGCACGCCGTTCTGGCCGGTGAACCAGTAGACGCCGTCCTTGTCGAACACGCCGGTGTTCAGGTTGGCGCTCGGCAGATACAGCGGCAGCGCGAAGTATTCGAATTTCTTGGTCTTGAGATCGTAGCGGACGTTCGCGTTGAGGCCGCCGTCGGTGAGCCAGGGTGATCCGTCAGGCCCGATAATGACGCCGTGCGGCGCCGAACCCGCGCCGATCGGGATGTTCTCGTCCTTGCCGGTCTTCGGATCGAGCAGGCCGAGATAGCCCTTGGATTGCGCGCTGTACCAGACCTTGCCGTCAGCCGCGGCCGCGACGTCGTGGGGATGGGCACCGGGCGTCACCGGAAAATATGACACCCGCGACTGCGCTTGCGCGCTCACCGTCGCGGCGATCGTCAGCGCAACGCAGGCGACAAAGCGGATCATCGGTTCGCTCCTTGGGCGTAACGCGCGCGTCAAGACGATTGACGCAATCTATTCGGCAGCTTCGCGGCCCGGCGGCTTGTTCCAGCGCTTGGCAGCGGCGTCATCGGCCTGTTGGGCCTCGACCCAGGTTTTGCCGGACACGCTTTCGACCTGCTTCCAGAACGGCGCACGGGTTTTCAGATAGTCCATCAGGAATTCCGCCGCCGCGAAGGCCGCCTGCCGGTGCGATGAGGCAGTGACGACAAGCACAATGTTTTCGCCCGGCATCATGCGGCCGTAGCGGTGGATCACCGTGACGCCCAGCAACGGCCAGCGCGCCTGCGCGTCCTCGACGTGGCGGCTGATCTCAGCTTCGGCCATGCCGGGGTAATGTTCGAGCGTCAGCGCCGCAATCGGATCGCCGGACTCCGAGCCGCGGCAGATGCCGGTGAAGGTCACGACGGCGCCGATATCGCTGCGCCCGCGCGTGAGCTTGGCCGCTTCGGCGGCAGCATCAAAATCTTCGCGTTGCAGGCGGATCGTGCTCGCCATTCATCCACCCGTCATCGGCGGGAAAAACGCGATCTCGCGTGCCCCCGCAATCGCGGTGTCGGGCCGCACGTGGCTGCGGTCGATGGCGGCACGGATCACCTTCGGGTTCTCGAACGCATGGGCGTATTCCTCGCCGCGCCGCGCCAGCCAGCTCATCAGTTCGGACACGGTCACGACATCCTTCGGCGGCGCGACCTCTTCTTCGGCCTTGCCGACACGCTCGCGCACCCAGGAAAAATAGATGAGCTTCAACTGGCTCATTCGTCGATCATGTGCTTGAGGCCGGCGCGCAGATAGTCCCATCCGGTGTAAAGCGTGACCAGCGCAGAGAGCCAGAGCAGCGCCAGCCCGATGTTGGTGACCACCGGCGTGTCTTCCGAGGTGAACGGCAGTCCGCTGGCCAGCGAAATGAACCTGTCGCCAGCCTCGCCGGCGATCAAAAAACCCACTGCCACAAGTTGCCAGGTGGTTTTCCATTTGGCCAGCCGCGACACCGGCACGCTGACGCGCAGCTCAGCGAGATATTCGCGCAGGCCGGACACCAGAATTTCGCGGCACAGGATGATGACGGCGGCGAGCAACGACCAGCCGCGGATCGAATCTTCGGCAGCCAGCATCAGCAGGCACGATGCCACCAGAAGCTTGTCGGCAATGGGATCGAGCATGCGGCCGAGCGAGGACTGCTGACCGTACATGCGGGCGAAATAGCCATCGAGCACGTCGGTGATGGCAGCCCCGATGAAGACCGCGAGCGCGGCCCAGCGCAGCCACAGCCCGCCGCCCAGAATGCTCTGCCAATACATCAGCGCGATGACCACCGGCACCGCGGCGATGCGCGCGTAGGTCAGCAGGTTCGGCAGCGAAAGCGCCCGCGCCGGCAGGGGCTTTGCCCTGACGACTTGGTTCGGCTCGACTTGGATCGTCTCGACTTTGACGGTCTCGTTCATGAACCTAACGTACGCCTCCGGCATTTGTCTGAACAGGCGCGGAAGGTCGCCCCCCTGCCTCGACCCGGACTGGGCAAACCGCTGTTACACGGGCATTGTGACAGAATGCGACATCGCCAGCCCGGGGCCGAAACCATGCCGTCATCGAACAACAAGGCACGCTGCCACAGCCGCGCATGGCCGCTGCTGCTCATATCGGCGCTTGCGGCGGTGGTTGCAACGCCGGCTCTGGCACAATCCGACTATCCGAACCGCCCGGTGCGCATCCTGGTGCCCTATGGGCCGGGCGGCGTCGCCGACACCACAACCCGCATCCTGGCGCTGAAGCTGAGCGAGCGCCTCGGTCAGCAATTCATCATCGACAATCGCCCCGGCGCCGGCGGGATCGTTGCGTCGAAGGCCGGCGCGTCGGCCGCCCCAGACGGCTATACGCTGACGCTCACCGGCAACGGCACAGCGATCAGTAAGTCGCTGTTCAAATCCCTGCCCTATGACGTGCTGCGCGACTTCACGCCAATCTCGGTGATGGCCTGGCTCGATCTTCTGATCACCACCAAGGCCGGCGGTCCGCTGAAGACCGTCCCGGACATCATCGCGGCCGCGAAATCCAATCCCGGCAAGCTGAACATCGGCACGATCGCGCCCGGCAGCACGCAGCACCTGTCGGCGGCTTTGTTCAAGATCACCGCCGACGTCAATGTCACATCGGTGACGTTCCGCACCACGCCCGATCTGGTCACC
>CAMDDZ010000023.1 GCA_945893145.1 Rhodoplanes serenus | reverse complement strand
CGCCGAATGTCCTTCAGCACTTGTTCTGCGGGCGCTTTGCCCGGTCCGGGTTTCTGTTTCATCTTCGCTCCTTGCGGCTACGATGAACCAGAAATCCTCCCTTCGTGAAGTCCCTCAAATGGTCTCAGGGGTGCTGACGGCGAACACCGCACGTCGGTGGGATCGAAGGACCCATCCGCTGCGATACGCACCGACCAGACCGAATTGCGCTTCTCGTCGTCCGGCAGGCTGTCCCAGGCGACATTGGCAAGCGCTGGGCTGCTCCACACGCCATAGTACAAGCGGGATTCCAGGCTCTTGGGATCCTGACGCACGCCGATACCCCAGACACGCCGGCCTGACTCGGCGACGTTCCAGCATTCCGGCGATTGCGCAAAGTTTCCGGACACGCAATCAAACAAGCGGGCACGCGAATTGGGCTGGAATGAAATCGGGGCCAGAGTCTTTTTCTCGCCCGATGCGGCGTCGGTGAAGTTTGCGCGCCCCTGCGCTCCGTGGTCGTAGCTGCCAAGGTCTTTGCCGTCGACGATACTGATCCGGTGGATCATGCCGGTTTCAAGATCGGAGACGAAGATCTGCCGGCTGACGCGGTCGAACGACATGTTGCCGAGCGCCGCCCCGGTGTTCTGGCGGTTGTTCAATGTGACGTTCGCAAACACGCTCGGGCTGTAGTTGTTCGCGGCGTCGAGCTTGTAGATCGTGCCGGGGCCGCCGCCCTGACCCCACATGCCGATCATCCAATTCCGCGTACCGGGTGTCAGGTGAAGACCGAACGCGGCGGTCGCGCTGACGTAGATGTTCGGCGGCGTCGCGTCATCGAGCACGACACCGAAGATCTGTCCGACCTGCTTTGCGGTGACCGGATTGCGCTGCGGTTCGTTGATCCAATGCGAACCGACGGGCACGCGTCCCGGCGCGCGGACGTCGATGATGCTGCCGACAGTGCCCTCCTGGTCGATGGCAAAGTCGATCTGGCCATTGGGCCGGGTGACCAGTGTGGTGCCAGAGAAGCGAGTAACGAAGGCTTCGCCGGGCTGAAGCCCGGTTTCCAATACCGTTGTCGGAGCTGTTGCCGGACTGGTTGGGAGAACGTTTTGCGCCCACGATCCGCCCGCGAGCGCCGCTGTTGCAAGAGCCGCAGCTACGACGCCGATCCGGCGCAGCAAAAATCCGGTGACGCGATGATGTGCGCCAAGTCTGGCGCAAGGTCTGGCGGGCTGACCTGCGCGCCGTCCAATGGCAGCGATGCGATGGAACGCAAAGCTCCGCCCCAAAAGAAAGGACATGAGTGCCGACCCTGACTAAGAGGGCGCTACCCGGAATGTAGTTGAAGCTTCGTCGCCCCCGACCTCCGGTGAGATCAAGGCTATCGTTTCAGACGGCAGGGTCAATGGGCCGACCGGCGAGTTTTAGCCGGCGCGGTCGATTTTCTTGGGTCGGTCTACTTCTTGGTTCGGTCTACAAGGAGTAGTGGTGCGCCATCGTCCCAGGTGCCCCTGGGTTGCCGGCGGCGGCTCGCAGTGCCTGCCCTCGACTGCCGGTTTGCGAGGACGCGCCCTACCCGCCTCGGCGCTCGCGGAATTCCTGCGGCGTCATGCCGGTCTGCTTGCGGAAGAAGCGCGCGAAGTGCGACGGGTCCGCGAAAGCAAGATCGTAGGAAACCTCGTGGATCGGCTGGCCGGTGAACACGAGCTGACGCTTGGCCTCGGTCAGCACGCGCTGGCGAATGAGGTGACCGGCGGTCACGCCGCTGACGCGCTTGACGTGGTCGTTGAGCCGGTCGGGCGTCACCGCGAGCTTCTCGGCGTAGAAACTGATGAGCCGTTCTTTGCGGAAATTCTCCTCCACCAACCGGCGCAACGCCTCGACGGTTGCGTCCGCGGGCGCGAGCGTCACCGCGCCGGTGCGTGCGCGGCTTGCCGCCAGCCGCACCACCTCGATCGCGATCAGCGCGAGCAGGCCGCGCATCGCCAGCCGATAGCCCTCGCGCGCCAGAAAGCCTTCCTCGTGGAGATCGGCGCACAGCGTGGCGAGCCGCTTGATCTCGGCGGAGTCGGCGAGCGGGATCACAGGATCGGCCGCCAGCGCGCGCAATCGTTTCAGCGCTTCGTTGGAGCGCTCGCCAAGCGCCGCCGCCACATCCTCAGTGAAGCTCACCACCCAGCCATCGGTGACGCCGGCGCGAAAGCGAAAGCCGTGCGCCGAGGTTGGCGGCACCAGGATCGCGGCCGGCGCCGCAAAGCCGAGACTGGCCGCCTCGAACGTCATGTCGCCGCCGCCGCGCTCGATCAGCAGAATCTGAAACAGGTTGCGGTGCCGGTGCGCACGGATCAGCCAGTCATGCACCGACGAGCGCGACGCGATGGTTTCGACGTGGATGAAGTCGAACGCCTGGTCGTCCGGCGGGTCGCCGTAGAGATGAAACAACGGCAGCGCAGTGGCTGTGACGGCGGCCATCCCGGCAGCATAGTCTGCCGCGCCTCAGGCGGGAAATCAGCGCGCTGCCGTACGGCAGCGTGGGACAACAGCGTGGAAAAGCGAAGCCCCGCTCTCCGCTTTCGCGGGGACGGGGCTTGCTCTCTAAACAGCTTGAAACAGCTTGCGACGCAACGTTAGCGGTTCATATCGCCCTGTTTCTGACCGCCCTGTTGGCCACCTTGATGCTGGCCACCCTGCTGCTGGCCGCCCTGGCCGGGCTTCTGATCGGGGCGCTGGCCGCCCTGTTGCTGACCCGGCTTCGGGTTGTTCTGCTGATGTTGCGGGTCGCGATCGGGATTGTTCTGCTGAGTCATCGTGATGCTCCTGAGGGTGTGTTCCCCGTCCGACTGTTGATAACGAACGTTCACGAGTGTTTGTTCCTTGGGAACCTTTGCGCGCTTCACGGCCGAAGTGGCGCGAAATCATGACGATGGAACAATCGCTAAAATTCGACACGATGCGAAAGCACTTGGCGAAAATACTTAGCGGGCAGATTTTGGTGCGGAAAATTTCCGCGCTGAAATTCCGAGCGAGCGCGTCAGACGCGCTTGTAGGCGCGGTCGTGATAGACGAGCGCTTCGCCCGGCGGGCCTGAGTGGATCGCCTCAACGACACCGAAGAAAATGTCGTGCGAGGCCACGGCCTTGACCTCGCTGACCCGACAATCGAGCGCCACCACGGCGCTCATCAGCGCGGGCGAGCCGGTCGCGAGCTTTTTCCATTCACCGACGTCGAAGCGCGCGTCGCGCGCCACCTTGGTGCGGCCCGCGAACGTGTCGGCGATCAGCTCATCACCGGCGCGCAATGTGTTGACGCAGAACACGCGGTTGCCGCGCAGGATCGGCGCCGAGTTGGCGCCGCGATTGAGACACACCAGCAGCGTGGGCGGCGAATCCGACACCGAAACGACAGCGGTCGCGGTGAACCCGGTCTTCCCACCCGGTCCATCGGTGGTCACCACATGGACGGCGGCGCCGAGCCGGCTCATCGCCTCGCGGAACAACGTGGGCTCAACGCTGCGCGCCGATGCCGTCGCCTCGAAGGCGCCGGCCATGTCCTCGTGCTGGTCGATCCAACTCATGGCCGCAATGTACTGGATTCGACCCGTGGGAGGGAGCCCAACCAACGCAGGGCTGCCAGAACTTACGAACCAAGACCTTACGAACCAAGAACTTACGAACCCGGCCGCCACGCCACATCGTCTGGATCGATCCAGGTGTCGCCGGTCCAGCCGTCCTCGTCGTAGTCCGCCATGCACTGCTCCGCGAGCGCGATCATCTGGTCGAGCGATCCGGAGCCGCGTGCGTTGCCGAGCGCCTGCAACCGGATCTCCTCGTGGTTGCCGGCGTAGTTCAGCTCGTAAAGCTCGTGGCGGCCGCCGAACTCGGTGCCGATGGCGTCCCACAGGAGCTTCATGATCTTGATCCGCTCCTTGTAGTCGATGCCGTAGGAGCCGCGCACGTAGCGTCTGAGATAGGGCTCGATCGCCGGGTTCTTGAAGTCCTTGGCTGAGGACGGGAGATAAATGAGCGAGGACGCCACGATCTTCTCGACGATCTCCTTGATGCGGCCGTAGGCCTCGCCGGCGAACACGCGGTAAGCGGTGCCCGATTGCATGTTCGGCAGCACCGCATCGCCGACCCAAGGCGTCGGATTGCCCGCCATCGCGTCGGTCAGCGCCCAGAACAAATTGCGATAGGCCACCACCTCGCCCAGCATCGCCTGGTTGCCGCGGAAATCGTCGGAGCCCGCGGCACGCAACGCCTTGGCGATGATGCCGACGAGGAAATCGAGTTTGACCGCAAAGCGCGTGCAGGCCTGCAACTGATAGCCCGCGACAAAGCCCGAGCGCGGATAGAAGCTCTTGATCTTCTCCATGTCGCGGTGGACCAGCACGTCCTCCCACGGGATCAGCACGTTGTCGAACACGAAGATCGCGTCGTTCTCGTCGAACCGCGAGGACAGCGGATAGTCGAACGGCGTGCCGAGCACGCTCGACATCATCTCGTAGGAGGCGCGGCAGAACAGCTTGACGCCCGGCGCATTCATCGGCGCGATGAACATCACCGCGAGATCGGGATCGTTGATCGGCATGGCAGCGTTCTGGCCGAGGAAGTTGTAGTGCGTCAGCGCCGACGAGGTCGCCACCACCTTGGCGCCCGAGACATAAATGCCGGCGTCGGTCTCCTTCTGGATGGTGATGAACACGTCCTTGACCTGGTCGGCCGCCTTGTTGCGATCGACCGGCGGGTTGACGATGGCGTGGTTCATGAACAGCACATGGTTCTGCGCCCGCGCATACCAGCGCTTGGCGTTGTCGCCGAACTTGTCATAGAGCGCGAAATTGGCGCCGAGCGTGCTCATCAGCGCGGCCTTGTAGTCCGGCGAGCGGCCCATCCAGCCGTAGGACATGCGCGCCCAGTGCGCGATGGCGTCTCGCGCAGCAAGCAGCTCTTCGCGCGACTTCGAGACGCGGAAGTATTTGTGCGTGAAGCTGCCGGATCCGGTGTCGGTCGGGCACGTCAGCACCGCCTGGTGCTTGGGATCGTGCAGCGCGTCGTAGAGCCGCGCCATGGTCCTGGCGCCATTGCGGAACGCCGGATGCGTGGTGACGTCCTTGACGCGCTCGCCGTAGATATAGACCTCGCGTTCGTCGCGCAGGCTTTCGAGATATTCCTTGCCTGTGAACGGCCGCGCCGCGCCGATGATGTCTTCGGGTTTTCGCCGGGTCATGGCCGTTGAGCTCCTGTTTCTTATTTCTTGCCGCAGCATGCCGCCTTAGCGGTGCGCCGGAAAGGCATGAAAGCGGGAACCCATGGGACGAAGCCGCCGGCACCATGAGACAATTTGCAGGCGCGGCACGGCCGGCATCGTGCTAGGCTTGGCCCCAGCATTCGACACCCCTGCCTCGCAGTCCGTGATGATCGGAGACAGCCATGAGAGCTTTGTATGCGGCAACACTGATGCTGGCGATGTTGGCCGGGCCGGCTGACGCCCAATTCAAGACAGACCAATCTGGGGATCCGTACCAGGAGCTGCTTGCACGCCAGCGGCGAGAGCAGCAGCAGAACGAGGCCGCCTACGATCAGACCATGAAGCGGCTGAAGGCGCAGAATCCGACGACTGCTCCCACGACCGACCCCTGGGGCACGGTGCGCCCGGCGGAGACCAAGCCTAAGCGCTAGGAGTCTGACTGCGGCGATCGGCTCTCGGTTGAACTGATTCAGCCGGCGCTTCGGCTCAGTTCAGGACGCCGCCGTTGGCGACGCAAGCGTCCGTCATCTGCAGCATGTTGTCGGTGCGGACCAATGTTTGCGAGCCCGCCCGCTGTCCGTATTTCCGGAACACCTGTTGACGGCAGTGTCTCAGGAGATCGTCCCGCGATGCAGCTCGCGAAACCTGCGCCGGTTCTCGCGCCGGTCCTTGCACCGGCATTTGCACGCCAAACTGCCCCTGGGTACCCATCATGGTATTCCCCTGACTGCCCATCATAGTCTGACTCTTCGCGTCCATCGCGCACGACAGAACCGCAAGCGCCACTCCGAGCGCCATCGATAATGCTTTCATGAAAAGCCCTCCCCTGAGCTCGTCAAAACTTACAACCAAAGCGTGCTGATGTCGAGAATACGTGTCAGCCCTCAATCGGGCCGCACTTCTCATGCGCCGCGCGCATGCCGACCGTGATCTGGGTTGGGCGCAAATCTTCGATCGAGACCGGATTGAGGACCGGATCGCGCAGGTCGGGCATGGAAGCCTCCGAACGGAGATCACTTGCCTTCGGGTTCAGCAGGTTCCGGCCATTGCCGGTGAAACCACTTCTCGAACCGCCCGCCGAAAACCAGAATCGCAAACACGATCGGCACGCTCATGAAAATCAGCCGCCATTCGCTCACCCCACAGGCGGCACCGATACTGGCGGTGAGCCAGACGCAGGCCGCGGTGGTCAGCCCGTGCACCTGTTTGCCGTTTTCGCTGCGGATGATGACGCCCGCGCCGAGAAACCCGACACCGGTCACGACGCCCTGAATCACGCGCGTCGCGTCGCCGACCCCAAGATGCACGACCGACAGCACCACAATGCACGAGCCGACGCCGACGAGACCCAGCGTGCGCACCCCGGTGACCTTATGATGCAGGTCGCGATTGAGACCGAGCGCCGCACCGGCGAGCGCCGCCATCCCCAGGCGAAGTGCCATCTCGAGCGTTTCCATAGCGACGAGCCTAGCCGAAGCCGCTGCCACCGAAAAGGCGCGCTCAGCGTTCGTTGCGGAATGGTTGCGTCAGCAATCGGTCGAGCCGGGATTCTTCCGGTGCGCGGAAGATCTGCAGTCCGATGCCCATGCGGTCGTGCCCCGCTTGCGGCTCGGCCCGGTAGGTGCGGAACAGCCGATCCCACCAGGGCAAATTGAAACCAAAGTTACGGTTGTGCTCAGCCGCCTCGACCGAATGGTGGACGCGGTGCATGTCGGGCGTAACCAGAAAGAGCCGCAGCGCGCGGTCGAGCCACGCCGGCATCCGCACGTTGGAATGATTGAACATCGAGGTGGCATTGAGGACGACCTCGAAGCAGAACGCCGCGACCGGCGGAATGCCGAAGGCGATCACCACCGCGATCTTGATGGCGACCGAAATCAGAATCTCGAACGGATGAAACCGAAGGCCCGTGCTGACGTCGATGTCGAGGTCGGCGTGGTGCATGCGGTGCAGCCGCCACAGCCACGGCACATGGTGAAACACGACGTGCTGGGCGTAGATCGTCAGATCGAGCAGCAGGAAGCCGAACAGGAAGGCGAGCGACAGCCGCAAGTGCAGAACGTTGAACAGGCCAAGCCCATTGCCGGCGGCGTAGATCGCAGCCCCCAGCACGGCTGTCGGCAGCACGAGCCGCACCAGCACGGCATCGAGCACAACGAGGCCAACATGGTTCGGCCAGCGGCGCAGCCGGCCAACCGACAGCGGCCGCCGCGGCGCGAACAATTCCCACGCCGCCATCAGGCCGAATAGGGCGGCCGCAACAGCAACCCGCAGCGCAACCTCGATCCAAGGCTCCATGGGCTATCGATAGTGCAAAGCCCGCCGGCGCAACAGCCGCCGCATTGCCCCTCGCCGTGGCCCCTGCTAAGAGCGCAATTGTCGGGGAATTCGAGAGAATCGCCGCGTGCGGCAGAGGGCGGGGGCGCGAGTCAGCCGATGGAATATTTCCTCCAGCAGCTCATTAACGGCATCACGCTCGGCTCGATCTATGGCCTGATCGCCATCGGCTACACGATGGTCTACGGCATCATCGGCATGATCAACTTCGCGCATGGCGATGTGTTCATGGTCGGCGGCTTCATCGCGCTGATTGCGTTCCTGGCGCTGGTGGCGATCGGCGTCACGGCGATACCGGTTGCGCTTTTTCTGGTGCTGCTGATCGCGATGGCGCTGACCGCGCTTTATGGCTGGGCCATCGAGCGCATCGCCTACCGGCCGCTGCGGCAATCGTTCCGGCTGGCGCCGCTGATCTCGGCGATCGGCATGTCGATCATCCTGCAGAACTACATCCAGATCGTGCAGGGCGCCGGGGCCAAGCCGCTGCCGCGGCTGATCGAAGGCGGCCACACGCTGATCGACAGCGAGGCCTTCGCGGTGCGGCTTTCCAACATCCAGATCATCGTGGTGCTGACCACGTTCGTACTGATGGTGGCGTTCTCCTGGCTCGTCGCAAAGACGCGGCTCGGCCGCGACATGCGCGCCTGCGAACAGGACCTGAAGATGGCGTCGCTGGTCGGCGTCAACGTCGACCGCACCATCTCGCTCA
This sequence comes from Rhodoplanes serenus, assembly GCA_945893145.1. Classification (GTDB taxonomy): domain Bacteria; phylum Pseudomonadota; class Alphaproteobacteria; order Rhizobiales; family Xanthobacteraceae; genus Z2-YC6860. The sequence goes on along the minus strand of CAMDDZ010000023.1, from coordinate 58,624 downwards.
CCTTCCTGATCGGCGCAGCCCTCGCCGCCGTCGCCGGCATCATGTACCTCCTCTATTACGGCGTGGTCGATTTCTACATCGGCTTCGTCGCCGGCGTGAAGGCGTTCACCGCGGCCGTGCTGGGCGGCATCGGCTCGCTGCCGGGCGCGATGCTGGGCGGCATCCTGATCGGCCTGATCGAGACCTTTTGGTCGGCCTACTTCACGATCGAATACAAGGACGTCGCCGCCTTCTCGATCCTGATCGTGGTGCTGATCTTCCTGCCCACGGGCATCCTCGGCCGGCCCGAGGTCGAGAAGGTGTGAGCGCGGACCGCCCGTGAACACACAAGCCGCGACCCGCAAGCCGCTTCTGGCTACCGCGCTGAAGGACGCAACGCTCGCGGCGTTAGTGGCGTTCGGCCTGTTCGGCTTGCTGATCGGGCTGCGCACCGGGCTTGGCCCGAACGCCGCCCTCGTCCTCACCACGCGCTTCGAGGAGCTCGCGATCGTGGTTGCGGTCGTGTTCGCGGGCTCGCTGCTCCGCTCGCTGCTGTTCGGGCGCGGGCCGCTGATGGCCGGCCGCTTCAAGCCGTTGCTCGAGTCGCGTGCGGCGCGGATCATCCGCCGCCTCGCGGTGCCGGCCCTGTTCGCGCTGGCGATCTGCTGGCCGCTCCTGACCTATCACAACCGCTATCTGCTCGATCTCGGCATCCTGGTGCTGACCTACGTGATGCTGGGCTGGGGTCTCAACATCGTGGTTGGCCTCGCGGGCCTGCTCGACCTCGGCTATGTCGCGTTCTACGCGGTCGGCGCCTATTCTTACGCGCTCTTGGCGCAGAACTTCGAGCTATCGTTCTGGATCTGCCTGCCGGTCGCCGGCATCCTTGCGGCGTTCTGGGGCGTGCTGCTCGGCTTCCCGGTCCTGCGGCTGCGTGGCGATTATCTCGCCATCGTGACGCTCGCGTTCGGCGAGATCATCCGCCTGGTGCTGACCAACTGGCAAAGCTTCACCGGTGGACCGAACGGCATCGGCAACATCCCGCGGCCGTCGTTCTTCGGCCTGCCGTTCAACGAGGAGGAAGACGGCTTCGCGGCCTTCTTCGGCCTCGAATTCTCGTCCATCCACCGCATCGTGTTTCTGTTTTACGTCATCCTCGCGCTCGCGCTGATCACCAACTGGGTGACGCTGCGGCTGCGGCGGCTGCCGGTCGGCCGCGCCTGGGAGGCGATGCGTGAGGATGAGATCGCCTGCCGCGCGCTCGGCATCAACACCACCAACACCAAGCTCACGGCGTTCGCGATGGGCGCCATGTTCGCCGGCATCGCGGGATCGTTCTTCGCCACGCGCCAGGGCTTCATCAGCCCGGAATCGTTCACCTTCAACGAGTCCGCGCTGGTGCTCGCCATCGTGGTGCTGGGCGGCATGGGCTCGCAGGTCGGCATTGCGATTGCGGCGCTCGCCATGCTTGGCGGTTTCGAACTGTTCCGCGGACTCGACCAATACCGCATGCTGGTGTTCGGCGCCGCGATGGTCGTCATCATGCTGTGGCGGCCACGCGGGCTCGTCTCCACCCGCGAGCCTTCGCTGCACCTGCCGAAGCCCGAACCCAGCAAGGGGGCGGCATGAGCCCCGAGCCGATCCTCGAGGTCGAACACCTGACCATGCGCTTCGGCGGTCTGGTCGCGATCGACGATTTGAGCTTTACCGCCAAGCGCGGCGACATCACCGCGCTGATCGGGCCGAACGGCGCCGGCAAGACCACCGTGTTCAACTGCATCACTGGTTTCTACAAGCCAAGCGCCGGCATGATGCGGCTCGCCCATCCGGACGGCCGGTTCTACCTGCTCGAACGCTTGCTCGACTTCCGGGTCGCGCAGCAGGCGCGCGTTGCGCGCACGTTCCAGAACATCCGCTTGTTCCCGGCCATGACAGTGCTGGAGAATTTGGTGGTCGCGCAGCACAACGTGCTGATGGCGGCGTCGGGCTTCACCTTCGGCGGACTGTTCGGCCTCGGCCGCTATCGGGCGGCCGAACGCACCGCAGTCGATAAAGCACGCTACTGGCTGGAGCGCACCAATCTGCTGGGGCGCGCCGACGATTCCGCCGGTGCGCTCGCTTACGGCGAGCAGCGACGCCTCGAGATCGCGCGCGCCATGTGCACCGATCCGGTGCTGCTGTGCCTCGATGAACCGGCGGCGGGCCTCAACGCCCGCGAGAGCGGCGAGCTCAACGCGCTGTTGCGCTTCATCCGCACCGATCACGCCACCTCGATCCTGCTGATCGAGCACGACATGAGCGTCGTGATGGAGATTTCCGACCACATCGTGGTGCTCGATCATGGGTTCAAGATCGCCGACGGCACGCCGGCCGCGATCCGCGACGACCCCAAGGTGATCGCGGCCTACCTGGGCGTCGAGGACGAAGAAGTCATCAAGGTGGAAGCGGAGGTCGGGCTGTGACCGAACCGCTCCTCGCCATTCGCGGCGTCAAGGCATTCTACGGCAACATCATGGCGCTGAAGGGCGTCGATCTCGACGTCAACGACGGCGAGATCGTCACGCTGATCGGCGCCAACGGCGCCGGAAAATCGACGCTGATGATGACGGTCTTCGGCAATCCGCGCGCGCGCGAAGGCTCGATCACCTTCCAGGGCGGCGACATCACAAACGTGCCGACGCACGAAATCGCGCACCTGCGTATCGCGCAGGCGCCCGAGGGCCGCCGCATCTTCCCCCGCATGACGGTGCTGGAGAACTTGCAGATGGGCGCGACCGTCAGCGAGCCCGGCCATTTCGAAGCGGACATGAAGCGGGTCTGCACGCTGTTCCCGGTGCTCGGCGAACGGCTGCACCAACGTGGCGGCACGCTATCGGGCGGCGAGCAGCAAATGCTCGCCATCAGCCGCGCGCTGATGAGCCGGCCTCGCCTTCTGCTGTTGGACGAGCCTTCGCTCGGCATCGCGCCGATGCTGGCCAAGCAGATTTTCCGCGCCATTCGCGAATTAAACGAGCGCGACAAGCTCACCGTGTTCCTGGTCGAACAGAACGCCTTCCACGCGCTCAAGCTCGCGCACCGCGGTTATGTCATCGTCAACGGCCTGATCACGCTCTCCGGCAGCGGACGCGAGCTGTTGGAGAGCCCTGAAGTGCGCGCCGCCTATCTCGAAGGCGGGCGACACTGAGCCGCCGGGACAGCAGCGCCACCGGGCGCTAGGCTATCCAAGACATCCAGGAGGGATTCATGAACCGGCGTCACTTCGCGCGGCTGGCGCTATCTGCGGCAGCCCTGCCATTCTGTGCTTCGGCCACATTCGCCCAATCCGGCGTGATCCGCCTCATCATCGGCGTGCCGGCGGGCGGCGCGCTCGACCCTTACGCCCGGCTGATCGCCGAGCACATGTCGAAGACCCTCGGCCAGCCGATCATTGTTGAGAACAAGGTTGGCGCCAGCGGCAACCTTGCGGCGCAATACGTCGCCGACCAGCCGGCCGACGGCAACCTGATCTGGCTCGCCACCCAGGCGTTCACCGAAATCCTGCCGAACCTGTTCAAGAACTCGCGCTGGTCGATCGACAGCTTCCATCCGATCATCCGCGGCGTCGAGGCGCCGCTGGTCTTCATCGTCCACCCGAGCGTGCCCGCCAGCAGCTTCGCCGAGTTCATCCAATGGGCGAAACAGAACAAGGGAAAGCTGAGCTATTCGTCCTATCAGCCTGGCACACCAGCACATTTCCTTGGTTTCCAGATGAACGAGAAGTTCAACCTTGATCTCACCCACGTGCCCTTCAACGGCTCGGGCGCGCAGGCCACCGCGCTGCTCGGCGGCCACTCGCAGTTCGGGTTTGCCCAGGTCAATTCGACGTTCCAGCTGGTTCAGGCCGGCAAGCTCAAGGCGCTCGGCACCACCGGGGAAAAGCGCGACCGCTCGCTGCCGGACGTGCCGACCTTCGCCGAGCTGGGCTATCCGGAGTTCACCGCGAAGGTCTGGTTCGGCCTGCTCGTGAAGGAAGGCACCCCGCCCGACGTGCTCAAACGGCTGACCGACGCCGCCGTCGCCGCCCATACCGATCCGGAGAACCGCAAGAAGCTCGAAGCGCAAGGCTTCGAGGTCACGGCTCAAACCGGGCCGCAGCTCAAAGCCGACATCAAGGCGCAGACCGTGCGCTGGGGCCGCCTGGTGGCGGCTTCCGGCTGGTCCGTCGAGGACCGCGGCACTACGAAATAGCGTCTGTTAATTCGCGATCTTGATATTCGCCGCCTTGGCGACAGCGCGCCACTGCTCCAGGTCTTTCAAGATGGTGTCGCGGTAGGCGTTGCCGTCGAGATAGGCCGCCGGATAACCGATGGTGTTCAGCCGCTCGACGACGGCCGGGTCCTTGGCGATGGCGGCAACCTCAGTGCGCAGCCGCGCCACGATCGGCTCAGGCGTGCCTGCGGGAGCCAGCAGACCAAAAAACACCTGAACGGTCACCGGCACGCCGGCTTCCCGCAAGGTCGGCACATCCGGCAGCAGTGCATCTCGCGCCATGCCGGTGATTGCGAGGTTGCGGACCGTGCCGGCCTCGGCCTGCGGCTTGGCGAACGGCACCGTGGTGAGCGACAGGTCGACGGTGCCTGCCATCACGGCGTTCAGCGCAGGGCCGAGGCCTGCGAATGGCACGTGCACCATCTCGATCTTGGCCGCGTTGGCGAACAGCGCGAGGCCCATATGCGGCGCGCTGCCGAGCCCTGCGCTGCCGTAGTTCAGCTTGCCGGGGTTGGCCTTGGCGTAAGCGATCAACTCCCCAATCGACTTAGCTGGCACCTTGGGATTAACGGCGATCACGAATGAGATGCGGGTCGGCGACGCGATGAAGACGAAATCGTCCGGAATCTTGTACGGCACCGACTCCTTGACGGCAGGCAGCACCGAAAGCCCGTCGGATGCTGTCCACAGCAGCGTGTAGCCGTCGGGTGGCGATTTCGCCACCAGGTCGGTGCCAAGCTGTGACGCTGCGCCGGGTTTGTTTTCGACAAAGACCTGGGCGTTGAGCCGCTTGGTCAGTTCGGCCGCAAGCAGGCGGCCCAGCAGGTCGTTGCCTGCGCCGGCCGCGAACGGCACCACGATGCGCACCGGCCGCGACGGATAGTCCTCCGCCCCGGCGGGAACCGCCGCCAGAGCCAGCGCGATAGCGGCGAATGCAGTCCTGATGGTGCTCACGGTTTCCTCCAAACTTGTTTTGTTACGCACGCCGTGTCGGCAACGGCACGCGGTCGACGTGTTCGATTTCGGCAAGCAGGAGCTTCTCCGTCATCCTAGCCCGCGTTGCCGCATGCTCCGGCTGGTCCCACAGATTGTCGAACTCGCCCGGATCGTTCTGCAGATCATAGAGCTCGCCCCAGCCGGTGCCATGGAACATGCTGACGCGGTAGCGGCCGTCGATCAGCGAATGCACGCGCGCCGCCACGTCGGTGCCGGCGTTCGGCGCCTGATGGTCGTACTGGATGAACACGCTGTCCCGCACCGGCGTCCCGCCAATTGCCGGAAGCAGGCTTTTGGCCTGCATGCCGCTCGCCGGTTCGATCCTGGCGCGCTCCAGCACGGTGGTGCCGATGTCCATGGTCGAGCCCAGCGCATTGGTCCGCTTCGGCTGGCCCAACACGGTTGGGTCAGCCCAGATGAACGGCACCCGCACGATGCTCTGATATTGCTCGGCGCCCTTCAGCATCAGCCGATGATCGCCGAGATGATCGCCGTGGTCGCTGGTGAAGATCACGATCGTATCGTCGCGTTTGCCGCTGCGGTCGAGCGCGCCAAGCACCGACCCGATCGCATCGTCGATGCAGGCGATCATGCCGCAGGTCAGCGCCCTCGCCTCCTGGGCCTCGCGCGCCGACACGCCGATCGTACCCATGCCGGTGAGATTGGCTTTGCCGGCCTCGCGCTCCTTGATGACGTTCTGAACCAGTGCTGGCGGCGTCCAGTCGTTGCGGGAAAACGCCTCCGGCACCGGAAACTGCTCGGGCTTGTACATGTCCCAGTATTTACCGGGCGGATTGAACGGATGATGCGGGTCGGGGAACGACACCATCAGGAAGAACGGCGCATCGTCCTTGTTTGCGTTCTTGGCCGCATCGAGATAGGCGCAAGCGCGGTCGCCGAGGAATGACGTGGCATAAAGCTCCGCCGGGATCGCCGTTCGATAGGCCTGCGGCACTACATAGTCGTGCGGCAGGCTGTTCTTCGGCCCCAGCAAATCCTTCGCTTTCGGGTCGCGCGCTTCGAGCCAGCGATCGTAGTCGCCGCCCGGCTCGTCGCCATGCGCCCGCACCAGCGTCACATGATCGAAGCCGTAGAACGGCGTCTGCACATGGGCGCCGGGCCGCGTCCAGTATTGCGGCGTCTCCTGCTCGTATTTGGGATCGTCCAGATGATCGCGCAGCGACTGGGTCAGTGGGGCGGACGGCTCATGAAAGCCATCGCGCGGCGGCGGCCGCTTGATGATCGGCGGATGTGGCGTGAAGTTCTGCAGATGGCTCTTGCCGATCAAAGCGGTCCGGTAGCCCGCGTCGCGCAGCAGGTCGACGAAGGTGACGGAATCCATCGACAGCGAAATGCCGTTGGAGCGGACGTCGTGCACCGATGGCATGCGGCCCGTCATCAGGCTTGCCCGGTTGGGCTGGCACACCGGACTGGCAACGTAGAAGCGATCGAACGCCGTCCCCCTCGCCGCAATCGAATCGATGTGCGGCGTGCGCAGCACCGGATGGCCATAGCAGCCGAGGAAGTCGGCGCGGTGCTGGTCGGTGATGAACAGAAGGAAGTTCGGACGGGAACGATCGGACACAGCCATCAATGTCTCGCTGACCGGAGGCGGCCGGATGATACCGGGAATCGCTGCCGCTGTGATACCATCGTGCCATGATCGAGTTCGTTGACATCTACGCCGACGAATCGCCGCTCCAGGTCGCCCTGGTTACCGTGCTGATCGGCGGCGGCGCGGCATGGCTTGCCGGCCGCGCCATCGCGCAGACTTGGCGGCCGTTCTGGCATGTGGTGCTCTATATGGCGTTGCTCGCAGCGGCGGTGCGGTTCGTGCATTTCGCGCTATTCGACGGAGGCCTGCTGGCGCCGGCCTCCTATGCGGCAGACACGCTGGTTCTGCTGATCTGCGGCGCCTTGTCCTGGCAGGCCGCGCGCGCCGCCCAAATGGCGACTCAATATTACTGGCTCTATGAGCGATCGAGCCCGCTGACGTGGCGCCGGAGGCAAGATATTCCCGCAGAAAATCAAGGAAATGCGGGATGATTTTTACAGCAAAACCGGGCAAAATACCGCTTCGGCGGATTTTCGTGGACGCCGTGTCGATAGGCGTCCAAGCAAGTGTCCAAGCACTGAACACTCACTGAATTCGTCTGCAACTCCAGGGGAGAACGGCATGAAAAGGATGTGGCTCGCAGGTCTTGTGCTTGCGGCAAGCGTTGGGTTCGTTGGCTCTGCCTCCGCGCAGAACCTGACGGTTGGTGTCGCCGGCCCGATGACAGGCGGCGAGGCGACCTTCGGGCGTCAGCTTCGAAACGGCGCCGAAATGGCAGTCGCCGACATCAACGCGGCGGGCGGCGTGCTCGGCAAGATGCTCAAGCTCGAGGTCGGCGATGACGCCTGCGATCCGAAGCAGGCCCGCTCGATCGCCGAGAAGTTCGCCGGCATGAAGATGTCGGCGGTCATCGGGCACTATTGCTCGTCGTCGTCGATCCCGGCGTCCGAGGCCTATGCCGAAGGCGGCGTGCTGCAAATCACGCCCGCCTCGACCAACCCGCAGTTCACCGAGCGTAAGCTCTGGAACACGTTCCGCGTCTGCGGCCGTGACGACCAGCAGGGTGCGGTGGCCGGCGCCTACCTCGCCAAGAACTTCAAAGGCAAGAAGATCGCGATCATCCACGACAAGACCACCTACGGCAAAGGTCTTGCGGATGAGACCCGGAAGGCGCTCAAGAAGGGCGGCGTGCAGGACGCGCTCTATGAGGCCTACAACAAGGGCGACAAGGATTTCACCGCGCTTGTCTCCAAGCTCAAGCTCAACAACATCGATCTCGTCTACGTCGGCGGCTATCATCAGGAAGCCGGCCTGATCCTGCGTCAGATGCGCGACCAGGGCCTCAAGACCCTGCTGATGGCCGGAGACGCGCTGGCCGACAAGGAGTTCGCCTCGATCACCGGGCCGGCCGCCGAAGGCGTGCTGTTCACCTTCGGTCCCGACCCGCGCAACAAGGCGACGGCTGCCGCCATCGTTGCCAAGTTCAAGGCCAAGAACATCGATCCGGAGGGCTACACGCTCTACACCTACGCCGCCTTTCAGGTCTGGGCGCAGGCCGCCAACAAGGCGAAGAGCACGGATGGCAAGAAGGTCGCCGCCGCTATCAAGGCCGGCACCTGGGACACCGTGATCGGCAAGATCAGCTACGACAAGAAGGGTGACATCACCATTCTGGACTACGTCGTCTACAAGTGGGACGCCAAGGGCAACTACGCCGAACTGCCGCAGGCCAAGCCCGGCTCCTGAGCGCGTCAGGGCAAGCAAACACAATCGAAGCCCGCCTCGGTCGCCGAGGTGGGCTTTTTCTTTACGTTCCGCTCAATAGTTTTCGGGCGGGCCTAGACGAGCGAGACCAGCCTTCGCCACGGCGTCGTCCGGATTCTCGGCCAGCACCGCAAGGTAATCGTCCGCGGCGCGTCTGGTTTGGCCAACCGTCACATAAAGCTGCGCGCGTACGATGAGAAGCAGCAGCTTGCGGTCTTTGTCCGGGGCGTGCAGGCGCAAACCCTCGGTAATGTCTGCGATCGCCTCAACCGCTTGAGGCAGCCGCTCCGTGATCCGCCACTGCCGAGCGTAAATGAGTCCACGCTGGGCCAAAGCCGCGCCTCGCGTCGCCGGTGACGCGGATTTTTCTTTGATAATCTGATCGCAGAGGGACGCCGCCTCTTCCAATTGGCCGAGCGCAAGCGGCGCGAGATATTCCTCAAAACATGTGCTGATTTTCCGGGGCAGCTCCGCGCGCGCCGCGGGCGAAATGCCCAGCCCCAACAGCAGCCCAAAAGTGATGGCAGCGCGCAAAGTCGCCCCCCGAATCGCATCGGCTTTTAAGTAATGTTATGCCCTCGGCATCGCCAGCGGGGGTCGAAAAGCGGTGGCACCGCACTGTGCCCCTAACCACGTTCACCCGCGTAACCCCGCGTTCGCGCTGCTGATTTACGAACTGCGCGCCAATACGCTCATCCGTTAAAATTGTAACCAATTCTGTTACGCGACTGTCATGGGACGCCGCTAGCTTTCAAAGAAGGAGTAGCTGGAGCGGCAGGATGAGCTTCGATCTCTTAAAGACTGGATGGCCGAACATGGCGGCCGTCGTTTGTCTTGCGCTGATGCCGCTGGTATCGCTGACGCTTCCAGCAGAGCCGAACCGGACCCACAGCCTTGCCGCGCAGCGCGAGCAGGTTCTGGTGATGAGCCAGCCGATGATCGACAGCGCTGACAGCGACAGCGGCCAGCTCTAAGGCCGCGGCCACCTACGCAACATTCGCGGCCGCTTCCTGGCGCTCAACTGCTTCTTTCACCAGTTCGACGCGGCCATCGAGATGCAGCCGGATCAGGCTGCCATCCGCGATGTGTCCAATGCCATTGGTTCCGACGATCATGGGCACGTCATACTCGCGCGCCAGAATGGCCGGGTGACTGAGCCAGCCGCCGAGCTCGCAGACGAAGCCGCCCGCGCGTGAGAAGTACGGCAGCCAGGCAGGGCTGATCATCCCAGCGACGATGATGTCACCGTCCCGAAAGCGTGCGAGCCGGGCCGCATGTTCCGTCTCATCCTCGGGGATGACGCAGGCCCGCCCCTCGACCAGCCTGCTGCCGGAAACGCGTGTGCCGTGCACACCGTCAGGCGTCTCGTGTGCCGCAATGACACCGCCGGCGGATGCTCGTTCGAGATCGAGCGCGGTCAAGGCGGCCGGTAACGACGGCGTGTGACGGAGCGTTGCCGCCTGCTCGGAGCGCTGGGCCGCACTCTCGCGGAGCACCGGTGCGGTCTCGTCGTTGAGCGTCTTCAGCTCGTCGAAATTCAGGTAGAACACCTCGCCATCAAAATCGAAGCGGCGGTCGAGCACGAGCAGCACACGCCGCAGCACCGCGAGCTCGCGCAGCGAGTGATGCTTGGCGTCTTCCTTCAGGGTCTGGAAACGGCGCGCGATGGCAACCGCATGGGCGAGCTTCGGCGCCAGTTCGCGGATTCCGGTATCCGGGGAAGTCCGCGGCGTGCGTGCCGCCACCATCTTACCCAAAATTTCGATCGCCTCGGCAAAACGCGGGTCGGCCAATTCGTAGTCGAACACCGCGCGATGGCCGAAGTGGTGGAGCATGAGCCGGCGCCGGTTCGCTGGCAGCGCGGCTGCGATTGCCACCAGAGCGTGACCTTCGAGCGTCTCCGGGATATGCCCGAGCACGCTCGACGCGTCGATACCAGCCTCGCTCAGCTGCCGGCGCGCATGGCTTAAATAGAACTGCGCCGCGACATTGATGACGTCGACCTCAATATGCGTGTCGTCGAGGAAATGCCGCCACAGGCGCAGCGCTTGCACGAGAAGCTCGTCGCCGGAAAGCTTGTCGAAATCGGCCACGGTGGCCACGCGAAGTTCAACGAGAAACTCCGGCAGGAATTCTTGCCGGAACTCTCGCTCGATCTCGTCCGCTATGCGCAACAAGCGGCGCGCAGCAAGCCGTCCGACCTGCAACGCGCGCCGTTTCTCTTCGCGTTTGTCGACATAGAGCCGGCCCTGAATGGCGAAAAGATAGCGGCTATCCTCTGCGGCGGGATAGCCAAGCCTCAGGCGCCGCGTCGCCATATCGATGCTGCCGCCGGCGGCCCACATCTCCTCCATCAAAGAGAGCGATAACGGCGTCGGATGCGGCAGCATCTCCGACATTTCGTTGCGGGCAAAGATGATCTCGGCCGCCGCCGCACCTTTGGCAGCATCAAGCGCCAGGCTCAGGTCTGCGGCGCGCACGGCGTCCGCGCCGGTTAGCGCACGCGTGATGTCGCGGCTCTGCACGAGGTAGAAACGGCCGCCAACATAGGTCCACTCGATATCCTGCGGACCGCCGAACAGCTGTTCGCCGCGCTCCGCAAGCGCAAGCAGCGGCTTGAGATCGATCGGCGGCTGCGCATCGCTCAACAACGTGCCCGTGATGCGCCCGAACCGGAAGACCTGGGGACGCACCAGCCCGGAAACCAAATCCTGTGCTGTGCCTTGCACCAGTTCTACGAGCATCAGACCATTGGCCGCCGGGTCCCGCGTGAACAACACACCGGCGTATTCAGCATCGACCATCTGCTGCAACAGCACGCTGCTGCGGCCCTCGTGGCTCATATAAACGCCGACACGCTCCGCAACATAGGACGCGATCACCGTGTTGATCGCGCCTTCGAGGCCGGCGCGCTCGACGTTCAGGACCGATTCGAAGACGCCGGCAAAGCTGTGCGATGCGCCATCTTCGTCAGCGCCTGAACTGCGCACAGCGAGTTTGCGGCGGCCGAGCCTCGTCCAGAGAGCATTCAGCATCCGCTGCCGCGCGGCAGGGTTGGCCGCGATCAGCACGGTCAAGAACGGCGGAGTCAGCAGGAGCCCGTCCGGCACCGGCAGGCCCGCGGCGCGCATTTGCGATAGCCGCAAGGCTTTGTTGCCGGCGCTGGCGAGCATTGAGGACGCCCCCAACCGGACAACGCCGTTCGGCAGGCGCCAATCGTGCCAACGGCCGGCGAGTGCATGGAACTGCCCGGTCGCCCACAATCGCTGGATCAGGAGCAGCGCGGCGCTCGCGACGAGATAGAGATCGCCGGCCGCACTGAACAGCGTGCCAGTCAAGATCATCAATGGCAGCATGATCACCCAGATCACGATGCGTTGCTTGGTGGTGGTCGCCAACGCCAGGTCGACGTAAAGCGTGATCAGCACAGCGAAGACGATCGGCAGGATGCGCAGCGGATCGCGGACGGCGAGATCGGGCAGCCACCACAAAGGACCGCCCGCCTGCACGGCGAGCTCCTGCACGGCCATGATCGCAACCGCCATGATCGGCAGAAACAAAAGGGCGATGAGGTTGCGTCCGGGCGTCAGCCCATGGCGCTGGTAGAATGCCCAGATGGCCCGGCCTTTGCGGATGGAATCGTGCTGAAGCTTCGCCTTGATGGCCTCGAGCTCGGCGGCCGCCGCCCTCGAGCGAATCTGATCGCGCTCGGCTTTGAGTGAAAACGGCAGGATCAGGAGCCGGGAAATCAGAGCGAGCAACAGGATTGCCCCGACAACTCCGGTCCACGGGGACACGGCCTTCAACCAGCCCGCGAGCACCAACGCGGCCTTGCCCCAAACGGTGCGCTCTGGCTCAGCGGTCAAATATCCGCCGGGTATGAAATAAAGCCACGGCTCGGTGTAGCGCCCGCGAACGTCATGGCCGCCGCGTGATAACTCAAGGCCGGCAAGTTCAGCGAAGAGGCAACCCCGCCGATCATAACATGGCAGCACGATCGGGCGTTTTGGGATTGCGCCGAATGCTTTGCCCAAGTCCGCCGTCGGAATGCGAAGGATCGGAAAATTAATGGCCTCGGGCAGATGGCCGTTGTTGGCGAATTCGACGGGAGAGCGGATGTCGACGAAGACCGCCTTCTCGCTCCCAACGAGACGGCGCGCCTCCGCCGTATCAAGCAACACGCGGTCGTTCGGATAACGCGGCAGCGTGCCTAGCCCGCTCACGGCGCCTTCGACGGCGCGGCCTTCGGCGAGCCATTTCTGAATGCCGCCGACGAAGAAGCGGCAGTCGATGCTTTGCCGCTTGAGCGCCTCGCAGATTTCATGGCTGCGATCGCCATTGCTATCGAACAGCACGGCGCGCTTACCGTCCAGGTTCATGCCCAAAGCGGCAAAATCCGGAAACCGGATGAATGTTGTGCCGGGGATGCTTCCGGCTTCCCGTTCAGCGCGTTCGCGGACGTCAATGAAGACAACGTCGTTGCGCGCGCCGGTCTGCTTCGCCTTCAGGAGCGCTTCGGCGTCCGCCGTGCTGATGCCATTGGGATGGCGAAGCTGCTGCGCGTACGTGATCTCGCGAATTTCGGGATCGCCACGCAACGCGCCCGGCAGGCGCGACGGACGCATCAGCGTCTCTTCGAGGCGGGCCTGCCGTTCGTTGCTGCGATCGACGGACTGGTAGATGTTGAATCCGATCGACCCGCAGAGCAGCAAGAACATGCCGACCCCAACCAGCTGAAAGGCGCGCGCGCCAACGCGCGAACCTTGGCGGCGGGCCCTGGCGGTTGCGTAGACCGCGCCGCCACCCAAAACAGCGGAGGCGAGCGCCAGCAGTTGGGACAGGCTGACGAGCGAGCCGACGATCAGTTCAGGTGAAGGGATAGCGGCAGCCGTCTGCAGGCCGGAAATCAAGATCGCTGAAACGAGACCGAGACACAAAAGATTCTTGAAACACCAAAACATAGAAGGCCGCTCGTCCCGAAACCCCACGAAGGCCTCCCACACTTACGGGAGCAACCATTAACTGTGACTCAAAAACCGTCAATCCCTTAATTAATACAACGTTAATAACGATGGAACCGTGGTTAATATAACGTTAATGCCGATGGAACCGCGACCCGGAAGTCAATGACTCCCTGTTGTGGAACAAATTGCGGCCGCGCTTTCGTGCAGGACTGAAGATCATCGTCAGGTCGCATCGGCCTTCCATCAGCGTGATCAAGCCCGGCACGAACTTGTTCGCACAAAGAGAGGCTGGCGAGTCGTCTGGATTCGCACCGCGCCGGGCCGACGCGCGTCCTGCGATGAGCATCGGCATCGCAGCGAGTGCGTCATTAGCGCGCGGCGGCGCGATAGATTCGCGCAATGGCGTCATGTGCAATTCCGCCTTCTCGAGTTTCCCGATTTGGCTTAGAATCATTTCCACGGTTATCGTCTCGTTATCCCCCTCGCGTGGGGAAGTGGTGAAACGCACGTCACCGCGCAGATAACAATCGTCAGGACCCTTTTATGCAGCCCAGCAAATATCTCGCCGCAGTCTTGATTTTGTTGCTGACTGGAATCGGCCACGCGTCCGCTCAGAAGCTGATCTACCTCGAGGGGAAGAAGCTGAATCTCCTGAAGCTCATTCCTCCGCCCCCGGCAGTGGGCTCCGCGGGCGAGAAGCGAGACATCTCAGAGGTGCTCGAAGTTCAGGAGAACCGGACGGCAGCGGAGGTGGAACTTGGCATCGCGGATGATGTCCTGGACATCTACCGCTTCGGCACCGAGTTCGGCCCGCAGTTCAAAGCCGCAAACCTGCCGGTTACCGATGCGTTCTTCAAACGCCTTCACCAAGATACCCGAACCTACGTGATGCTCAGCAAGGAGTATTGGTCACGGGAACGGCCAGCGAATGCCAGCACGGACGTGAAGCCGCTTCGTCCTGTCCGCTTGCCCACCGCCTATCCGAGTGGGACGACCTTGTTCGGTGCGGTCACTGGCATCGTTCTCGCGAACATGGTGCCGGAGAAGCGGTATGAGCTGTTCGAACGCAGTCATTCGTTCGCCAGGGGCCGCGTTGTCATCGGAGTTCACTATCCTCGCGACCTACTGGCAGGTGAGATTGCTGCCACCCTGATCGTCAGTGCGTTCTTCCAAACACCAGCGTTCGAAAAGGACTTCGAGGACGCACGAACCGAACTCCGAAAGGTGCTCGGCTATCCGGCTCAAGTGCCCGACGAAAGCAAACGGCAAGGGCCGGCAAATCCGCTCCAATAAAGCGCGTTCGACCGCAGAAGCCGCGAGCGCGAAAACCTAGCCCCAGAGATGGGGAAGGACCAAAAGTTGGAGACCGGCGGTTCCTAGGATGATTGCGAGGGCGTAGCACGTCATCGTCTGCGACAACCACCGCAATCCCACCGTTGTGCCAATCATCGCCCCGGCCAAAGCCGCCAGGGCATAGAGCCACGTTTGTGATGACGGGGTTTGCCCGGCATACATCGCGCCGATCAGACCCACGATTGAGTTTGCCAAGATAAAAGGTGCGGAGAGAGCCGCTGTCTGCTTGGGCGACGCCCAGCGCATCGCAATTAGGATCGGGGCAAGAAAAACGCCGCCGCCGACCCCGGTAAGACCAGACACGAAGCCTACCGCCGCTCCCACGCTAATTGCGCCCGAAAGCGGCGTTGCGCGAGCCGGTTCTTCTTCGCGCACACGCCGAAAGGCAACAATCGCCGCTGCGAACAGAAGTGCAAGGCCGGTCACGGCGTTGTAAAGGCGCTCATCAAGCACGATGAACCCGGCGAGCAGAGCCGTTGGCAGCGATGCGAGGAGAAACGGGCGAAGCTTTTCCCAATCAACCAGATTGCCGCGATTGAATAGCCAAGATGAATAGGGGCGGCCACGATGTTGAGCAGGAGGGCTGTGGGACGCATCTCGCTTGGCGCAAACGCGGCGAAGGCCATCAAGGCAAGGAAGGCCGTTCCCCCCGCCTGTCCGACTGTCGCGTAGAGAAGCGAAACAAATCCGAAGAGCAGCGCCAGCATTTTTAGTTGCGGTGATGCATTCCGGGCATGGGGTGCTCACCGCGATAGCCGCGCAATTCGCCGTAGCGGCGGATTTGATCCTGGCTGAGCACGGCTACCGTGAAGAGATGATATTTGAGATGCGTTTCGCGCAACTCGCCTTGCGTCGCTGCGATAGCGGTTGTGGAGGTCTTTAGGGTTTCTGGCGTAATGGAGCGGCTTGCGAAAAGGCGATCCAATTCGCTTTCCTGTTCGATCAGCTTGGCGCCCAGCGGCAACGCTTCGGTCTTCATTGAATCAAACAGGCGCTGCACCTGCGCCCGCTGATCGGCTGAAAGAGTAAGCTTGTCGGCGAGTTCCAGCACATGCGCGGGACCGGGATAGCCGTTCAATTCAGCCGCGAGCGCCAACCCCATCCCGCGTCCGTTCTTGAGGTCCGCGATCTGATTGTCTGATAGCGACTTGATCTGCCGTGTTTGCATTCCTGCATAGGGTGCTTGCGCGAGCGTCGCGACGGTCATCATCAACAGTCCGGCAATGATCAGTGGGCTCCGCATCCAGTCCTCACTTATGTAGTGCTCTCACCATCTCGGTTCATGATACCGCGCGTGCGGCACAACCGCGATAGGCACGAGTTCGACAAGAAGCTCCGGCACCGCAAGCCCCGGCGTCTGAATCCGGCGCAATTGCCCGACGAAAGTAAAGGGCAAGGGCCGGCAAATCCCCTCCAATAAAGCCCGTTCAACGCCACCTTGTTCTGTGAGCGATCCCGGACGTCAAATTCTATCCGCGATCCCAACCAGTACTTCGAGGAAGCCGAGGGCATCTGCGGTGCCGTCGGCTTCGCCTTTTTCAAAGTCCTGGCCTGATTGGGCCATCGTGTTGGTGACGTGCGCAAGGCAGAGCACAGCAACGCCACTCGCGCGGGCAAAGCTGTAAAGCGCAGCCGCCTCCATCTCGACGGCAAGGATGCCTTGCGCGCGAGCGGTTTCAATGGCTTCGGTGGTTTCGCGGAAGGGCGCGTCCGTGGTCCATGTCGGGCCGACAAAAAACGGCTTGCCATTTTCTCGCAGAGCCGCGACCGCCTTTTGCACGAGGCTGGCGTCGGCTTCTGCGTAATCGCTGGCTTCCGCGTAATGGTAACTCGTGCCCTCGTCGCGCAGCGCCCGATCGATCACAACGAAATAGGGCGGCGGGCCCGATGGTGTAATCTGGCCTGAAGAGGTCAGGCTGATGAGGAGGCGGCAGCCACTCGCGAACAGCTCCTCCGCAATCAGCACTGCGAAGGGGGCGCCGACCGCGCAGCCGACGATTCCAACCGAACGCGCGCCAAGCGCGAAAGTATCAAGGCGCGTGTGGTAGCAGGGCCATGCCTCGAACGGCCGAGACCGGCCCTCGTTCCGCAGCCGCCTGACGATATCGCCATCGGGGTCGAGGACGCAGACCGGTGGCACATCGACGGCCGCAAGTCCCTTTTGCCGCCGCGCCTCGCGCAGCAATGCCGCAGGCTTGAAGACCGAAGGGGCCAGGGCATTCTTGTTGCGGACAATAGGAGGCATTTCTACGAGGTCTCGCGCGTGAACAGCGCGCCGTAGTGATAGGGCGGAATCTCGACCGTACCAACATGGGCCAGGCCTGCGGCTAAAACCGCATCGACGGTCTGCCCTGGTGAGAGGCGGAGTTCGGTCTTTGGCCCGCGCGGCTCGCCCAGCACGGTTGTTTGTTCGCGCGGGCGCTGGTGCCAGTTGACGATGGCAAAGCGGCCATTGGGCTTCAGGGCATCGCGCACGGCGCGTGATAGCCGAAGCCGGTCGGGAACGCCGTGAAACGCATTTGCCATGAAGACGAAATCCACGGGACGGGGTGCGAGATTGGCGAGCTCATAGGCGTCGCCCGCCACGAATTCGCAGTTAGTTATGCCACTTTCTTTGAGCCGCGCACGAGCGACCTCCAACAATGCCGCATCGATGTCGATTGCGACGACATGACGGGCGACCTTGGCGATTTGCAGCGTGAACCATCCATCTCCCGAACAGAGATCAATGACCTCCATGCCTGGTTTTACCCCGACTGCGGCAAGCACTCCGGCCGGAACGGGCCACAGCGCTTCCCACCATCCGGCGGTCGGCATTTCAGTCCCCTGGAAGAAGCCTGGAAGATCGCTGCTCATATGGGTGAGGTGATCCGCAAACCATCAAGAATATAGTTCATCAACCGATAGTCCCGAGCGCCGGGAACATTTCGAGCAGCCAAAAGCTCGCCTGACCGACAAATCCGGTCAGAAACGCAATGCCGGTCAGCACCAGCAACGCACCCATCGCGCGTTCCACATGCACAAGGTGGCGGCGGAACCGCGCCAGGAACTTTGCGAACGGCTCGATCGCGAAGGCGGCCAGCAGAAACGGAATACCTAAGCCTGCGGAATAGACCGCCAGGAGCCCTGCCCCTTTGGCGACCGTCGCCTCGGACGCCGCGACCGCGAGGATCGCGGCAAGGATCGGACCGATGCAGGGCGTCCAGCCGAACGCGAACGCCAGCCCCATCGCGTAGGCGCCCCAAAGCCCGACCGGCTTCGCCATCTCGGCGCGTTTTTGCCGGTGCAGCAGCGCGATCGGCGTGATGCCGAGGAAATGCAGGCCCATGATGATGATGGCGACGCCCGCCACCAGCCCAAGCTGATACGAATAGGCGCGCAGCAACGCACCGAACACGCTGGCGCTGGCGCCGAGCGCCACGAACACGGTGGCGAAGCCGCAGACGAACAGCAACGCCGCAAGTACGGTCTGTAGCGTCGAACCGGTTTTCGGATCGTCGTCGGTCAAGCGCTCCAGCGACGTACCGGCCAGATAGACCAGATACGGCGGCACCAGCGGCAGCACGCAAGGGCTGAGAAAGCTGACGAGCCCGGCGAGCAGGGCTGCAATGATGGTGATGTCGGAGTGCATGGGCGGCGCCTTGATGCATGGGCCGGCCCGGCCACGCAAGCCGGATCGGCGCTGCTGGCGGCGATGTGATGAGCGAGTGATTGCGCACTTCCCTCTCCCCGCTTTAGCGGGGAGAGGGTGGCGAGCCCGAATGGGCGAGCCGGGTGAGGGGCCGGTGCATTGCCCCTCACCCGGCTTCCTCGCTACGCTCGGAAGCCGACCTCTCCCCGCACATGCGGGGAGAGGTGAAGGCGGAGCAAGCGGCAACTCGTGGCCAGAAACCTCATCACCGACGTCCCAGGCGTCCGTGTCGGCCATGCCGATGACGGCAAGCTCGCGTCCGGCACCACCGTGGTGCTGT
The DNA here is from genome assembly GCA_945893145.1 of Rhodoplanes serenus. GTDB lineage: Bacteria > Pseudomonadota > Alphaproteobacteria > Rhizobiales > Xanthobacteraceae > Z2-YC6860. The sequence continues at coordinate 39,794 of CAMDDZ010000023.1, read as the reverse complement.
TCGATGAGCCCGCGGTGGCGTCCGCTGACCTCGGCGGCGGCGGGCCTGGCACACGCGAGAGCGCGTTGCTCGATCCGGCCATGACGGTCGAGCGCGTCGACGCGTTCGTGCTGTCCGGCGGCTCGGCCTTCGGGCTCGATGCCGCCTCCGGCGCCCAGGCTTGGCTGCGCGAGCAAGGCCGTGGCTTCCAAGTTCGAGACGCGCTGGTGCCGATCGTGCCGGCCGCGAACCTGTTCGATCTGCTCAACGGCGGCGACAAGAGCTGGGGCCGCTACCCGCCCTATCGGGAGTTCGGGTATCAGGCCTGCGCCAGCGCCGGGGCGAGCTTCGCCCTCGGCAGTGCCGGCGCGGGCCTTGGCGCAACAATCCTGGATCTGAAGGGCGGGCTTGGCTCCGCATCCGCGGTGACGCGCGGCGGCGTCACGGTCGGCGCCATTGCGGCGGTCAATGCGGTGGGCTCGGCGGTGATTGGCGGCGGCCCGCATTTCTGGGCGGCGCCGTTCGAGCGCGACAAGGAGTTCGGCGGCCGCGGCTCGCCGGCCTTTGTGAGCCCGGACGCGCTCGCCTATCGCGGCAAGGGCTCGCCCGGCGAGAACACCACGCTGGTGGTGGTCGCGACCGACGCGGTGCTGACCAAAACGCAGTCCCGGCGCGTCGCCATCATGGCGCAGGACGGGCTGGCGCGGGCGCTGCGCCCGATCCACACGCCGCTCGACGGCGACATCGTATTCGTGGCCGCGACCGGCGCGCGGCCGCTCGCCGATCCGATCTATGCGCTCTCCGAGCTCGGCACGCTTGCGGCCGACGTTGTGGCGCGCTCGATCGCACGCGGCATCTATGAGGCACGGGCGTTAAGCCTGCCCGGCGCCTTGCCAAGCTGGCACGACCGCTTCGGCTGAACCGGCTGAACTTCCGCCCCTCCCCGCGCGTTGTTGGTGAGTGAGCGTGGGAGTGCCGCTATGCCGTCAACAGCCGTGCGCACCATCGATTACGATGCACCGCGCGATCAGCTCTGGGTGACGTTTGTCAGCGGCAAGACCTACGTCTATGACCGCGTGCCACCCGATGTGTATGACGCCTTCGTGTCGGCGCCCTCGAAGGGCACGTTTTTCAATCGCTTCGTGCGCGACCGTTTCCCGCATCGGCAGGTCAAGAACGCAAGTTGAGCAAGCGGCTTGCTTACGACGCGAAGCGCTCCGCCGCATAGGGCTTGGGATCGCAGAACGGCGTCGCGCCCGTCACCATGTCGGCAACGAGATGGCCGGTGACCGGCCCCAGCGTCAGCCCCCAATGCGCGTGACCGTAGGCGAGCCACAGGCCGGATTGGCCGGGCGCGCGCCCGATCACCGGACGGGAATCGGCAAAGCACGGCCGGGAGCCCATCCATGTCCTGGCCTCAGCCCGCTCACCGAGCGGGAACAGCTCTTGAGCTGCAGGCATCAAGCGATCGAATTGCACCGGCGTCGGCGCCGCATCGCGGTTGGCAAACTCGGCGCCCGTGGTGAGGCGGATACCCTGCTCCATCGGAGTGAGGCAATAACCGTTGTCGGTGTCGACGATCGGGCGCGTCAGGCCCGCGTTGCCGCGGGGACGGAAGTGCCGGTGATAGCCGCGCTTGAACGCAAGCGGCAGCCGGATGCCGAGCGGGTCCAGCAAGTCCTGCGCCCAGGGCCCGAGCGCCACCACCGCGTCCTTGGTGTCGAGCGGGCCCTCCTCGGTGTCGATCCGCCAGTTCGTGCCCGAACGATGCAGCGTTCTGGCGTCACCCTTGAGGATCAGGCCGCCGAGAAAAACGAATTGCGCCGCATAGGCCTTGGTGACCGCGAGCGGATTGGACACGCTGGCGGCGTCCGGCCAATGCACGGCGTGGCGGAACACCGGCGCGAGCGACGGTTCGAGCACGCGGGCTTCCTCACCGCTCAGGACGCGAAACGGCAGGCCGAGCTGCTGCGCGAGATCACGCTCGCGCGCCGTGGCGGCAAACGTCTCGTCGCTGCGGTAAAGCTTGATCCAGCCATCCTTGCGCAGGTAACGCGTGGCGCTCGCCTCCGCCATCAGCGCCTCGTGCTCGGCCACGGCGCGGGAGAACAGCGGGCGCATCGCCTCGGCAAACGCCAGGCTGCGTTCCGGCGTGGTGTTGGCGCGATACGCCAGCAGCCAGGGCGCAATCTTCGGCAACGCCGACAGATGATAATTCGCCTCGGGCGCCTGCTTCAGCGCGATCCGCGCCAGCGCGCCAAAGCTCGACGGAAAAGCGTGCGGAAAGAGCGTATTGCCTTCGAGCACGCCGGTGTTGCCGTAGGACGTTTCCTCGCCGGTGCCGCGCCGGTCCACCAGCGCGACCGACAGGCCGCGCTTGACCAGATGCAGCGCAATCGAGGTGCCGACGATGCCAGCGCCGAGCACAATGGCGTCGGTACGGGCCATGGATATCTCCTGTTTCGTCTCTCTCCAAATGGGCCGGGAGAGCGGAAAACCGCGCGGCCTCCATATCTATGCGACCCCATCGACGGGCGCCAGCACGGCTGTTATGCCGCGTTCATGAGCTTGCTCGACAAGGCTGGAGCTGGCCTCGCCTGGCTCGGCCGCCACGGCACCTGGGCGGTCGCGGTTTCGATGTTTGCCGGCATCATGCTGCCGCCGCTCGGCGCGCTGCTGCGCCCGTACTTCTCCGAAACCGTGGTCGTGCTGCTGGTGCTGTCCTTCCTGCGGGTCGATCCCGTGGCGCTCCGCGCGCAATGGGCGCGGCCGCGCCTCCTCATCATGGCGACGGCGTGGACCATGCTGGCGCTGCCGCTGATCATGCTGCTCGCCTTGTCCGGCGTTGACCTGCGCGGCTCACCGGTGCTCCTTCTCGCGCTGACGCTGCATGCCGTCGCACCACCGACCTTTTCGTCGCCATCGCTGGCGGCGCTGATCGGACTGAATGGCGCCATCTCGCTTGCGCTGTTGATTGCCTGCACCGCGACGACGCCGTTTACCTCGCCGGCGCTGGTCGCCGCCTTCTTCGGCGCGGATGTGACGATCTCGCCGGTCGCACTCGGCCTTCGCCTCATTCTCATTCTGGCCGGCGCCGCCTGTGCGGCCACCGCAATCCGCGCGATCACCGGCAAGGGCTGGGTCGAGCGCCAATCCGAGCGCCTCGATGGGCTGTCCGTCATCATGCTGTTCGGCTTCGCCATCGCGTTGATGGGGAGCGTGCTGGAAAACGCACTCGCGCATCCGCTGCTGGTGCTTGGGCTGATTGCGCTGGCGACCGCGATCTCGCTCGCGCTCAGTGCGCTGACCGCGCTGGTCTTCGGCCGCAGCGGCTGGGACACCGCGCTGACGCTGGGCCACGCCGCAGGCTCCCGCAACATGGGACTGATGCTGGCCGCGGCTGCCGGGGGCGTGCCCGAGCTGGTCTGGCTCTACGTCGCGCTCGCGCAGTTTCCGATCTATGTCCTGCCGCTGGCGTTCAAGCCGCTGGTACGCCTGCTGACACGGCGCGATAATCCGGCGCGTTGAAGGAGATCCCATGCACACGAAGCTGCTCGCGCTCGCCGCGCTCATCATGTCGCTTGCCGCGCCGGTGGCGCAGGCCGCGCCCTGCATGATTGTCACCATCACGGGCTCGCAGGGCGGCCCGCAGGCCTACAAGGGCCAAGCCGGGCCCGGCACGCTCGTCACCTACGGCGACGACGCCGACAATTGCAGCGCCGTGCGGCTCCAATTCGACACCGGGCGCGGCACCTTGCTGCGGCTGTCGCAGGTCAACGTGCTGTCGTCGCAGCTCAACGCGGTGTTCTTCACCCACATGCACAACGACCACAGCGAAGGCTTCAGCGACCTGCTCATGCATCGCTGGATGATCTTCCCGGCGAGCGCAAAGATCGACGTGGTGTGCAGCGACGACGTACCGGGCCCCCTCGGAGTCCCCATCAGCTGCAAGAAGTTCGTCGCCCACATCGCCGACGCGCAGATCAACTCCGGCGAGATCCCCCAGCGCGTGTTCGAGGACAAGCGCCGCGCCGAGGGCGGCCCCGCCGCTATCGCCAATGTCAAAACATTCGAACCCAAGAACGAGCCGCAGCTCGTGTGGGCGTCCGGCGACGTGAAAGTGAGCGCCGTCCGCTCGACCCATATCGCGGGCCACGCCAGCTACCGTGTCGATACGTTGGCGGGCAGCGTCGTGATTGGCGGCGATGCCGGCAATGACACGTTCGCGCCGCCGCGGCCGTCGTCCACCTCAGCCCAAGTCGAGGCGCTCGCCAAAGGCGCCGACATCGTCGTCCATTCCACCATTCATCCGGTGATGGGTCCGGAACGCGACAGCGGCATGCCACCGCCGATCTTCTACCGCCAGAGTTCCGCCTCCGACCTCGGCGCGATGGCGCAGCGCGCGGGCGTCAAACACCTGATCCTGACACATCTCATCCCGCCGCCCGGCGCGCCGCAGCAGGGCGTCTGGAAGGTGCCGGGCGGAGCGCTCACCGAAGCCGACTACGGCAAGGCCGCCCGCGACGGCGGCTTCACCGGCAACGTGATGGTCGCGACCGATCTCGCGACCATACGGCTGCCGGCGAAATAGAACGCGGCAGCCAGCAACGCGGCGATCTCTTAGACCGAGAGGTCCGTGCTGGGCGGCGCGAACATCTTCGCCTGCAGGCCGATCATCTGCTCCAGGAACGCCTTGAGCTTGGCGGATTGATTGACCGCCGCCGCGCTTGACGGCGCGCTACCCGGCTGCGACGGCGTCGTCATGTCGATCTTGGTGCCATCCGCATAGGTGATGGTCGTCGTGGTCGAGCCGTCGCTGTTGGTGGAGGACTGGCTCGTCGAACCGTCGGCCTGCGTGCCCGCGAGCAACGCCGAAAGCGGGTCGCTGCCTTGGTCGCTACCCTGGCCCGGAGCACTGCTCTGATCGGGCTGGTGATGATGGTGGCGGTGACCGTGGGCCTTCTGCAACGCGGATCTGAGTTCGTCCTGCGTCACCGAGCCATCGTCGTCGCTGTCGAGCTCGCTGAACAGCTCGTCGACCTTGGTTTGGTCGGCATTCGGACCGACCGCCTTCTCGAATTCGCTCTTGCTGATCTTGCCGTCGCCGTCGGTGTCGAATTTCGCGACCAAGGCATTCAATCGCGAGGCGCCGGGCACGCTCTGCTCACCCTGCGCCGAAATCAGCGCGGACATCGCCTCGGGGCCGAACGGCGAGCAAGGGCCGGCGGGGGATCCGCGCTTGGACACACTCGCCCGCGAGGGATCGGACGATCCAGGGCCAGACGCGGCGCCAAACAGCGACAGCAACGGGTCGGAAGGCGGCCCGGAATTGTCCGTGTTGTCGATCCCGGAACGCTGGGGCCGCCGCAGATAAGCCAAGGGGTTCGCTGACGCAACCGAGGACACACTCATGACAACGCTCCTCAACTCACAACTCGCCCTGAGATGGTCCGAAGCAAACCTCGCGCCAATGCGAAAACCCGCGTGTATGCTGGAAACACGCGCCGCCATGCCGTGCAGGAATTTCCGGGCCATGCCACACCCGGCAAATTTGACCGGGTGCGGCGGCATCTCCCGGACAAGTCGCGGGGACAAGTCGCGGCAGCGATTTGCTAGGGGTCCCGCCCCCGTGTTACCCGACAGGCACGAGGAAGCCCCATGATCCGCCCGCTCAAAATCGCGCCATCGATCCTCGCCTCCGACTTCGCAAAGCTTGGTGACGAGGTGCGCGCGGTCGAGGCCGCCGGCGCCGATTGGATCCACCTGGACGTGATGGACGGCCATTTCGTGCCGGTGATTTCCTTTGGCCCCGACATCGTCAAGGCGATCCGGCCGCTGACGCAGAAGACGCTCGACGTTCACCTGATGATCGCACCGGCCGATCCGCAGCTCGAGGCCTTCGCCAAGGCCGGCTCCGACATCATCACGGTGCACGTGGAGTCGGGTCCGCACCTGCATCGCTCGCTGCAGGCGATCCGGGCGCTGGGTAAGAAAGCCGGCGTCACCATGAACCCGGCGACGCCGGTGTCGTCGATCGAGCATGTCATCGACCTGGTCGATCTCATCCTCGTCATGTCGGTGAACCCTGGCTACGGCGGGCAGAAATACATTCCGGCCGCGACCGACAAGATCCGCCAGGTGGCGGCGCTGGTCGCCGGCCGGCCGATCGACATCGAGATCGATGGCGGCGTCACCGCAGAGAACGCCGCGACAGTGACGCAGGCCGGCGCCAACGCACTGGTCGCCGGCTCCGCCGTGTTCAAGGGGGGGCCTGCGAACTATCGCGCCAATATCGCGGCGATCCGCCAGGCCGCCGCAATGGCGCGCGGGGAAGCGGCGTAATGATCCCCCGTTACTCCCGCCCCGACATGACGGCGATCTGGTCGCCGGAGACGCGCTTTCGCATCTGGTTCGAAATCGAGGCGAATGCGGCCGACGCCATGGCGGCTCTCGGCATGGTGCCGAAGGCGGCGGCGAAAAAAATCTGGGACAAGGGCCGCAATGCCAAGTTCGACATCGACCGTATCGATGAGATCGAGCGCGAGACCAAGCACGACGTCATCGCGTTCCTGACGCATCTGTCGGAGATCGTCGGTCCAGAGGCGCGGTTCGTACACTCCGGCATGACGTCGTCGGATGTGCTCGACACTTGCTTCAACGTGCAGCTCGTGCGCGCGGCTGACATTCTGATCGCCGACACCGACAAGCTCCTGGCCGCGCTCAAGCGCCGCGCCTTCGAGCACAAGAACACGCCGACCATCGGCCGCTCGCACGGTATCCACGCCGAACCGACCACCTTCGGGCTCAAACTGGCCCAAGCCTACGCCGAGTTCTCGCGCGCCAAGGAACGCCTCGTCGCCGCCCGCCGGGAGGTCGCGACCTGCGCGATCTCGGGCGCGGTCGGCACCTTCGCGCAAGTGGACCCACGGGTTGAGGCCCATGTCGCCAAGGCCATGGGTCTCGCGGTCGAGCCGGTCTCGACTCAGGTGATCCCGCGCGACCGCCATGCGATGTATTTCGCCACGCTCGCGGTGGTGGCCTCGTCGGTGGAACGGCTCGCCATCGAAATCCGCCATTTGCAGCGCACCGAGGTGCTGGAGGCCGAGGAATTCTTCTCCCCCGGCCAGAAGGGCTCCTCGGCGATGCCGCACAAGCGCAACCCGGTGCTGTCGGAGAACCTCACAGGTCTCGCCCGCATGGTGCGCTCCTACGCCATACCAGCGATGGAAAACGTCGCGCTGTGGCATGAACGCGACATCTCGCACTCCTCGGTCGAGCGCATGATCGGGCCGGACGCCACCGTGACGCTCGATTTCGCGCTCAATCGGCTCGCCGGCATCATCGACAAGCTCGTGGTCTATCCGGACCGCATGCAGCAGAACCTCGACAAGCTCGGCGGGCTCGTTCATTCGCAGCGCGTGCTGATCGCGCTGACCCAAAAGGGCGTCTCACGCGAGGCCGCCTACCGGATCGTGCAGCGCAACGCCATGCCGGTGTGGCAGGGCAAGGGCGATTTCCTGTCGCTGCTCAAGGCCGACAAAGAGGTCCGCAAGGCCCTCACCGCGAAGGAAATCGAGGCGAACTTCGACCTGAAACATCACCTCAAGCACGTCGATACGATCTTCCGGCGGGTGTTCGGCAAAGCCTGACGAACACGACCAACGGAACCCGCGCAGCGGTTCATCCGGCGCCCCCCTCCACAATTCATCCACCGTCTATCAACCGTGGCTCCACAGCTTTGGCCCGCCTCGTTTGCGCCACGGCAAGCGCTTCTCCTATCGTCCGTTGATTCGTAAATGTGGCAATGTGGCGGGGAGAAATACCGATGGGCCGTTTGGTACGCGTTCCGAGACAAGTACAAGGATCTGATCTGTCGATTGCGGGGCTCAGCGACGACATGCTGCATCCCGGCATCGCCGGCATGCCCGGACAAACCCAAATGGTGGCGGGCGACAACTATCTCGAGCGCATCGCCAAATATGTGCCCGCCGAGGTTCTGGCGTTCTCGCTGTTCATCAACAGTATTCTTGAGCAAGCGGTGCGGACCGGCGGCAAGACCGCAATGATGGCCGGCTTCTCGGTGACCTCGATTGCGGCCGGCGCGCTGGTCGTCGCGATGACGCTGGTGCCGCTGTTCGTGTGGTACGTGCGCGAGCCGGGCGACGCCTGGTTCACCAACGCGTTCGTCTCCACGCTGGCGTTTCCGTTCTGGGCCTATGCGATGAACGCGGTCGCCTTCGCGGATTACCGCGACGGTAACTTCGCCGCCATCCTGCTCGCGACCTTCACGGTCGTCAGCGGCCTGGTGACGCCGCGCGCACCCCGCGCCAGGCGCGCCGAACGCAAAGCCCAGGGTAACGTGCCGAAGGAAGGTCCGCGGCTGGTCGAAGCCGGCATGTCCTGAAATCAGAACCGATCTGACAAGACCGATCGGAATCGCAACGGGCGGCCTCGCGGCCGCCCGTTGGTGTTTCCGGCATCGTGGCCGCGATGTCACTCGACGACGACGCCGCTCGCCTTGATCGGAACCGCCCATTTCTCGATCTCGCTCTTGACGAGCTGTCCGAGATATTGCGGCGACGTGGTGTCGCCCGAGGCAACCTCCGCACCGAGACCGGCCAGGCGCTCGCGCACCGCCGGCGTGTTGATCGTGGCGACCGCCGCGGCATTGAGCTTGCTCACCACCGCCGCCGGCGCGCCCTTCGGCAGGAAGATCGCGTTCCAGGTGTAGGCGATCAGGTCCTTGGTTCCCTGCTCCTGGGCGGTCGGCAGGTTCGGCAGGGCCGGCGAGCGCTTGCTGTCGAAGATCGCGAGCCCCTTCACTTTGTTGCCGTCGATCTGCGGCTTGGCGGTGCTGGTGACCTCACAAAGGTAATCGATGTTGCCTGCGATCAGGTCGGTCATCGCCGGACCCGTGCCGCGGAACGGGATGTGCACGATGTTGACGCCGAGCAAGTAGTTCAGCAGCACGCAGCCAAGGTGCGTGGCCGAGCCCGCTCCGGCGGAGCCGAACTGCATCTTGGCCTGGTTCGCCTTGGCGTAGGTGACGAACTCCTGGAAGTTGTTGACCGGCAGGTTCGGCCGCACCGTCAGCACGATCGGCACCTGGGCCAGCAGCGCGACTGGCGTGAAGTCGGTCGAGGAGTTGTAGAGTGGCCTCTTGTAGAGCGTCTGGCCCTGAGCGTGGGTGCCGACGGTGCCGATCAGGATCTGATAGCCATCGGGCGGCGCGTCCGCGACGCGCTTGGAGCCGGTCTGACCGCCGGCGCCGCCGACGTTCTCGACCACGACGGTCTGACCCAGGATCTCGCCCATGCGGGCCGCGACAATACGACCGAGCACATCGGTCGGGCCGCCAGCCGCGAACGGGATCACCATGGTGATCGGCCGGGACGGATAGTCTTCCGCGGCGGCGCTTGTCACCAAGCCGTAGGCGGCCACCAGCGCGGCCAGCAACACTCTCATCATTGCATTCCTCCTGTGTTTTCGGGCGCGTACATGCGCTACAAGCGACGAATGGTCAAACTGCGCGGCAGCATGGCTCCCGCGCGAGATTAGTTGAACAAATAGACACTGCCGCCAGGGGTTTATTCATGCCGGAGACGCGTGTTGCTGTCGCAGGTTTGGGCGCCATCGGCCGCGCGGTGGCGCGGCGGCTGACCGATGGGCTTCCGGGCCTCAAGCTTGCTTGCATCGCAACCGGCAATGAGGCCAAGGCGCGGACCTGGCTCGAGGCACAGAAGATCGACTGCCCGATCGTCGCGCTGGAAGATTTCCCCAAGCACGCCGATCTCGCGATCGAATGCGCGCCGGCCGCACTGATCGAGCGCATCTGCCGGCCCATGCTTTCGGCCGGCAAACAGGTCATGGTGCTGTCCTGTGGCGCGCTGTTGCCGCGCCCGGAGCTGATCGATTTGGCCAAGGCCAACGGCGGCCGCATCCTGGTGCCGACCGGCGCGCTGCTCGGCCTCGATGCGGTTGCGGCCGCGGCCGAAGGCACGATCCATTCGGTGCGCATGACCACGCGCAAGCCGCCAAACGGGCTCGTCGGCGCGCCTTATCTTGTCGCCAACAACATCTCGGTCGAAGGGCTCAATACGGCCAAGCGCGTGTTCAGCGGCACCGCGCGCGAGGCCGCCGCGGGCTTCCCGGCCAACGTCAACGTCGCGGCCGCGCTGTCGCTCGCCGGCATCGGGCCGGACCGCACCATGATCGATATCTGGGCCGATCCGGCTGTGGAGCGGAACTGTCATTCGATCGAGGTTGATTCCGACAGCGCACGATTCACGCTATCGATCGAAAACATTCCGTCGGAGAATCCCAAGACCGGCAAGAACGTCGCGCTGTCGGTGATCGCGGCGCTGCGCAAGATGCATGCCCCGCTCGCGGTCGGGACGTAACCGCTAGGCCGCCACGAACTCCGGTAGGTCCACAGCGATCCGGCGGCGGCCGAGCATGTGGGCGCGGCCGTCGTTGATGGCATCGACCGCTATCAACTTCCCGCCCTTGCGATACTCGACTGAGAACCGATTGTCCGCCGGATTGCCGATGGTCTCGACCGCGTCATAGCCGTCGAGCAAGCCGGTGATCTGCAGCTTGATCTCATACTGATCCGACCAGAACCACGGCACCGGATCGTAGGGCTTCGGCTGGCCCAGGATCGCGGCAGCCACGGCTTTGGCCTGATCGATCGCGTTCTGCACGCATTCAAGCCGGATGGTGCGGCCATAGCGGTGCGAAAAGAAGCGCGCGCAATCGCCGATCGCGTAAACATCCGGAGCCGCGCGGGCGAAATCATCCACCTGGATGCCGTTGTCGCATTTGAGCCCGGCCGCCGCCGCAACATCGTCGTTGGCGCGCGCGCCTGTTGCCACCAGAACGAGGTCGGCCGCGATTTTCTCACCTGAAGTGAGCGCAATGCCGGTGGCCTGCGCGCTTCCCTCGATGGCGGCAAGCCGCGCACCGAGCCGGATATCGACGCCGCGGCCACGATGGAACGCATCGAAAAAGGCCGATACCGCCTCGCCCGCAACACGCTTCATCACCCGGTCTTCGGCTTCGATCACGGTCGCGTCGCGGGCCTCCTGGCGCATCACGGCCGCGACTTCGAGCCCGATATAGCCGCCGCCGATGATGGCGATGCGCTTGGCGGCATCGAGCGCGGGGCGAAGCCGCCGCACGTCATCGATCTTGCGTAGCGAGAACACGCCTGGAAGGGCGATGCCCGGCACCGGCAGGTCGCGAGCGCGCGTACCGGTCGCAAACACCAGGGTCTCGTAGTCGATGGTCCGGCCGTCGGCGAGGCTCACTCGCTTACCGGCGCGATCGACGGAAGCGGCCGCTGCACCGACCTCCAGCTGCACCTTCTGATCGGCCCAAAAACCCTCGCGGCGCAGCAGCAGCGTATCGGCTGAAGGCCGCTCCTTGAGGAACGCTTTCGAGAGCGGCGGCCGCTGGTACGGCGCGTAGGGCTCGTCGCCGACCATCGCGATCGAGCCGCCATAGCCGCCCTGGCGCAGGCTGATGGCAAGCTGCGCTGCGGCCTGTCCGGCACCCAGAATGAGAATTCCTACCACGCGAAGTGACCCAGAATGTTGCGCGCGGGTGGCTGGTGATACAACATGCATCATCCCTCCCCCGATCCCCGCCCAATATCAAGAGAACCATCAATGGCCAAGAAACGAGTTGCCAAACGAGTTGCCACCAAACGTCCGTCTTACCGCCTGAAGGACATTTCCGACGAGCAGATGAACCCGCTGCAGCGCTCGCTGCGCGACGCCATCTATGCCGGGCCCCGCGGGCTGCGGAAGAAGCTGACCGGTCCGTTCCAGATATGGCTCAATGCGCCGGAGCTCGGCCATCTGGCGCAAGCGCTGGGCGCCCACGTCCGTTACAAGACCTCGCTGCCGCCGCGTCTCTCCGAGACCGCGATTCTCGCCACCGCCCACTTCTGGCGCGCGCAATACGAGTGGCATGCGCACGCCATCATCGCCGAGAAGGCCGGCGTGAAGCCGCAGACCATCAAGGAAATCCAGGCCGGCCGCGAACCGAAGTCCGGCGCCAAGGATGAGCGTCTGCTCGTCGAGGCGGTCCGCGAACTCTACAAGACCCGCAGGCTCAGCGACGGCACCTACAGGCGTGTGAAGGCGCTGCTCGGCGAGGCCGGCACGGTCGAGTTGATCGGCATCTGCGGCTATTACGCCATGATCGCGATGACGCTGAACGTGTTCCGCGCCGAGCTGCCGCCGGAATCGCCGTTGCCGTTCCCGGAGTAAGCGCAATCTCGGAGCGCGCATGAACGAACGGGCCTCCATCACCGAGACGCCCGTGCTGATCGCGGGCGGCGGCCCGATCGGCTTGGCGCTGGCGGCCGATCTCGGCCGGCGCGGCATCAAGACTCTTTTGGTCGAGCGCAACCAGAACAAGCTCGGCCCAGCCAAGATGCTGGAGGTCAGTGTCCGCACGCTGGAGTTCTGCCGGTCGCTCGGCGTGATCGATCAGGTGCGGAACTGGGGATTCCCGTTCGACTATCCGCTCGACAACGCCTTCGTCACCGATATGCAGGGCTACGAGATCGGCCGGCTCAAGGCGCCCTCGCTCGGCCAACGGCGCGATTCCGATTTCAGCCCCGAGCGCGGCATGATGTGCCCGCAGACCTGGTTCGATCCGATCCTGCAGAACTGCGCGCGCTCGTTCCCACACGTCACCATTCGGCACCAAGTCAAGCTGGAGGCGTTCACGCAGGATCCCGACGGCGTCACTGCGACGCTGCGCAATCAGAACACCGGCGTGGCAGAAGCGGTCCGCGCCCGCTACCTGGTCGGCTGCGACGGCTTCGACAGCCGGGTTCGCGAACTCCTTGGCATCGAGGTGCGCGGCGAGCGCCACATCGACTGGTCGATGAACGTCTATCTGCGTATTCCGGATTTCTTCAGCCATCACGACAAGAAACCGGCCGTCCGTTACGTCTTCGTCGGGCCCGAAGGCACCTGGTCGTTCATCTCGCTGGTCGACGGCAAGGACCTATGGCGGCTGCAATTCGTCGGCGTCGACAAGGACAAGCTGGAGAGCCTCGATGTCGCGGCGCTAGTACGCCGCGCGATGGGGCGGGAACTGACCTACACGATCGAGGACAAGACGCTGTGGGTGCGAAAGCGCACGGTGGCCGACCGCTTCATGGATGGCCGCGTCTTCCTCGCCGGCGACTCCGCGCATGCGCATCCGCCGAACGGCGGCCTCGGCATGAACACCGGACTGCAGGACGCCTTTGATCTGGGCTGGAAGCTCGCCGCCGTGCTGCAAGGCTGGGGCGAGCCGGCTCTGCTAGAGAGCTATGATCCTGAACGGCGGCCGGCGTCTGCGCGCGCCGCCGAAGTGTCGCTGCAAAACTATCGCCGGCTGATCAGCGCCGGTCAGCAGGCCGAAATCTATGCGGATACCCCCGCCGGCGAGGCCGCGCGCAAGACAATCGGCGAACGGCTGGTGGAGGAGAACCGGAAGTCGTGGCAGCCGACCGGCGTGCACCTCGGCTACATCTACCACCCCTCGCCTGTCATCGTGCCGGACGGCACCGAGAAGCCCGCCGACGACACATTCGGCTACGAGCCGACCACGTTTCCCGGTGCGCGCGCCCCCCATGTGTGGCTCGCGCCTGACAAATCCATGCTCGACCTGTTCGGCCATGGCTTCGTGCTGCTGAAGTTTGGCGACGTGCCGACCGGCGGGATCGAAGCCGCCGCCGCCAAGCGTGGCGTACCGCTCAGCGTGCATCGCATCGACAACCATGAAGCCGCCGCGCTCTATGCTCGCGCGCTGGTGCTGGTGCGCCCGGATGGGCATGTGGCCTGGCGCGGCGATGGCGAACCCGAGGCGCCGCTCGCCGTGATCGACACCGTGCGCGGCGCCGGCCCGCGCATCGCGGCGCGACGCGCCGATGAAGCCGCGGCGGGCCTGAACGTCACGTCATAACGTCACTGCATCCGGCCGCGTTCGGTATCGACGATCTGCGGCAGCGGCACGGGTGTGGCGAGCACGGGCTCGGAAGTATCGACCAAGCCCGCTGCCGCCGCGGGACGGCGCACCACCAGCCAGTAGCCGATCATCAGCAGAACCGGCACGCAGGCCGCACTGCCGACCCGATAGTCCGGGTGCAGCAGCACGACGAGCGCGAAGGCCGCGAGCACCCCGCGCGCGGCGCGGTCGACCCAAAGGCGATCGTCGAACATAGCTTGCAGGCTGAACGTGATCCCGATTGTCGCAACCAGGATCAAAAACGCCGCGCCGAATTGCTGCACGCCCGGCTCGACGACCAACTCCGGATGCACGAATACGCCGGCCATCAAGGTGAACAGCGATACGCAAATCTGCAGCGCGCGATTGAGGGTCGTATAGAACGACGCGTTCGCGATCTTGGCGGTGACGGCCGCCACCAGCGAGGTCGGCGGCGTCAGTTCGCCCCAGACGCCGAGGAAGAACGCAAAGAAATGCACCACCCACGGATTGACGCCGACCTTGATCATCGGCGGCGCGATCACGATCGCGACCAGAATGTAGGTCGGGGCTGGCGGCAGGCCAGTGCCCAGCAGCGCACCGAAGACGAAAGCCAGAATGACCATGGCGGCGAGGTTGACGCCGGCGAGATCAATCAGGATCGCGCCGAGCTTGGTCGGAACGCCGGTGATCACAAGCGCGCCGGTCATGATTGCGAGCGTCGCGAGCAACAGCGTCAGGTCGGACGTCATCTCGATGTAGGATTCGAGGAATTTCCGGATCGGCTTGATGAACTCGGCGAATGACCGGGCCGCCGACGTCAACACCATCACGGTATGGACAACGAACAGAAATCCGGCAACCCCAATGAACACATAGAGCGCCGCAAATTGCGGCGCCAGGTTCCACGCCGCCATCATGCCGACCAGGCCCGCGATCACGCTGACGAATGCGGCGAGGTTGACCACGTCGCGCCACGACAGCGTCTGGTGCGGAGTTTTCACCATCCGCATGCGATGGCGCAGCGCCAGCAGATAAACCGACACCGCGACGGTGGCGTAGTAGATCAGCGCCGGCACGTAGCCGCGCGCCACCACCTCGAAATAGCTTTTGCCGAGGAACTCGGCCATCAGGAAGGCGGCAACGCCCATCACCGGCGGCATCAACTGGCCGCCAAGCGACGAGGCCGACTCGATTGCCGCCGCGGTCGCCGGCGGCATGCCGGCCCCGATCATCGCCGGAATGGTGGCTGAGCCGATCGTGATGGCATTGGCCGCCCCGCTGCCGCTCACGGTGCCGACGCACATCGAGCCAATCACCGCCGATTGCGGCAGCGCATGCGCGGAACGAATGGCAACGCGCTTGGTGGCGCGCAACAGCGACTCGATGCAGCCAAACCCTGAGAGCGTCGCCAGCACCAGCAGAAATGCGCCGACAACCGTGAGCGCGATCTGCGGCAGGTTGGAGAACACGCCCGTCGTGGTCTCGACGCTCATCGCGGTGACGACACGCGTCCAGCTCAGGCCCGCGTGGTAAAACATGCCGGGCACGATGTAGCCGTACACCGCGTAGAGCATCAGGATGATGTTGAGCACGAACAGCGGCATGTGGCGCTTGCGCGCATATTCCAGAACGAGCAGCGTCATCAGGCCGCCCATCGCCATATCGGTGCTGTTCCAGTCGCCGGCGCGCTCGGTGCCGAGCGCGTAATACTCAGTGGTCATGTAGTACGAGACGACAAGCGCGCAGGCGATGAAGATCGCGGCAATGACGTAGTTGATGGCCGGCGGCAGACCCGGATAGAGGTCGTCTTCACGCAGCGCGTTCAGAATGAACAGCACGTAGGCGATCGGAACGAGCGTCATCGCAAGCAGCGTCGGCCCGCCCTCGCTGGTCCAGAAATACCGCAAGAGAAACAGAAAGAAAAAGATCGCGAATGCGTAAAAGACCCACTCGATAACGAGCCTCGGTCGCGACCAAGACGCTTCAGTCATGTCAGGCCCACCGTCCGATTAGAAACATCGCCCCGCCCGGAAAAGAAAGGCGGACGCACGCTCGCGTCCGCCTCCAATTATGCCAGCATTGCGCTGCGTCCGTTACATGGTACCGATTTTCGAGTCCCACTTCGAATCCCACACGCCCTTCTCGCGCATCCATTTCGCGAGGCCGGGGTGGATCGGCACGAGATCGGCCGAGGATTCGACGCCGCGCTTCTGGAACCCTTTCATGTCCTTGGCGATTTGCGTGAACGTCGGATCAGTCTTGGCGAGATCGGCCGCGTTCTTCTCGATGATGTTCAGCATCTTGTAGACATCGTCGGTCGGCACTTCGAGGCCGACGTTGAAGCCGTAGAAGAACGGGAATTCGACGACCTTGTCGGCGTGGACGTCACGATTGAACACCTTGCCCGGCACTTCCGCGACGGAAAAGCCCTGCTTTTTGATGGTGTCGAGCTCCTGGGCGCTCGGATTGAGCGCGGCCCAGTCGGCTGCGAGCGATGCCTCGGCCAGCCACGGCGGGGGAGATGCCTCGGAGCCGGTATAGATCGACATGGCGTCGAGCGCACCGGACTCGAGCAGCGATCCGACAGTCGCGAGATCGACCTGCACGTAGTTGAACTTGATGTTGAGCGCCGCCATGGCGCGTTCGGTCTGCGCGCGGGTATCGAACGGCAGCGGGCCCGTGAACACACGCTTGCCGTTGAGGTCCGACCAGGTCTTGATCTTGTCCTTGTTGCGGACGTGGACGGCGAGGCCGACCTCGATGGTGTTCGACCAGAACGACTGCACCGGCATGCGCTGCACGCGCGCCTTGAAGCCTTTGAAGCGCGAGGAGTCGGTCGCAAGCTCGTGGTAAGCGACGTCGGAGCCGTAGAAGCCCTCAAGCTCCTTGGTGGCGAAGCCCTTCACGGTCGCGATAGCGCCCGCGGTCGGCAGCACCGAGATGCGGTACTGCGGCATTTCCTTGTTGAGAAGGTTTGAGAGCGTCACCATCGCCTTGTGGCCCGCGGTGCCGACCGGCGGCGTGCCCCAGCGGATATCCTTGGGCGCCTGCGACCAAGCCGCCGACACCGTCATGGCGACGAGAGCGGCGGCAGCGACGGGCGTCAAAACTCGTTTGAGCATCGGATTTCCTTTCTGAATGCGGGCGTGCACGGCGGCTATTCCAACTTTGCCATGGCCATCATGCCGGGCACGTTGCCCGGACATGCCAACCGGCGCTGGGGAAGCGTACAAACGATCCGTGAATTGGGGCCCGTAAGCAACCCACAAAATGCCGCACCGAGCCCGCCGAATGGGGTTTTGGGGATTGGGCCAGGATGAACGAGGCCGGGCGCTTTACGCCACTCAGCTACGCGACTTAGTTACGCCGCGCGGTTACGCGACCTGGCCGACTTCACCGCTGAGCTGCGGGCTGTCCGCCTTGGGCCGGTTCATGCGCGAGTTGAGCAGCGCGATGAAGCGCTCTTTCGGCATCGGCGGCGCAAGCAGCACGCCCTGACCGAAGTCGCAACGCATGACCTGCAGCGCCTGCAAGTCGGCGACATTCTCAATGCCTTCCGCCACCGCGACACTGCCGAAGCGGTGCGCGAGGTCGATCGCGGTTTGGCAGATCGCACCGTTGGTGCCCTCGACCGCACAGCCCTGCACAAAGCTATGGTCGAGCTTCAGCTCCGCAAACGGCAATTCGCGCAGCGAGGCAAACGATGAATAGCCGCCACCAAAATCGTCGATCGAGACCGACACGCCGCTGACCTTGAGCTGCTTCGCAATCTCGGCCGCGAGCACGATGTCACGTGCGATCTGGTCCTCGGTTACTTCGACGATCAGTCCCGGCCAGTGATCGGCTTGCGGACGATTGTCGCGCACCAGACTCGGCACCGGCAGCTTGAGCAACACCGAAACCGGCACGTTGATGGCGAGATGCAGGTTGAAGCCGGCTTCGTCGAACGTGGTCCAGTCGCGCAGCGTTGCCAGCATGGCGTGCTCGGTCAGCAGCACCACGCCCGCGTCATCGACGTCGGGCAGGAAATCTTGCGGCAGCAGCACGCCCTGGGTGGGATGATGGATACGCGCCAGCGCCTCGGCGCCGGCAAGACACTTGCGGCGCAGATCGATCTTCGGCTGGTACCAGATTTCGAGCCAATTTTCGCGCAGCGCCTCCTCGATCAAAACGCGCGGCCGCGAGCCGCGCATCGAATCGGTGAGTGCGCTACGCTCGTGTTCGCTTAAGGCATCCAGCAGCCCAGACCAGCGCCCCGGATTTTCCGGCTCACGTGCCGTCATCAGCCATCCTCGAGGATTAGGCGTCTGACCCGTGATAGAGAAATAGTCTTAAGCAATCGTTTTCCGGGACACCGCAACACCCCGGAATTCCCAGCTTTTTCTTGGAGTTACGCGGCCTGGGCCAACCTAGTGATTGGGATGGCCGGGTGTTTGGCCGACCGGCTCAACCGCGTACTCGACCTCGATGGTTCCAGCCTTCTCGAAAACCAGCGTGCCTTTCACCCGCTTGCCCACCACGACCGGCTCCTTGAGCCCCATGAACATCAGGTGGAACGAGCCGGGCTTGAGTTCCACGGTCGCGCCAGGCTTGATCTCAAGGCCGGCCGGCAGCGGCCGCATCTGCATGACGGTGCCCTGCATCTTCATTTCGTGAATTTCGAGACGGTCCGCGATCGACAGCGATCCGCCGACCAGCCGGTCGGGTGTCGTGCCTTTGTTGGTGATGCTGAGATAGCCGCCGGCGATGGCCGCCCCCTTCGGCGTGGCCCTGGTCCAGGGGTGGGCGATATCGAGGGCGCCGATCTTGTAGCCGTGAGCCCAGACCGGACCGAGGAAAAGAACGACAAGCACGAAAGACAGAAAGCTACGCTTCATCGAATGGCTCCATGATTGCTGCGTGCATTTCGAATGCACGGACTGACGCTGCAAAAGATTTTCAGGCGTCAGACGCGAGGCGGAGCGCGGGCTTCCCGAGGATTGCCGGCATCACGGGCCGGCCGCGGCAGAGCGTATGCGCCGACCCACGTGGGCACGAGCGAGAGCACCACACGCGTGGCGCCTACGCTTGGCAGGGCAGCGGACAAGCCGCAGCCCGCCATCAGGCAGGCCGGGCCGCAGTGGTCATGGTCAGTGCCGGCCGGGGGGTGTGCCGGATCGGTCCCAGCACCCGAGCAGATGACACCGAACGCATCGGTCGTACCGATGGCGAGCGCCAGCGGAGCGAATGCGGTCAGCAAGGCCTGGAACGCAATCGCGTAAGCCGCGATCAGCGCAATGACTCGGCAATGGAAGCGGCCGCGGACCATGGCCCTCTATAGGCCGCGGGGCCTGACCCCGTCCACAGCCGTGAAAAGGCTTACATCGACGCCGGATAGCGCCGGATCAGGCGGGTCTGCCGGATCAGGTGGCCGAAGAACTCCGGCAGCGGCGTCGGCTCGAAGCCGCGGGCGCGATTGCGCTCGCCGATCATGAACAGCAGACGCTGTTGCGCCAACAGCCGCCGGTAGGTTTCGCCGACCGCAAGCTTCGGGTCCCAGACATCGATGGCTTCGCCGCCGATGCCGTTGACCTCGACGATGGCAAAGTCCTCGCCGCGCATGAAGGCTTCCGTGTTGGCAAACCGCAGATCGAAACGCCCGTAGTGAAATTCCGGCATGCTGGCCGCAATCGCATCGAACCGCTCCGCCAGCGCCGGCGTGAGGTAGTCGCGTGCATCGAGATAGAGGCCCCCGGCGCGCTGATTTCCGATGGTGGCGATCTGCACCACCTCGCCACGCGCAGGCACGCGGTCGAGCTTGCGGCGCCCGGGCCCGCTGTGGGTTGGATCGTAGCCAAGATGCAGATGCGCCTTCCACCGCGCGCGTGCATCCATGCGGATCAGGTCGCGCAGCGCCGATTGGCCGTCGCCAACCACATGGGGGAAATACCTGAAAGTGAGCGAAACGATGCCGCCGCGCTTGGCGCCCGGCACCCGCGCGTAAAGCACCGCCGCCTCTCCCGGATATGACACGAACTTCTGCAGGATGATGTCCTGACCCCGCGGAAACTGCGTCAGGTAAGTCCGCAATGCGGCAGCGCTGTCGATCCGCCGCACGCCGCAGCCCTGCCAGCCGATGTCCGGTTTGGCGATCAATGGAAAGCCGATGCGGGCATCGGTGAGCAGCGCGAGCGCGCGATGCAGATCGAGATCGTCGCGGCCGTCGGTTCCGCGCACCAGCACGACGAAGTCAGCGACCCATTGGCGTTCGGCCGGTGCGATGCTCGCCAGGCAATCGCTCTTGGATTCGCCCCACATGCCGCCGGTCGGGATGGTGGGATTGCAAGCGGTCGGCAGCGTCAGACTGCGGTAGCGCAGCCCAAGCCCGATCCAGGTGAGCACCAGCGGGAAATAAAACAACACCGGCGGAATGCGCTCCGCCAACGCGACGGTGCGCGGCAGGCCCGCCAGCGAAGGCATGCCGCAATGGCCCGCGGCGGGATCGGCGACGGGCGCCTCAGGCGGTGCCGTGTCGGCGGCATCACCGAACGCAAACAAGCGCTTTCTCGCAAAGCCCACGGCGGCCAACGCGCCGAGCAGCAGCGGCCAGGTCCACACGCCGGCGTGGTCATCGAGCGCGTCGCCAAACTGAATCGCGAGGTAAAGCATCAGCGGCAGGTAGAGCGCCGAGATCGACAGGCTTGCGATGGTGAAGCGCGCCAGCGAAACGCGCGCCCAGCCGCAAGCGATGAAGGCCACGAACACGACGCCCGGCACGACCCGGCAGATCAGCACCAGGCCGAACAGGTTGCGCTTGAGCGCGTCGGCGAAATGGCGGATGCGGTCATCGATGGCAAAACGGCTGAGCCAGGGCAGACGACGCGCGCTAGCACCAATGCCATAGAGCGCGAAGTCGCTGGCGACGATGCCGCCGTACAGGCTGAGCGCAACGAGCGACGTGGGCATCAGATCGTTCACCACGATATAGGCGCCCGCGATGATCGCGAGGTCTTCGTGCGCAAACGGCAGCAACAGCAGCGAAGCGAACTTCGCAGCCCACGACAGATCGATCCCAGAAAAGATCGACGCCCCCAGTCCCGCGTCCACGCGCATCCCCTTCGCGTTGTGACGTTCCTCCACCCCCGGCGTGAGCCGGAAGCCGAGAGCTGTTGTTGTTGTTGGCTCTCGTGATGAGTGTGATGCAGGCCGCCGCAAATGGACAAGGAATTCCGTCCGGTCGGGGAACGAATTGCATCGAAACGGCGCTGCCCAAAACATCGGCACTCAACCTGCGGGCGCTGCCTTTTATGCAAAATCCGCAGGAAAGCTACGGGTGGCACGCATACCGCCCGGCCCGAAAGCAGCCGCCGGTCGTCGTTCGCGACGAAACGCCGCGGATATGGCAGCTGGCATGGCTTTGGCCCGCCTGACGCCTGGGTGGGCTGCCCGGGGGCGGACCCCGGCCGCCTCGTGCTATCCTATAGCGATGGCTGATGGACGTCCCTTGAACGATCCGCCGACTGACGAACCGCGTGGCCGCATCCTGCGGTTCCGGCCCCGCGGCGCGTTGCCCACGCACAATCAGCCTCCCGCTTCGCCAGTCAAAGGCCTCGACAAGTACGAGCGTCCCGAGGGGCAGGATGACTATCGCCACCGGATGGTCATGAACGGCGTCGCGCTCGCCGCCACGATTGCCTTGGTCCTCGTCGGAATCTGGATCGCCGACACCATGGCGCACATGCGCAAGGACCAGGACTGCGTGCTTAGCGGCCGGCGCAATTGCGCACAGATCAATGTCCTGCCGGCACCGCGTTAGTGGCACGCAGATGTCGCACACTTGTCCTGCCGCCGTTGCCGGCCCTAGTGGCGCCGCGTATCGTTGCCGGAACAGGCCAAAAATAACGCTGCCGCCAAGGAGAGTGATATGCAAAACCGGTGTCTTGCGACGTTGAGCGCCGTTCTATTCGGCGCCGCTGTCGGTTCGATCGCGACCACAGCCGCCTTCGCACAGGCCGAACAGTGCAGCAACCGCGGCCAGCTCGATACGCTCTACTGCGACGAGGACAAGAATCTGGTCGCTGACGCGCCGAAGGACCCAAAGAAGTGGCGCGATCCCGGCACGCTGGTGTTCGCCTATACGCCGGTCGAAGACCCTGCGGTCTATGGCCCGATCTTCAAGCCCTTCACCGATTATCTGGCGCAATGCACCGGCAAGCGCGTGGTCTATTACCCGGTGAATTCCAACTCGGCCGAGATCGAAGCGATGCGCTCGGGGCGCCTGCACTTTGCGGGCTTTTCCACCGGGCCGACCGGCTTTGCGGTCAACCTTGCGGGCGCGGTGCCGTTCGCCGCCAAGGGCACCGAGAAGGGGCCGCACGGCTACCACCTGATCGCCCTCGTGAAAGCGAGCAGCCCGTACCAGAAGCTGTCTGACCTCAAGGGCAAGCGCGTCGCCCACACAGCGCCGTCGTCGAACTCCGGCCATCTCGCGCCGCTGGTGCTCTATCCCCTAGAAGGCCTGAAGCCGAACGACGACTACAAGCCAATCATGTCAGGCGGGCACGACAAGTCCGCGCTCGGCGTGCTGTCTGGCGATTACGACATGGGCGGCGTCGCCTCCGACGTGTACGAGCGCATGGTGGCGCGCGGCACACTGAAGGCCGATGACTTCCGCATCATCTACAAGAGCCCGATCTTCCCGACCTCTTCGTTCGCCTATGCACATGATCTGAAGCCGGAGCTGGCCAAGAAGCTAGTCGACTGCTTTTACGCCTTCCGCTTCCCGGAATCGATGCGCAAGGAGTTCAACAACGATGACCGGTTCTACCCCATCACCTACGCAAAGGACTGGGCGGTCGTGCGCAAGATCGCGGAAGACTCAGGCACGCCTTACAACAAGTCGGCCTACGACGCCGAGGCCAAGCGCGAGGCCGATGCGCTGGCGAGGCGGCAACAGCAACAGGCTCCGAAGCCGCAATAGCACTGGCGCCGGACGTCATGGACGCCTCGTTACCCATCCGGCCCGCGGCGGCGGTCGATGACGGCATCGACCGCTCGCTGGTGATCCGCAACTTGCGCAAGGAATATCGCGCCGGCGAGCCGGTGCTGAAAGACGTCTCGCTCAAGGTCGAAGGCCGCGGCATGACCGCGATCATTGGACCGTCCGGCACCGGCAAATCGACGCTGATCCGCTGCATCAACCGACTGGTCGATCCGACCGCGGGCGAGATCCTGTTCATGGGCCAGGACCTCGCCAAGCTCTCGGGCCGCAGCTTGCGCGAGGCACGCCGCCGCATCGGCATGGTGTTCCAAGAATACAATCTGGTCGAGCGCCTCTCGGTGATCGAGAACGTGCTGTGCGGCCGGCTCGGCTATGTGGCGGTGTGGCGGGCTTGGGCGCGGAGGTTCGATCCCAAGGACGTCGATCGCGCCTTTACGCTGCTTGACGCGGTCGGTCTCGGCTCATTCGCCACCCAGCGCGCCGATCAGCTTTCTGGCGGCCAGCGCCAGCGTGTCGGCATCGCACGCGCGCTGATGCAGGACCCCGATCTCGTGCTCGCGGATGAACCCACCTCCTCGCTCGATCCCAAAACCTCGGTCGAAATCATGGAGCTGATCGCGCGGCGCGCCGGCGAGCGCGACATTCCGGTGATCGTCAACATTCACAATGTCGGGCTCGCCAAGCGCTTCGCCGACCGCATCGTCGGCATGTCGAAGGGCGAGATCGTGTTCGACGGACCGCCGCGGGCGCTCGAAGACGCGCACCTGATGCAGATCTACGGCGGCGAAGGCTGGCTGGAATGAGCGCGACGGATCGCGCGCGCGTTGCGTTCCCGCCGAACTGGCCGGCACGGATCGGCCTCGCGGCACTCGCGCTCTACGCGATCTATGCGGCGCAAATCCTCGACATCACCTGGGCGCGCTTCGTGGCCGGCTTTGGCCACGGCGGCCAGTTCCTGTCGCGGATGTTTCCGCCCAACGTGGCGGCCGACAAGCTCGACCTACTTTACCACGGCATGGCCGAGAGCTTGCAGATCGCAGTGCTCTCGACCGCATTCGGCATCGCGCTGTCGCTGCCGCTCGGATTGGCTGCCGCGCGCAATCTCGCGCCCGCGCCGGTCGCCTGGACGGCGCGCACGCTGGTCGCGCTATTCCGCTCGTTTCATCCGGTGATCGTCGCGATCCTGTTCGTCAAAGCGGTTGGCTTCGGCGCACTGGCCGGAATCCTCGCGCTGATCGTCGCCTCGATGGGCTTTGTCTCGAAGCTGCTCGCCGAAGCCGTCGAGGAAATGTCGATGAAGCAGGTCGAGGCGGTGCGTGCGACCGGCGCCTCGTTCCTTTCCGTCGTCGTGATGGGCGTGCTGCCACAAGTCATGCCGCGCTTCATCGGCTTTTGTGCCTATCAGCTCGACTCCAACCTGCGCAATTCGGCGCTGGTCGGCCTGGTCGGCGGCGGCGGCATCGGCGCGACGCTGTTCACCGCGTTCCAGCGCTTCGACTACGATTTCGTGCTCACCATTGTGCTCGCCATCATCGCTGCCGTGATGGCCGGCGAGATCGTCTCCGGTCTGATGCGGCGGATGTTCCAATGAGCGCCGCAGCCGAAGCCAAACCGTTGCGCACATGGCAGCGCTTTACGCCGGCCGAGCGGGTCATCCGCTCGGTGTTTTATCTGATCGCGCTGATCGCCATCGTCTGGTCGGTACAGACCATCGAGATCATCCCGGAATTCCTTTACGACGCGCCGCAACAGACCGCCGATCTGTTCGCCCGCATGTGGCCGATCGACTGGGCCTGGTATCCCAAGGTCGTGCACGAGGCGCTGGTCGAAACCCTGCACATCGCAACGCTCGGCACCATCCTAGCCGTCGCGCTGGCGAGCCTGGTCGCGCTGATGGTCGCGCGCAACATCACGCACTCGATCGTCCTCAACAGCATCGGCCGCTTCATCCTGGTGGCGACGCGCTCCGTCCACGCGATGGTGTGGGCGCTGTTCTTCGTCGCGGTGTTCGGACCCGGCGCGCTGGCCGGCACGCTCGCCATCGCGGTTCATTCCATTGGCTTCACCGGCAAATTCCTCTCCGAGGCGATCGAGGAGGCTAAGCCCGGCCCGATCGAGGCGCTGGTCGCGGCGGGCGCCTCGCCGCTGGCCGTGCTGATCAAAGGCATCTGGCCGCAGGTGAAGCCCGCGTTTCTCGCGATCTCGATGTTCCGCTGGGATATCAACGTGCGCGAGTCAGCCGTGCTGGGCCTCGTCGGCGGCGGCGGCCTCGGCATGGCGCTCGATACGGCGCTGTCCAACCTGTACTGGGATCAGGCCGGGCTGGTGTTGTTGGTGATCTTCGTCGTCGTCATCCTCACCGAAATCGCGACCTCTTTCGTGCGCAGCCGCATCATTTGAGCTGGTCAGCGACCTTGGCGATCGCGCGCTTGGCGCAGTTCTCGTCGTCCTCCTGGCCACCGGTGCCGCTGACGCCGACCGCGCCAATCACGTCGTTGCCCACTGCGATCGGCATGCCGCCGCCGAGCGGGATCATGTCAGTCAGCATGCGCTGGCCAGCCAGATTGCCTTCGGTGCGCTTGGCCCATTCGAGCGACGGCCGGCGGAACGCCCGCGCCGTGTAGGCCTTACGGCGCGCCAGTTCGACGGAATAAAGCTGCGTAGCATCGCCGCGGATCAGCACGCGCAACTGCCCGGTGCGGTCGACCACCGCGACCGTCGTGCCCTGCCCGTTCTGCGTACATTCCATGGCGGCGTCCGCAATGGTGCGCGCCATTTGGGTCGAGATATTGCGCTCCATGACAACGCCCTGCGCACCCACCGCGCCTGCGCCCGACACGGCCATCAGGACGCCGACACAAATCCTCCGAGCAATCGACATATCCGCCTCCCCGGCTGGTGATGTTTGAGGGGGGCAATGATAGGGCAAAAGTCCGCGCCCCACCGGGAATTGCCGCGAAATCCGCCGCCATTGAACTCCCCCGCCCCCTTCGCTATACCGAACTGACGGCTTCACAAAACAATGGGCCGGTGCGCGGCCCTTAAACGCTTCGGTCGCGGGCGCGGCTAAAAACCTCTTGTCAGTCAGAGATTTGCAATGTCTTCGACCTTCGATACGGTGGCCACGATTATCTCGGAAACCTGCGATATCCCCCGCGATACGATTAAGCCGGAGAGCCATGCGATCGACGATCTGGGCATCGACAGCCTGGACTTCCTCGACATCGCTTTTGCCATCGACAAGGCGTTCGGCATCAAGCTGCCGCTCGAGCAATGGACCCAAGAGGTCAACGACGGCAAGGCGACCACCGAGCAGTATTTCGTTCTGAAAAATCTCTGCGCTCGCATCGACGGCTTGGTTGCCGCCAAGGGAGCCTGAGGAAGACCCCGGTTCCGTTCAGCGGCGCGGGGGGCGAGCCAGGGGACCAATGCGGATCGAGTATTTCCAGCTTATCGACCGGATCGCCGACCTTAACCTCACCGACCTGACCATCCGCGTCGAGGCCAACGTCCCCACCGCCAGTACGATCTTCGAAGGGCACTTTCCCGGGCGTCCGCTGATGCCAGGCGTGCTGCTGATCGAGTCGATGGCGCAGGCGTCGGGCTGGCTGATCATTGCCCGCACCAAGTTCACCCGCATGCCGTTCCTTGCGGCGCTGAAGACCGTCAAGCTCCGCACCTTCGTGACGCCGGGCACGGCACTGACCGTGTCGGCCAAGATCGCGCACGAGGGTTCGGGCTTCGCGGTGACCGAGGCGTCAATCGAAGCCGACGGCAAGAAGATCTGCGACGCCGAGATCACGTTCCGGGTGGTCGATTTCCCGCAAGGCGAGTTCCGCGAAGCCATGGAACAGGTCGCGACCCGCATCGGCTTCCCCAAAGAGACGGTCGCCCATGGCTGACACCGCACGCGAGGCCTGGATCACCGGCATCGGCATCGTCTCCTGCCTGGGCGAGGGACCGGACGCGCATTGGCAAGGGCTGAACTCCGGCCAGCCCAAGGCGGACGGCGCGCTGTTTGCGCCCTATTTCGTGCACCGGCTGCCGCCGCTCGACTTTGACAAGCAGATCCCCAAGAAGGGCGACCAGCGTCAGATGGAGCCCTGGCAACGCATCGGCACCTATGCGGCGGGGCTGGCACTCGACAGCGCCGGCATCAAGGGCAACGCCGAAATTCTCGCTCGCACCGACATGATCGTAGCGGCCGGCGGCGGCGAACGCGACGTCGCGGCCGACACCGGCATCCTCACCAATCTGCGCAAGGCCGAGAAGCCGGAAGCCTTTCTCAACGAACGGCTGATGAGCGACCTGCGGCCGACGCTGTTCCTGGCGCAGCTTTCCAATCTGTTGGCCGGCAACATTTCGATCGTGCACAACGTCACTGGCTCCTCGCGAACCTTCATGGGCGAAGAATCCGCCGGCGTCGATGCAGTGCGCATCGCGGTGTCGCGGATCGAGGCCGGCCAGAGCGACATCGCGCTGGTCGGCGGCAGTCACAATTCCGAACGGCCCGATCTGGTGATGCTGTTTCAGTTCGGCGGCTTTATCCTCAAGGACGCATTCGCGCCGGTCTGGCAGCGCCAGAACAACCCGGGCCTTGCGCTTGGTTCACTCGGCGCCTTCCTGGTGATCGAATCCCGCAAGCACGCCGAGGCGCGCGGCGCCAAGCGCCTGGCGCGGCTCAGCGCGGTCGTCGCCGACCGCTCGTCGCGGCGCCAGAGCGGCGACGTCACCACCGTGCTCAAGCGCCTGTGGGACAAGCTGTCCGGCCGGCTGCAGAGCGGAAACGTCGCGGTCATCTCCGGCGCCAGCGGGGCTGCGCCCGCGACCGAAGAAGAACGCGCGTTCCTGACAAGCCACAAGGACGTTGCCGTGCGAGCCCCCGGCACTTATGTGGGGCACAGCGTCGAGCCGACGTTCGTCATGAATCTTGCGCTCGCCACCATGGCGCTCAACCGTGGTAGCTTGTTCGCGCCAACCGATCAGTCCGGCGTCGAGCAGCCGATGACCGGCGCGCTGAAGCAGGTCGTCGTCACCTCGGTCGGGCACTGGCGGGGCGAAGGCCTCGCCCTGGTCGAAGCCGAATCCTGAGCCGGGCCCTGAAGGAGAGCATCATGCCGACCACTCACGACAGCGCCGGCCGCCCCATCGTAGTCGTCACCGGCATGGGCATCGTCACCTCGCTCGCCGCCGGCAAGGACGACAACTGGAAGGGACTGACGGCCGGCAAGTCCGGCATCAAGAACATCACGCGCTTTGCGACCGACGGCCTCAAGACCCGCTTTGCCGGCACGGTCGATTTCATTCCGGCCGATCCGATGTCGGCGCCGGAATTGTCGGAGCAGCTCGCCGATGTGGCGACCGGCGAAGCCATTGCGCAGTCCGGCGTCGGCTCGCGCGGCGATTTTCCGGGCCCGCTGTTCCTGGCGGTGCCGCCGATCGAGATCGAGTGGACACAGCGGCGCGAACTCGCGGCCGCGGCGGGCTCGAATGAAGCCGCGAACTACGCCGACATGATCCGCATGGCGGCGTCGGGCCGCTACAATCCTTATCACGCGCGAT
Organism: Rhodoplanes serenus; assembly: GCA_945893145.1. GTDB lineage: Bacteria > Pseudomonadota > Alphaproteobacteria > Rhizobiales > Xanthobacteraceae > Z2-YC6860. The sequence continues at coordinate 11,281 of CAMDDZ010000023.1, read as the reverse complement.
TCATGTTCGGCTCGGTGGCAAATCACTTGGCCGATAAATACGGCACCAAGGGCTCGCCGATCTCGCTCTCGACCGCCTGCGCGTCGGGCGCCACCGCAATCCAGCTCGGCGTCGAGGCCATCCGCCGCGGCGAAAGCGATGCGGCGCTCTGCGTCGGCAGCGACGGTTCGATCAATACCGAATCTCTGATCCGCTTCTCGCTCCTTTCGGCGCTCTCCACCTCGGCCGACCCGCCCGAGCAGGCGGCGAAACCCTTCTCCAAAAACCGCGACGGCTTCGTGATGGCCGAAGGCGCCGGCGCACTGGTGCTGGAGAGCCTGCAATCCGCCCGCGCGCGTGGCGCGAAGATCCTTGGCGTGATGATGGGCTGCGGCGAGATGGCGGACGCCTTCCATCGCACCCGCTCGAGCCCGGACGGCAAACCGATCATCGGCTGCATCCGCAATGGCCTCACCGATGCAGGCCTCAAGCCCGAGGACATCGACTACATCAATCCGCACGGTACCGGCACGCCCGAGAATGACAAGATGGAAGCCATGGGTGTCACCGCGGTGTTCGGTGAGCGCGCCAAGAGCATTCCGATGTCGTCCAACAAGTCGATGATCGGACACACACTGTCGGCCGCGGGTGCCATCGAGGCGGTGATCACGCTGCTGACGCTGCAGCACCAGCGCATTCCGCCGACCATCAACTACCAGATGCCGGATCCAGCGATCCCGCTCGACGTGGTGCCGAACACGGCGCGCGACGCTTCGATGAAGCACGCCATCTCCAATTCGTTCGGGTTCGGCGGGCAGAACGTGTCGCTCGTCATGGGACGCGAGCCCGCGTGACCTCAAGCATGCGAGCCCTGACACTGGTCGGCGACCGCAAGCTCGAGCTGCTCGAGGTCCCTGCCCCACCGCCGCCCGCTGCGGGCGAAGTGCAGATCGCCGTCAAGGCGGTCGCGCTCAATCATCTCGATCTCTGGGGCTACCGCGGCATGGCTTTCGCCAAGCGCAAGCTGCCGGTGGTGGTCGGCGTCGAGGCATCCGGCCAGATTGCCGCGGTGGGCGATGGCGTGACGCGTTTTAAGCCCGGCGACAAGGTCGTGATGTATGGCGCACTCACCTGTGGCACCTGCCCGGCCTGCCGCGAGGGCCGTGACAATCTCTGCGAGAACGTCGCCGGCATCATGGGCTTCCACGTCGATGGCTTCGCCCGCGACCTCATGAATACTCCGGAGCGGCTGGTCATTCCGGTGCCGGATGGTGTGAGCCTGCGCGACGCCGCCTGCGCGCCGATCGGTTTCTCGACCGTCGAGCACATGCTGTTCGACAACGCCAAGCTCAAGCCCGGCGAAACCATCCTGGTGCAGGCCGGCGGCTCCGGCATCGGCACGGGCGCGATCCAAATGGCCAAGGCGATCGGCTGCACCGTCATCACCACCGTTGGGGACGACGACAAGGTCGCCAAGGCCAAGGCGCTTGGCGCCGATCACGTCATCAATTACCGCAAGGACCGGTTCGAGACGATCACGCGCAAGCTCACCAACAAGAAGGGCGTCGATGTGGTGTTCGAGCACGTCGGCGGCGAGGGCTTCAACGGCTCGCTGCTGGTGCTCAAGCGCGGCGGCCGGCTGGTCACCTGCGGCTCGACCGCGGGACCGAGCATCACCTTCAACCTGATGCAGCTGTTTCAGCAGCAATACCGGATCATCGGCTCGTTCGGCGCCTCGATGCGCAACATCCGCGACAGCCTCGCCAAGATGGCAGGCGGCTTGTTGCCGGTGATCGACACCGAGGTGCCGCTCGCCGAGTTCGCCCGCGGGCTCGAGCGGCTGGAGAGCCGCCGGGTGTTCGGCAAAATCGTCGTGCTGTTTTAGAGCATGATCCCGAAAAGTGGGTACCGGTTTTCGGACAAGATCATGCTCCAGCAAAGCGGCATGCAGGGCGTCTCGCCATGAGCGGACAACGGCTGTCACGGCGCCTCCGGCGTGTAGGCGACGCGGTCGCGGGCTTCATCGCGGTCGGCGTCATCCGCGCGATGCGGCTGATCAACGTCGATGTGATGTCGAACTTCGCCGGCTGGCTGATGCGGCGGATCGGCCCGTGGCTGCCCGAGCATCGGGTCGGCCGTGCCAACCTTGTCGCAGCATTCCCGGAAAAATCGCCGGCTGAGATTGAAACGATCCTGCGCGGCGTCTGGGACAATCTCGGCCGCGTCGGCGCCGAGCTCGCCCACATCGACCGGCTGTGGGACTACCACTCGGCAAAGCCGGGCCAGCCGCGGCGGATTTTGGATTCCGACGAAAGCGAACGGATCATTGAAAAGCTGCGCGATGACGGCAAGCCAGCGCTGATCTTCGCCGCCCACCTCGCCAACTGGGAAATCGCCGCGGTCGCGGCGCACAGCTACGGCGTCAATTCCACCGTGCTGTACCGGCGGCCCAATATCAAAGCGCTGTCCGACGAAGTGGTGAGGTTGCGGCGCGGCTGCATGGGCACGCTGGTGCACACCAGCATGGATGCGCCGACCAAACTGCTCGACGCCATCCAGGCCGGCTCGCACATCGCCTTGCTGGTCGACCAGTACAACGTGCAGGGCGTCGACGTGAACTTCTTCGGCCGGCGCACCAAGGCCAATCCGCTGGTGGCGCGGCTTGCCCGCAACATCGAGTGCCCGATCCACGGCGTGCGCGTCGTCCGGTTTCCGGGCAACCGCTTCCAATTGCGCTTGACGGAAGCCATCGAGCCGGCACGCGATGCCGACGGCAGAATCGACGTCGCCGGCACCATGCAGATCATCACCAGCGTGGTCGAAGGCTGGGTGCGCGAACACCCCGAGCAGTGGCTGTGGCTGCATCGCCGCTGGCGGGACGACTAGATATCGATCCCATTCAATTGAATCGGATCGATATCTAGCTTTCTTGTTTGAGCATGATCTTTTCCGAAAACCGGCATCCACTTTTCGGGATCATGCTCTAAGAGCGCCGCTTACTTCCCGGTCTTGATCTTCGTCCACAGCCGGTTCATCAGCCGCTGCGTGCGCTGGTCGTGCGCCGTGATGGTGTAGAGCGTCTTCATGGTTTCGGTGTCTGGATAAACAGCGCGATCCGCCAACAGTGCCGGGTCGAGCAGCTTCTGGCTCGCGAGGTTGCCGTTGGCGTAGGAAACGAAATTCGAGTTCTTCGCCGCTACTTCCGGCCGCAGCAGGAAATCGATCAGCTCGTGCGCCTCGGCCACGTTCTTGGCGTCCTTCGGGATGGCAAAATTGTCAAACCACATCTGGGCGCCGCCCTTGGGGATGACGTAGCCGATCTCGACATTGGATTTGGCTTCGGCGGCGCGCTTCTGCGCCTGTTTGATGTCGCCGGACCAGCCGACCACCAGGCAAATCTCGCCGCTCGCCAGCGCCGTCAGATATTCCGATGAATGAAACTTGCGGACATAGGGCCTGATCTTGATCAACACGTCGGCCGCCTTCTCCATATCCGCCTGCACCTTGGAGTTCGGATCGAGGCCGAGATAGTTCAGCACCGCCGGCATGATGTCGTCGGAGGAGTCGAGCATCTGCACGCCGCAATCCTTAAAGCGCGCGATACTCTCCGGCTTAAACACGAGGTCCCAGGAGTCGATCGGCGCGCCGCGCAGGATGTCGCGCGCCTTCTTGTTGAAGCCGATGCCGGTGGTGCCCCACATATAATTCACGGCAAATTGGTTGCCGGGATCGTACGCGGCGAGCCGCTGCGCGATCTCCGGCCACACATTGCCGAAATTCCGCAGCTTGCTCTTGTCGAGCTTCTGGAACAGACCGGCCTTGATCTGGCGCTCGAGGAAATAGGCGGTCGGCACCACCACGTCATAGCCGGACTTGCCGGCCAGGAGCTTGGTTTCCAGCGTGTCGTTGGAGTCGAAGGTGTCGTACTTGACCTTGATGCCGGTTTCCTTGGTGAAGTCTTCCAGCACGCTCGGCTCGATGTAATCCGACCAGTTATAGACATTGACGAAGCGTTGCGTGGCTGCCTGTGGGCCGCTGAGCGCGGCCAGCAACGCCACAAGCAACACAGTCGTGACAACGAACGGAGATGCTCGGCGCATCGAAATTCCCGGAAATTGCTATTGGGGATCTTGGTCGACCAATTCTCGGCTAGAACAACGGCTCATCGTAAACCGGCTTGCCATCGAGCAACAGGCGCTTGATGGCGGAGCGCCCCGAAGGGGTTACGGCGGCGACAATCGTAAGCTTGCCCTGGTTGCGCGCCTGTTCGAGCTCGCGCCCCTCGCCCTCAGGGACGAAGTACTTTTCAAGTCCATAGCGAATGTTGAGATTTTCGCAATTGCCGCACCAGCGCCAGTTGGTGACGTGACCACGGATCAGCACTTCGGTGCCGCTCACCGGGACCGGTTCGAGATGGACGGAGACGACGCCGTACAAGCCGCCGGGCTTCGGCGCAAGCTTGACGAACACGTAAGGCTCGCGAGGGCCGCGCTCCGACTGCAGCATGCTCTTCAGTTCACCGGCCGGTATCGTGGAGATGTCGTAACCCAGGACAACGTAGTCACCGCGGAAGATATCGCGTGGATCGACCGGGCGTGCCTGCAAGGTGATCTCGGTGCCCTGGCGCAGGATTCTCGCACGGTCGATCACCATGGTGGCAATCAGCCCGACTTGGAGAAGGCCCGCGACGGCGAACAACACGGGCCGCGGCACCCGCGCAACGAGCTGAGCCAGATTGATCATCGGCCCTCCTCCTTCGGGATCAGCCGCGCCAGCAGCGCTGCAAGACCGACTGTTGCGAGGCCCGCGACCGCCAGGAAGGCCGCCCGTCGCAGCAGCGATCCCCGGACCGCCCATGTGATGCCGGCAATGACCAAGCCAAGGCCGAGCCAGCCAGCCACGACTCTCGGCCGCACATCGTCGAGCATGCCGGAAACGACGAGGCTCAACATCGACGCCAGCGCAAACGCATAGGTGGTCCAGGGCTGCAGAAAATTGGCGGCGCCAGCCCATCCGGTTGCCACGATCATGGCAAAGACCAGCGCGAGCCCGGCAAAGGCGGCACCGGCGCGACGGCTTACGCCCGCGACGGCGAAGGCCAGAATGATCCCGGCGAACCCGCAAACCAAAGCCCAGTTTGGCGAAACGCGTATGCGCGACACGAAATCTTCGACACCGACAGGCGCCAGCAGAATGGCAAGCGCGAAGCTCGCATAGCTCGAAAGCGTGAGACCCAACGCGTGCAGCGAACCGCTGCCAAAGTGCGCCGCGGCTAAAGCGCCTCCCAACAACAGCGCTGCGCTGCCGGCAACCGGGGAGATCGGGTTAATCAAACTGCGGTCGACACTGCCAAAGAAAATCGTCGACAGCCACGCCAGCGCTGCGACACCGACCAGATGGCGCGCGACAGGACTGTTCCAGACTGTTGCGAGAACGCCGGCGACGAGCCAGAACGCGATGAACGGCACGTGCGGAACGTCCCCCGTGTCGGTCACGCGCATTCCGCTCCAGAGGCATCCGGCGACCAGCGCAACCGCGAGCGCTCCGCGCGATCCGGTCAGCACCGCTGCGATCAGCGCGCCTGCCGACCACAACATCATGCCGCCCGCGAAGTCCGCCGAGAGGTGGTACATCTGGCCGACGAGTGCGATCGACGCGCCGAACACAATCGAGCCAACCGTGGCACTGATATCGGCCAGATAGGGACGGCCGCTGCGGTCGAACCAGGCGCCAATCGCATAAGCACCGGCAATGCCGGCGAGCAGGATGGCGAAACGCGCTGGCCTTGCGATCTCGGTCCAGTTGGCGGCGACGAAAGCGAGAAACGCCGCCGCGATCAAAAGACCGCCGAGAATGCCGATGACGGTCGGGATGTTGACGCCCTTGGGAGCGGGCGGCAACGCGGCCCGGATGGCGTCGCCGGTCGCGGGCGTGATGACGCCGTCGGTTTGCCAGCGCGCGAGATCGGCGGCCAGGCGCTGACGGTAGGCAGCTTCGAACATCGCGCGTTCCGTTGTCGAACGGGCGCCATTTTAAGGCCCGTTTGCCAAATCGTCACTGCTACAGCGGAGCTTAAATAACCGAAATACGGCTGCGGCACGGCAGCACCGGGTGGTCAGCTTTCGGTTGGCAGACCCGCGGCTTTCCAGGCGAGAATGCCGCCTGCGAGGTGCGCGTCGTAAGGCAGGCCCGCGGCCTGGGCCGCCTGCGAGGCCGTCACCGAGCGGCGGCCGGACCGGCAGGCGAACACCACCTGTTTGCCCTTCGGGTCGGGGATTTGCGACAGATCGAAGCTTTGCAGCGGCACGATCACGGCGCCCGGATAGCGCTCGACCGCGGTCTCGTTCGGCTCACGCACATCGACCAGCAGCATCCGGTCCTCGGCCAGGCCGCGCGCCACGTCTTCCGGCGTCAGATCGCGCACCGGCGGGTCTCGGGATTCTTCAGCCATGACGCACTCCTTGCCGCAACCGCGGAGAAAAACCATCGTGATCCTACACGCCGGACCGCCGCACCGTCATGCCTAAACGGTGACCTGGGTGCCGACCTCGACCACGCGGTCAGTCGGAATCTGGAAATAGTTGGTCGCATCACTCGCGCTCCGCGCCAGCGTGATGAACAACCGGTCCTGCCAGCGCGGCATGAAGGAATGCGGCGCTGGCTTGAGCGCACGGCGCGACAGAAAGAACGATGTGGACATGATGTCGAATTGCCAGCCGAGCTTGCGCGCGATCGCCAGCGCCTTGGGCACGTTTGGCGTTTCCATATAGCCGAAACGCAAAAGCACGCGCGCGAATGTGGCGCCCAGCGGCTCGATGCGCACGCGGTCGGCTGGATCGACGCGCGGCATTGGCGCCGACTCGATGGTCAGGATGACGTTGTGCTCGTGCAGCACCTTGTAGTGCTTGAGGCTGTGCATCAGCGCTGTGGGCGCACAGGTCGGATCGCTGGTGAGGAACACCGCCGTGCCGGGTACGCGATGCGGCGGCTTCTTTTCCAGCATGGCGACCAGCGCATCGAGCGGCACCTCGTTCTTGCGCGTTTTTTCGAACAGGATGCGGCTGCCGCGCCGCCAAGTGTACATCACGATCATCACCAGACCGCCGAGCACGAGCGGCATCCAGCCACCCTCCAGCACCTTGAGCAGATTGGCGCCGAGGAACGAAAGATCGATCATGATAAACGGCCCGATCAGCGCCACCGAGGCCCCGAGCGACCAGCCCCAGCCTTTGTGAATCACCACGATCGCCATCAGGGCGGTCACCACCATGGTGCCGCTCACCGCGATGCCATAGGCCGAGGCAAGCCCACTCGAAGAGCGCAACAGCGCGACCAGCAAAAGGACGCCGACCAGCAGCAGCATGTTGACCCGTGGCATGTAGATCTGGCCGACCAGCGACGCCGAGGTGTGGCGGATCTCGAAGCGCGGCAGCAGACCGAGCTGGATCGCCTGCTGAGTGAGCGAATAGGCGCCGGTGATCACCGCCTGGCTCGCGATCACGGTGGCGGCGGTGGCAAGCCCAACCATCGGCAGCAGCGCCCAGTCGGGAAAGAGCAGGAAGAACGGACTTTCGATCGCCTTGGGATTGGCGAGTACGAGCGCGCCCTGTCCCAGGTAGTTGGCGACAAGCGCTGGCAACACAATCGCCACCCAGGCGATCTGGATCGGCTTGCGCCCGAAATGGCCGAGGTCGGCGTAGAGCGCTTCGGCGCCGGTGACGGCCAGAAACACGGCGCCGAGTGTGAGGAGGCCGATCATGCCGTGGCCTGCCAGAAAACTGATGCCATGAAGCGGATTGATAGCCGCCAGCACGCCCGGATCGCTCGCCACGTGCCAGACGCCGACGATGGCGATGACAAGAAACCACAACAGCATGACCGGCCCGAAGAACGCAGCCACGCTCGCGGTGCCGCGCGACTGCACGGCAAACAGCGCGACCAGGATCACGATCGTGAGCGGCACCACGTAAGGTTCGAACGCAGGCGTTGCGACTTTCAGTCCTTCGACCGCGGACAGCACCGACAGGGCCGGCGTGATCACCGCGTCACCGTAGAACAGCGCACCGCTGATGATGCCCAGCAGCACCACCGCGCCGACGCTCCGGCCGAGCGCGCGCTGCGCCAGCGCCATCAGGGTGAGCGTGCCGCCCTCGCCGTGGTTGTCGGCACGCAGCAGGATCAGCACGTATTTCAGCGTGACGATGACGATCAGCGCCCAGAGGATCAGCGACAGCACGCCGAGCACCGAGTCGCGCGACGGCGTGCCGCCGGCGCCGACCGCCGCAGTGACGGCCTCGCGGAACGCGTAGAGTGGGCTCGTGCCGATGTCGCCATACACCACGCCGATGCTGCCGAGCGTCAGCGTCCAAACGCTGGTCGCGGCCGGCGCGTGGCTTTGCTCGGTGGCCGGCGGTGCGCCTCCGGTCGGGGCCGTGATGCCGGTCATGATGTTCCGCGGGTTTGCAAAAAACCGATCAGTATTGGTGCGCTGCAATAACGCAATAGTTGGGGCTTATATCCCCAACGGTCGAGCGTCGATAGAGTATCGCGCCGGCCCTCGCAGCGCAGCCATGCAGGAAAACGTTGCCGGCGGAAACCGACGGCCTCCGAACAACCATCCACTAAAATATTGATATTATTAGCTAAACTGTGACCTGGGTGCCGACTTCCACGACCCGCCCGGTAGGGATCTGGAAAAAGTCGGTGGCATCGCTGGCGCTCCTGGCGAGTCCAATGAACAGCCGGTCCTGCCAGTGCGGCAGCGCGGAATGCGGCGCCGGTTTCAGCGCGCGCCGCGACAGGAAAAACGAGGTCGACATGATGTCGAATTGCCAGCCCTGGCGGCGCGCGATGGCGAGCGCCTTCGGCACATTCGGCGTTTCCATGTAGCCGAATTTGAGCGCCACCTGACTGAAACGCTGCGACACCGGCACGATGGTGACGCGGTCCTCGTCGCGCACGCGCGGCGTGTCGGTGGTGACGATGGTCAGGATCACGTTGTGCTCGTGCAGCACTTTGTTGTGCTTGAGGTTGTGCAGCAGCGCGGTCGGCGAAAATTCGGGATGGCTGGTGAGGAAGACGGCGGTGCCCGGCACCACGTGCGGCGGCTTCTTTTCCAGGCTCTTGAGCAAGGTTTCGAGCGGCACCTCGGTCTTGCGGGTCTTGTTGCTCAACACGCTCGTGCCGCGCTGCCACGTGATGATGAGCAGCACCATCGCAACGCCGAACAGCAACGGCAGCCAGGCGCCCTCGAACAGCTTGAGCATGTTGGCCGACAGAAATGTGAAATCGACCACCACCAATGGCACCATCAGCAGCGCGGCCTGCCAGGCCGGCAGCCGCCACAGCCGCCAGATCACGATGAAGCCAAGCGCCCCATCCACCACCATCGTGGTGGCAACCGCAATGCCATAGGCCGAAGCGAGCGCGCTCGAGGTGCGAAACAGGCCGACCAGCAGCAGCACGCCGATCAGCAGCGCTGTGTTGACGCGCGGAATGTAAATCTGCCCGGAATATTCCGCCGAGGTGTGCACGATGGCGAGCCGCGGCAACAGCCCGAGCTGGATCGCCTGGCGGACCAGCGAATAGGCGCCGGTGATAACGGCTTGGCTCGCAATCACGGTTGCGAGCGTGGCGAGCACGACCATCGGAATCAGCAACACATCCGGCACCAGCAGATAGAACAGATTTTCGATTGAGCCCGGATGCGCCAGCACGTATGCGCCCTGGCCAAAGTAATTGATCAGCAGCGCCGGCAGCACGAGACCGAGCCAGGCAATCTGGATTGGCTTGCGCCCGAAATGGCCGAGGTCAGCGTAGAGTGCCTCGCCGCCGGTGACCGCGAGAAACACGGCGCCGAGCGTGACCAGGCCGATGTGGCCATGCGTCGACACGAACTGCACCGCATAGACCGGATTGATCGCGGCAAACACGCCGGGATCGTCGAGGATGTGCAGGGCGCCGACGATCGCGATCACCACGAACCACGCCACCATGACGGGACCGAAAAACGTGGCCACCCGCGCGGTGCCGCGGCGCTGCACGGCGAACAAGGCGATCAGGATGACGACCGTGAGCGGCAGCACGTAATGCTCGAACGCCGGCGTCACCAGCTTGAGGCCCTCCACCGCGGAGAGAACCGAGATCGCCGGCGTGATGACCGAGTCGCCGAGGAACATGGCGGCACCGATGATGCCGAGGATCACCACCAGCGGGGTCCGCCGCCCGATGGCGCGGGACGCCAACGCGGTGAGCGAGAGCGTGCCGCCCTCGCCGTTGTTATCGGCCCGCAGCAGGATCAGCACGTATTTGAGCGTGACCACGACGATCAGCGCCCAGACGATCATGGAGAGGACGCCAAGGATGGTGTCGCGCGTGATCGGGCCGGATTCGGTCGCCGCCATCACGGCGATCCGGAAGGCGTAAAGCGGGCTGGTGCCGATATCGCCATAGACCACGCCGACGCTGCCGAGCGTCAACGCAAGCAAGTTCGTTGCCGGTTGTGCCTCGGCGACAGCCGGACTGGCTGACGGTGCGGCCTCTACGACGTTGTTCATACGATCAGCGCAAGCCTTCGATGCACGCAAATCTTCAGCCGCACCGTCTGAAAGGGCCGCGGTTATATCACCGCCCTACCGGGAGCGACATAGCACGTTGGCGAAGGTTCAGGGCTTGAAATTGGCCGGAAGCGGAGGCGCTTCGCGCATCAGCGTTATGGTTACGCGGCGATTGGCCGCGATAAAGGCGTCGTCCGGGAACAACGGCTGCGTGTCGGCTCGGCCCGCCACCATGAAAAAGTGCCCGGCAGGCACACCCTCCTCTTCGAGGATTCGGCGCACCACGTTGGCGCGGTCGGCAGACAGGTCCCACGAACCGTAGCCAGGCTTGGCGGGCACGCGGCTCGCCGCCGTATGGCCGGAAATCGAGATGCGGTAGGGCATGGCCTTGAACTGGGCCGCCAACTTCTGAATCAGGCGGCGCGTGCGTTCGTAAGGTTCCTTGGAACCGTCCGGGAACATCGAGCGGCCATCCTGATCCACAATCTCGATGTTGAGACCCTGCGGGGTCTCCTCGATCATGACATGCTTGGACAGCTCGGAAATCTCCGGCATGTCCTGCAGCGCCTGGCGCAGCGAAGCCGAAGCGAGCGCGAAGGCGCCGTCGTTGGCGATGCGGGCGCCGAAGTTGCGGTTGCGGCTCTGGTCGTCGGGAGTTGGCGTCGCCGAAGCGTCATCTGGCGAGATCTTGTCGACGTTCTTGAGCTTCGGCCGCGTCGGCAGGCCGTCGAGTTCGATGACACCGG
>CAMDDZ010000022.1 GCA_945893145.1 Rhodoplanes serenus | reverse complement strand
CATCTGCTGCGCAAAGCCGCCGCCCGAACGGTCGAAACCGTCTGCGCCGCCATCGGCGAGCTTCTCGGCGCTTTCACCAGCGACGAATGCGCCAACTATTTCAAAAACTCAGGATATGCACCAAACTAAATGCATTACGCTTTAGTCCCCGATAACCAGCTTCTGCTCGCGGATCACCTTCGCCCAGGCTTGCGTCTCGCTCTTGATATAGGCGGCGAATTCCTCCGGCGAGCTGTCCATGGGCTCGTACAATTGCTTGGCGAGGAAGCGCTCCCGGAACGCCGGTTCGGCCATAATGGCTCGCACCTCGGCATTAATCTTGTCGACGATGGGCTTCGGCGTTCCGCCGGTGACAGCGAGGCCGAACCAAGTCCCTGCCAGAAAGTCCGGCAGGTTGCCACCCTCCGCCAATGTCGGCACGTCCGGTACCTGCGGCAGCCGCTTGGCGCTGCCGATCCCGAACATCTTGACTTGGCCCTGCCGGAAATTCGGCAGCGCCGAGCTCACGCTGATCAGCATCATGTTGGTGTGGTTGCCCATGACGTCGTTCAGCGCGGGCGTCGCGCCGCGATAATGCACCGCGAGGAATTTCAGCTTGGTGACGTTCTCTAGCCGGACCATGTTGACGTGCGGACCGGAGCCGAGACCGGCGGTGCCGTAGGTGAGGTCGCCGGGCTTCTGCTTGGCGAGCGCCAGCACTTCGGCAAAATTGTTTGGCGCGAATTTTGGCGACGCGATCAGCGCGTGATGGATGCGAACCACCCCGGTGATCGGAATGAAGTCCTTCTCGACACTGAAGGGCATCTTGTCATGTGAGTAGAGGTTCGGATTGAGCACATAGGTGCCGGCTTCGGCCAGCATCAGGGTGTGGCCGTCAGGAGCCGCGGTGGCGACCGATTGTGCGCCGACCAGGTGCGCGCCGCCGCCCTTATTCTCGATGACGACCTGCTGGCCCCATTTCTCCGTAAGCCGCTGCCCGATGGCGCGTGCCACGATGTCGGTGACGCCGCCGGCGGCCGCCGTGACCACAATCGTGATGGTCTTGGTGGGATAGGTTTGGGCGTGCGCGGGCCCATTGCCGAGGAAGCAAACCAGGGATGCCAATATCGAAAGCCACTTCATGATTACTCTCCTGGTTCGTTCGATTGGGCTCGCTTAGTCGATCCGGATGTTAGCGTCGCGCAGCACCTTCGACCACTTCACGCTGTCGCGCTTGATGAACTCGGCGAATTCCTCGGGCGAACTCGCCATCGACTCGAACATGTTGGGCACGATCACCCGGTTGCGGAAGCTTTCGTCGCTGAACAGCTTTTGCACCTCGGCGTTGATCTTGCTGATCACCGCGCGCGGCGCGCCCGAGGTGGTGAACAGGCCGAACCAGGTGACGGCCTCATAGCCCGGCACCGTCTCGGCGGTTGCGGGCACTTCGGGGAGTTCGGCCCGGCGCTGTAGGCTGCCGACCGCTAGCATTTTGGCCTTGCCGGCGCGATAGGGCGGCACCGAAGCGCTCAAGCTTACCGACGTGAGCATGATGTGGCCCGCCAGCACGTCATTGAGCGCGGGCGTTGCCCCGCGGTAGTGCACCGGCGCGAGCTTGATGCCGGCCATGCCTTCGAGCAACGCGACGTTGACGTGGCCCGCGGCTCCGAGGCCGGAGGAGCCATAGGTGATTTCGCCGGGCTTCTGCTTTGCCAGCACTATCAATTCGGCGATGGTGTTGGCCGGCAGCGATGGATGCGCCAATAGCCCCTGGTTGATGCGAACGAGGCCGGAGATCGGCGCGAAGTCTTTGACGTCGTAGGGCAGCTTGCTGCCATGCAGCGTCGGGTTGATCACGAACACGGTCTCGGCGCCGACCATCATGGTGTGGCCGTCAGGCACGGCCTTGCCAACCATTGCGGCCCCGATCACGTGGTTGGCGCCGCCGCGATTTTCGACGATGACCTGCTGGCCCCACGCTTCGGTAAAGCGTTGCGCCATCAGCCGGCCCATCACGTCGCTGACGCCGCCCGGAGCGGCCGGCACCACGATGGTGATCGGTTTGGTCGGAAAATTCTGCGCCTGTGCCGATGCGATGCCCAGCAAGCCGAACAGAGCAACGGTGGCGTTGCGCGCGAGCATTGCTGGCGCTCTCAGTCGATCTTCAGGTTGGCGGCCTGGATGACCTTTGCCCATTTTTCCGAATCCTTGCGCAGGTAGTCGGCAAACGCCTCAAGCGATCCGGGCAGCGGCTGCACCACCAGCGGCTCGAGGAATTGCTTGGCGAAATTCGGATCGTTGATGATCTGCTGCACGTCGGCATTGATCTTCTTCAACACCTCGGGCGGCGTGCCGGTTGGCGCGAACAGGCCGAATGACACATTCGCCTCGTAGCCCGGGACGGTCTCGGCGATGGTTGGCACGTTGGGGAGTTGCGTCATCCGCGCGGGGCTGCCGAAGCCCAGCATGTTGAGCTTGCCGGCTCGCACCGCCGGCAGCGCGACCGACGGCCCCATCGTGATCAGATTGATGTGGCCCGCGATCAGGTCGTTCAGCGCGGGCGCGGCGCCGCGATAGTGCACTGCCGTGAGCTTGATACCGGCGAGGCTTTCCAGCAGCAGCGCGCCGGTGTGCAGCGCGGTGCCGAGGCCGGCGGTGCCGTAGGTGAGCGCGCCGGGCTTTTGCTTGGCGAAAGCAATCAGGTCGGCCACCGACTTCACCGGCACCGCTGGGTTCGACAGCAGCGCCACTGGAATGCTGGCGTAGCCCGCGACCGGGACAAAGTCTTTTTCCGCGTCGTATTGCAGCTTGCCCTGGCCGTACAGGTGCGGTTGCACCGTCACAAGCCCGGTCTCGGATGACAGCAGCGTGTAGCCATCGCGATCGGCTTTGGCGACCGCCACAGCGGCGACGTTGTGTCCGGCGCCGCCGCGGTTCTCGACCACGACCGGCCGGCCCCACTTCTGCGACAGCCGCTGGGCGACGGCGCGCGTCAGCACGTCGGTCAGCGCGCCGGCCGCCGACGTCACCACAATGGTCACGGTCCGGTCGGGATAGGTTTGCGCCTGTGCGGTGTTCGCGCCCGGCGCAAGACTTGTGAATACAAGACTTGCGAGCACCAGAGCCAAGCGAATGCCGACGGTCATGGTTTCTCCTTCGCGGCTTTGAGCTTGAGAGCATAAAGCGCCTCAAGCGCATCGCGCGGCGACATTTCGTCCGGGTTGAGCGCCGCGAGCGCCGCAACGAGCGCCTCCAGTACGCTCTGGCGCGGATCGGGTGCGGCCGGCCGGGCCGGAGAGGCGAACAGGGGCAGGTCTTCGAAGCCGCGCGGTGTGGCGCGGTCCTCGGCTTCGAGCGTCGCCAGCACAACCTTGGCGCGCTCGATCACGCTGGCGGGCAGCCCCGCGAGCTTCGCCACCTGGATGCCGTAGGAGCGGTCGGCCGCGCCCGCCACCACCTCGTGCAGGAACACGACCTCGCCCTGCCATTCCTTGACGCGAACGGTGGCGTTGTGGAGCCGCGGCAGTGTCGCCGACAGCGCGGTCAGCTCGTGAAAATGGGTGGCAAACAGCGCGCGGCAGCGGTTGGTCTCGTGCAAGTGCTCGATCGCGGCCCAGGCAATCGACAGGCCGTCGAAGGTCGCAGTACCGCGGCCGATCTCGTCGAGGATCACCAGCGAACGCTCCCCGGCCTGATTGAGGATCGCGGCGGTCTCCACCATCTCGACCATGAAGGTCGAGCGTCCACGCGCCAGATCGTCGGCGGCGCCGACCCGCGAGAACAGCCGGTCGATAACGCCGATGCGCGCGCGTTTTGCCGGCACGAAGCTGCCGGTCTGCGCCAGCACGGCGATCAGCGCGTTCTGCCGCAGGAAGGTCGATTTGCCCGCCATGTTGGGGCCGGTCATGAGCCAGATGCGGCCGGCTTTGGCGTCCTTGGGCGGCGCGAGGTCGCAATCGTTGGCGACGAACGGATCCGACAGCGCCTGCTCGACCACCGGGTGCCGGCCGCCCTCGATGACGAAATCGAGCGTGCGGTCGATCTCCGGCCGTACGTAAGAGCGCTCGACCGCGAGCGTGGCCAGCGCGCAGGAAACGTCGATCAGCGCCAGGGCTTCGGCGGCCGCCTTGATCTCGGCGCTGGCCGCGAAGACGGCGGCGGCGAGCCGTTCGAAAATTTCGAGCTCGTGACCGAGCGCGCGATCGGCGGCGTTGGAAATCTTGGCTTCGAGCTCGCCCAATTCTGTGGTGGTGAAGCGCACTTGGCCGGCGAGAGTCTGGCGATGGATGAAGCTTGCGTTGAGCGGCGCGCTCATCAGCTTGTCGCCATGCTGCGCGGTCACATCGACAAAATAGCCCAGCACGTTGTTGTGCCGGATCTTCAGCGACTTCACGCCGGTGTCGTCGGCATAGCGCGCCTGAAGCTGGGCGATCACCTTGCGCGACTCATCGCGCAGCGCACGCGCCTGGTCGAGCGCGGCCTCGTAGCCCGCGCGCACAAAACCCCCGTCGCGCCGGAACACCGGCAGTTCGTCGCCGAGCGCTGCCGCAAGCTCGCGCGGCAGTTCCTGGTCGGGCTGCCGCAGGCCAGCGATGGCGTTCGCGATCTCGGCGGGCCGGCCTGCGAGCTTGTCGAGCCGCGCGGCGAGGCCAGCGGCCGCGCCGATGCCGTCGCGGATCGCGGCAAGGTCGCGGGGCCCGCCGCGCCCGACCACAAGGCGCGACAGCGAACGTGCCATGTCGGGCGCGATGTTGAGAAGCTCGCGGACCTGCTGGCGCGCCGGTGGATCGCCGGTAAAGGCCTCTACCGCGTCGAGCCGGTGGGTGATGGCCGCAGGCTCGGTCAACGGCGCGGCCAGCCGTTGCGCCAGCAAGCGTGCGCCGGCTGGCGTTACGGTGCGGTCGATGGCGGCGAGCAGCGAGCCGCGACGTTCGCCCGCGAGCGTGCGGGTGAGTTCGAGGTTGGCGCGTGTGGCCTGGTCGATGGAGAGCGTCGCGCCCGCGGCCTCGCGCACCGGCGGCGACAGCGGTGGTCGTTTGCCGAGTTGCGTGCGCTCTACATAGGTGACGCAGGCTGCGGCGGCGTTCAGCTCCAGCCGCGTCAGCGCGCCGAAGGCGTCGGTGGTGGCGACCGCGAAATAGTCCGACAGCCGCCGCTCCGCGGTGGCGCCGTCGAACACGTCGCGCGGCAGTGGCGTCACCGCCGGCAGCGTCCGCAGATAAGGCGCAAGATCCAGATCGCCGTAGAGCGCGTCCGATACGATGATCTCGCCGGGCTCCAAGCGGGCGACCTCGGCCGCGAGCCCCAGGCGCTCGCATTCGGCGATGCGGAACTCGCCGGTCGAAATATCGATCCAGGCCAGTGCGAACCGGCTGTCCTCGCCACCCGATGTCCGGGCCCGCACGATTGCCAGCAGGTAGTTGTTCCGCCGAGCATCGAGCAGTGTGTCCTCGGTGAGGGTGCCGGGCGTCACTAGGCGGATGACGTCGCGCCGCACCACCGACTTGCTGCCGCGCTTCTTGGCTTCGACCGGGTCTTCGGTCTGTTCGCACACCGCGACGCGGTGGCCCTGCGCGATCAGGCGATGCAGGTATTCGTCGGAACGGTGGACGGGTACGCCGCACATCGGGATGTCGCGGCCCAGATGCTTGCCGCGCTTGGTCAGCACGATGCCGAGCGCACGGCTCGCCACTTCGGCGTCCTCGAAGAACAATTCGTAGAAATCGCCCATCCGGTAGAACAGAAGGCAATCCGGATTGGCCGCCTTGATCTCGATGAACTGCTCCATTACCGGAGTCGGCCGCGCGGCCGGCTCCGGCGGCGGGTCTTCGGCGAGGCCAAGGTTGCGGGCAGCGTCCATCACGGGACGCTAGCAGATGAAGCACGGCGTTTCATGGGCGCGACCGTGGGAACCCACAGGCGCAAGCCTACACCGCGCGCTTTTTCGCCGCGACGGCCTCGCCGAATGCTTGGAACAGCGCGCGATTGATCGGGTTCTTCTGCGGGTCGTATTCCGCGTGCCATTGCACACCGAGCGCAAAGCCCGGCGCGTTGGAAATTCGGATCGCTTCGATGGTGCCGTCCTCTGCGACACCCTCAACGACGATACGTTTGCCGGGTTCGAGAATGCCCTGGCCGTGCAGCGAATTCACACGAATGGTTTCACGGCCGAACAGCTGCGCAAAGGCGCCGCCCGAGACGAGACGTACATCGTGGCGATCGCCGAAGACGACATCCTGATCCGGATGGAATTCGCCGTTGGCCTGGCGCGGTGCGCGGTGGTTCGCGCGGCCCGGCAATTCCCGGATTTCGGGATGCAGCGTGCTGCCATAGGCGACCGCCATCTCCTGGAAGCCGCGGCAGATGCCGAGCAACGGCACGCCGCGCTCGACGCAGGCCTCGATCACGGCGAACGCTATGGCGTCGCGCCGCTCATCGTAGGGCTCGTGCTTGGGATGCGGCTCGGCGCCGAAGCGGCTCGGATGCACATTGGCGCGTGCGCCGGTCAGCAACACGCCGTCGACGATTTCGAGCAACTCCTCGACGTCGGTGAGTGCCGGGCAGCCCGCAAACATCACCGGCATGGCGCCCGCCACGTCCACCACGGCCTGAAGGTTGCGCTCGCCGACGCGTTGCGCCGCGTATCGGTTTTCCAGCATGTGCAGGCTGGCGATCACGCCAACCACGGGCCGCTTCATTGCGTCGCTCTCAATTCCGGCGGCGAATCTTGAAGCGCACGGGGCGGGGAGGCAAGGGCTTCAAACGAATGGCCGGGCTGCGGCCCGGCCATGACGTCAATGTAGCTCGATCCCGGCCGCGCTCGCTATGCTCGCGCCCGGGATGACCGCCTGAGGCGGTCATTTCACCAGCTTCTTGCCGGTCAGCTTCTCCAGATTGCCGTGCATGATGGCCTTGTACTTGGCCTTGGACATCTTCAGCCCGTCGAGAATCTTCAGCGTCTCGCGGATGTAATAGGTGCCCTTCTCCGGGTCGAACGGGCAGTCCGAGGCGAACACGATCTTGTCCGGGTCATAGAACTCGAGACCGCACACGGTTGCTGGCTTGCCGCCGAACACGGCGGTGTCGCAGTAGAAGTTGTGCTTGAAGTAGTCGAGCGGACGCTTCTTCAGCGAGCGCTTTAGCGCCTGCAAGTCCTCGTCGGAGGTGCGTGCGCCGATCTGATCCCAGCCGGGTCCGATGCGGCCTTCGAGCATCGGCACGATGCCACCGAAATGGTGGGTGATGATCTTCAGCTTCGGGTACTTGTCCATGATCTTGGAGAACACCAGCCGCGACATGGCGGCGGCGGTCTCGTAGGACCAGCCGAGCGTCCACCAGATTTCGTATCTCGATTTTGTCTCGGTCTGGTAGTCGGGAAAGCCCGCGCCGCGCGAGGGATGCAGCCAGATCGGCGTGCCGGCCTTGTTCATCGCTGCCCAGAACGGCTCGAACTCGGGGTTGTCGAGGGGCCGGCCACCAACGTTGGTGTAAATCTGCACGCCGAGCGCGCCGTTCTTCATGGCGCGTGCTGCTTCGCGGACGCCGACATCCGGCGCTGACATCGGGCACTGCGCGACCCAGCCGGGGAAGTGGTTAGGGTGCTGCTTGCAGAGATCGACGAAGCCGTCGTTGACGATCTTGGCGTATTCCTCGGCCTGCTTGCCGTCCTTGGTCATCATCTCGAAGGGCGGCATCGGGTAGGACAGGATCTGCGCGTAGTCTTTGAACTTGTCGACCACCTTGAGCCGCACGTTGACGTCGTAGATCGACGGCACGCCCATCATGCGCTTGCCGATGTCCTTGTGATTGCCGGTGGACATCACCTCTTTGTAGAACCGGCTCGGGATGAAATGGGTGTAGGCGTCGACGCGCATCGTCATGTTGTTTCCTCCGAACGTTACGTTGGTTTAAGCCCGCGGCCCGATTTGTCGAGGGGCTTGTTGATCAATACGGGCAGATCACGTTGAGCAGCGCCTGGCGCTTTTCCTTGACCACGACGTCCCGCGCCCGCGCCAGCGCGGCCGGCAGGTCGGCTGCCTTCTCGACGCGCTCGCCGTGGCCGCCCTGCGCCTTGACGGCAGCCTCGAAGGCCGGGCTCGGGTTAAGATCTGCCATGAAGCGGCCATCGTCCTCGCCGGCCGCACCATTGCGGAACATCGACAGCGTCGCGCCGCGCACCGCGCCATAGCGGCTGTTGTTGAAGATGATGGTGAGGATCGGCAGCTTGTGCACGTCCGACACCCAATGCGCGACCATCGGGTTGGAGAACATGTAGGCGCCGTCGCCGAGCGTCGCGACCACGAGCTTATCGGGCGCCGCGAGCTTGGCGCCCAGCGCCGCGCCGAAGCCCCAGCCGAGCCCGCCGGCCGCGCTTAAGCCATAGAACGTGTCTGGCTTTTCGCGGGGGCAGTGGTCTTGGATCATGGAATATTCGTTGAAGATGACGGCGTCCTGGCCGACCGTCTCGCCGATCATGCGGCTGAGATAGGCCGGCGTGATCTTGTCGCCGGTTGGCGTGGCGGAGGCTTTCGCGAGCTGCTCGTTGCGCTTGCGATTGAATTCGACGGCGCGGGTGCGGCGCGCGCTGAGCCGTGACTCGGGGACGGTGTGCTTGGTCAGCGCTTGTTCCAAGGCTTCGAGCGCGCTCGCAGTGCCGGACGTGATGGCGAGATCGCTCGGGAAACTGCGCATCGGATAGCGGCGGAACGCCGGATCCTCGCCGAGGGTTGCGAAGCGGCAATTGGCGTTCGGGTTCTGCTCGTTCGGAATCCACGGCACGTCGGCATCCATCACGACGATGAGGTCGGCCTCCTGAAGGAGGCTGCCGGGGTCGTAGCCCATGTGCATCGGATGGCTCGACGGCAGGCAGACGGCGCGCTGGCGTTGCGTCACCACCGGCAGCGCGTATTTCTCCGCGAGCCGCCCGAGTGGCGCCATCGCGGCTGCGCCGCTCGCCGTGGTGATGATCAACGGCTTTTCGGCCGCCGCGATCCATTCAGCAAGCGTTGCGATCTGCGCCGGATCGGGATGCGGCACGGCCGGCACGGCGCGCGGCTTCACTGGGCCCGGCAGCTCGGGCAGCGGCGCCGCCAGCGGCTCGCGCGGCAGCGACAGATACACCGGTCCGCGCGGGCTCGACATCATGATCTCATAGGCGCGCGTCACCATGTCGGTGATCTGCTCAGGCACGCGCAATTCGTAATCCCACTTCACCACCTCGCGCAGCATCCCGGCCTGATCGAACATCTCCTGACCCCAGTGGATGTAGCGGTTGCGGCCGCCGAACTTGCCCTTCTCGGTCACCGGGGTGCGGCCAGCCGCGAGCAGGAGGGGGATGTTGTCGCGGTTGAGATTGATCAGGTTGTTGATCGCATTCGCGGTGCCGACGTTGACGTGCAGCATCACGGCTTGCGGACGGCCGGTCATCGCATAGGCGCCGTGCGCCATCGCAACCGCGAGGTTTTCATGCGGAATGACCAGCGGGGTTGGAACTTTGGCGTTGGAAAGCTTGGCGCGGCTGTAGGCCTCGACGATGGGCGGAAAGTCGGTGCCCGGATTGGCGAAGAAATAATCGATGCCGTGGTCGGCCAGCGCACGCAAGAACGCCTCGGCCGCGATGGGCTGGCGCTCGTTGGATTCGGCCCGCTGCGCGGTCGGCTGTCCGGCCATGATGAACTGTCCTGTTTTGGTGCTGGGTTTTGGCGATTCAAGCCTGAGAACGCCGTCATTGTAAAGGAATCCAGTCCGCTGCGGGCCGGGCAAATCCTCCTGGATTCATTGACGTAATTCGTTTATGGCTGCGCCTATTGCGGGTGTCTTTTTTGCGTGCGTCTGGAGGGGACCGTGAAAGTCGAAAACGTCAAGCCTCCGAGGGCGCCGTCGTCCGATCCCGCGTCGCTCCACAAGAGAATGATGCAGCTCGTCAGCAGCCTGTGGGTGACCTACGCCATCGGTTCGTTCGCGCGGCTTGGCCTCGCCGACTCGATGGAGGGCGGCGCCGACGATGCCAAGTCGATCGCCGTAGCGCGCGGCCTCGATGCGGACCGCGTCTATCGCCTGCTGCGCGCGCTTTCGACCGTCGGCATCGTGACTGAAGCAACCGGCGGGCGTTTCGCGCTGACGCCGCTCGGCCGCATGTTGACGTCGAACTCGCCGAATTCCATGCGCACCTCGGCCTCGCTGCTGACCGATTATCATGCTGAGATCTGGGCCAACCTCGACAGCGCGATGAAAGGCGGCGTCGCGTTCGAGCAGCTCCACGGCGCACCGTTGTTCTCCTGGCTGCACAGTAATCCAGCCGAGGGTGCGCGCTTCCAGCGCATGATGGTCGAGGTGCATTCGCCGGAGACCCCGGCCATCGTCACGGCCTACGACTTCTCGCAGTTCAAACACATCGTCGATGTCGGCGGCGGCCACGGCATGTTGCTGTCCGCGATCCTCGCCGCTCATCCGAACCTGCGTGGCACGCTGTTCGATCTGCAGGAGGGCATCGACGCCGGCCAGCGCGGCGAAGGCGGTCCGTTGCCAGGCGTGAACTTTGTCGCCGGCGACGTGTTCGAGTCGGTGCCCGATGGCGCCGACGCCTATCTGTTCCGTCACCTGCTGCACGATTACGACGACGCCGACTGCCTGAAGATGCTCAACAACGTGCGCCGCGCCATGCCACCGCACGCGCGCGTGCTGGTGCTGGAGAAGACCGTGCCGACCGACGATACGCCGAGCCCCGGCCGCTGGCTCGACCTGCACGTGATGCTGCTGACCGGCGGCCGCGAACGTACCGAAGAAGAGTATCGCGTGCTGTTCGAGAAGGCGGGGCTGCGGCTTACGCGCGTGCTGCCGACGGCGCATCCGGCGGTCGAGATCATCGAAGCCGTGCGCGCCTGAGTGGCGCAGTCCGCGATGAACGCAGTCGAGTATTGCCTGCTGAACGGGCTTGCGGTTTCCGGGCCCGGGCATCCGGCGATTCTGAGCGCGGGCGAATCCCTGAGTTACGGCGAGCTCACGGCGCGTGTCAGCCAATATGCGGCGGGCCTGCGCGATGCCGGAATTCGGTCTGGCGATCGCGTCGCCATGCTGATGCTCGACTGTCCGGACATTGTCGCGCTGCACCTTGCCGCGATGGCGACCGGCGCGATCGCGGTCTCGATCTCGAGCCGCGCGGCCGCCGACGAGCTTAAGCAGATTTTCGGCGTGGTACGGCCCGCATTGATTGTGGTCGACCACGAGTTCGCCGAGCTTGCGTCCGCTGCGATTGCGGCCGCTGCGTCTTCGGCCAAGTTGATGCAGCGCGAGCAGGAGCTCGCGTCGTGGAAGGCCAAGCCCGCCGCGGCGCTCAAGCCCGTGGCGCGCGAGCCGGACGACCCGGCGTTCTGGGTGATGACCTCAGGCACCACGGGGCAGCCCAAGGCGGTCGAACACCGTCATGCCAACGTTGAGATTTGCGCGCAGTATTACGAGCAGGTGCTGGGCACGACAAACCAGGACCGGCTGTTCGCCACCTCGCGCTTTCACTTCGCTTATGCGATTGGAAATATGTTCGCGGCGCTGCGGATGGGCGCGACCAATGTCCTGCTGGAGCGCTGGGCCACTGCCGAAAGCATCGCGGCGACAGTCGAGCGATTTCAGCCAACCATCCTGCTCAGCGTGCCTGCGGTCTATCACCGGCTGATCGATGCCAATCTGCCGCAGACCCCGGCGTTCCGCGCTTTGCGCCATTATGTGTCGGCCGGCGAACGGCTGCCGCCGCAAATCTGGAACGAATGGGAGGCCGCCAGCGGGCATCCGATCCTCGACGGCCTCGGCGCGTCGGAGTGTGTCTATATGGTGATCGGCAATTTGCCGAAGCTCCGCCGCCCCGGCTCGTCGGGAATGGCCATGCCGGGCGTTGAGCTGCGCATCGTCGATGACGTGGGTGCGGTGATCATCGAACCCGACCGGTCGGGGCGGCTCGAAGTGCGCATGCCGTCGATCTGCGTCGGTTATCGCTCGGCTGATAGCCAAGCCAATGACCCGCCGCGCCGGCCGCAAGATCAGTTCAAGCCGGATGGATGGTTTGCGACCGGCGACGAGTACGTGCGCGACACCGATGGCTTCTATCACCACCGCGGGCGCAGCGGCGACATGCTGCGTGTGTCGAGCCTCTGGGTCTCGCCAGCCGAGATCGAGGATACACTCGCCGGCACGCCGGGCGTTGCCGAGACCGCGGCGGTGCTGGGCCAGAGCGCCATCGGGCTCGCCGAGATCGTGCTTTATGTTCTGCCGGTGGCTGGCGCGGACAGCGCCGCCGCAGTGGCGGCCGCGCGCGAGCGGCTGTCGCAGGCGCTGCCCGCCCACAAGCAGCCGCGGCGCTTCGAGGTCGTCACCGAGCTGCCGCGCACTGCGACTGGCAAGCTTCAGCGCCACAAGCTTCGTGAGCGCCTGCGGCGCGATCCTCATTGACCTTGAAGCGCGAAGCTCCAAACATGGCAACAGCGGTGGTGCTGTGATCCGGCGAAGACACGTCATCTATGTCGAGGGCTACGATCCGCAGGGCGCGGAGGGTTACTACAACCTGTTCCAGCGCTCGTTCCGGCGCTTCCTGAAAAACTGGCCGCTGCAGTCCCGGATCGGCGAACTCGTCATCGACTCCGATGACTTCGCGCATTGGGACGTCGAGGCATCCGGCCCGAACTGGCAGGTCTCGACGCGCTATGACTTTCTCCGCCAGGAGCAGATGATCCGCGCCAACATGGCGGAGTCGATGTGGCGTCAGGCGCCGCGCGCGCTTTGTTGGATGTTCAACTACCTGTTCACCGGCACGCTGTTCCGTGTGTTTCGCGCGTCGCTGCAGTACGGCCTGGCGCTGGTCCATTTCCAGATGCTGCTGCTGTATTGGCTTGCTCTGTCGGCGCTCGGCGGATGGCTGGTCGGCTGGCTGGCCATGCTTTTCCTCGGCATGTCCGCCTGGCTTGCCATTCCGCTTGGCATCGTGGCGGCGCTGGGTTGCTTTATGCTGCTGCGTCCGCTCGCCGACCGGCTGTTCGTGGTGCAGATCAACAGCCATTGGCCCTATCTGCTGGAATATGCGCGGGGTGAGCCATCGTGCTTCGACCGGGCGATCGAAGCGGGTGCCCGGCGTCTGGTCGAGATAGCGCGTGCCAACGATACCGACGAGATCGTGGTGGTGGGCCACAGCGGCGGTGGCGTCACCGCGCCGGCAGTGGTCGCGCGCGCGCTCGAGCTTGATCCCGATCTTGGCCGGCGCGGCCTGCCGATTACGCTGCTCACACCCGGCTCGTTGATGCCGGGGATTGGGCTGCATCGTGGCGCCGTGAAGATTCACGCGGTCATCAAACGGATCGCGACCGAGCCGTCGATCCGCTGGATCGACGCGCAGGCGCGCAAGGATGCGCTCAATTTTTACGACTTCGATCCGGTCGGCGGCCTCGGCATTGATGCCGGGCCGCAACGCTGCAACCCGCTGGTTTGGGAGGTACGCTTCCGCGACATGCTGGCGCCGGAGTTCTACGGCAAGATGCGCTGGAACCTGTTTCGCATGCACTACCAATTCATCATGGCGAACGACATGCGGGCGCCCTACGAATACATAATGCTGGTGTGCGGGCCGTTGCCGGTCGAGCAATGGGCCAAGGGCGGCATGGCCCTGGTGGCCGCCTTCGACGCCGATGTCCGGTACACGCCGGCTGCGATCTGACGCGCGGGCGCGCATCGGCTCGGCTTAACGCATTTTGCTCAGCCTTCCGACAATCGACAGCATGAGGCCGCGCGGCAACAAGCTCGGCAGCAGCGCCGCCGCCTTGTTGTCAGAGCCCGGCACCACGACGCGCTTGCCGCGCATCATTCCGTCATAGCCTTCGCGAGCGACGCGCGCCGCCGAACGCATCAGGAAACGCGGGAAATGATCGTCCGGCACGCCCGCCCGCGCCATGAATTCGGTTTCCACCGGCCCGGGGCAAAGCGCCGTCACACGCACGCCCTTGGGCTTGAGCTCGTGGTGCAGGGCTTCGCTGAACGACCGCACATAGGCCTTGGTGGCGTAGTACACCGCCATTCCCGGCCCCGGCATGAAGCTCGCGACCGAAGCGACGTTGAGGATGCCGCCGCGATGCCGCGCCAGACTGTCAATGAAGCGTAGCGAGAGATCGGTGAGCACCCGCACATTGAGGTCGATCATGGCGATTTGCTCGGCGCGGTCGAGGCTCGCGGCTTGGCCGAGCAGGCCGAAGCCGGCATTGTTGACCACGAATTGGGGGCTAAGGCCGCTGTCGCGCAGTTCGTCGGCGATTCGCAGCGTGGCATCGCTGCGCCCTAGGTCGAGCGCGAGCACGAGCGACCGTGCGCGTCCGCGGTCGGCGATGGCGTCCGCGAGTAGCTTGAGTTGCGGGGCGCGCCGCGCCACCAGCACAAGCTCGTGGCCATGATCGGCGAACACATCGGCCAGCGCTGCGCCGATGCCGGCCGATGCGCCTGTGATCAGGGTAACGGGCTTGATATCGGGCATCGTCGGATGCTGCCTGTTGGCTCCGGCGCGTTCAGGTGGTGCCGAATTTCGCGATCACCTCGCGCGGGATCGGCTTCGACCGAATTTTTTCCGGATTGTCGGGGTCGCGTTCGGCCCAGACCCGCGTGTCGAAGCATTCGACGCAAAGCTCGCCATTAAGCGTGATCCGGTGCTGCACGTCGAAACTCGACCGGCGGAATTCGGTCACTTTGGTTTCGATCACCACGTCGTCGCCGAATTTGGTGGGCTTGAGGAAGCGCGCCCGCGTATCGACCATCGGATAGCCTTGGAACTGATACTGCCGCGTGAACTGATATTTGCTCAGACCGAGCGCCTTGGAGAACAGCGCCGTGGTGCAGCTATCAAACATCGCGAAATAGCGCGGGAAGAAAACGATGCCCGCGGGGTCACAGTCGCCCCATTCGATGCGGGTTTCGCGCGTGTAGGTCAGCATGTTTCGCTCGGTTTCCTGCTGTCTCAGCGCGGCGGCATGCGCAGTGCGCCGTCGAGCCGGATGACCTCGCCATTGAGATAGCTGCTTCGTACGATGGCAAGCACCAGATCGGCAAATTCGCGCGGTTCGCCGAGACGCTTCGGGAACGGCACCGATGCGCCGAGGCTGTCTTGCGTGGCTTGCGGCAGCGCAAGCAGCATTGGCGTGCCGAAGATGCCGGGCGCAATCGCCATCACGCGGATGCCGAACTGGGAAAGCTCACGCGCTGCCGGCAGCGTCAGCGCCGCGACGCCGCCCTTGGACGACGCATAGGCCGCTTGGCCGACCTGGCCTTCGAAAGCCGCGACCGAAGCGGTCGAGACAACCACGCCGCGCTCGCCGTCGGTGAGCGGGTCGAGCGCCTGCATATCGGCGGCGGCAAGCCGCATCATGTTGAACGTGCCGATCAGGTTGATCGCGATCACGCGCTCGAAGTCGGCGAGCGGCATCGGTCCGTCGCGGCCGACGATGCGCTTGGCAGGACCGACGCCGGCGCAATTGACCAGGATGCGCGCCGCGCCGTGCTGCTGGCGCGCTTGTGCAACCGCGGCGGTGGCGCTGTCGGAACTGGTGACGTCGCACGGAATCGCAAGCCCGCCGATTTGGGCTGCGGTTGCCTTGGCGCCATGCAGGTTGATGTCGAGGCAGGCAACCTTCGCGCCGGCCTGCGCGAGCTGCCTCGCGGTTTCGGCCCCGAGGCCGGAGGCGGCCCCGGTGACGATTGCCGCGTGTCCCTTCGGATCCATGTCAGCTCTCGATCGAAATCACGCGGACCGAGGCAGGCCGCGCATAAAGCTCCTCGACCAGCCCGGCGCGGCGTGTCAGCACCGCGCGCTGGTTGATCGAGCCCTTGTCGGTCGCCTCGCCGGCATCGAACGACGGCGGCTCGTCCATCAGGATGGCGCGGCAGATACGCGTCGAGCTGCCGGCGCTTTGCCGCGCCAGCGCGCTCAGGCGCTTGCGGAATTCCTCGCGAAGCTTCGGATCGGCCAGTACCGCGGCGGGGGCCGCATCGGCGCCAAGCCCAGCCTGCTTGCGGCAGGCCTCGACATCGGGGAACACCAGCACCGTGATGTCGTCGCGATCGGCACCCGCGATCACCGCGTCGCGGACCAGCGGGGCGCAATGATCGACGAACTGCGCGCGGCGTGCGCCAGTGCTGACCCAGGTTCCGCTCGCAAGCTTGAAGTCCTCAGCCAGCCGGCCGTCGAACAACAAGCCCTTCGCCGGATCGGTGGGATCGGCGAACTTCAGCGCGTCGCCCATTTTGTAGAAGCCTTCCTCGTCGAAGGTCTCCTTCGTGAGGTCGGGCCGCCGCCAGTATCCCGGCGTGATGTTGGGCCCTCTGTAGCGGCCCTCGAACTTGCCGTCGCTGGGGACGAGCTTCAGCTCCACACCACGCAGCGGCAGCCCGATGTTGCCAGGCTGCTCGGACTCCCAGGTGCGGGCCAAAGCCGCCGGTGCCGTCTCGGTCGAGCCGAGACTCGACAGAAAGATGATCCGCTCTCCCGTCGTCGCGACGGCCATCTGTTGCAGCTCGTCCCAGACGTGCCGCGCCAGACCGGCGCCAGCGTAGAACAGCACTTTCATCCGGCTGAAGAAATTCTGCCGTAGCGCCGTATCGCTGCGCAGATAAGGCAACAGCATCTCGAAGCCTTTGGGCACATTGAGATAGATGGTCGGTGCGATCTCACGCAGATTGCGTACGGTAGCTTCGATGGCGCCCGGCAATGGTTTGCCTTCGTCGATATAGAACGAGCCGCCGTTGTGCAGCACCATGCCGAAATCGTGGTTGCCGCCGAAGGTGTGATTCCACGGTGGCCAGTCGACCAGCACCGGGGGCTCGTCGACGATGAAGGCAAGACTGCCGCGGACCATCGCCTGGTTGGAACACAGCATGCGCTGGGTGTTAATGACGCCCTTTGGCATACCGGTCGAACCGGAGGTGAACAGGATTTTCGCAACGCTGTCTGTGCTGACTTTCCTATGCGCGTCGTTGACCGCGCTGGTCGGCGTCGCCGCCAGCAGATCAGTGAACGGCGTCTCCGGCCGCTCGCCGGGATTCGCCGTGACGACGATTTCTATGTCGAGCGGCACTGCGGCCTCGATGGCGCGCGCAAAGACTTTGCCGTCGGCCGCGAACACCAGACCCGGCGTCAGAATCTGAATGATCGACTTCAGCTTGCCGAAGTCGCTCGACATTAGCGAGTAGGGCACCGAGATCGGCGCATAGGGTACGCCGATCATCATGGCGGCGAGGCCAAGCAGCGCATGTTCGATGTCGTTGCCGGACAGGATCGCAATCGGCCGCTCGGTGGACAGATTTCGCTGCAACAGCGACTGCGCGATGGCGCGGACCTCCGCGAGCGTCTGCGCGTAGGTCAGCTTGCGCCAGGAGCCGTCGGCCGCGCGCTGCGCCAGGAACACGCGGTCGGGCGCGGCCTTGGCCCAATGCTCCAACCGCAGCGTCAGCTTGTCGGGGTAGGCTTCGAGCGGATGCGGCGAGCGCAGATAGATGGTGCCGTCCGGCTTGCGGTCGAGCACCACGTCAGAAGGACCGAGCTTGACCTTCCGCAATGGCGCCGCAGCGGCCTTGGTTTCGCGCACCGCCTCAGCCGTCATCCGCGAAGCACCTTCTTGCCGCGCTTCTCCAGGAAGTCCTTCAGCCGCGCCTTGGCTTCCTCGCTGCCTTGCGCGATGGCGGCCATCAGCGCCTCGGTCATATAGCCGGTCGCCGGATCGCTTTCGGCAATGCGCGGCAGCACGTGCATGACGGCGAAATTGCTGAGTGGTGCGTTGGTGGCGATGCGCTCGGCCAGCTCGGTGGCCTTGGCGAGGCCCTTGCCGTCATCGACCAGGTATTGCGACAGGCCGATGGTGCGGCCTTCCTCGGCGCTTAGGGTGCGTCCGGTCAGCATCAGATCCATAACGTGCGCCACGCCGATCAGCCGCGGCAGCCGGACCGTGCCGCCGCCGCCGAGGAAGATGCCGCGACTGCCCTCCGGCAGCGCGTAATAAGCCGAGCGCTCGGCGACGCGAATATGCGCCGCGGCGGCAAGCTCCAAGCCACCGCCGACCACCGCGCCTGTCAGCACCGCCACCACCGGCACCTTGCCGAATTGGATCTGATCGAACACCCGGTGCCACACGCGCGAATGCTGCATGCCCTCGACCACATTGGCCTCAGCCAAGTCGGAGAGATCGAGACCGGCAGAGAAATTGTCGCCCCCGCCGTGGATTACCACGGCCTTGATGTCATCGGTGAGCGCGGCGAAGAACGTCTCAATGCCGAGCACGGTCGTGTCGTTGATGGCGTTGCGTTTTTCCGGCCGGGCCAGGCGAAGGATTGCGACCTCGCCCCGTTGCTCGGCGGCGAGCGAGGGCGGCAGATCGACGGAAAGCCTGCCATTTTTCTTCGGCATCGAGGGTCCAATATCCGTTGTCCAGGACAACAATCTAACTGACGCGCGGTTGGGTCAAGCGGGGCCTATTCGAGCGGCGAAACCGCCTCTCACAGCACCTCAAAGACGTCGATTTTCACGACCCGGTTTTCGCGGGCGCCACGGCCGAGTGCCAGGATGCGGTTCAGCCAGGCCGCCGCCGGATCGGAGGTCTCGAACCGCATGAAGGCGCGGAAGTAATAGAGGGAAGGATCGACCGTCTCGTCGCGGGCGAGCCGAGCCATCACGTCGGGCGGGCCGTGCCGATAGCCCTCGCTGTTGACCAGGATCAGCCCGCCGGCGTCGGTCTCGACCGTGTAGCGCGCCCGCAAATCCACCACGCCGTCGGCGCGCACGATCTGCCAATCGGCGCCGCCGGGCAGGATTTTGCCTTGGAGCTTCGGCCCCTCCACCGTGCCACCCAGGATGTTGATGATCCGCCGCTCGCCGTAGGGCGTGGCACCGAGCTTCTGGATGCCGGCCAGCTCGGCGTGGATCGTCAGAATGGGCGTTTCGGACAGCAATGACATCGTTCAACCCCGCGTTCCGTGGTTTTTTCCTTGAGCATGATCTTTATCCGAGATCCGGTTTCCACTTTCCGGGATCATGCTCTAAATTCGCGCACGAAATCGCGCTGCGATCAATGCGCGCTAGACCCTACCTCTGCGCGTGCAGCGAGCCCCGGCGAGCCGTCCTAAGGAGACCACGATGCCCGAAGCCTTCATTTGCGACGGCATACGCACGCCGATCGGCCGCTACGCTGGCGGCCTTGCCAAGATACGCACCGACGATCTCGCCGCGGTGCCGCTCAAGGCGCTGATGAAGCGGTACCCGAAGGTCGATTGGAGCGCGCTCGACGACGTTTATTACGGCTGCGCCAATCAGGCCGGCGAGGACAACCGCAACGTCGCGCGTATGGCGCTGCTGCTGGCGGGCCTGCCGGATTCTATTCCAGGTATCACCGTGAACCGCCTGTGCTCGTCGGGATTGAACGCGGTGGGGCTTGCCGCGCAGGCCATTCGGGCCGGCGAATCCGACTTCGCGATTGCGGGCGGTGTCGAGTCGATGACGCGCGCGCCGCTGGTGATGAGCAAGGCGCACGAGGCGTTCCAGCGCAGCGCGCAGGTCGAGGACACCACCATCGGCTGGCGCTTCATCAATCCGCTGATGAAGAAACAATATGGCGTCGATGCCATGCCGGAGACGGCGGAAAATGTCGCGGAGGATTACCAGGTCGCGCGCAAGGATCAGGATGCCTTCGCGTATCGCTCGCAGCAGCGTGCCGCGAAGGCGCAGGCCTCTGGGCATTTCGCCGAGGAAATCGAGCCTGTGATTGTGCCGGGCGGCAAGGCCGGACCCATCACGATCGATAAGGACGAGCACCTGCGGCCCGAAACCACCATGGAAGGTCTGGCAAAGCTCAAGCCGTTCGTGCGCGATCCCGGCACCATCACGGCCGGCAATGCGTCGGGCGTCAACGACGGCGCTGCCGCGATGTTGATTGCGTCTGAGGCCGCAGTGAAGAAGCACGGCCTGACGCCGTATGCGCGCGTCACCGGGATGGCAGCGGCCGGCGTGCCGCCGCGCGTGATGGGGATCGGGCCGGTGCCATCCACCCGCAAGCTGATGGAACGGCTGGGCCTCAAGATCGGCGACTTTGACGTGATCGAACTGAACGAGGCGTTTGCCTCACAGGCGCTCGCCTGCCTGCGCCAGCTTGGGCTCCCCGACGATGCCGAACATGTCAATCCGAACGGCGGCGCGATTGCGCTCGGCCATCCGCTTGGCATGTCCGGCGCGAGGCTTGCGATCACGGCGACGCATCAGATGATGAAGCACGGCGGCAAGCGCGCGCTCGCGACGATGTGCGTCGGCGTCGGGCAGGGCGTGTCGCTGGCGATCGAGCGCGTTTAACGAACAAAGAAATGAGAGGGAGGCTATCCACGTGCCGATGAGCCCCGGCTACATTCCGTTCCATCCCAATCCGTCGAAGCCGAAATACAAGCCACCGGCGGGCGCGGTGGACGCGCACAACCACGTGTTCGGCCCGGAGGCGAAATTTCCGTTCTCTCCGAAGCGCAAATACACGCCGTGCGATGCGCCGAAGGAGAAGCTGTTCGCGCTCCACGACTTTCTCGGCTTTGACAAGGCCGTGATCGTGCAGGCGACCTGTCACGATGTCGACAATCGCGCGCTAGTCGATGCGCTGGTGACGTCGAACGGTCGGGCCAAGGGTGTCGCCTTTGTCGACGAAAGCTTCACCGATGAGCAGCTTAAAGCTCTCGATCGCGACGGCATCAAGGGCGTGCGCTTCAATTTCATCAAGCGGCTGGTCGACTCGACGCCGAAGGACGTGATGGTGCGGATCGCCAACCGCATCGCCAAGCTCGGCTGGCACATCGTGGTCTACTTCGAGCACGCCGATCTCGACGAGATGGGCCCGTTCCTGAAATCACTGCCGACCACGCTGGTGTTCGACCACATGGCCTGCCCGAACGTGAAGGAAGGTTTGAACGGCAAGCACTTCCAAAACTGGCTCAGGGCGCTCGACGCCAACAAGAACTGGATCACCAAGGTGACCTGCCCGGAGCGCTTCACGCTTCAGGGGCCGCCCTATGACGACGTGGTGCCGTTCGCGCGCGCCATCGTCGAGCGATTCCCCGACCGTGTGATCTGGGGCACCGACTGGCCGCATCCGAACATGCCGAAGGAGGCGCCGGACGATGGCGTCATCACCGACATGATCCCGAAGATTGCGCCGACCGCAGAGCTGCAGAAGAAGCTGCTGGTCGATAATCCGATGAAGCTCTATTGGAGCTGAGCCGGCCGATGGCCGATCACTATGTCCATCGTCTGCAAGTCAGCATGCCACTCGCGGTGGCGGAGACAATTGTTGATGCGGCGCTCAAGGCCGGCGCGGAGGCGGGGCTTCTTCCACTCACGGTCGCGGTGCTCGACGTGGGCGGCAATCTCGTGCTGGTGAAGCGCCAGGACGGCTCCGGCAATCTTCGCGCCGATATCGCCATCGGCAAGGCGGCCGGTGCGCTCGGCATGGGCATCTCCAGCCGCACCATCCGCGACCGGCTGAAGGATCGCCCGGCGTTCCAGGGCGCGATCGCCGCCGCGGCCGACGGCCGGTTCATCCCGGTGCCTGGCGGCGTGCTGGCGCTCAACGACAAGGGCGAGGTCATCGGCGCGGTTGGGATTTCCGGCGACGCCTCCGACAAGGACGAGTACGCCGCGATCACCGGCGTGCATTGCGCCGGCCTCAAGAGTCATCCCGAGCAGCCGGCGCCGAATTGGCGCGACGCTGGACTGTGATCCTCAGCTTGCACGCGTCGCGGTGATGACGATGGCTCGAATGTGGCCATCGACCGCGCCGCTGCCAAATCGGCGCGCTATGGCGTCTGTGGCCTTGTTCGTCGCTTCCTCCAGCCGTGCCGGATCGCGCGCCTCGATCTCGTTTCGCAGCGGCGTACCCTGGCAATAGGCGACCGCAGGGTGACGCGGTGAAGGCGCCTTGCTCCTGTGATCGAGCGCGTTGACCGCGATATTGGCAAATCCGGCCGCGCCCAGTTGCTCGCGGATCAGGTCTGTATCGAAATAGCCGTGTGGTGTGCGAGCCATGAATCGTGGCGGGTCGTGCGGGAACATGTCTGCCAGCACCTCGGTCACGACATCGGCGAATTCATTCTCCGAAATCTTGTCCCAGACGTTGAGGCAGAAACGGCCGCCCGGCCTCAGCACGCGGCAGGCTTCGCGATAACCCTGGATTTTGTCAGGAAAGAACATCGCGCCGAACTGGCAAGCAACGACATCGAATGATTGATCCTGGAACGGCAACGCAAGCGCATCGGCCTGTTGCCATTCGATACGGCTGTCGCCGGCTTGCTTCGCCTTAGCCTGAGCGAGCATCGGCGGGTTGAGGTCGGTTGCGACAATTCGTGCGGTAGCCGGAAGCTGGGAGGTCATCGCGCGGGTCAGCACGCCTGTGCCGGCAGCGGTCTCCAGCACATGCTTGGGTCCCGCCTCCGCGACCCGGCCGGCGAGATCGCGCGCATAGGGCTCGAAGATGAGCGGGACTAGAAATTGTTCGTAGATTTCTGGGACCGAACCGGCGAATACCTTGTCAGTGGCCACCATCGAGCGGCTCCATCAAAAGGTCCCCGAACCGGCTCGATGCTAGCACACTGGGGTGTGTAAGCCAGTCCGTTGCAAAGCCCGGCTGCGCTGGATATATCAAACGCAACAGCCTCTTGGTCGATGCTCCAGCGTGACCGGAGCGGAGCAGCAGCGATGGCGGCAAAGCCGAAAACCGAAAAGGAATACGACGACATCCCCGGCACCTACGTGTTCGATGCCGACCGCTCGCGCCGCGGCTACCATCTCAACATGTTCTGCATGTCGCTGATGAAGGCCGAGAACCGTAAGGCCTTCAAAGAAAACGAGGCGAAGTACATCGAGCAGCGTTTTCCTGAACTGACGCCCGAGCAGCGCGAGGCGATCCTCAAGCGCCAATACAACCGGCTGCTGGAGCTCGGCGGCAACATCTATTTCACCGCCAAGCTCGGCGCGACCGACGGTCATCCGTTCCAGCATCTGGCTGCGCTGATGACCGGCTCGACACAGCAGGACTACGCCGACCTGATGCTGCGCGGCGGCCGCTCGGTCGAAGGCAACCGCAGCCGGTCGGGCGCGAGCGCCGGCAAATCGAAACCGAAAGCCAAAAAGGGAAAGAAAAACCGTGGCTAGGATCATCGCAGGAGTGACGTCGTCGCACGTCCCGGCCATCGGCGCCGCGATCGACAATCACCGCACCAGCGAGCCGTATTGGCAGCGCGTGTTCGAAGGCTTCGAGCGCTCGAAGGAGTGGATCGCCAAGGCCAAGCCCGATGTCTGCATCGTGGTCTATAACGACCACGCATCGGCGTTCTCGGTCGAGATGATCCCGACCTTCGCGTTGGGCACCGCCGCCGAGTTTCCGATCGCCGACGAGGGCTGGGGCCCCCGCCCGGTGCCGGTGGTGAGAGGCCATCCCGAGCTTGCCGCGCATATTGCGCAGTCGGTCATCCTCGACGAATTCGATCTCACGCTCTGCAACAAGATGGAGGTCGATCACGGCCTCACCGTACCGCTCAATCTGATGTTCGGCTCGCCGAAGGAATGGCCGTGCCCCGTCATCCCGCTCGCCGTTAATGTGGTGATGTATCCGCCGCCGACCGGCAATCGCTGCTACATGCTCGGCAAGGCGATCAAGAAGGCGGTCGAATCCTATCCCAAGGACTTGAAGGTCGTGATCTTCGGCACCGGCGGCATGTCGCACCAGATCAGCGGCCAGCGTGCCGGCTTGATCAATAGCAAGTTCGACCACGCCTTCCTCGACAACCTCACCAAGAATCCGAAGAAGCTCGCGCGCATGGATCACCTTGAATATATGCGCGAGGCCGGCGCCGAAGGCGTCGAAATGGTGATGTGGCTCATCATGCGCGGCGCGCTCGACGAGCAGGTGGATGAGGTCTACCGCTTCTACACCGTGCCGGCGTCGAACACCGCGGTCGGTCACATCATTCTCGAAAACAGGAAGAAGGCCGGGAAGAAATCGGCCACGAAGATGAAACGCGCTGCGGCGCGCTCCAAAGTTCACCGCGTTCGCAGCTGAAGAGGAACCAATGAAAATCTGTGTTGCCGGCCAAGGCGCCTTTGGCCAGAAGCATCTCGATGCGCTGAAGCGCATTCCGGGCGTCGAAGTCACCTCGCTGGTCGGGGGCAATCAGGACTCGACCGCCGCCGTCGCCAAGAAATACGGCATCCCGCATTACACCGGCGAATTGAGCGAAGGCATCAAGCGCGCCGACGCCGTGATCCTCACCACGCCGACCAAGATGCACTTCCGCCAAGGCGAGCAGGTGATGCGCGCCGGCAAGCACGTGCTGGTCGAGATTCCGGTAACCGACTCGGTCGAGGATGCCGAGAACTTAGCGAAGATCGCCAAGGAAACTGGCGTCACCGCGATGGGTGGCCATGTGCGGCGCTTCAACCCGAGCCATCAGTACATCCATAAGAAGATCAAGGCTGGCGAGTTGAAGATTCAGCAGATGGACGTGCAGACCTATTTCTTCCGGCGCAAGAACATCAACGCGGCGGGCAACGCGCGAAGCTGGACCGACCATCTGCTCTGGCACCACGCCGCCCACACAGTCGACCTGTTCCAATATCAGGCCGGCGAGACCATTTCCGATTGCTATGCGGTGCAGGGCCCGATCCATCCGCAGCTCAACATCGCGATGGACATGGGAATCGTGGCGCGGACGCCGTCGGGTTCCATGCTGACGCTGTCGCTGTCGTTCAACAACGACGGGCCGCTCGGCTCGTTCTTCCGCTACATCTGCGACAACGGCACCTTCAAGGCATTCTATGACGATCTGAGCGATGGCAAGGACAACAAGATCGACGTATCGAAGGTCGACGTGTCGATGGACGGCATCGAACTGGAAGACCGCGAGTTCATCGACGCCATCCAGAAGAAGCGCGAGCCGAACGGCAGTCTCCAGCAGTTGCTGCCCTGCATGCACGTGCTCGGCAAGCTCGAGAAGATCATCGACCCCCAGCGCAAGGCACACGCGTAGGGCGCGCGTGGGGCGGCTCGCCGAAAGCTAACCTGGCTTGACTCCGGCCTTTTGGACCACGTCGCCCCACTTCGCGGTTTCCGCTTCCATCAGCTTTGTGAACTCCGCCACGGTGCCGGGCAGCGGGCCGCCGCCGGTGTCGGCGAGCTTCGTTTTCATCGCCGGATCGGCGAAGGCCGCGTTCATGGCGCGGTTCAACGCCTCGACGATCTCTGCCGGCGTTCCCTTGGGCACGGCAATCCCGGTCACCGCGCTTGCCTCGTAGCCCGGCACGAAATCTGCCAGCACGGGAACGTCCGGCAACACGCTGGAGCGGGCCGTTGTGGTGACAGCGAGGGCGCGCAGCTTGCCGGAGCGCACCGGCTCGATCGAAGCCGACATCGGCTCGAACATCATCTGCGCCTCGCCGGCGATCATCGCCCGCAGCGCCGGTCCGCCACCACCGAAATGCACGACGTTCAATGGCAGCCCGGTCATGATCTTGAACAGCTCGCCGGTGACGTGCGGGGACGAGCCGTTGCCGGTCGACGCCATTTTGGTGCTGGTGAGATTGGCCTTGGCGTAGGCGATGTACTCCGGGACCGTTTTCGCGGGCACCGAAGGATGCACCACCATCACCAGCGCCTCGCGCGTGATGCCTGCGACCGGCTGCATGTCGCGCAGGAAGTTGAAGCTCAGGTTCGGATAGAGCGACCCGCTGATCGCGTTCGCGGGGCCGCACAGCAGCACGGTGTAGCCGTCGGCCGGTGCGCGCACCACGATTTCGGTACCGGTGTTGCCGGAAGCGCCGCCATGGTTCTCGACCTGGAACGGCTGGCCGAGCCGCTGCGAGAGCCAGCCGGCGGCGAGGCGCCCGAGCGTGTCGTTTGGGCCGCCTGGCGGGAAGCTGACGATGAAGCGCACGGACTTGCTCGGATAGGTCTGAGCCATGGCCATGGGACCGAGCGCTGGGATTGCGGCGGCGGTCGCTGCTAGCTGCACGACCCGGCGGCGAGTGATCATCATATCCTCGGATCAGTCCGGCTTGGCGCCGGAGGCCTTCACCACAGGAGCCCATTTCGCGACTTCGGCGGCGATGAGCTTGGCAAAGTCGTCAGGCGATCCGGGACGGATATCGGCGCCAAGATCGTCGAACCGCGCTTTGAGCTTCGGATCGCGCAGGCCGGCGTTGATCTCCTGGTTGAGCTTCGTCAGCGCATCCTGAGGGATATTTCGTGGCGCGCTGATCCCGAAGAACGCGCTTGCCTCGAAACCCTGCACGGTATCGCCGACCGTCGGAATGTCCGGCAAGGCCGGTGATCGCGTGGCTGTGGTTACGGCGAGGGCACGGAGCCGCCCGGCTTTGATGTGGCCGATCTGCGAATTCAGGTTGTCGAACATCACCTGCACCTGCCCGGCCAGCAGATCGATGGTCGCCGGGCCCGCGCCGCGATACGAGATGTGCTCCATCGGCACGCCAGTCATCTGCTTGAACAGCTCGCCGGAGACATGCACGGAGGTGCCCACTCCGCCGGAGGCGAAGTTCACTTTGCCCGGGTTGGCCTTCGCGTAGGCGATGAATTCCGCCACCGTCTTGGCCGGTACCGATGGGTGTACTGCCATGACGTTCGGCATGGTCACCAGCGCCGCGACATGCTGGAAGTCCTTGACGATATCGAAGCTCAGATTGTTGTAGAGCGTGGCGTTGATCGCGTTGTTGGGACCAACGAGAAAGAGCGTGTAGCCGTCCGGTGGCGAGCGCACAACGGCTTCGGCCGCGATGCTGGCGGCTTGGCCCGGCCGGTTCTCGATCACGATTTGCTGGCCGAGCCGCTCCGACAACCATTGCCCGATCAGGCGCGCGAGGATGTCCTGGCCGCCGCCCGCCGCGAAACCGACCAGTAGGCGAATCGGGCGCGACGGATAGGCCTGCGCTGCAGCAAGGGACGGCGCGGCAATGAGCGTTGCGGTGGAGGCGGCGAGCTTGAGGAACCTGCGGCGAATGATCATGGCGTCCCCCGGTGATTGTTGTTCCAGAAGGATGCCCGGACTTGTGCCCGGACGACAAGGTCCTCAGGCGTTGCGCCCTCGGTCGGGACAGCGGCCAATCAGCGCGTTTACGCGCGTCTTCGACGCGCTATGGGCCGCGTCTGCGCGGTATCCTCTACTCGCTCACCCCGATCAACTGCGTCAAACGCTCGGGGTCATCGCGCAATGTGGCGGACGCGCCGTCATAGACGATGCGGCCCTTGTCCATCACCACGCTGCGGTTGGAGAACTCGAAGGCAACGCGGCTGTTCTGCTCGACCAGGATGATCGACAACCCGGACTCGCCGCGCAGCCGCACCAGCACTGCGGTCAGCGCCTCGACGATCACCGGCGCCAGGCCCTCGGTGGGTTCGTCCATCAGCAAAATTGACGGATTGGTCAGCAGTGCGCGGGCGATCGACAACATCTGCTGCTCACCGCCGGACAGCTGGTTGCCCTTGTTGCCGAGCCGCTCCTTGAGGTTGGGAAACAGCTCAAACACGCGCTCCTGCGTCCAAGGTCCCGGTCGCGCGCCGACCTCGAGGTTCTCGAGCACACTGAGCGAGGCGAAAATCTCGCGCTCCTGCGGCACGAAGCCGATGCCAGCGGCGGCGCGGCGATAGACCGGCACGCGATTGAGGCTGCGGCCATCGAGCGTGACCTCGCCCTTGTGTAGCGTGGTATGGCCCATGACGGTTGCGAGCAGCGTGGTCTTGCCGACACCGTTGCGGCCCATCACGCTGATGCTCTCGCCCGGCGCGATCGCAAGATTGATGTCTTCCAGAACCACGGTCTCGCCGTAGCCCGCTGACACCGCTTTGAGTTCGAGCGCGCTAGCCATGTTGTGTCGCCTGTCCGAGATAGACCGCGCGCACATCGGGGTTGGCACCGATTTCCTTTGGAGTGCCCTCGGCGAAGATGGCGCCGCGCACCAGCACGGTGATGCGCTTGGCGAAGCGGAACACCAGGTCCATGTCATGGTCGATGATCAGCACGCCGATGGTTTTCGGCAGTGCATCGATCGCATCGAGGATGATGTGGCTCTCGGCGCTCGGCACGCCGGCCGCCGGCTCGTCGAGCAGCAGCACTTCGGGCTTGAGGCCGAGCGTAATGGCGAGTTCCACCAGCCGCTGCCGGCCGTAGGGCAGTCCCACGATGGTGTGGTGGGCAATGTCGGCAAGCTTGAGCGACTCTAAAAGTTGCATCGACTCGTCGATCACGTCCCGCTGTGCGCCTGCCGGAGTGAGCATTTTGGGTGCGGCGCCGACGCGCTCGGCCACCGCCATATAGACGTTCTCCAGCACCGAGAGGCCGCGAAACAGCCGGTTGATCTGGAAGGTGCGGGCAATGCCGAGCTTGACCCGCTCGGCCTGAGCCATCTGAGTGATGTCGCGGTCCTTCAGCAGCACCTTGCCGGAGTTCGGCGGCAGAACGCCGGTGAGCAGGTTGATGAATGTGGTCTTGCCCGCGCCGTTCGGCCCGATCAGCGCGTGCCGCGCGCCTTCCTCGAGCTTGAAGCTGACCTCGCGTGTCGCCCGCAACGCGCCGAAGTTCTTGCTGACGGATTGGGTCTCGAGCAGCACGGTCATGGCTTGTTGCGCCAGCCACGGAACCGGCGCCGAAGCTCCTCGCCGATGCCAAGAATGCCGCCGCGCGCGAACAGCGCGATCACCACGAGCAGGAGCCCGAGACCAAGCTGCCAGGCCTCCGGGTAGAGCTTCGACAGGAAGTGCTCGAGCATCATGTAGACGAACGCGCCGACAAACGCGCCGTACAGGCGTCCGTAGCCGCCGAGCACCAGGATGATCAGCACGGTGGCGGCGCGGTCGAGGCCGAGCGTCGAAAGATTGACGTAAGCGTTGGCCTGCGCCCACAGCGCGCCGGCAATGCCGGCGATCGCGGCCGAGATCGTGTAGCAGATCACCAGCCGCCGCTCGACCGGCGCACCGACGGCATGCATGCGCAGTGTGTTCTCACGGATGCCGGTGAGGCTGTGGCCGAATGGTGAATACACCAGCGTACGAGTGAACACGAAGCAGACGAACAGCACGGCCAGGACGTAGAGATATTGTGTCTTGGAATACAGCACGTCGAACTCGAACATGCCGACGATCGGCTTGATCGGCAGGCTGTCGAGGCCGTCGAAGCCGCCGGTGAAATCCGCACCCATGTTGGCGGATTCCTCCAGCAGGCCCATGAAGCACAAGGTCAGCATCAGAAGTGTCAAGCCGGCGGTGCGAAGCAGAACCAGGCCGGACAGGAAGCCAATGAGACCGGCGACCGCAGCCCCGAGCAACAGCCCGGTGATCGGCTCGGTCCAGATGCCGTTCTTGGCCAGCATGCCGACCGTATAGGCACCGGCACCGAAGAATGCCGCGTGGCCGAGCGTCACGATGCCGGCGTAGCCGAGCGCGAGATCGAGCGAGATCGCGAACAGCACTGTGATGAGAATCTCGGTGCCGAAGCCGAGATAGCGCGGGAAGGCAAAATAGCACGCGAGCGCCAGCAGCCAGGGCAGGCCCTCCCATACGCGCAGGCGATGACGTTGCGCCAGCGCCCGGGCGGCCGGATGATTTTGCAGGTCCGTCGCGCTCATGTCGACTTCCCGAACAGGCCCTGCGGCCGCCACAGCAGCAGCAGGATGGTCATGCCGTAGATGAACACCGTGCCGCCCTGCGGTAGGTATTTCTTCAGCGCGAAGTCGACCACACCGATGATGAGCGATGCGTAGAACACGCCGGTGATGCGGCCAAGCCCGCCGACCGCGACCACGATCAGGAAGATGACCAGGTATTTTAGCGGATATTGCGGATCGAGGCCGAGGAATTCGGCGCCGAGCCCGCCGCCGAGCGCCGCCATGCCGCTGCCGAAGGCGAACACCAGCGTGAACAGCCGCGTAATGTTGATGCCGAGCGACTCGGCCATGCGGCGATTGTCGACCGCGGCGCGGATTTGCGCGCCCATGCGGGTGCGCTCGAAGCCGAGCCACAGGCCGAGCATGATCACGGTGCCGACCGCGATCAGCACGATGCTGTAGGTGCGGTAGCTGATGAAGCCGAGATTGATCTGGCCCTGCAGCCAGGTCGGCAAGGTCAGCGGTTGCGTCTCCGGCCCGACCGCCAGCGTCACCGACGCGATCATCATGAACACCAGCCCAATGGTGAACAGCACCTGGTCGAGTTCGGTCGCGCGGTAGAGCCGCGAGTAGAGCAGCCGCTCGAAGATGGTGCTGACGGCCGCGACAACGACGAATCCGATAGCGAGCGCGGCGACGAATGGCATGCCGAGGCGGTTCATCGCCAGCACGATGAGGTAGCCGCCGATCATGGCGAAGCCGCCGTGGGCGAGATTGACGAAGCCCATCAGGCCCATGGTGACGGACAGGCCGACCGACACGATAAACAGCACCATACCGGCGGCGACCCCGCCGAGCAGCGTGCTGATAACATCGATGCCGAAGATCACGCGCGTTCCCGCCCGAATGGGCTGCTAGCAGCCGCCGCATAGGCCCGCTTCATTACACAATCCCCGCGCCGGTTGGCCCGGCTTGATGACGGAAATACTAAAGCATGAGCGCGTTGGAAAGAAGCGCGTCGCGGCGTCGCTGTCGTTTTGGCGTCTCCATAACGCAAAACCGCCGCCCGGTTGGGCGGCGGCCTGCCGAATGCGTTACGTGCGCCTGGCGCCATCACTTCGGCGCGCAGGGTCCGATCTTCTGGGCTTTGCAGGCATCCTTCACGGCGTCGATCTTGCCGAGCACCTTCTGGTGCAGCTTGCCGTCCGCACCCTTCACCACTTCGACGAGATACTCGTTCATGATGATGTCACGCGTTTCCGGATCGATCGCGATCGGACCGCGCGGGCTGTCGTATTTCCAGCCCTTGAGCGCGGCCAGCGCAGCGTCGGGGTCCATCTTGCCCTTGGTGGCCTGTACCGCGTGCAGGATCGCAGCCATGCCGTCGTAGGCGCCGATGGCGACGAAGTCCGGCGTCGCATCCGCGCCGTAGTCCTTCTTCCAGGACGCGACCAGCGCCTTGTTGACCGGGTTGTCGAGGTCGGCGTTGTAGTGGTGCATGGTGATCAGGCCGATCGCTGCGTCACCCATCGCTTGCAGCTTGATGTCCTGGGTGATGTCGCCCG
Organism: Rhodoplanes serenus; assembly: GCA_945893145.1. Lineage (GTDB taxonomy): Bacteria > Pseudomonadota > Alphaproteobacteria > Rhizobiales > Xanthobacteraceae > Z2-YC6860. The sequence continues at coordinate 36,608 of CAMDDZ010000022.1, read as the reverse complement.
GGCCGATCAGCTTGATGCCGGCGGCCTTCATGCCGAGCGCGCCGTAGGTCTTCACGACCGCGAGTGCATGATCGCCGGCCGGCACGAACACGAAGAACAGGTCGGGCTTCTTGTCCTTTACGCGCTGGAAGAACGGCGTGAAGTCCGGCACCTGAGCAGGACCCCCCATCGGGATTTCGTCGATCACCTGGCCGCCGTTCGCCTCGAACGCGCGCTTGAACGCCGCGAGGCTATCCTTGCCGGGCGGGAAGTCGCTGTAGCCGACCACCGCGGTCTTGGCCTTGAGCTGCTTCGCCGCCGCTTCACCGAGCGCGAAGCCCGCGTGCCACATGCTGAACGAGGTGCGCACGTAGTAAGGCGAGAGGTTGGTGATGAAGGCGGTGCCGGCGTTCATGATCACTGCAAGCTTCTTGCCGGCGCTTACGACCGGCGCAGAGGCGATGGCGTTCGGCGAATAGATCCAGCCAGCGAGCGCATCGACGTTCTCTTGTGTCAGCAGCTCCTGCACTGCGACCTTGGAGTCGGCGCCGGACGGATTCTTGTCGTCGCGCTTGATGATGGTGAGCTTGTAGGGCGCGATCTTGCCGGCGTTGAGTTTGAGGAATTGCTGTACGCCACGGTCGATCTGCTGACCGAGTTCGGCGCCGATGCCGGTGAACGGCGCAACGAGACCAATCTTGACCTCCTGCGCCTGCGCGAACGCAGTCGTAATGGCTAGCGCGGCGGTTGCCGCGAGCATGCGTTTGATCATTGGATTTCCTCCGTAGGGGGGCAAACTGAACCGGGGCCAGCTTTGCGCGGCCGGATTCGGGCCGGATAGTAGGGCGAAAGGCCGAATCGGCGCAAGCGAATGGGCAACGGTGGCATGCGGCTTTTCGGCGCTTTACAGCGCGAAAAGGACCACTCGACCCGGTTCTATTTCAGGCTGCGCAAGCACGGTGGGATCGCTCCCACAAATCGTTCTGCCGCTGGTTCAGCGTCGAGAATCGGAATCGGCGGTGGTTCTCGACCGCTGCCTTGCCGCCGTGCGATGCTTGCGTCAGAACAAGGCTTAGACACGCGAGGAAACACCCGATGAAAAGAACAACACCGCCCTTTCGCGCCGATCACGTCGGCAGCTACTTGCGCACGCCCGCGATCACCGAGGCGCGCACCAAGCGCGACAAAGGTCAGATCAGCGCGGCCGATCTGAAGGCGATCGAGGATCAGGAAATCCCGAAGGTCATCAAGAAGCAGGAAGAGGTTGGGCTGCAATGCGCGACCGATGGCGAATACCGCCGGATGTTCTGGCATTACGATTTCTACAACGGCCTGGACAACGTCGAGGTCTATGAGATGGACCACGGCATCCAGTTCCAAGGTGTGCAGACCAAGCCGAAAGGCATCCGTGTCACCGGCAAGATCGGCTTCAGCAATCATCCGATGCTCGATCACTTCAAGTTCGTGAAGCAGCACACCAAGGTGATGCCAAAGATGTGCATCCCGTCGCCGACGGTGCTGCATTTCCGTCTGGAGCCCAACGCGGTCGACAAGAAGGCCTATCCAAACAACGACGCGATCTTCTCTGACCTCTCGGCGGCCTATCGCCAGGCCGTGAAGGCGTTCTATGACGCCGGCTGCCGCTACCTGCAGTTCGACGACACCGCCTGGGCCTATCTCTGCTCGGATGTCGAGATGAAGAAGGCCAAGGAGCGCGGCATGAATGTCGCGACGCTGGCCGACGACTACACGCGCGTCATCAACGACTCGCTGAAAGACAAGCCAGCCGACATGACGATCACGACCCACATCTGCCGTGGCAATTTCCGCTCGACCTGGATTTCATCCGGCGGCTACGAGCCGGTGGCTGAGCGGCTGCTCGCCAAATGCAACTTCGACGGCTACTTCCTGGAATACGACAGCGATCGTGCCGGCGGCTTCGAGCCGCTCCGCTTCCTGCCGAAGGGCAACAAGATCGTTGTGGTCGGCGTCATCACCTCCAAGAGCGGCACGCTCGAAAGCAAGGACACCGTGAAGCGCCGGCTTGATGAAGCGGCGAAGTTCATGCCGATGGAACAGATGGCGCTCAGCCCGCAATGCGGCTTCGCCTCCACCGAGGAAGGCAATGTGCTGACCGAGCAGCAGCAGTGGGCGAAGATGCGCGAAGTCGTCGAGATCGCCGAAGAGGTTTGGGGCAAGTAATGGCGCCCCGCACCACGCCGCCGTTTCGCGCCGATCACGTCGGCAGCCTGTTGCGTCCCGTGCCGCTTAAGGAGGCGCGGGCCAAGCATGCGGAGAAGAAAATCACCGACGCGCAGCTTCGCGAGATAGAGGACCGCGAGATCGAGAAGGCCATCAAGAAGCAGGAGGACGTGGGCCTCAAGCTTGCCACCGACGGCGAGTTTCGCCGTTCCTGGTGGCAGTTCGATTTTTATAAAGGCCTCGACAACGTTGAGCTTTATACGGTCGGCGAGGGCATCCAGTTCGCCGGCGTCGTCACTAAGGCGGAAAGCGTGCGCGTCACCGGCAAGATCGGCTTCACCAGCCATCCGCACGTCGAGCATTTCAAGTTTCTGAAAGCTCACACCAAGGTGACGCCGAAGATGACCATTCCGGCACCGAGCACGCTGCATTTTCGCCAGGGCCGTGGCTCGATCGACCGGAAGACCTATCCCGAACTCGACGCCTATTTCGACGATGTCGCCAAGGCCTATCAGAAGGCGATCCGCGCCTTATATGACGCCGGCTGCCGTTATCTCCAGATGGACGATACCGCCTGGTCGATGATCTGCGACCCGAAGGAGCGCGAGAAATCCAAGGGCCGCGGCGACGACCCAGATTCGCTGCCGGCCAAATACGCCGCGATGACCAACAAAGCGCTCGAGGGCAAGCCGGTCGATATGGTCGTCTCCATGCACTCCTGCCGCGGCAACTTCCGCTCGACGTTCATCGCAAGCGGCGGTTACGAGTTCGTCGCCGAGCGGCTGCTCGGCGAGGTCAAGCTCGACGGCTATTTCCTGGAGTATGACACCGAGCGCTCGGGCGGCTTCGAGCCGCTGCGCTTTCTCCCCAAGGGCAACAAGATTGTGGTGCTTGGGCTAGTCACCTCCAAGAGCGGCAAGCTTGAAAGCAAGGATTCCATCAAGCGGCGCATCGACGAGGCGACCAAATATGTCGCGCTCGATCAGCTTTGCCTCTCGCCGCAGTGCGGCTTTGCCTCGACAGAGGAGGGCAACGTCCTTGCCGAGGACGAGCAATGGGCGAAGCTGCGGATGATCGTGGAATTGGCCGACGAGGTGTGGGGCCGGTAAGGGTCTCTTGTCCCGGGCGCAGCGCAGCACGAAGTGGTGCGCTACAGACCCGGGACCCAGCTTTCTAAGAACCGGGGTCCCGGCTCGCGCTCGCAAGCGCGCGCTTGGCCGGGACACGAGTGGAGTGTTTATGCAGCGCACCAAGCCTCCCTTCCGCGCCGACCACGTCGGCAGCCTGCTGCGTCCGGCCGCTTTGAAAGAGGCGCGAGCTAAGCGCGAGAAGAACGAGATCACGGCCGAGCAGCTGAAAGCGGTCGAGGATCGCGAGATCGAAGCCGCCATCAAGAAACAGGAATCGGCCGGCCTGAAGTCCATCACCGATGGCGAATACCGGCGCGCATTCTGGAACTACGATTTCCTCGGCAAGCTGATCGGCGCGGAAACCTATCTCGGCGAGCGTAAGATCAAGTTCCAGGGCCGGCAGCCGCGTCCGATGATGGTCCGTGTCATCGGCAAGCTCGGCGATTACGCGCCGCATCCGATGATCGAGCATTTCAAGTTCGTCCAGGCGCACACCAAGCAGACGCCGAAGATGACGATTCCGTCGCCGTCGTCGATGCACTTCCGCTACGGCCGTTCGGCGGTGCCCGTCGAGATCTATCCGGACATGGACGATTTCTACCGCGACCTTGGCGAAAGCTATCGCAAGGCGGTGCGCGCGTTTGCCGATGCCGGCTGCCGCTACATCCAACTCGACGAGGTGAACTTCACTTACCTCTGCGATCCGAAACTGCGCCAGCAGGTCACGGAGCGCGGCGACGATCCCAACCGGATGCCGCACGACTATGCCAAGATGATCAACGCGGCGATCTCGGACGTGCCTGCCGACATGACCACTGCGATGCATTTGTGCCGTGGCAATTTCCAATCGACCTTCGTGGCGTCGGGCGGCTACGAGCCGGTGGCCGAAATCCTGTTCAACGAGATCAAGATTCAAGCCTATTTCATGGAATACGACAGCGAACGCGCCGGCGGCTTCGAGCCGCTCCGCTTCGTGCCGAAGGGCAAGCAGGTGGTGCTCGGTCTCGTCACCAGCAAGAGCGGCACACTTGAATCGAAGGACGACCTCAAGCGCCGCATCGACCAGGCGGCGCAATACATTCCACTCGACCAGCTTTGCCTATCGCCGCAATGCGGCTTTGCTTCGACCGAGGAGGGCAATCTGCTCGCCGAGGAGGAGCAATGGGCGAAGCTGCGGATGATTGCCGAGGTCGCCGACGAGGTTTGGGGGAGATAGCCCTGTGCAACGCACCAAGCCCCCGTTTCGCGCCGATCAGGTCGGCAGCCTGCTGCGCTCGGCCGTCCTGAAGGACGCGCGCGTCAAACGCGCCAGCGGTGACATTTCGGCCGAACAGTTCAAGGCCGTCGAGGATCGCGAGATCGAAGCCCTGATTGGCAAGCAGGAGGCGATCGGGCTGCAATCGATCACCGACGGCGAAAACCGCCGCAAATCATGGCAGACCGATTTCGTCGCCGCGCTGCCCGGTATCGAGACCTATTCCGGCAGGCGCAAGGTCGCGTTCCAGGGCGGCGTCCAGCCGCAGCAAGTTCTCGTTCGGGTGGCGCGCAAGCTTGGCGACTTCGACACCCACCCGATGATCGAGCATTTCCGCTTTCTGAAGGCTCACACCAGGCAGACGCCGAAGATGACGATCCCGTCGCCGTCAGCGGTGCATTTCCGCGACGGCCGCGACGCGGTGCCGGCCGCCATCTATCCCGACATGGACGAGTTCTACCGCGATCTCGGTCAGACCTATCGCAGGTGCGTGCGGGCTTTCGCCGACGCCGGCTGCCGCTATCTGCAAATGGACGAGGTCAACCTGACCTATCTGTGTGATCCGAAGCTGATCCAGCAGGTCAAGGATCGCGGTGAAGACCCGAATGCGCTGCTGCACGCCTATGCGGGCATGATCAACGCAGCGATGTCGGACATTCCGGACGACATGACCATCACGATGCACCTGTGCCGCGGTAATTTCCGCTCGACCTTCATTGCGTCTGGCGGGTACGAGCCGGTAGCCGAGGTGATGTTCAACACGATCAAGGTCCACGGCTATTTCATGGAGTTCGACAGCGAGCGCGCCGGCGGCTTCGAGCCGCTCCGCTTCGTGCCGAAGGGCAAGCAGGTGGTGCTCGGACTGGTGACGTCGAAGACCGGGACGCTGGAATCTAAAGACGCTATCAAGCGCCGCATCGACCAGGCCGCCAAATTCGTGCCGCTCGATCAGCTTTGCCTCTCGCCGCAATGCGGCTTTGCCTCCAGCGAGGAGGGCAATATCCTCGCCGAGGAAGAGCAATGGGCCAAGCTCCGCATGATCGTGGAGATCGCAGACGAGGTCTGGAAATGAAAAGAACAAAACCACCGTTTCGCGCCGACCACGTCGGTAGCCTGTTGCGTCCCAAGGTGCTGCATGAGGCGCGCGCCAAGCGCGCCAAGGGCGAGATCACGGCGCAGGCGTTGCAGGACATCGAGGACCGCGAGATCGAGCGCGTCATCAAGAAGCAGGAGGACGTCGGCCTACAGGCGATTACGGATGGCGAGTTCCGCCGCTCATGGTGGCATCTCGATTTCCTCTGGGGCCTCGGTGGCGCGTCCAAGCACGTGATGGACTCAGGTGTCGCCTTCTCGGGTGTAGCCACGCGTAACGAGGGCGTGCAGGTCACCGGCAAGCTCGGCATGGCCGGGCCGCACCCGATGGTCGAGCATTTCAAGTTTGTAGCCGCTCACACCAAGCGGACGCCGAAGATCACCATTCCGGCGCCGTCGGCGATCTACGGCCGGCCGATGAAGACGCCGATCGACCAGAAAACTTATCCGGCGATGGACCGCTTCTGGGACGATCTCGGCAATGCATACAAGAAGGCGGTGCGCGGCTTTGCCGATGCCGGCTGCCGCTATTTGCAACTCGACGAAGTCTTCATCGCCATGTTGTGCGATCCGAAGTATCGCAATCAGATGACCAAGCGTGGCGACGATCCCGAGAAGCTCGGGCCGCTCTATGCCGACCTGATCAACGCCGCGATGTCGGACATTCCGGCCGACATGACGATCACGATGCATCTGTGCCGCGGCAACTACAAATCGACCTTCATGGGTGCGGGCGGCTACGACGCAGAGGCCGAGGTGCTGTTCAACCGCACCAACGTGCACGGCTATTTCATGGAGTACGACAGCGAGCGCGCCGGCGGCTTCGAGCCGCTGCGCCTGGTGCCCAAGGGCAAGATCGTGGTGCTGGGCCTGGTCACCTCGAAGTCCGGCAAGCTCGAATCCAAGGACGCGATCAAGCGCCGCATCGATGAGGCGGCGAAGTTTGTGCCGCTCGACCAGCTCGCGCTCTCGCCGCAATGCGGCTTTGCCTCCACCGAAGAGGGCAACGTGCTCACCGAGGATGAGCAATGGTCGAAGCTCCGGATGATCGTCGAGGTTGCTGACGAGGTTTGGGGCCGGTGAATTTTCGCCGCCGGTGCGGCATTCTTAGGTGTCGTCCCCGCAAAGGCGGGGACCCATGAACACCGGCTTTGCAATAGAATAGGCTCCAGTGGTTATGAGTCCCGGCTCGCGCGCCCTTCGGGCGCTCGGCCGGGACGACAGCGGAGAGGGATGCGTTTTCAATGCCAGGAATCGTCGAGGGAAAAGTCGCCATTGTCACCGGCGCGGGCCGCGGCATCGGCCGCGCCATTGCGATGATGATGGCGCAGGAGGGCGCCAAGGTTCTCGTCAATGACGTGGGGGCTGCGCTCGACGGTTCAGGGGGCGACACCGGCCCCGCCCAACAGGTGGTCGATGAGATCAAGAAGGCCGGTGGCCAGGCGATTGCCTCCACGCTCTCGATCGGCGAGCCGCAGAACGCCGATCAGATCGTGAAGGCTGCCCTCGACGCCTTCGGCCGCGTCGATATCCTTGTCAACAACGCCGGTATTCTGCGCGACAAGATTTTTCATCGCATGAGCTGGTCGGACTGGTCCGACGTGATCGGGGTCCACCTACACGGCTCATTCTCCATGAGCCGCGCCTGCGCCACGCATTTCCGCGAGCAGAATTCCGGCTCGATGATCCACATGACATCGACCTCGGGCCTGATCGGCAACTTCGGCCAGGCCAATTACATGGCGGCCAAGATGGGCATCGTCGGCCTGTCGCGTGGCATCGCCCTCGACATGCAGCGCTTCAACGTCCGCTCGAATGCGATTGCGCCATTCGCCTGGGGCCGCATGATCGGCTCGATCCCGACCGAAACCGAGGACGAGAAAAAGCGCGTCGAACGGTTGCAGCAGATGACGCCGGAGAAAATCGCACCGCTCGTGGTCTATCTCGGCTCCGACCGCGCCGCCGGCGTCTCCGGACAAATTCTCTCGGTGCGCAATAATGAGATTTTCCTGTTCAACCAGCCGCGACCGATCCGCTCGATCCACCGCGCCGATGGCTGGACGCCGGAAAAGCTCGATCAGCAGCTCAAGGGTGCGTTCGGCCCCTCGTTCACCCCGCTCGACCGCTCCGGCGAGGTGTTTTCCTGGGACCCGATCTGATGGCCATCGACTACGACAAGCTGCTCGCCCTGAAGATCGCCGACGTCGAGCACACCTATACCGACAAGGACACGATGCTCTACGCGCTCGGCGTGGGCCTCGGCCACGATCCGCTCGACCTGAAGCAGCTCGATTTCGTCTATGAGAAGAATCTCAAGCCGCTACCGTCGTTTTGCTGCGTGCTCGGCTATCCGGGTTTTTGGGTGCGCGAGCTCGACACCGGTATCGACTGGGTGAAGATCGTCAACGGCGAGCAAGGCTTCACGCTGCACGCGCCGCTCAAGCCCAACGGCACGGTGATCGGTAAAACCCGTATCGTCGAGGTGATCGACAAGGGCGCCGGCAAGGGCGCGCTGGTCTATACCGAGCGCAAGGTCACCGACAAAGCGAGCGGCACGCTGATCGCGACCGTGACGCAGACCACGTTTTGCCGTGCCGACGGAGGCTTCGGTGGTCCGCCGCGCGAGAGCCTGCCGGTGCACAAAATCCCCGAGCGGGCGCCCGACCTCACCTGCGATCTCGGCACGCGGCCCGAGCAGGCGATGATCTATCGGCTCTCGGCGGATCGGAATCCGCTGCATATCGATCCCGAGGTGGCGAAGGCGGCGGGCTATCCGAAGCCGATCTTGCACGGGCTCGGCACGTTCGGCGTCGTCGGCCACGCGCTCCTGAGAAGCGTCTGCGACTACGATCCGGCGCGGGTCGTTTCATTCGCCGGCCGGTTCTCGTCGCCGGTGTTTCCCGGCGAGACCATCCGCACCGAGATGTGGCGCGACGGCCATGTGGTCAGCTTCCGCGCCTCGGTGCCGGATCGGAATGTCGTGGTGATGAACAACGGCCGCGTCGAGGTTCGCCCGTGAGCGATACCGACCTCGCTCCGATCCGTGAAGCGGTTCGGGCCCTGTGCGCGGGCTTCCCGGGCGAGTATTGGCGCAAGCTCGACCGCGAGCGCGCCTATCCGGGCGAGTTCGTCAAGGCGCTGACCGAAGCGGGGTTCCTGGCTGCGCTCATCCCTGAGGAATATGGCGGCAGCGGACTCACCATGACGGCGGCAGCCGCCATCATGGAGGAAATCCACGCCGCGGGCTGCAATGGCGCGGCCTGCCACGCGCAGATGTACACCATGGGCACGCTGCTGCGGCACGGCAGCGCCGAGCAAAAGCAGCGCTGGCTGCCGGGTATCGCCAAGGGTGAATTGCGCCTGCAGGCGTTCGGCGTCACCGAGCCGACCTCGGGCACAGACACCTTGTCGCTGCGGACGACGGCGGTGCGCGATGGCAACAGCACCTATGTAGTGAGCGGCCAGAAGCTCTGGACCTCGCGCGCCGAGCATTCTGACCTGATGTTGCTGCTGGCACGCACCACGCCGCGCGAGCAGGCCAAGAAGCGCACCGAGGGTCTGTCGGTGTTCGTGGTCGATATGCGGACCGTGAAGGGCCTCACCATCCGTCCGATCCGCACGATGATGAACCACGCCACCACCGAAGTGTTCTTCGACAACATGCAGGTGCCAGCCGAGAACCTGATCGGCGAGGAGGGCCAGGGTTTCCGTTACATCCTCGCCGGCATGAACGCCGAGCGCATTCTGATTGCGTCGGAATGCATTGGCGACGCCAAGTGGTTCGTCGAGAAAGCGTCGGCCTATGCCAAGGAGCGCGTGTTGTTCGGCCGGCCCATTGGGCAGAACCAGGGTGTGCAGTTTCCCATCGCGCGCGCCTATATGCAGATGCGCGGCGCCGAGCTGATGGTGCGCGAAGCGGCCGCACTCTACGAATCCGGCAAGGATTGCGGCGCGGAGGCCAACATGGCGAAGCAGCTCGCCGCCGAAGCGTCCTGGGCCGCGGCCGACATGTGCCTGCAGACCCACGGCGGTTTCGGCTTTGCCGAGGAGTTCGACATCGAGCGCAAGTTCCGCGAGACGCGGCTCTATACGGTCGCGCCGATCTCGACCAATCTCGTGCTGTCCTATATCGCCGAGCACGTGCTCGGCCTGCCGCGGTCGTACTGAGAGGTAAGCCGTGGCGCTCCCGCTCGAAGGCCTATTCGTCGTCTCACTCGAGCAGGCGGTCGCCGCGCCGATGTGCTCGTGCAAACTCGCGGATGCCGGCGCGCGCGTCATCAAGATCGAGCGGCCGGAGGGCGACTTCGCGCGCGAGTACGATCATTTGGTCCACGGCGAGTGCAGCTATTTCGTCTGGCTCAACCGCGGCAAGCAATCGGTGGTGCTCGATCTCGCCAAGGCCGACGACAAGACGCTGCTCGAAGCCATGTTGGCGAAGGCCGATGTGTTTATCCAAAACCTCAAACCCGGCGCCGCAGCGAAGCTCGGCTTCGCGGTCGAGCGGCTGCGGCGGGATTATCCGCGGTTAATTGTCTGCTCGGTGTCGGGCTATGGCGACGACGGCCCTTATGCGGCACGCAAGGCCTACGACATGCTGATCCAGGCAGAGTCCGGCGTGGCCTCCGTGACCGGCGGACCCGAGGCGCCGGCGCGCGTCGGCGTGTCGATCTGCGATGTCGCGGCAGGCCTCAACGCCTACGAGGCGGTGCTGGAGGCGCTGATTGTGCGCGGGCGCACCGGTGAAGGGCGCGCGATTGCGGTGTCGATGTTCGACGGCATGGCAGACTGGATGACGGTGCCGCTCCTGCAACACGAAGGTGGCGCGCCGCCCAAGCGCATGGGCCTCGCCCACACTTCGATCTCGCCTTACGGCGTGTTCAAGACCCGTGACGGCGCCGATATTTTGATTTCGATCCAGAGCGACCGCGAATGGCGCGTGCTGGCCGAGAAGGTGATGGGCGACAAGGCGCTCGCCGCCGATCCCAACTTCGCCACTAACGTCGAGCGCGTGAAGCGTAGGCCCGAGACCGACGGCAGAGTCGCCCAGGTGTTTGGCGCGGTCGATGTCGGGCCGCTGAGCGAGCGGCTCACCGCGAACGACATTGCGTTCGGCCGCGTCAACGGCCCGGCGGAGCTCGGGCGCCATCCGCATCTGCGCCGCATCACGATAGACTCCCCGTCCGGACCGGTTTCCTATCCGGCGCCGGCCGCGCAACACGCCGGCGAGCCGCGGCGCTACGGCGCGGTGCCGAAAATCGGTGAGCACAGCGAGAAAATCAGGGCCGAGTTCGGCGCCGCGGGAAAAACGCGCTAGATCTCGACGTGCGCCGCGCTTGGTGGGCGTGTCGTGCGCGTTGTGCCGATGAACAGCACGAACGGCATGGTGGCGAGCGTCAAGATCATCAGCAGCATGAAGTCGTTCTGGTAAGCAATCACCGACGCTTGTTGCGTCACAATGCCATCGAGCACGGCGCGGCCCTGATCGGTGTTGATATCGATCAGCGCGCCGGCCTGCCGCAGGGCGTCGTTGAACGGCGTGATATGCTCCACGAGACGCGCGTGCATCTCGCTGGTCTTGCCGGTGAGGTTTGAGATCATCAGCGAAATGCCGCCGGCGGAGCCCAGATTGCGAATCAGCGTCAGCAGCGCGGTGCCACTGGTGCGCAAATGGTTGGGCAGCGTCGTGAACGACGCAGTGCTGAGCGCCACAAAGACGAAGCCGATACCCGCGCCCTGAAAGACACCGACGGTCACAATGGTGCGGGTCGAGGTGTAGTTGGTGAAGCCGATCATCTGATAGAGCGTGCCGGCCATCAGCACGAGGCCGACCAGCACCATGGTGCGGGCCTCGAAGTATTTCAGCAGCCGGCCGACCATCAGCATGGCGATTAGCGTCCCGACGCCCCGCGAGCCGAGCACGAGGCCCGCGGTCATGATCGGGTAGCCGAGCAATTGCTGGGTGAACGGCGTCACCAGCGCCATCGTGCCGAACAGCCCCATGCCGACCACCGCCATGAACAAGCAACCGGCCAGGAAATTGCGGTCCTTGAACACCTCGAAGCGCACGAACGGCTCATCGGTGGTGAGCGAGTGCGCGAAGAAATAATAGAAGCCCGCGACCGAGACGATCGCCTCGATGATGATCTCGGTCGAGCCGAACCAGCCGACCTGCTCGCCGCGGTCGAGGATCAGTTGCAGCGCGCCGATGCCGATCGCCAGCGCAGCGAAGCCGAACCAGTCGAAGCGCAAATGCGTCTGAGTCTTGCTCTCCTCCAGGAACAGCAAGAGCCCGATCACCGTGACGGCGCCAATCGGCAGATTGATCAGGAACACCCAGTGCCAAGAGTAATGATCGGTCAGGAAGGCGCCGATCGCAGGCCCCAGGATCGGGCCAAGCATTACGCCCATGCCCCAGATCGCCATCGCGGAACCGCGCTGCTCGGGCGGATAGGAATCGAGCATTACTGATTGCGATAGCGGCACCAGGGCTGCGCCGAACGCGCCCTGCAACAGCCGCGCGGCGACAATGCTGGTGATGTCCTGCGCCAGCGCGCAGAGCAGCGACGCAACGGTGAAGCCAATGGCGCAGACAACGAACACGCGCTTGCGGCCGAAGCGATCCGCCATCCAGGCCACCGGCGCCGTCATGATGGCGGCCGCCACGATGTAGGACGTCAGCACCCAGTTGATCTGATCGAGCGAGGCGGAAAGGCTTCCCTGCATGTAGGGCAGTGACACGTTGGCGACCGTGGCGTCGAGCGCCTGCATGATCGTGGCGCTCATGGTGCACGCCGTGACCAGCGCGCGACGAGTGGTCGGGCTCATGCCGGCGATCATGGGCAGGGTGGTCACTTCGTCTCCTGGGCCGCCACCGTGTTGCTAGCGCCGAAGATCGATCCGAGCACGGTGCGCTGACGGCCGGTGTCGATCTCGACATAGGCGCTCATGCCGGCGCGCAATTGGCTCGCTTTCGGATCGCGGTCGAGCTGGATGCGGACCGGCACGCGCTGCACGATCTTGACCCAATTGCCGCTGGCGTTTTGCGGCGGCAGGATTGCGAACTGCGCGCCGGTGCCGGGGCTGACCGCGATGACCGTGCCTGCAAACGTGTGGCCCGGGAACGTGTCGATCACGACGGTCGCGCGCTGGCCAATCTGAAGGTGCGTGATGTCGGTTTCCTTCGGGTTGGCATCGACCCATGGTGCACTGTCCTCGATCACGGCAAACATCGGAGTGCCTGCGATGACAAAGCGACCAAGCTGGATGTTGTCCACTTGCGTGGCGGTACCGTCGATCGGCGCGCGCAGAACCGTGTGGTCGAGATCGCGCTGCGCCTGATCGAGTGCCGCGCGCGCCTGCATGAAGGCGGGATATTGCTCGATCGGCAGATCGGGATTGCCGAGCAGCTGGTTGAGCGCTTCATTCTTGCGCTGGAGCGCGGTCTGCGCCTGTTGCTGCGCCAGGACCAGCACGCCCTGCGAAATGTCGAGGTCGGCCTGCGAACCGGTCCGATTGGTCATCAGCAGCTGTTTGCGTTCGAGGTCGCGCTGTCTGATGACGGTGTTCTCCTGCGTCAACTCCGCGAGCTTGGTGAACGACTGCAGATTGGATTTGAGCACCGCGAAGTCGGTCCGCACGGTCGCAAGCCTGGCTTCAGCCTGTGCGACCGCGATCTGGAACGGCTGCGGATCGATCAAGAAGACTTCGTCGCCTGCCTTGACGCGCTGGCCCTCGCGCACCAGCGTGCGCGCGATCTTGCCGGAGATATCCGGCGTGATCAGGACCTTCTGGGCGCCGACATTGGCGTTATCGGTCGAGATGTAGCGGCCGCTGGTCAGGTAGAACCCCAGGCCGATCGCAACCGCAATCATTGGCAAGATCACGAGCAGGATCATGCGCAGGCGCTTGCGTGGCATCCGCGCGAACGACTTGTTGGCGAAATCCTTGGCACGGTCGGCGACGCTCGGCGCGTCGGGAACGAGTTTGAGTGAGGGCTCAGCCATAACGCTTCACCGCGTCCTGAGTTTTGCCGGCGATCGCGCGCTTCAGGTTTTCGCGTGCCAGCTCGAGTTGTGTAAGCAACACGCCTGCTTCGGCGGGGTCGAACCCCGTGAGCACGTTTTCGGCGATTTCTTCGATCGGACCCGCGATGCGATCGAGCAGCGGGTGGGCGGCCGGCGTCAGATAGAGACGCTTGGCGCGCCGATCCACCGGATCGGGCCGGCGCTCGATCAGTCCGCTTTCGCAAAGCCGGTCGACCAGCCGAGTGAGCGTGATCGGCTGGAGGTCGAGGTCTTCGGCGAGGTCCGATTGTTTGAGGCCTTCGCGGCGCTCAAGCCGCAGCAGCACCGCCCACTGCGCCCGGGTCATGCCGAACTGGCGCGCCTTGTGGTCGGCGTAGGTTCGCAGCAGGCGCCCTACATCGCTGATAAGAAAGAGAATTTCACGATTTCGGCTGCGTGAGGGCATTGCGCATCATTTCCTATGTCACGATAATATAAGCTGGCTTATGATATTCATCAAGCCTGCTTGGAGCGCCGTGGAGCGGGTGTGACCCGGCCGGCGCCCGCTTGTGGTGACGTGCGCGCTGCGGTCGGGCACTGTTGCGAAGACGCCAGCGCGTGAAGCCAAAAGAAATCGGGAGGATTGGAATGGAAATCGGGTTCATCGGCCTCGGCAACATGGGCGGTCCCATGAGCCGCCGCCTCGTCGAGGCCGGTCATCAGGTCACGGTGTTCGACGTCCGCAAGGAGGCGGTGGACACGCTGGTCAAGTTGGGGGCAACCGCGGCGAAGTCGCCGGCTGACGTCGCGAGCCGCGTTGAGACCGTGATGACGTCACTGCCCTCGCTCGACGTCGGCATGAAAGTGGTCGACGGCGAGGACGGCATCACGCGCGGCAATCGCGTGAAGCGCTACATCGACCTGTCCACCACCGGCTCGCGCGCCGCGATCCGAACTGCCGAGATCATGCACAAGCGCGGCATCGTGCAGATCGACTGCCCGGTGTCGGGCGGCGTCGCCGGCGCCGAGAAGGGCACACTCGCCGTCATGACGTCCGGCCCGAAAGACGACGTCGATCTGGTCACGCCGGCTCTTCAGGTGTTCGGCAAGGTGTTCTACTGCGGCGACAAGCCCGGCATGGCGCAGAGCATGAAGCTCGCCAACAATTTTCTTTCCGCCACCGGCATGGCGGCAAGCTCAGAGGCGATCGCGATGGGCGTGAAGGCCGGGCTCGATCCGAGCCTGATGTGCGACGTAATCAACGCCGGCAGCGGCATGAACACGGCCACCACGCAGAAGTTTCCACGCTCGGTGCTGCCCGGCACATTCGACTACGGCTTCGGCATGGCGTTGATGGTGAAGGATGTGCGGCTGTTCCTGTCGGAAGCCGAGGACTACGGCATCCCCGTCGAGGTGGCGTCCGCGGTCGGCCGCCTATGGGAAAAGGCGCTGGCCGAGCATGGCGCCAATAGCGATTTCACCGAGCTCGCCAAGACGGTCGAAAAGAGCGCCGGCATACAGATGCGCGCGAAGAAGAAGGCTTGAGGGGGACGCACATGAGCGACGAGATTTATGAAGTCTTCGCGGTCAAATACGCGCACCATCCGCGCAAAGCGGCGGAGAACTTTATCGGCGGCGACCCGCACGATATCATTCAGCCGCTCGATTACTTTGTTTATGCGATCAAGAGTCCGAAGCGAACCATCATCCTCGACACCGGCTTCGATGAGGTGGTGGGAAAGCGGCGCGGCCGCACCCACACCAAGCCGCTGCGCGATGGGCTCAAGGCGGTCGGCGTCGATCCTGACAAGATCGACACCGTCATCATCAGCCACATGCACTACGACCATTGCGGCAATTTCGACATCTTCCCGAACGCGACCTATCACGTTCAGGACAAGGAGATGGAAATGTGCACGGGCCGGTGCATGTGTCACAACCAGCTCCGTGCCTCCTATGAAGAGGATTACGTCGTCGCGATGGTGCGCAAGCTGTTTGCCGGCCGGGTGCGTTATCACAACGGCGTCGACGAGATCGCTCCGGGCGTCACGGTGCATCACATCGGTGGCCACGCCAAAGGCTTACAGAGCGTGGTGGTGAAGACCAAGCGTGGTCCGGTGGTGCTGGCATCCGATGCGGTGCATCTCGCGCCGCATCTCGACGAGATGCGGATTTTCCCGACCACCTACAACATCGCCGAGGTGCTTGAGGGCTATGAGACACTGAAGCGGCTCGCGCCCTCGCGCGCCCACATCGTGCCGGGCCACGATCCGGCCGTCACGGCGTCCTATCCGGCCGCGAAGCCGGGACTCGAAGGCTGGGTGGTCAAGCTGGACGAGGCGCCGAAGACGTAGCTGGCCGGTCGAACGCTACGCCAGCCCCAACTCCGCGAATGCATTCATGTGGTGCTCCGCTGACTCCTTGGAGAAACAGCAGAACACCACCTGCGTGATGCCGCGCGGATACCGGGCGATCTCCGCCGCCACTGTGGCGACCGCGATGTCGGCGGCGAGACCGGCCGGAAACCGATAGACGCCAGTCGAGATCGCCGGAAACGCAATCGATCGCAGCCCCGCGCTACCGGCCAAGTCGATCGCAATACTGTAGCAAGTCGACAGCGTGTCGGCTTCGCCTTGCCCGCCGCCCTGCCACACCGGGCCGACCGCGTGGATGACGTGCTTGGCTTTCAGGCGATAGCCCTTGGTCATCTTGGCCGAGCCGGTCGGGCAGCCGCCGAGCGTCTGGCACTCCTTCAGCAGATCGGGACCGGCGGCGCGATGGATCGCGCCGTCCACGCCGCCCCCGCCAAGCAACGAGGTTTTCGCCGCATTCACGATAGCGTCGACGTCGAGTGTCGTGATGTCGGCGACGACAATGTCGAGCCGCGCCGCGCCAATCTCGGCCGTGAGCAAGGGGTCAAGCATTGCGGCAATCTAGCACAACGCCGCGCTTGACCCTGCGCGGCGCGGCGCGTTTGCTGTCGAGTGGGAACTGGGGAGGAACACATCATGTCACCGGCTGCCAAACTCGCCATTGCGGCGCTGGCCTTTGCGCTGCCCGCCCTGCCGGCCACGGCGCAGGATTGGCCGTCGCGCCCTCTCCGCATCATGGTCGGCTTCGGTGCTGGCGGCGGCACCGATGTGGCGGCCCGCATCATCTCCGAGCCGTTGGCTAAGCTTCTGGGCACCAGCGTCGTGATCGAGAACAAGCCGGGCGCCGGCGGCACCATCGCGGGCGATATCGTCGCCAAGGGCCCCAAGGATGGCTACAGCGCGCTGATGATAAGCACGGGGCACACGGTGTCGGCGGTGATGATCAAGTCGCAAGCCTACGACGCCATCAAGGATTTTGCGCCGGTCGGGATCGTCGGCCGCTCCGCCTTCGTGGTGCTGGTGCAAAAGGACTTCCCGGCGAAAAACCTGCAAGAGCTGATTGCGCTGGCCAAGAGCGAACCCGGCAAGCTGAATTACGGCACCGTGGGTGTCGGATCGACCCAGCATCTCACCGCCGAATTGCTGCGCCAGCGCGCCGGCATCCAAACGCAGGCGGTCTCGTTCCGCACCACCGGTGAGCTGGTGACCGCTCTGCTGCGGAAGGACGTCGCCTATGCGATCGATCTGGCCCATGCGGTGCGTGGCCAGGTCGCCTCGGGCGATCTCCGCATCCTTGCGGTCGCGACGCCGCAGCGCTGGCCCTCGATACCCGATGTCCCGACCATCGCCGAATCAGGTGTCCCGGGCTTCGACGTGTTGGGCTGGTATGGGCTGGTCTATCCAGCGGGAGTGCCGGCGGCGATCGTCGAGAAGACATCGAAGGCGCTCAACCAGGTGCTGTCGAGCGACGATGTGATCAAGAAGCTCGAGAACATCGGCGCGCTCGCTGCGCAATCGACCCCGGCGGAGTTCGGCAAGCTGATCGAAACCGAGATCACGCGCTGGCGCGATGTCACCAAGGCGGCGGGGATCGAGCCGAACTAGCCGCCGTTCAGGCCGACTGCGCTAGGTCGGCCGGCAGCGCCTCCTCGCGCTCTCCTCGCATTTCGGTGCGCAGGTCGAGGGTGCTGCGCACCCCGATATCGTCGAAATGCGTGCCGAGGAAGCGCCGCGCGGCGCGGCGCCCGGCGCGATGCAGCATCTCGAAGAAGTCGAAATCGGTGTTCAGACGGCTCGCCGGCGTCAGCTTCTTGCCGATGAATCCCAGATCGATCCGATGCACGTTGATGCGCCGGTATTCGCCGGGACCGGTGCCGCGCGGGAGCCGTCCCTGGTCGATCAAGCGGCTGACGAATTCGATGGCGCGATATTCCGCCAGCAGCGACGCGTTGAAAGTGATTTCGTTGACGCGATTGATAATTTCCTGTGACGACTTCGGTGTCCCGGTGCGTGTCACCGGATTGATCTGCACCACCAGCACATCTTCGGTCTGCGTGGTGCGGAAAAACGGATAGATCGGGGGGTTGGCCGTGTAGCCGCCGTCCCAATAGGGCGCGCCGTCAATTTCGACCGCGTGAAAAACAAGCGGCAGCGCTGCCGACGCCATCACCGCGGTGGCGTCGATCTTGTCGCGCGCGAAAACGCGCAGCCGCCCGGTGTTGACGTTGGTGGCGGCGATGAAAAGCTGGAGCGGGCTTTTGCGCACCGCGTCGAAATCGACCAGCCGATCGACCAGGCCCTTCAACGGATTGATGTTGAGCGGGTTGAGGTCGTAGGGCGACAGATAGCGCGATACCGCGCCGAACCAGTTTTGGATCGGCGCGCCCGTCATCGGAAGAAGCGAGAACAGCCGGTCCGCCACCGCGCGATGCATGGTGGAGAGCTCGCCGTCGCGGCTCACGGCGCGCCAGAATTCGGCGAGGCGCTTGCGCGCCTCCTCAGGCCCGCCACGTGCGAGCCCATCCGCCACCATCACGGCGTTGACCGCACCCGCCGAGGTGCCGGAAATGCCTTCGATTTCGATCCGTCCGTCGCCCAACAACTCGTCGAGCACGCCCCACGTGAATGCGCCATGCGCACCGCCGCCTTGCAGGGCGAGATTGATGCGCTTCTTCTTTGGATCGCCCGGCGCGGACACTCGCGGGCGGCCGAAGGCGCGGCTGAGCAGATTCATCACTGCGCAGTCCAGCCACCGTCAATCGAGATGTTGGCCCCCGTGATGTTGGCGGCTGCATCGGACGCGAGATAGAGCGCGAGCGACGCCACTTGCTCGATCGTGACGAATTGCTTGGTGGGCTGGGCGGCGAGCAGCACGTCGCGCTTGACCTGCTCTTCGGTCAGCCCGCGCGTCTTCATCTGGTCGGGGATCTGCCGCTCGACCAGCGGCGTCCACACGTAGCCCGGCGAAATGCAATTGGCGGTGACGCCGAAGGTGGCGAGCTCGAGCGCCACGGTCTTGGTCAGACCGACGAGCCCATGCTTCGCCGTGACATAGGCTGCCTTGAACGGCGAAGCGACGAGCGAGTGGGCCGAGGCGGTGTTGATGATGCGGCCCCATTTTCGCTTCTTCATCCCCGGCACAGCGGCGCGGATGGTGTGGAATGCCGACACCAAATTGATCGCGATGATGGCGTCCCACTTCTCGACCGGAAAATCCTCGATCGGGGAGACGTGCTGGATGCCGGCATTGTTGACCAGCACATCGACCGCGCCGAGCGTCGTCTCCGCCATCTTCACCATGGCGACGATCTCGACCGGCTTGGTCATGTCGGCCGGCGAATAGAGCGCTTTGATGCCGAACTCTTTTTCGATGCCGGCGCGCAGTTTTTCGATCTCGCCTGCGTCGCCAAAGCCGTTGAGGACAACGTTGCTGCCGGCGCCCGCCAAGGCCCGGGCGACGCCCAAGCCGATGCCGGAAGTGGAACCCGTAATGACCGCGCTTTTTCCTTTAAGCATCTACAATCCCTTATGAATCGGTCATCGCCCCCAGGCCAGCACAACGGCCGACCTGCGGAAGGTGGCGATTGTTATGCTGCATTGCAACATTTTTCTTTGTCGTCGGGGGACGGCGTTACTTTCCGGCGGGGGCGACCTATGTTGGCCCCATTCGCAACGCCGCTTCTCTAAAAGCCATGCCGCAACCGGTTTTCCTCGCACCCGATCATGACCACGGCCGCTGCACCGCGGACGCACTGGCGCATGCCGAAGCGCTGTGCGCGCAACGCGCACAGAGGCTCACGCCCATCCGCCGTCGGGTGCTCGAGGTGTTGCTCGAGCACCACAAGCCGCTCGGCGCTTATGAGATCATCGACCGCGCTGCGGCCAACGGCACGCGGCCGGCGCCGATCACGGTCTATCGCGTGCTCGACTTCCTGCGCGAGCACGGGCTGGTGCATCGCATCGAGAGTCGCAACGCCTTCGTCGCCTGCGTCAACAATCACGCCAGTGGCGACCTTGTCGTGTTCCTGATCTGCGAGCGCTGCGGCGAGGTGGGCGAGGCGGCTTCCGCCGCGGTGGCGAGCGAATTGAAGGGCGCGGCACGCGCGGCGGGCTTCGCACCGAAGACGCCGGTGATCGAAATTTCCGGAATTTGCTCGCACTGCCGGGCGGCATGATTCGTTGAAATGACAGGTATTCCCGCAAGCCACACGCGGCCGCTCGATGCCGCCAGCATGGCGCTGGTGGTGTTTCTGTGCCTAACCTGGGGCTTCAATCAGCCGGCCATCAAGCTCGCCATCTTGGGCGGCGTGCCGCCGCTTATTCAATGCACGATCCGCTCGAGCCTCGCGATCCTCATCGTGCTCGGCGTGATGCGCTTTCGGGGCCTGCAGATTACGGCGCGAGATGGCACGCTGACGGTGGGGCTTGTGGCTGGGGTGTTGTTCGGCGTCGAGTTTTTGTTGATCTATCGCGGGCTGCTCTACACCGCAGCCTCGCGCGCGACGCTGTTCATCTATCTGGCGCCGTTCTTCGTCGTGCTCGGCGCGCGCATTTTCCTGCCCGGCGACCGCTTCAACATGATGCAATGGGGCGGACTGGTGCTCGCCTTCGCCGGCATGTTGGTGGCGTTCGGCGTGCCGGCGCCGGCCAATTCGCCATATCAGCTGTTGGGCGATCTGATGATGGCCGGCGCGGCGCTGGCCTGGGCCGCCACCACGCTGGTGATCAAGGCAAGCTCACTGGCGCGGGTTTCGCCGGAAAAGACGCTGCTCTACCAGATTGTGGCCTGTGTTCCGATCGTGGTGCTCGGCGCGTTGGCGTTCGGCGAGCGCATCACAGCCATGCCATCCACAGTGGCTTTGGGCTCACTGGCCTATCAAACCATCGTGGTCGGAACGACCTTTAGCGTTTGGTTTGCGTTGATCGTCAAATTCTCCGCAAGCCGCCTTTCTGCCTTCACATTTTTGACCCCCTTGTTCGGGGTCGCGGCCGGGCACTTAGTGCTGGGCGAGCCTTTGACGCCCGCTTTTGCGCTTGCTGTGCTGTTGGTGGCGGGTGGTCTCATACTCGTCAACCGGCCGCGGTAGGGCTATATGTCTCCGGAGCAGGACCCCCCGAAAAGTCGGTACCGGTTTTCGGACAAGGCCATGCTCAATTAGGGTGTTGCGATGATCGAAGCGGGAATGCAGGCGGCAAGGCGCCGGTCGGTGCCGGTCAGGGTTGGCAACGTGACCGTGGGCGGCGAAGCGCCGGTCGTGGTGCAGTCCATGACCAACACCGACACCGCTGATGTGGATTCGACCGTCCGCCAGGTGGCGGCGCTGGCGAATGCCGGTTCCGAGATCGTGCGCATCACGGTGGACCGCGACGAGGCGGCGGCGGCGGTGCCGAAGATCAAGGAGCGGCTGCTCAAGATCGGCTGTGAGGTGCCGCTCGTCGGCGACTTCCACTACATCGGCCACAAGCTCCTTGCCGATCATCCCGGCTGCGCCGAGGCGCTCGACAAGTACCGCATCAATCCCGGCAACGTCGGCTTCAAGGAAAAGAAGGACCGTCAGTTCTCCTCGATCGTCGAAATGGCGATCAAGCACAACAAGCCGGTGCGCATCGGCGCCAATTGGGGCTCGCTCGATCAGGAATTGCTGACCCACCTGATGGATGAGAATTCTAAGTCGAACGCGCCGAAGGAGGCGCGCGAGATCACCCGCGAGGCGATGGTGCAGTCGGCGCTGCTGTCGGCGGCGCGCGCCGAGGAGATCGGCCTGTCGCGCGACAAAATCATTCTGTCCGCCAAGGTGTCGGCGGTGCAGGACCTGGTGCAGGTCTATATCGAGCTCGCCAAGCGCTCGGATTACGCGATCCATCTCGGTCTCACCGAAGCCGGCATGGGCAGCAAGGGCATCGTTGCCTCGTCGTCGGCGCTTGGCATTCTGCTGCAGCAGGGCATTGGCGACACCATCCGCGTCTCGCTCACGCCGGAGCCGAACGGTGACCGCACGCTCGAGGTGAAGGTCGCGCAGGAAATCCTGCAGACCATGGGCTTCCGTACCTTCGTGCCGCTGGTTGCGGCATGTCCCGGCTGCGGGCGCACCACCTCGACCACGTTCCAGGAGCTGGCCGGCGGTATCCAATCGTTCATTCGCGACTCGATGCCGGAGTGGAAGAAAAAGTATCCCGGTGTTGAAGGGCTGAACGTCGCCGTGATGGGCTGCATCGTCAATGGACCGGGCGAGAGCAAGCATGCCGACATCGGCATCTCGCTGCCCGGCACTGGCGAGACCCCCGCCGCGCCAGTATTCATCGACGGCAAGAAGGCCGTGACGTTGCGTGGCCCGACGGTCTCGCAGGATTTCAAGAAGCTCGTGATCGACTACATCGAGCGCCGCTACGGAGTCGGAACGCGAACCGCGGCGGAGTAATGAAGCGAGTATGCCGATGACACGACAGGTGGAGCCGGAAATCATTCCCCCAGGCCAAGACAACCGGGGGTCCCGCCGCATGTCCGGCGTCTGGATGCGTGTCGATGAGCGCGACGGCGTCCGTCGTGTCTATTTGTCGCGGCCCAGCATCCCTTCCATTCTGGTCGGCCTGTTGATCATCAGCTTCGTCGGCGCGCTGGCGTTTCTCGCCATGGCCGGCCTGCTGCTTTTTTGGATGCCGATCCTGATCGGCGGCGTTGTGCTGGCGTTCCTGTCGGCCGCGTTGCGCCGTCACTGGTACCGGCTGCGGACCTGGTGGGCCGGCGGCAGCAATCTGCCGCGGAAATAAACGCCCGCCCATTACAGCGGCGTCTCCACTTCGCGCTTCGACAGAATGGTGGCCTCTTCGAGGTCGAGTTCCCGCTCGAGCCGCCGGCGCGCCTCATCGGTGATCTTGCCCTGACGCAGCAGCTCGTAAAGGAAGTCGCGCTCGGCGGCGATCAATTCCATGCGCAGGTCGTTGTTCTCCCTTGTGTGTGCGAGGCCTTCGTCGAGGTCGGCCGGGACCTGGCGGATGCGGTGATCGTGGCGGGAGTTGAGGAATGCCCGGGTCTCGGCCGATAGGTTGCGCTCGGCCGCGATCCGTTCGAGATGCTGGTAGGCCGCCTGGATCGCCTCGCTGCGAGCCGCAAGCTCAGCCTCGTGCTCGCGCCGCTGCTCGGCCTTGCCTTCGCGACCGAGGCCAAGCCAGCGGATGACGCTCGGCAGCATCAGCCCTTGTCCGACCAGCGTGACAATGATGACGCCGAAGGTGACGAACAGGATCAGGTCGCGCTGCGGAAACCCCGCGCCGCTCGCCGTGGCGAGCGGGATCGCAAGGGCCGCTGCCAGCGACACCACGCCACGCACCCCGGTGAATGCGAGTGCGAAAGCCCATTGCCAGGGTGGCGATGGATCGCGCTTGCGCAGAGCGGGGCTGATCCAGCGCGGCCCATAAATGCCGGGGAACATCCAGATAAAGCGCGCCACGATCACGATCGCGGTGGTGATTGCGGTTGCGAGCAGGATGTCGCGCAGCGGAAAAGCTTGCGCCTTCTCGATCAGCGTGCGCGCCTGCAACCCGGTGAGCAGGAAGACGAAGCTCTCGATCAGGTAAATGACCAAGTCCCAGAAGAAGATGCCCTGCAGGCGCGTGGCGGCGGAAATCAGTCGCGGTCCGTTCCAGCTCACATACAGGCCGGCCGCGACGGTGGCGAGCACGCCGGAGCCGCCGAAATGTTCGGGCACCCAATAGGCGACATAGGGCGTCATCAGCGACAGCGTGATTTCGACCCGCGTGTTGTGCACCCAGTGCCGCAGCCGCAGCGCAAGCCAGCCGACGCCGATACCCCACGCGAGCTCGCCGACGACAATCAGCGCAAAAGTGCCGGCGGCCTGCGAGACCGAGAACACGCCGGTCGCTACCGCGGCAACCGCGAAGCGGTAGAGAATGAGTGCGGTCGCATCGTTGGCGAGGCCTTCGCCTTCCAGCACCACCAGAATGCGCCGCGGCATGCCGAGCCGCCGCGCAATGGCGAGCGGCGCCACCACGTCGGGCGGCGCTACGATGGCGCCGAGCACGAAAGCCGTGCCCCATTGCCAGCCGAGCAGCCAGTGCACTGCGCCCGCCACCGCGCAGGTGGTGAAGATCACGCAGCCGAAGGCGAGCATCGCGATGGGCCGAAGATTGAAGCGGAATTCGCGCCAGCTCATCGATACGCCGGCCGAGTAGATCAGCGGCGGCAGGATCACCAGCAGCACGAATTCGGGCGCCAGCTCAACGGCCGGAATTCCGGGCACCACCGCAAGCACCACGCCCGCGACCACTAGCAGGATCGACGGTGCGAGCTTGAGCCGCTGCGCCACGATTGCGACGGCGACGCCAATCGCAAGCAGCAGGAGCAGCGTCTGGATCGTTGAAGTCATCATAGCGGCGATCCGGCGCGTCCTACTTGTGAATAATGCTGGCGGCGATGTTGACTGTCAGCGCGACGATCGCCGTGGTGAAGAAGAACGACAGCGCGCCGTGCGCCACCACCATGCGACGGAGAATCTTGTTGCTCACCGCGACGTCGGACACTTGGAACGTCATGCCGATCACGAACGAGAAATAGACGAAGTCCCAGTAGTCCGGATCATCGTCATCGGGGAATTTCAGTCCTTTGACGCAATCATCGTCGCCATAGAACTCGTAGGCATAGTGCAACGCAAAGATGGTGTGGATCAGCATCCACGACAACACCACCGTCGCGATCGAGAGCACGACGTACAGCGCATAGCCGGGTGTCGCCGCGTCGAGGATCGCAAGCTCGACGAAGATCGCGGCAAGGCTGGCGACTGCGGCCGAAACCGTGATCATCAGCAACGCGAACGCGCCTTCGTCGTGCGCTTCCGAGTGCAGGTGGATTTCGCTGCTGGATGAGCGCCCCATCATGATCGCGGTCGCGACGAGATAGAAGACGGCGCCCGCGTCCCAACTCAGCAGCAGCCAGGCGACACCGTTCGCTTTCCCGAACGCCAGCAGAAGCAGCGCAAAGGTCAGCGCGCCGACCACCATTCCCGTCGCGAGCCGCCAATGCGCGCGCGCGACCCGCACCGTCCAGATCGGCGATTTTGTCCGCTTTCCGTCGCTCATCCGGTCGGCCTTGTGTGAACCCGCGCCGCACTCAAGGATGAATTGTGCTTAACTGTGCCGCGATGACAAGGCTTCGTCCGGTTCGCAGCACGGGTGCGCGCGTCCTGCGCGCGGTGGTCATTGTGGCGGTCCTGGTCCTGCTGCTGCCTTATGCGCTGGTGCTGGTCTATCGCTTCGTCGATCCGGCTTCGGTCCCGATGGCCTGGCGGTGGATCAATGGCATGCGCGTCCATCGCACCTGGGTTCCGCTGGATCGTATGGCGCCAACGCTGCCGCTTGCGGTGCTGGCGTCAGAGGACGCGCGGTTTTGCCGCCACTTTGGCATCGACCTCCGGGAGCTGAAAAACGCCATCGAGGGGGCCGACGACATCACCGGGATGCGAGGGGGCTCGACCATCACCCAGCAGACCGCCAAGAACCTGTTCCTGTGGCAGGGCCGCAGCATCGTTCGCAAGGTGATCGAGGCCCCGCTCGCGATCTGGATCGATCTCGTACTGCCCAAGCGCCGCGTCCTGGAAATTTACCTAAACATCGCCCAATGGGGCCCGACCGGCCAGTTCGGCGTCGAGGCGGGCGCGCGGCGCGCTTTCGACAAATCGGTGCGCGGGCTGGACGAGGAGGAGGCGGCGCTGCTGGCCGCGGTCCTTCCTAGTCCGGTCCGGCGGAACGCCCGGCAGCCCGGCCCGGGGATGCGGCGGGTCGCGGCCCGGATCCAGGCCAAGGCGGCATCTTTTCCCGATATCGACGCCTGCGTTCGCTCGTCCCGACCCTAAAACGGCGCCAGAAAAGGCTCTGGCCAGGGCCGCGACCTTCCTCTATAAGCCCGGCTTCCCGAATAGAATTCGTACCGGTTGCAGGAGATTGCCGTCATGGCGGTGCCCAAGAGAAAAGTAAGTCCCTCCAGGCGGGGCATGCGCCGCTCGGCTGACGCGCTGAAGCAGCCCCACTATATCGAGGACAAGGACACCGGCGAATTGCGCCGCTCCCACCACATCGACCTCAAGACCGGCATGTACAAGGGCCGGGCGGTGCTCAAGCCTAAAACCGAAGTCTGAGCCCGAAACCCAAGGCGCGGGGCTTAATCGTTCACAGATCGGTCGTTGATGCGGCAGGCGATTTTGCCTGTAGCCGGTCTTTCCGCGAATCCGGTTCGCGCGTTCCAAGATCATGCGCTAGACTTACCGCGCAGGCGTGGGGAGGCACTTCATGTACCTGATTGGATTTCCGCTGCTCGTCATTCCATTCGCGATCTACAACATGATCGCGTTTCTGATGCCCGGCCTGAATTGGACGGACAAGGTTTCGACCATCCATCTGATCTCCGGCACGGATTGGACCGTGACCTCGGAAGACATTTTGCTGGCGTTCTCAATCTTGCTGCTCTCGGTCGAGATCATGAAATCGACGCGCATGGGGGTGCGGAACATCATCGACCACGTTCTTTCGATGGTCCTGTTCATCGTCATGCTGGTCGAATTTCTGTTGGTCAAACAGGCCGGAACCTCGACGTTCTTTATCCTGATGATCATCAGTCTGGTCGATGTGATGACCGGCTTCATCGTGTCGATACGCACGGCACAACGCGACATCGAGATCGATCGGGTCGGGCCAGCGCACTCCTGACATCGCATCCTTGTGAAATCGTAATCGCATTGACCGACCGTACGCTTCCATGACCCGCGACTTTCAGCTTCCGGGCCGCTCGCCGGTGATCGCCTGTGACGGCATGGCCGCGACGTCGCAGCCGCTCGCCACGCTTGCCGCCATCGACGTGTTGCGCGCCGGCGGCAATGCCGTCGATGCGGCGATCACGGCCGTCGCAGTGCAGTGCGTGATCGAGCCGCACATGACCGGCATCGGCGGCGATTGCTTCACGCTGATCGCTGAGCCGGGCAAGCCGGTCTGGGGCTACAACGGCTGCGGCCGTTCCGGCGCCAAGGCTTCGAGCGAGGCGCTGATGGCGCAGGGCATGCGCATGATCGAGGCGACCTCGCCGCATTCGGTCAACGTGCCGGGCGCGATCGAAGCCTGGGGTGCCATCCTCAAGGCCCGTGGCACCTATTCGCTGGAGCGCGCGCTGGCGCCAGCGATCCGCTACGCTGAGGGCGGCTTTCCGGTGTCGCCACGCGTCGGCTCGGACTGGGCGGCGCTCCCCGGCAAGCTCGCCAACAGCCCTGGTGCCACGAAGCACTACCTGTTCGGCGGCAAGGCTCCCGCCATCGGCGACGTCATCAAGCTGCCGGCGCTCGCGGCCACGCTGAAGGCGATTGCGAAAGACGGTCCGCGTGCCTTCTATGAGGGACCGATCGCGCAGGACATGGTTGCGACGCTCAGCGCCAAAGGCTCGGTGCTTTCGCTCGACGACTTCGCGGCGCATCGCGGCGAGGTGCAGACGCCGATCTCGACCAACTACCGTGGCCTCGACATCACCGAGATGCCGCCGAACGGGCAGGGCCTCACCGCGCTGGTGTTTCTCAACATCCTGGAGAACTTTGATTTCGGCGCGCTCGATCCGCTCGGCGCCGAGCGCTTCCACATCCAGCTCGAAGCCGCGCGCATGGCCTTTGCGGTGCGTGATGCGCACATCGCCGAGCCGTCCCGCATGCGCGTTGCGGTGCCGGCGCTCAACGACAAGGCCTTCGCAAAATCGCTCGCCGCCAAGATCGACCGCAACAAGCGCACGCCGCTGCCGAGCGCGCCGGTGCCGGGCGGCGATACGGTCTATCTCACGGTGGTCGATCGCGACCGCCGCGCGGTGTCGCTGATCAACTCGCTCTATTCCAGCTTCGGTTCGGGCATCTGCACCGAGAAGACCGGCGTGATGTTCAACAACCGCGGCTCAGGTTTCGTGCTGCAGCCCGGACATCCGAACATGCTCGGTCCGAGCCAGCGGCCCATGCACACGATCATCCCGGCGCTGGCGATGAAAAACGGCCGTTGCGACATCAGCTTCGGCGTGATGGGCGCGCACTACCAGCCGATGGGGCACGTGCAGTTCGTGACCAACGTGGTCGATTACGGCATGGACCTGCAAACCGCTATCGACGCGCCGCGCGCTTTCTTCGAGGGCGACTATTCGGTGATCGAACGTGGCATGCCGGCCAGCACCATCGAGGGCCTCAAAGCGCGCGGCCATCAGATTGTGACCGCCCCCTCGGCCTGGGGTGGCGCGCAGGCGATCAAGATCGATTGGGATCGCGGTGTGCTGATCGGCGGCTCGGAGCCGCGCAAAGACGGCTGCGCGATCGGCTATTGAGCGATCGTCAAAGCGTGGGCTCGTCCAATCGCTGCGGTGTAGGCCGCAATCGCCTCGTCCGGCTCAGCGCGGCGGCGTTCCCGCGTCTGGGGAACCTGCTTTGCGGTCGCGATCAGATGGGCGATGAAAGCGGCGTGCTGGGCGGGCGTCGCGCGCGGCGTTCGCGTGCTGCTGGCGGTGGGTGCCACTGGAACGAGCGCCCGGCTCTCGGATGGTAAATTTTTATCTGCCTGCATCGCGGCCCTGTCTCATGGCGGGACAAGATGCATCCCGTGACAAGGAACATCGCAATCGGCATACCGGGGCGGGGACCGCTTATTAACGCGGCATTTTGCTGTTTATTTAAGGTTTCCCCGTAGGTTGAACGTCAAACCCCACTGCGGTGTCGCGCTCTGGTGCAACGCAGCCTCCCAAAAAGGTTCGACCGTGAACAACAAGGACCGCGCTCCAAAAGTCTTTAGCGACAGCGCGCCGCCGGATGTGTTCGCGCAGCCGCAGCCGCTCGCGCCGTCCAAGCCCCAAAGCCGGGCCAGCGCGGAGGCGGGCTTCGACCCATCGAGCATCCTGGCGTCGGTCGGCGAGGCCCCCTACGAGTGGACGATTGCGACCGATGAACTGAACTGGGGCGGCAACGTCTCCGGCGTTCTGCTGGTGCGCGACCGCGACACGATCAATAGCGGCCGCGCCTACGCTAAGCTGCTCAATCCTGAGAGCGCGCAGAGCCGCTTCGATGCGGTGGTGAAGTCCAAGGATCGCGATACCGGCGAGGGCGTGCGGTATCAGGTGCAATATTCGTTGCAGCCGCCGGGCGCCGAATCCGCCCTGTGGATCGAGGATACCGGACGCTGGTTCGCCGGCGCCGACGGCAACCCGTCGCGCGCGCACGGCGTGGTCCGTGTGATCAACGAGCGGCACGAGCAGGAGGAGCGGCTCGCCTATCTGTCGCGCTTCGATGGGCTAACCGGCGAAATGAACCGCTTCCATCTGACCGAAGTGCTGGAGGCAACGCTGGCTCAGGCCGTGGCCCAGCGCGGCTCATGCGGGTTGATGCTGGTGGCGATCGACAATCTGGCCCGCGTCAACGAGGCCTATGGCTTCGACGTCGCCGACGAGGTGATCGATGCGGTCGCCAAACGCCTGCGTGCCAAGATGCGTGGTGGCGATCAGCTCGGCCGTTTCTCAGGCAACAAGTTCGCGGTGATCCTCAACAGCTGCACGCCCGATGACATGGAGAAGGCCGCCGAGCGCCTGCTCGCCGGCGTTCGCGACGACGTGGTGCGCACCGCGGCAGGCCCGGTCGCCGTCACGGTAACGATCGGCGGCGTCACGGCGCCGCGTCACGCCCGCACCGTGTCGGAAATTCTGGCGCGCTCGCAGGAGACGCTCGACAACGCCAAGGCCAGACGGCAGGGCTCGTTCCAGGCCTACCGGCCGAACCTCGAACGCGAGGCGCTCCGGCGCGAGAACGTACGGTCCGCCGACGAGATCGTGACTGCATTGAACGAGCGGCGCATCCTGCTGGCCTTCGAGCCGGTGGTGGAAATAGCGTCGCGCCAGGCCGCCTTTTACGAATGTCTGATGCGCATCCGGCGCGCCGACGGCAAGCTGGTGCCCGCCAAAGACATCATTCCGGTCGCCGAACGGCTCGGTCTGGTCCGCCTGCTCGATCACCGCGTGCTGGAGCTTTTGGTGAGCGAGCTGGTCGCTGTGCCGGAGCTTCGCGCCAGCATCAACGTGTCGCCTGCCTCAACCACTGATCCGGACTGGTGGACCGCGCTGGTCGCCACGCTGCGCGCCCACAAGGGCGTGGCCGAGCGGCTCACGGTCGAGATTACCGAGATGGCGGCCATCCACGATATCGACGAGACCAAGGGATTTGTGGCCCGCGTGAAAGATCTCGGCTGCCGCATCGCGATCGACGATTTCGGCGCCGGCTACACCTCGTTCCGCAATCTGCGCAAGCTTGGCGTCGACATCCTCAAGATCGACGGCGCCTATGTGCAGAACCTGACGCGCTCCGAGGACGACCGCGCCTTCGTGCGCTCGCTGATCGAGCTCGCCAAGCGCCTCAATATCAAGACCGTGGCGGAATGGGTGCAGGACGAGAAAGCGGCCGCGATGCTGGCCGAATGGGGCTGTGACTATCTGCAGGGCGTCCTGATCGGCCTTGCCTCGGTCGAGCGGCCCTGGGGCACCAAGGTGCAGGTGGACCGGCGTAAATCGAAGCGCAACTAACCTCGCGTTACCGCTGCCCGTTCCGCATCTGATCGATCTGCCGCTGCAAGTCGGCGATTTGGCGCTTGAGCGATTCAATTTCGCCCTGCTGTCCGAACGACATTCCGGTGTTGCTCCGCACTCCGCGCGACAGGAAAATCCAAACTCCGATCAGCGCCACGAACGGCAGCCACGACACCAGCATCGAGATCAGCGAGGGCATGCCGCTGCCCGGCGGCTGGACGGTGACCGCCACGCCCTTGCCATAGAGCCGCGTGGTCAGCGTCGGATCGTTCGAAACGACGGTCTGGAACCTGCGTCCGTCAGTGAATGTGCCGGTCGCTTCCGAGCCTTGGAGCAGGACATCGCGGACGCGCCCGCTGTCGACCTCGCTGAGAAATTGCGTGAAGGAGATTTCCTGGCTCGCTGTGCGCTGTCCCGGATTCTGGAACAGCGTGAACAGCCCGAGCATCAGCAGGACGATGACAACCCAGATCGCGAAATTGCGGATGTTGTCGTTCATACCGCGTCGTCCACAATCGCGGGCTAGAGAAAGCGGCTAGGTTTTGTCTTTGTCGCTCAGGCGGTCGAGCCGCTTCTGCATCTCTTCCATCTGGCGCTTGAGATCATCGAATTCGCCGGCCGGCTTTGCCGCAGCCTTGTCGGCCTCGCCCGGCTGGGTGCCGGCGCGCGCGAATGGCGCGAACATCGCAAACGTCCGCTCGAACATCTCCATGTTGCGGCGGACCTGATCCTCGATCGCGCCGAAGCCGCCCATACCAAAGGCTTGCGAGATCTGCCCGCGGAATTTCTCCTGCTCGCGGGTGAGCGAGTCGATCGAGACTTCGAGGTAACGCGGCACCATCATCTGCATGCTGTCGCCATAGAACCGGATCAGCTGGCGCAGGAAGTTGATCGGCAGCAGGTTCTGCCCTTCCTTGTTTTCCTGCTCGAAAATAATCTGCGTGAGCACCGAGCGGGTGATGTCCTCGCCGGTCTTGGCGTCATGCACGATGAAGTCTTCGCCCTTCTTCACCATGACGGCGAGATCTTCGAGCGTGACGTAGGTGCTCGTGCCGGTGTTGTAGAGCCGCCGGTTGGCGTATTTCTTGATGGTGATCGGCTCTTCCGGTTTAGCCATGGGTGCCACGCTCGATGATGATCTGTTTCAGCACTGAGCGGGTGATGTCCTCGCCGGTCTTGGCCTCGGTGACGACAAAATCCTCGTCATCCTCGACCATTTCGGCCAGACGTTGGAGCGTGACGTACGCCCCCATGCCAGGATTATAGAGCCGCCCTTCGGCGTATTTCTTGATCGTGATCGGCTCTTTGAAACTTGGCATGTTTGTGCCGGACGTTTCCCCGAAGCTGGCCGCTGCTTGCCCGCCCCATCGCCAAAATAGGCGGTTTCGGTAGTGTGGGCCACCCTTTTGTGCAGTGCCACCTTGGCGGGCGGGGGGCTACCGTACTATCAAGGCAACGAGCCACTATATGGGCCGTATGCGCTGATGTGCGCTGCAAACAAGGAGCCTCCCAATGCCGGACGACATCGTAATCGTGAGTGCAGCGCGCACGCCGGTCGGCGCGTTCAATGGCGCATTCGCCAACCTGCCGGCCCATGAGCTCGGCAAGATCGCCATCCAGGAGGCGCTCAAGCGCGCCGGCGTCGAGGGTGCCAAGGTTTCCGAGGTCATTATGGGCCAGATCCTGACCGCCGGTCAGGGTCAGAACCCGGCCCGCCAGGCGTCGATTAACGCCGGCATCCCAGTCGAGAGCCCGGCTTGGGGCGTCAACCAGCTCTGCGGCTCGGGGCTCCGCGCCGTCGCGCTCGGCTATCAGGCGATCCTCAACGGCGACAGCGATATCGTGGTCGCGGGCGGTCAGGAGTCGATGAGCCAGGCGCCGCACTGCCAGCATCTGCGCAATGGCGTGAAGATGGGCTCGATCGAGCTGATCGATACCATGATCAAGGACGGCCTGTGGGATGCCTTCAACGGCTATCACATGGGCACGACGGCGGAGAACGTCGCCAAGAAGTGGCAGATCACGCGCCAGCAGCAGGACGAGTTCGCGGTGAAGTCGCAGAACAAGGCCGAGGCCGCGATGAAGGCCGGCAAGTTCAAGGACGAAATCGCGCCGGTCACGATCAAGTCGCGCAAGGGCGATATCGTGGTCGATACCGATGAATATCCGAAGGCCGGCGTGACGATCGACGGGATTTCCAAGCTGCGTCCCGCCTTCGACAAGGAAGGCTCGGTGACAGCCGCCAACGCGTCGGGCATTAACGATGGCGCGGCAGTGGTCGTGCTGATGAAGGCGAGCGAAGCGGCCAAGCTCGGCAAGACGCCGCTGGCGCGCATCGTGTCCTGGGCGCACGCCGGCGTCGATCCGGCGATCATGGGCACCGGCCCGATCCCGGCCTCGCGCGCCGCGCTGAAGAAGGCCGGCTGGAAGGTCGAGGACCTCGATCTGATCGAAGCCAACGAGGCGTTCGCGGCGCAAGCCTGCGCGGTCAACAAGGACCTCGGCTGGGACACCGGCAAGGTCAACGTCAACGGCGGCGCCATCGCCATCGGCCATCCGATCGGTGCGTCCGGCGCGCGCGTGCTGACCACGCTGCTGTTTGAGATGCAGAAGCGCAATGCCAAGAAGGGCCTTGCCACGCTCTGCATCGGCGGCGGCATGGGCATCGCCATGTGTTTGGAGCGGTAAGTCTCCTGCACTGCATCAACTGAGAATAGGGCCACGGAAATCTTCCGTGGCCCTTTTGCATGGCCGTCTCTAAGCTGTGATAGCCGAGGGGACTGCAAAGAAAATTGGGAGAAACGAAATGGCACGCGTAGCGGTGGTGACGGGTGGTACGCGCGGGATCGGCGCGGCAATTTCCAAAGCGCTGAAGGCTTCGGGATACAAGGTCGCGGCGACCTACGCCGGCAATGACGACGCGGCGCAGAAGTTCAAGACGGAAACCGGCATCAACGTTTACAAATGGGACGTGTCGTCGTTTGACGCCTGCGCGGCCGGCATCAAGCAGGTCGAGGCCGACCTCGGCCCGGTCGAGGTGCTGATCAACAACGCCGGCATCACCAAGGACGCCACGCTGCACCGCATGAAGCCCGAGCAGTGGACGGCAGTGATCAACACCAACCTCGGCTCGCTGTTCAACATGTGCCGCAACGTCATCGAAGGCATGCGCGAGCGCAAGTTCGGCCGCATCGTCAATATCTCCTCGATCAACGGCCAGAAGGGCCAGCTCGGGCAGTGCAATTATTCGGCGGCCAAGGCCGGCGAGATCGGGTTCACCAAGGCGCTGGCCCAGGAAAGCGCGCGGGCGGGCATCACGGTCAACGCCATCGCGCCGGGCTACATCAACACCGAGATGGTGCAGGCGGTGCCGAAGGACGTGCTGGAGAAGAACATCCTGCCGCTCATCCCGATCGGCCGCCTCGGCGAGCCGGACGAGATCGCGCGCTGCGTGGTGTTCCTCGCCTCTGACGACGCTGGGTTGATCACCGGCTCGACCTTGTCGGCCAACGGCGGGCAGTATTTCGCCTAAATTAACGTTTTGGCGGGCGCATCTGAACCTGCGGCAGCCGGGCCGCGACCAAGCAAAGACGTGATTTCGAGGCGACCGCGGCCGATCCGGCCGCGGCGTGCCGAAACCATGTCGCGCTGTCGCGGAGTTTCGCTATGTCGGTCGCCTATGCAGTTCCTGAGCAAGCCGCGTCGCCTCTCGAGCGGCAATGGCTGTACGCCCATGTGGCGGCGCAATTCATTGGCCTGTCGGCTGCCGCCGCTGCCTATGGATTGTCGCAGGCTGCGGGAGCCAACGATGTCGCCGTTGCGTTCGGCCTTGGCGCGGAGCTTGTCTTCGCGATCAGCTTCGCGGCATTGCGCGGCGTGGTGCTGCGGCGGGTCCTGCCGGAATTTCCGCTGGCGACGTGGATTGTCGCTGTCGCCGCAGCCCTGATGCTCGTTCCGCTCGCAGCCGTGCTGTTCGGCGCCGGCGCAACACCCATTCCATCCGTGCCGCGTGTCACCAATGCGATGCTGAGCTCCGGCTTCGGATTCATGGTATTCGTGGGCTTGCTGTTCGGGCTCTCGATCGGGGCCGTCGAGGCGCTGGTGCTGCGCAAGAGCGCGCGCAACCTTGGCCAGTGGGTGAAATGGTCCGGCTACGCCTGGGGCGGCAGCACGGTCGTGGTCTATATGGCCGGCCTGATTGTGATGGGCAATCCAAGCCTGTCGGTTTCGAGCTTCGCGTTGCTCGTGCTGGTGATGAAAATCGTTCAGAGCGTGCTGATCGCTGGCACGACCTGGACCGCGCTGGAGCAGATCGAACCGCGCGTTACCAGAAGCCTCTAAAGCCGCCCATCGCCGTGTAGCTGCGCGCGCGGTCGGAGAACTCGCCGCTCACGTTTGCAAACAACGATGCGCGGGGCGCGAGTGCGAGCCGCGCACCCGCATCGAGCCGTGCCGCATCGCGCGCCGCGCGTGCGCCGTCGACCGTGAAGTTCGCGCCCGGCACCGTGATGAACGACGCCGAGATCTGGCGGTTCGGATTGAATTCATGCACCCAGGACACGCGCCCATAAGGCGTGAGCAGCATGCCATTGGCGAAGGTGTAGCGGGTATCGAACTGCACGCCGACGAAGGTCGGCAGCGAGGTCGTGGTCTTGGCCGCATAGGTCAGGCCGAGAATGCCCGGTGTGCCGTTGACCGTGGTGCTGGTCTCGGTATAGCCGCGCTGCCACAGCACAGCCGGCTCCACCGCTACGAACGGCGTGATGGTGTGGCGGGCATAGATTTGCTTCCAGCCGAGTTCGAGGCGGCCGCCGAGCTGGTCGCTGGTGAAGCGGCCCGTGGTGTTCTCGGTGGTGCCGATGCCCGTGATGGTGCGGTTGATCGTGTTGTCGAAGTTTGCGTAGCTCGCCGTCGCCGCAAGGTAGTAGGGGCCCCAGGTCTTGATGCCGTAGAGCCCGATGTGGCCGCCGGTCAGGCGGCCGTCGGTGGCGCGGTCGGACACCGAGAAATTGCTCTCGCTGGCGCCCACTGCAATTCCGATCAGAAGGTCGGCCTGAAGCTGGTAGTCCAGGCCAAGCGTGCCGCCATAGCTGCGCAGCGATTGGCTGGCGCTGCCGGTCAGGGTCTCGCCGTTGATCGAGCTCTTCGAACCGAAGCCCGACGTCCAGACGCGCCAGCGCCCAGGCGGCACAAAGCCGACCTGCTGCTGTGGCTTGATGGCCGCAAACGCCTCGTGGCCGCGCTTCGCGGCCGGCGCATAAGCCAGCGGCGTCGGATTGTAGACGAGGCTCGCGGCGCCATTGTTGTCGCCGAACAGCGCCTGGTTGAGCATCGCGTTGTTGAACAACGAGCCGCTGTTGATTGCCGCGCTTTGCGCGGCGGTGCTGCCCTCGCCCGAGAGGAGGTCGAGGACCGAGATCGACGTTGCGGCGAATAGGTAGCGGTAGAACGTCTCCGCATTGCCGGTCGGCGTCGTCGCATAGGCGT
Organism: Rhodoplanes serenus; assembly: GCA_945893145.1. Taxonomy (GTDB): domain Bacteria; phylum Pseudomonadota; class Alphaproteobacteria; order Rhizobiales; family Xanthobacteraceae; genus Z2-YC6860. The sequence goes on along the minus strand of CAMDDZ010000022.1, from coordinate 501 downwards.
TTTCCAATGCGTTGCCAACGGCTTGTTGGTTGGCCGTCAAACCGGGCACCGAGCCGAACGGAATGCGTGCCAGCGTCAAGTCGATCCACTGGTAGGACGCTGCGTCACCGGTGTTGTAGGTCGGTGTCACTGTGAAGAACGGTGAGGTCGCGGTGAACCGGTCAAACGTCGTGGTGATGGCTCCGCCGCCGGTGAGCGCCACAACGTTGCTGTAGATTTGCGGCACCGTATAAAGCCCCGGCTGCACGCGCACCCGCAGGGTGCCGGCGAGGTTCATGGTGTCGGCGGTGAATTGGTCGCTGGTGCCGGTGTTGTCGCCACGCAGTTCAAGAACGGCGCCGGAATACTGATTGTATACCCCGTTCACGTCACAACCCGAAAATCCTTTGGATTGATGATGCGGAAGTTGTCGGTGACCGAATCGCGGAATCGCGGCCAATTCCGGGGAACTCTTTCACGCAGGAACCCAAGCGTCGCATCGGCGAATTGGGCGCAAGTCGC
>CAMDDZ010000021.1 GCA_945893145.1 Rhodoplanes serenus | reverse complement strand
CCTGGTCGCCGGTGTCGCCGACGATCGGCAGCATGGAACGCGGCAGCGCCGACGCAAAGCCGGTCGATAGGTTGTCGAGCACGACGACGCGCTCGCCGGCATCGACCAGCTCGTGCACCGTATGGCTGCCGATATAGCCTGCGCCCCCTGTGACCAGCACGGTCATGGCAACGCTCTCCCCTTGTTGTTGGGAGCGACTTTGCGCGGGCCGGGTGGGAATCCGTTTAATCGGTGTGGTTTACGAGGGGTGAGTGGTGGGGTTGCTTAATGCCGGGTATATGGACGCCGGCAAATTTTAAGCACCCGATGGCCGATATCCTCTTCATCAAGACATCTTCGCTGGGCGATGTGGTCCATCACATGCCTGCGTTGACCGAGGCGCGGGCGCACCGTCCTGATGCCCGCTTTGCCTGGGTGGTGGAGGAGGCGTTTGCGCCGCTGGTGCGGCTGCATCCCGCGGTCAGGGAGGTCATCCCGGTGAGCCTGCGCCGCTGGCGCGGCTCGCTCTCTGCACCCGCGACTTGGGCCGAGATGCTGCGCTTCCGCCAAGCGCTGCGCAGCCGCCGCTTCGACGCGGTCATCGACACCCAGGGATTGGTCAAATCCGCCTTGGTGACGCGGTCGGCGCGTGGCCAACGCCATGGCTATGACGCGCACAGCATCAAGGAGCGGTTCGCGTCGCACTTTTACGATGTGCGCCATCCGGTCGAGTGGAAGCAGCACGCTGTGGCGCGCAATCGCGCGCTGACGGCGGCGGCGCTGGGCTACACACCGGAAGGGCCGCCCGATTACGGGCTTGATCGTGCGCGGATCGCACAAACCACGGCGGCACCCTATGCGGTGCTGCTGCACGCGACAGCGCGGCCCGGGAAGCAATGGCCGGAAGACAACTGGCGCGCGCTCGCGACGGCGCTCTCTCCAAATATCGATCTGGTTCTGCCGTGGGGCAGCGACGCCGAACACGAAAGCTCCGTGCGGATCGCGTCGGGCGTGGCACGAACGCGCGTGCCCGAGAAGCGGCCGCTCGACGATGTGGCGCGGCTAATTGCCGGCGCGTCGTTCGTGGTTGGTGTCGACACCGGTTTGCTGCATCTGGCCGCTGCGCTCGGCGTGCCGCTCGTGGCAATCTTCGCCGGCAGCGAGCCGGAGCTGACCGGGCCGATGGGGCGAGGCCCGCTGGCGGTGGTCGGCACGCAAGGCAGCCCGCCGTCGGTCGAAACCGTGATGGAAGCCGTCGAGCGAATCCGACCGCGCTAGCGCTTGAGCGCCGGAAACAGCTCGCGCTCGACCAGACCGCAGATTGCGTGAGCCGCGGTGATGTGGACCTGCTGGATCAGCGCGGTCTCGTCCGATGGCACAACGAGCGTCAGGTCGCAGACCGAGCGCATGTCCGCACCCTTCTGGCCCGTGAAGCCGACCGTCACGGCCCCGAGTTCGCGCGCGGCCTTGAGCGCCGCCAAAATGTTTGGCGAACGGCCGGAGGTCGAAATGCCAACAAACACGTCGCCCTTGCGGCCGAGCGCGCGCACCTGACGCTCGAACACGCGATCGAAGCCGTAATCGTTGCCGACCGCGGTGAGGATCGAGGTGTCGGTGGTCAGCGCGATCGCCGCCAGCGGCGCGCGGTCGGTGGTGAAGCGGCCGACCAATTCGGCCGCGATGTGCTGGGCGTCGGCGGCGCTGCCGCCGTTGCCGGCGAACAGAATCTTGCCGCCGTCTTTCAGCGAACGGGTCATGCGGTCGGCGATGGCGAGCACCGCCGCAACGAACTCGCGTTCGCCCGCCGCGCGCTCGATCGCGTCGCGCGAACGGCGGAAATGCGCGGTTACGGCGTCCTCTCGCGGATCGGCCATCATCTGCTCCGGGCTCGGTCGAGATGCGTCTCTGGTAGCGGGCGCGTCAGGAGGGTGCAAGGCATCGTCATGCCGGAACGGCCGTGCTCGCGAGCGCGCGCTGCACGGCTGTGAGCACATCGCCGGCCGGGATGTCCCGCATGCAGCGGTGATGAACCATCCGGCATGTCGGCTTGTGACACGGTCGGCACTCAACCTCGGTCTTGGTTTCAATCACGGCCGCGAGCGGATTGAGCGGCGCCCAGTGCCACGGGCTGGTCGGACCGAAAATGCCGACCGTCGGCGTGCCGATGGCGGCGGCGACATGGACCAGACCGGAATCGTTTGACACCGCGGCGCTCGCGCATTTCAGCGCCAGGATGGCGTTGCGCAGATCGGGGGAGGTGAGGTCGCGCGCGTTGGGCCCGGCGCCGCGCACGATCTCGGCCGCGAGCGGCGCTTCGTTGGGGCTGCCCAGCACCCAGACCGCGATGCCCTGTGCGGTGAGCTGCCGCGCCAATTCGGCAAAGTACTCGGCGGGCCAGCGTTTGCTGGGGCCGACCGCGCCTGGCGCAAAGGCCACGACCCGCTGGCCGCCACCCGTAAGCCCGCGCGCCGCCCGCCATTCGGCGGCGGCAGCGGCGGGCACCCTCAATTCCGGCAGCGGCCAATCGGCTGGCAAAGCCTCGCCCTTGGGCAACGTGAGCGCGCCGCAGCGGTCGATCATGCGCGGCAGCCGGCGCTCGCCCCAGCGCAAATCGTTGAGCAACACAAAGCGGCCTTCGCCTGCAAAGCCGATGCGCTCCGGGATGCCGGCGAGGAACGGCGCCAGCGCCGATTTCCAGGTCCGGGGCATGACCAGCGCCGTGCCGTAGCGTTCCGCGCGCAGCCGGGCAGCCAGCGCCCGATGCTCGGCCAGCGCCAGCCGCTTGCGAGGCAGGTCGGCGACGATGCCCTTGCGGACGCCCGGCATGTAATCGAGCAGCGGCGCACACAGGCTGGTCGACAGCACATCGACTGGCCGGTTCGGGTAGCGCTGGCGCAGCTGCTTCACCACCGAATGGCAGCGCACGAAGTCCCCGATCCACATGTAGGGAACGAGGAGGATCGGGCTGTCGCTGGCCGGATGATTTGAATTATTGTTCATTACTTGGAACCAACCCGGAGGCGGTAGCCCGCTCCAGCGGGCCTGTCCAGCCCGCCAAAATCCATTGATCAGGCGGGCCGGAGCCCTCGTTTACCCTAAATCCCGCTCAGGTTGCCTGACCCTGCCGACTGGGGCAAACCGTAGGCTTAGGTGCGGTGGGGTGCGGATGTTGCTGGTCACCGGTGGTGCCGGGTTTATCGGGTCGAATGTGGTCGCGGGCCTGAACGAGGCCGGGCGGACCGACATCGCCGTCAACGACATTGTCGGCGCGGACGGCAAATGGCGCAACCTGGGCAAGCGCCAGGTCGCCGATGTGCTGCCGCCGGCCGATCTGTTTCGCTGGCTCGAAGGCCGCAAGCTCGACGCCGTCATCCACATGGGCGCGATTTCCGACACCACGGCGACTGACGCCGATCTCGTGCTGGAAAACAACTTCCGCCTTTCGCTCAAGCTGCTCGATTGGTGCACGGCCGCGCGCGTGCCGTTCATTTATGCGTCGTCGGCCGCGACCTACGGCGACGGCGCGGCGGGTTTCTCTGACGACTGGTCGCCGGCCGCGCTGCGCCGCCTCAAGCCGTTGAACCTCTACGGCTGGAGTAAGCATCTGTTCGATCTCGCCGTTGCGGATCGTTTCGTGAAGAGGGAAAAGCTGCCGCCGCAATGGGTGGGGCTCAAGTTCTTCAATGTGTTCGGCCCGAATGAGTATCACAAGGGCGAGATGATGAGCCTGGTCGCCAAGCGCTTCGACGACGCCAAGGCCGGGCGCACCGTACGGCTGTTCAAGTCGCACCGGCCGGGCATCGGCGACGGCGATCAGCGGCGCGACTTCATCTCGGTGGATGACACGGTTGCGGTGGTGCGCTGGCTGCTCGACACGCCGTCCGTCTCGGGCATCTTCAATGTCGGCACCGGCACGGCGCGCAGCTTTCGCGATTTGATCTCGGCGCTGTTTCGCGCGCTCGGCCGCGAGCCCAACATCGAATACGTCGGTATGCCGGGAAACATCCGCGACCAGTATCAGTATTTCACGGAAGCCGAGGTCGAGAACCTGCGCCGCGCCGGCTACAACGCCGGTTTCACGCCACTGGAGGACGCGGTCGCGCGTTACGCCAAGGGCTTCCTCGACACCGCGGATCGTTATCGCTGATGTTCGATTTCGAGAAACAGCTCCCTGCGCTGAGCAAGCAGACCGTGCTGTGCATCGGCGATTTGATGCTCGACAACTTTGTCTATGGCGACGTGTTGCGCATTTCGCCGGAGGCGCCGGCGCCCGTCATCGCGGTGCGGCGCGAGGATGTGATCGTTGGCGGCGCCGGCAATGTGGCGCGCAACGTCGCGAGCCTCGGCGCCAAGTGCATCTTCGTCGGCGTGATCGGCAATGACGCGGCCGGCAAGACACTGAAATCAGCGTTCGCCGCCAGCAAAGGCAGGATCACGCCGCATCTGGTGGTCGATCCGTCGCGGCCGACGACGCGCAAGCTGCGGTTCGTGTCGGAGCATCATTCGACGCACCTTCTACGCGCCGACTGGGAACTGGCGCGGCCGGTTGATGGAGCGGTCGAGGCCGCACTGATCAAGCATGCGCTCGCGGCGCTGCCGCGCGCCGACGCCGTGGTGATCTCGGATTATGCCAAGGGCGCGCTGACCAAGCGTGTGCTGCGCGCCGTGATCGGACGCGCCAAAAAGCTCGGCGTGCCGGTGGTGGTCGATCCGAAGGGCATGGATTTTTCGATCTATCGCGGCGCCACCATCGTGACGCCGAACCGCAAGGAACTGGCCGACGCCACGCGTCATTCGACCGAGACCCGCAAGGATTTGGCCGCGGCCGCAGGTGCGCTGGCCAAAACCGTCGGCAGCAAGGCCGTGCTGGTCACGCTGAGCGAGGACGGCATGCTGCTGCATACGCGCAACGCGGCTGCGGTTCACGTGCCGGCCTATTCGGTGAAGGTGCGCGACGTTTCGGGCGCGGGCGATACGGTCGCGGCGGTGCTCGCCGTCATGCTGGCGATGGACGCGGACTTCGAATCCGCCATGCGGGCCGCCAATGCGGCCGCCTCGGTGGTGGTCGGCAAGAGCGGCACCGCAACGGTTTCGGCCGCGGAGCTGCGCGCCTGCATTCTGCCGGCCGCGACGCTCGCGCCAGCCGAGAAGATCGTGTTCGATTGGAAGGAAATCGACGAGAAGCTCGCGGATTGGCGCCGCCAGGACCTGCGCATCGGCTTCACCAACGGCGTGTTCGATCTGGTCCATCCAGGCCACATCAAGGTGCTGGCGCAGTCGCGCGCGCGCTGCGACCGCTTGGTGGTCGGGCTCAACGGCGACGCGTCGGTGCGCCGCCTTAAGGGCAAGAGCCGGCCGATCCAGAGTGAACACGCCCGCGCCGAAGTGCTGGCCGCAATGGCGGCGGTCGATCTCGTGGTCGTGTTCGAGCAGGACACGCCGCTCGAACTCATTCGCCGCGTGCGGCCGACCGTGCTGGTGAAGGGCGGCGACTACAGCCGCGACCAGGTGGTGGGGCGCGACGTGGTTGAGGCACAGGGCGGCGAGGTGATCGTCGTCGATCTGGTGCCGGGCTTCAGCACCACCCGCATCGTCGAGCGTTCACGCACGCGCAAGCCGCGCGGCCGCTGAGGGCCCGGCATGGGCGTGCAGCCTTCATCGCAGGAAGCAGAGCGGCTGCTGCGCGAGTTCTTCCGCGATCTCAAACCTGGATTCTTCGTTGAAGTCGGCGTCTCCCATCCGACCGACGGTTCGCCAACCTGGCCGCTCGAACAAGCGGGCTGGACCGGCGTGCTGGTCGAACCGCAGCCCGATGTTGCGGCTTCTCTGGTCCGAACGCGGACCGCCAAGGTGTTTGCGGCGGCGTGTTCGTCGCCCGAGAACGCCGACGACCCGATGACACTCTATGTCGCTGGTCCGCAGTCGACGCTGGACCTTGCCCGCATGAACGCGCGGCCGAAAACCGTCACCGTGGTTTCGGCGCGCATGCTGGATGACATTCTTGAAGAGGCCGAGGCTCCGGTCCCTGTCGATTTCGTCTCGATTGCGGTCGAAGGCCACGAGCTTGCGGTGCTGCAAGGCTTCGACACGGAGCACTGGCAGCCGCGATTGATCGCGATCGACGATCGAGGTTCAGGCCTCGCGCCCCATTGGCACCTCAAGAGCAACGGCTATCGCCTGGTCCGGCGCGCGGCTGGCAAGGGCTGGTACATCCCGGCGACCGCGCCGTTCACGATGAGTTGGTCCGATCGCTGGGACATTCTGCGCAGCTACTATCTCGGCTTGCCGTTCCGCCTGGCGCGCAGCGCTTGGTCCGGCTTGATCGGCGGGTTCAGGAATCGCGTGATTGGAAAATGATTAGGGCTTTGGCCGTTCGAGCTTCTCGCTCGGCGGCGGTCCCCAGCCTTGCGCCTCTTCGTAACGTTTGGCGTAGCGGTAGAACGTGCCCTCGAAATTGCCGAGCGCGATCACGAAGCCGGCCCAGCCATCCTTGAAGCCGAGTTTGAAGATGTAATGCTTGAGAAACGCCCAGATGCCGTGCCCAAGCGCGCTCCACATTGTCACCCGCTTGCGCGTGAGCTTCTGCGCGCCGAGCGTGGAATAGCGATTCATCTTGCGGATGATCTCGTCGAGATTGCGGAACGGGTATTGCTGGATGGCGCTGCTGAGCTTGCCGAGTGGCTTCCCGGTGAGGAGCTCGTAGCCCTCGTGCACCGGATCGGGCCGGTAGCGCATCGCGCCTTTGCGGAACAGCTGCGGCTGACGATAGTTCGGATACCAGCCGGAGCCGCTGATCCAGCGCCCCATCATGTAGGAGCGGCGCGGCACGAGATAAGCGTCGTGCTCGGGCGAACCCGCCATGAGCGCGAGAATTTCGTCGCGCGCCGCGGCCGTGCATTGCTCGTCGGAATCGAGGCTGAAGATCCAGTCGCAGCGGCACGCCTCGATGGCGCGGTTGCGCAACTCGCCGAAGCCCGTGAATGGCACCTGCACGACGCGCGCGCCGAGCTTCTCGGCGCGGGCCACGGTGTCGTCGGTGCTGTTGGAGTCCACCACCAGGACCTCATCGGCCCATAGCACGCTCGCGACCGCGGCCTCGATTTTGGCGGCCTCGTTAAAGGCGATGATATAGGCGGTTATGGTTGGCATCGTCCGGTGCTGCGATTGCGCTGAGTTTTAGCCGCCTTTGGCCGGAATGACCATTGTGGCGCGGGCCTTTAGGCTGGTCTGGAACGAAGCCGCGAAACATGGTTCAAGCGTCGCCGGAGAGGCGCGGGACGTGGCCGACCTGATTTCGGTGATCGTGACGACCTATGAGCGCGAGGACGCGCTCGACGCCGTGCTGCGTTCGCTGTCGCGGCAGGGCGATCGCGGTTTCGAGGTGGTGGTGGCGGACGACGGTTCCGGGCCGGGCACGGCGGCGCTGGTTGAACGTTGGCGGCCGCGGCTTGGCGTGCCGCTCTCCCACGTGTGGCACCAGCATCGCGATTTTCGTGCGGGTGAAATCCGCAACCGTGCGCTGCTCGCCTCGCGTGGCGATTATTGCGTCTTCCTCGATGGCGATTGTCTGGCGCGCGGGGACTTCATCGCGACCCACCGCCGATTTGCCGAGCCAGGGTGGTTCGTCACCGGCAACCGCGCGCTGATGTCGCCTGAACTGACGCAGGCGATCCTGCGCGATCGCCTCCCGGCCGAGGATTGGGGTCTCGCGGATTGGATCGGGCGGCGGCGTAGCGGCGGGCTCAACCGCCTGCCGCCGGTGCTGCGGCTGCCGCTCGGACCCTTGCGCAAGCTACGGCCGCAGGCCTGGGAGGGCGCGCGCTCCTGCAATCTTGCGGTCTGGCGTTCCGATCTCGACCGGGTCGATGGCTTCGATTCGGCGTTCAGCGGCTGGGGCCGCGAGGATTCCGATCTGCTGGTGCGGCTTCTCCACGCCGGTGTGCACCGCAAGGACGGTTCGTTCGCGACCGGCGTGCTGCACTTGTGGCATCCGCCGGCGGATCGCGCGGCGCTCACCGAGAACGACAGGCGGCTCGATGCGGTGGTCGCGAGCGACCGCGTGCGCGCTGAGCGCGGCATGTCGGCGCTCGCAGGCGACGCCGCGCAAACCAGCAGAGCGGCGGAATGACCGGCGGCGCGCAGGCATTCATGGCGCAAGCGCTGGACCGCACCCGCTGGGCGCGGTTTGCGGATTCGGTTGCGGTCGCGCTTGCCGCGTCGCTGCCGTGGTCCACATCGGCGACCGGAATTCTTGCGGTGCTGCTGGTATTGGCACTCATCCCGACGCTCGACGTTGCCGCTTTGCGCCGCGTGCTGCTGACGCCTGCCGGCGGCCTGCCGGTGCTGCTGTGGGCGCTCGGCGTTGCTGGCATGTTGTGGACCGACGTGCCGATGAGCGAGCGGCTCGACGGGCTCGGCTCGTTCCACAAGCTTCTGTTCATTCCGCTGTTGATGGTGCAGTTCGAGCGCTCGGATCACGGCCGGTGGGTGTTCGCAGGCTTCATGGCGTCCTGCACCGTGCTGCTAGCGGTGTCCTGGGGGCTGATGTTGACGCCCGGCCTCAGCTGGCGCGGCACGTATTGGCACGGCGTGCCGGTGAAGAATTACGCAACGCAAGGCGACGTATTCACGTTCTGCACGTTCGCGGCCAGCGCCTGGGCGCTGTTGGAATGGCGGCAGGGCCGCCAGCGGCGCGCGCTTGCGCTAGCGGTGCTTGCCTTGGCGTTTTTTGTCAACGTGCTCTACATCGCGACCAGCCGAACGGCGCTTGTCGTCATACCGGTATTGCTCTTGCCGTTCTGCTGGCGCTGGATCGGCTGGAAGGGCACCGCTGGGCTTGTGGTTGCGCTTGCAGTGCTGGGCGGGATCGCCTGGAGCACGTCTGGCCTGTTGCGAGAGCGGATCGACACGTTTGCGACCGAGCTTTCCAAATACCGCGACGCCAATGCGGTCACATCGGCCGGCACCCGGATGGAGTTCTGGATCAAGTCGGTGCGCATCATCGAGGCCGCGCCGGTGATCGGCCACGGCACCGGATCGATTCGGGATCAATTCCGCCGCGTGGCGACGGGCGACACCGGAGCCTCGTCGCTTGTCGCCGCCAACCCTCACAACCAGACCTTTGCGGTCGCGATCCAGCTTGGGCTCCTCGGCACCGTGGCGCTCTATGCGTTGTGGCTTTGGCACCTGCTGTTGTTTCGTGTGGCAGGGCTAGCCGCCTGGCTTGGCCTCACCGAAGTGCTGCAAAATATCGTCGGCTCGCTGTTTAATTCGCACCTGTTCGATTTCACCCAAGGCTGGATGTATGTGGTCGGCGTCGGGGTCGCGGGCGGCAGCGTGTTGTGGAATGCGCGGCGCGCCGGTATTGAAAGCGCCATGGCGCGGCCCTCGGTGAAGTCATGATGCAGCTTTTGCGGCTGACGCACCGCCAATGGCTGATCGTGGCGCACGATCTGCTGATGACGGCGGCGGCGCTCGTCGCCACCTTCTACATCCGCTTCCAGGATGAGGCGCTGGCGCAGCGGCTCGATTGGCTGCCGCCGATCCTGCTCGGCTTCGTGGCTTATTCCGGCATCGTTTATTCCGTCCTGCGCCTGCACGAGGCGAAGTGGCGGTTCACCTCGATGCCCGAGCTGCTGCGCATCGTGCAGGCCTCGGCCGTCCTCGCGATCTCGATGCTGGTGCTCGACTACGTGCTGCTGTCGCCGAGCTACTTCGGCACGTTCTTCTTCGGCAAGATCGCGGTTGCGCTTTATTTCGTGGTGCAAACCTCGTTCTTGAGCGCGGCCCGCATCGCCTACCGGTACTTCCGTGAAGTGCGGACCCAGCAGCGCGCGCGTGACGCCGATGCGCAGCCGACGCTGATCCTCGGCCGGGCTGCCGACGACGACGTGCTGCTGCGTGCCATCGAAAACGGCGCGGTGCGAAAAATCTGGCCGGTCGCGCTGCTGTCGCCGTCGCGCGCCGATCAGGGCGTGTCAGTTCGCGGCGTGCCGGTGCTTGGCGGCTTCGACGACCTCGAACGGGTGAATACGCTGCTGCGCGCACGCGGCACGCCGGTGTCGCGCGTCGTGCTAACGCCGTCGGCCTTCGATCAGGGCACCGGCGTTGAGGCGCTGTTGATGCAGGCGCGGCGACTCGGGCTTTCGATTAATCGGCTGCCATCGCTCGATGGGCTCGGCGAGGCGTTGCGGCTCGCACCGGTCGCGGTCGAAGACCTGCTGCTGCGGCCGAGCGTGAAAATCGACTACGGCCGCCTGGAGAATTTCGTTCGTGGCAAATCGGTCGTGGTCACCGGCGGTGGCGGCTCGATCGGCTCGGAGATTTGTGACCGTATCGCGACTTTCGGCGCCGCGCGCCTGATGGTGGTGGAGAATTCCGAGCCCGCGCTCTACGAGGTGCTGGAAAAGCTCGCCGCGCAAAAGCCGAAAGCTGAGATCGACGGCCGTCTCGCCGACGTGCGCGACCGCGAGCGCATGTTTCGCCTGCTGGCCGAGTTCAAGCCGGACATCGTGTTTCACGCCGCCGCGCTCAAGCACGTGCCGCTGCTGGAGCGCAATTGGGCCGAGGGCGTGAAGACCAATGTGTTCGGCTCGGTCAACGTCGCCGACGCCTCAGCCGCCGCCGGCGCCGCTGCCATGGTGATGATCTCGACCGACAAGGCGGTCGAGCCGGTATCCTGGCTGGGCGCCACCAAGCGCTTTGCCGAAATGTACTGCCAGGCGCTCGACGCCGACGCGGCGCGCCGCGCCTCCGGCGGCGCGGCCATGCGACTCGCCTCGGTGCGTTTCGGCAATGTGCTCGCCTCCAATGGCTCGGTGGTGCCGAAGTTTAGGGCGCAAATCGAAGCGGGTGGGCCGGTCACGGTCACGCATCCCGAGATGGTGCGCTACTTCATGACCATTCGCGAGGCTTGCGATCTTGTCGTCACGGCGGCGAGCCACGCCGTTACGCCGGGGCGCAACGATGTGTCGGTCTATGTGCTCAACATGGGACAGCCGGTGAAGATCGTCGATCTCGCCGAACGCATGATCCGGCTGGCCGGGCTTGAGCCGCAGCGCGACATCGACATCGTATTCACCGGCATGCGGCCGGGCGAGCGGCTGAATGAAATCCTGTTCGACCGCAAAGAGGCCAACGCCGAGATCGGCATCGAGGGCATTGTGGCGGCGCGGCCGCTCAGCCCCGGGATCGAAACCATGCGCGCCTGGCTTACGACCCTGGAGCAGGGGCTGGCGCGCGACGAGCGTGCGGCGATCTACGGTGTGTTGCGCGACGCGGTGCCGGATTTCCGCGGCGAGGCGGCCTGAGGCCTAGCGGGCGTCACTCCACTCGCGCGCCATGGCGGCCAGTCCGGCGCGGGTCTCGACCGGCGGACGCCAGCCCGCATCTTGCAGCTTCGAAGGATCGGCTTCGAGCCGTCCGCCAAGGCGCTCCCAGACCTCAGGGTGGCCCATGGCTGTGAGCGCAGCCTCCACGGCGAACGCCGGGATCGGCAGCAACCTTGGCCGCCGGTCCTGGCCCACGCGCAGCGCAGCGACGATCTCTGCAATCGTGAGCGGATCGGGGTCCGCCACCACATAGGTTTGGCCGGCGGTGGTGTTGCTGCCGAGAACCAAATGAATGGCTTCCATCAGATTCTGTCGCGCCAGCAGCGAGCGGCGGTTACGGAGCCCGCCGAGCGGAAGTGGCCACCGCGATGCCGTCAACTCCAGGAGACGTGCCAGATTGCCTTTCACACCGGAGCCGTAGATCAGCACCGGCCGCAGGATCGTGAACGGCACGTTGGAAGCGCGGATCGCATCCTCGGCGGCGAGCTTGGAGCGGCCGTAGGCATCGGTCGGTCGCGGCAAGTCGGCTTCGGTCAGCGCATTTCCGGCGGTGGGGCCGCTTTGCGCTCTGATCGACGACATGAAGATAAGGCGGCGTAGCCCCATAGCGTGCGCCGCATTGGCAAGCTCCGCGGTCGCCAGACGGTTGACCCGGTCGTAGACGTCTTCAGCGATGCCCGGACCGGTGTGCGCGATGCCGGCGAGATGGACCACCGCCTCGATATTTTTCAGCAGCGCCCGCCATTCGACCGGGCGGGTGAGGTCGGACACCCCGACCACCTCCACGGAACGCGGGAAAACGTCCGCCGGCTGCCGCATGGCGGCGCGGACTGAGTGCCCGGCCACCGCGAAATCGTTCACCAGCGCGCGGCCGATGAAGCCGGAGGCGCCGGTGACGAGAATGCGCGTCACGGCTTGCCCCGCGCGAACGCGTACAGCAACCAGCCGACCAGCGCCGCCGCGGTGGCGAGCGCCATCGCCGCGTTGAGGGGGTCCGGCCACACCACGGTCGCGACCGCAAGCGCGACCAGCGCGGCGTTGACGGCGAACACGCGCCCGACAATGCCGAGCACGGTGAAGCCGCGGTCCGTCGCTCGCTGGTAAAAGTGCGTGCGGTGGGCCTGCCAGAACGGCTCGCGGTTGGCGACGCGGCGGGCCAGTGTCAGGGTGGCGTCGGCCAGATAGTAGAGCGGCAGGATCAGCGCGGCCGCCAAGTGTCCAGCGCCTGCGATGAGAATCAGCAGCCAGGTGGACAGGAGACCGATTGGTAGGCTGCCGACGTCGCCCAGGAAGATCCGCGCGACCGGCCGGTTGAACGGCGCAAAGCCGAGCAGCGCGCCGCAAAGCGCGAGCGCGATGGCGATGCTGTAGGCCGGCAGATTGCCAAGCATCGCAACGATGGCAACGCCGATGGTCAGCGGCACGAATTCCACGACAGTCATCAAGTCGATGCCATCCATGAAATTGGTCAGGTTGACGAACCACATGCCGGCAAGCAGCAGCAACGCACGCTCGATCCACCACGGCAATTGCGGAACGATCCGCAGCTCCTCGGGCAGGCTCGCGATCACGACGAGCATGGTGAGCCCTTGCAGCAGCAGGCGCGGCGCGACCCCGATGGTGCAGACGTCGTCGACGGCCCCTACACAGCTCACGAATACGACTGCCAGCAACAACAGCCCTAGCGAGGGATTGAACACCGGATCGCGGAGCCAGAACGCGGCGATGCTGACCGATACCGCCACTGTTGCGGCGATGACCGCAATCCCGCCGCCCTGCGGGGTGGGCTGCTTGTGCGACGAGCGGGCGTTGGGATGCGCCAGCGCATGGCGGCGCAGCATCGGCAGGAGTGCGTAGGTGACGACGGCGCTGATGGCGGCAGCGGCGGCGATGATCAAGACGGGGCCGATCATCGTTCTGCCTTCGCGGTGGTTACGGCTGGTGTCCGGCCGTCCAATCTGACGAGGCTGCGATAAAGATCAACCGTCTGCCGGCCGATGGCGGCCGCCGAAAAGCGCTCGACCGCGAGCTGCCGCGCCCCAGCGCCAAGCCGTGCGCGCAGCGCAGGCGATGCCGACAGCGTTTCAATTGCCGTGGCAAGCGCCGGTGCGTCGTCCACCGGAAACAGCAGGCCGGTTTCGTTGGGCCGCACGACTTCGCGGCAGCCCGGGACGTCGGCGGCGATCATCGGCCGCCCGCAGGCGGCGGCTTCGAGCAGGCTCTTGGGCAGGCCTTCGCGGCGCGAGGGCAGGATCGCAATGTGCGCGCGTGCCCAGAGCGCCGGGATGTCGCCAATATGGCCAAGCCATTGGATGCCGGCTTCGCTGTTCCAGCCGGCCGCGTCCTGTTCGCTCACCGATGCAGGATTGGACGGATCCGGTGTGCCGGCGATCAGCAGTTCGACGTTGGAGCCGCGCTGCCGCAGCAGGCGATGGGCTGCGATCAACGTGTGGATGCCTTTGTCTGCGAGGAGGCGGCCGACGAAGGCGACGACCGGCGGGCCGGACGGTTCCGGCAACGGCTGCAGCGCTGTCACATCGACCCCCGACCCTGGAATGAGCGCGATGCGCTCCGCCGTAATACCGAGCCGTTGCATGCCTGTCTGGTCATCGGGATTCTGCACCAGCACCATGCGATTGCGGCCGTTGAAGAGCAGGCGCAGCAGCAGGCCCATGAATGGCCGCAGCAGCATCGCCTTGGCGTTGCCCGACGTGAATGTGTAGCCGAGGCCGGTCAGCGCGTTGACGCAGGCGACACTGCGCCCCATCGCAGCGATCGAGCCGAGCACCGCGGCCTGCAGCGCGACGTGATGGGCGAGGGCCGGCGCGACCTGGCGATGTACCCGGCGCAGCGCCCGGATGGTGGCAATGGCGGCGAGCGGCGATAGCTTGCCGCGGGCGAACGGCACTGGGTGCAGCGTGAAGCCCTCGGCCGCAATAGCGGCTGCCCCATCCACCACACGGGTCGCGACATGGACCTCAAAGCCGGCGTCGCGCGCCGCGCGAGCCATCGGCAAGCGATGCGACAGGAAATACCAGTCTTCAGTGACGACGTAGAGCAGGCGCAACCTTGAAGCCTCCGCCAAAGCCCTAGGCGGCACCGACCCGCAAGAGGTCGTGGATGTGCACCAGGCCAACGGGCCGCCCGCCTTCGACCACGAACAGCGCAGTGATCTTCATGGAGTTGAGCAGTTCGAGCGCTTCGCTGACGAATTGCTCAGGCCCCACGGTCTTCGGTGCGCGCGTCATTACCTTATCGACGAGAGCGTCGAGCAGATCGGCCCGCATGTGCCGACGCAGGTCGCCGTCCGTGATGATGCCGACGAGCTTGCCCTCGGTGTCGACGATGCCGACGCAACCGAAACGTTTGGCCGACATTTCGACAACGGCGGCCGACATTTTTGTGCCGAGCCGTACCAGCGGAATGGAGTCGCCGCCGTGCATCACGTCGCGCGCGAGCTTCAAGAGCGCGCCGAGCCGGCCGCCCGGATGCAACATGCTGAATTCGACGGCGGTGAAGCCGCGGCTCTCAAGCAACCCGATAGCGAGCGCATCGCCGAGCGCGAGCTGCATGAGCGAGGACGTGGTCGGAGCGAGGTTGTGCGGACAGGCTTCGCGGGCCTGCGGCAGCACCAGTGCCACGTCCGCGGCCTTGCCGAGCGTGCTCGCCGCGTCGGCGGTCATGGCCACGAGCCCGATGCGGAACCGGCGCGAATAATCGATCAGGTTCTTCAGCTCGGCGGTCTCGCCCGACCACGACAGCGCCATGATGACGTCGTCGGGAGTGATCATGCCGAGGTCGCCGTGGCTTGCTTCGCTGGGGTGCACGAAAAACGCCGGCGTGCCGGTCGAGGCCAAAGTCGCCGCGATCTTGCGCGCGACGTGGCCGGACTTGCCCATGCCGGTGACGATGACACGCCCCTTAGCGGCGCGGATCAGATCGACCGCGGCGATAAACGATTGTCCCAACCCGTTGTGGAGGGCGGCAGTGAGCGCCGTGATGCCACCGGCCTCCGCTTTAAGCGTGCGCACGGCCGATTCAATCAACGATTGCCCGCGGCCGGTCGATTCGCTCGCTCGAAGGCTTGGTTTGGTCATGTTGCGTCACATTTGGGGTGGCGAGGATGGCATAGCATCGAACCGGCGGGGAGGCGAGGCCGCCGACGCAAGGCGGCAGCGATCGGCTAATCGCTTAGCATCACACGGTTTTTTCGGGACTGGTCAAGGTTGAAACGGATCGAAACCGCGCTCCGCGAGCGCGTGTGAACGGCCGGAAGCGATCGAAAGAGAAGCGATCAAAAGAAGCGTGCCGGCGAGGGTTGGGACCAGCACCATCAGCACGCCAATCACAAAGCCGATCAGCCTTGCGTCCATGGAAAGCGCGTCATGGGGATCATGCGAGCCCGCTCGCGCGCGCCTGCTCCAGCGCCATCACGGCCCAGTCCTTGTTGCCGTCGCCGTGAGCCACAGCTCCTACTAGGCGATCGCGCCAGACGTTGCCGCTTGGCAGCGGTACCGCAGCGAGGAAGCCTGCCTCGAGCGCGAGGTTGGCGTCTTTCAGACCGAGCGTCGCCATCTGGCCGACCTTGGCGTAGCTCTCGTCCACCATGATCTTGCCGTAGACCTTGTAGGCCGAGCAGTTGAACAGGCCGTCGGTCATCACGTCGTAGAACACGGAGGTGTCGACGCCATACTTGCGGGTCAGTGCGAAGCCTTCGCCCATCGCTTCCATGGCGCAGCCGAGAACGAAGTTGTTGGCGATCTTCATGGCGGTGGCGGCTTCCGGATCGGTGCCGCCCTCGAAGGTTTTGCGGCCGAGCGCATCGAACAGCGGCTTGCATTTGGCCATCGCGGCGGCGGGGCCGGAGGCGAAGACGCCCGCGGTGCCCGCGACCACGAGCTCGGGCCGGCCCATCATCGGTGCGGCGATCAGCGCGTGGCCCTTGGCGGCGTGCACCTCCTTGATCTTGCGGATGACAGGGATGCCATGGGTGCCGGCGCAGACGTGGATGCCGCCCTTGGGCAATGCGTCCAATAGCCCTTGCCGGAACACGACGTCTTCCAGCGCCGTATCATCGGCCAGCATCGTGTAGATGACCTCACCATAGCGCGCTGCATCGGCGATCGAGCCGACGATCTTGGCTCCGGCATCGGCGAGGGGCTTCACCTTCTCGGCGGTACGGTTATAGACGCCGACATCGTGCTTGGCGGCCAACAGGCGGCCAACCATGGCCCCGCCCATGCGGCCTGTTCCGATGAAACCGAGTTTCATATTTTTCCTCTTTTCCAGCAGCGCGCGATGTCTTCACCCGTCATCCTGAGGTGCGAGCGAAGCGAGCCTCGAAGGATGCGGCCAGTGATTCGTGGGCCGTCGCCCTTCGAGGCCCGCCTTCGGCGGGCACCTCAGGGTGACGGAGTTAGATTAGCGCGTGCCACGTCTTATTGCAGCTGCGCGCGCACCCATTCGATTTCGCGCGAGACGTAATCGACGATATCGCCGGTCTTCAGATGATCCGGCAGCACGTCCCAGGTGTAGGTCTCGATCTCGAGCTGCCGCGACAGCGGCTTTTTCTTGTGGAACTTGAGCGCGTCCTCGATGGAGAAGCGCGTGGTGCCGAATTCGCCGAGATCGTCGAGGAACACCGGCACGTGGAAATGCGTGCGCCATTCGCGCGGGCCGGGATCGGATTCCCAGGCCTTGAAGGCGTCTTCCAGATTGAGGAAGCGGTTGAGCTTGCCGTCCTTCTTCTCAACGGTCTGCGTCAGATAGATCGTCTTGGCGTAGCGCTTGAGCGTATCGACGATCTTCTGCGTCACGTTCGGCACCCGCATGGCGGCCGCCTCTTGCAGCTTGAAGATCGGGATGCCGGCGTCGACGAGCTTCTGCAGCGATACGGGAATATCCTCGTACACCACGGCTTGGTGGCAGATGTCGAACACAGTGCCGACGAACTCGCGCTGCGCGATGATCGCCTCCGAGATCGGGATGTTGGCGAATTTTGCCAGCATCTCGGCGGATTTGCCGGTGTAGAGGTGGTTGGTGAAGTAATCGACCGTCTCGTCGGTGGTTTCGAGGAAGCAGAACGGCTCGGGTTCGAGCGCGAGCGTCACGGTGCGGCCGGTGCGTTTTTTCAGGTCGATCAGGCGGGCCGCGACCCGCATCACGTGCTCGGTGTAGCTGTCCACCACGGCCTTGCCGGTGACATTCGGCTTAAAGCCAAGCGGCGCGCTCTGGATCGACGGCGAGATCGATGCGGGCACCACGTCGGCGAGGATTTCCGCGACATTCATGGTGTATTGCGTGCGCTCTTCCGAGCGCCAGTCGGGCTCGTAGACCTGCTCCTTCACGATCTGGTTCTTGAACGGCCCATACGGAAAGGCGTTCACGGTGTAGAGATACATATTGTTGTCGGCGAGAAACTTTTTCAGCTTGTCGCGCTCGCCCTTGTCCTTCACCAGCGTTGTCGCCGATGCATTCGATAGCCGCAGCGACACGCCGAACGGCGCGGTGGGACACACACGCTTCTGCACCTTCGGAACATACGTGGTGAGGCTCTCCCACATGTCCGCCCAGGTGTCGCCGGGGTGCACCAGCGTCGAATAGGTCAGGTGGCCGAGGCCGTTGCCGAGGTCCATTTCTGCTTTTCCTTGTGATCGTGCTCAGGCGACTTTTTCGACGTTACCGCTCGCCGCCGAGCGGATCACGGCTTCGGTCACCGATGCGCCATGGATGATCTGCTCAGGCGGAATGGGGAAGGCTGTCCCGCCCTGCGCCGCCTTCGCGAATGCCTCAAAGGTGGCCCGAACGATATCGAGCTTCTCGGCTTCCCAGGTTTCCGTGGGTCCCTTGACGGGCTGGAACTTGCAGACCCCGAACTGTCGGGTGCGGCGCTCCTCCGAAGACGCGCCGGCGACATGCGTGACGCCTTCGATGCGGACCCAGCCCTTGGTGCCGAACACCTGGAAGGAGAAGCCCGCGCCGGTCGTCGTCATGGTGCCAAGATAACCGGACATACCGGCCTTCATCCGGAACAGCATCGAGGTCGTGTCGTCGGTGCCGCTCTTCACTTCGCGCGCGAAGCTCTGGCAATAGGTCTGCTCGATGCCGCCGCACAGATAGATCATCAGGTCGATCGCGTGCACACCCATCGGCGCAAGCCCGCCCAGCGGCGCTTCCGATTTGTTGGAGCGCCACGCCGTCGGCGGCAGGAACAGCGCATTGGGATAGGTCATGCTGGCTTCGATGTGCTGAATCGTGCCGAGGTCGCCTGCCTTGATGCGGTCGTGCAGCTTGACCATTTCCGGATGAAAGCGCCGATTGTAGCCGACGCCGATCGTGCGGTTCGCCTTGCGCACTGCGTCGATAGCGGCTTCCGCTTCTTTCTTGGAAAACGTGAACGGCTTCTCACAATAGACATGCTTGCCGGCCGCTGCGGCGCCTTCGATCTGCTTCAGATGACCGGACACCGGTGTCGCGAGTGCGACCGCATCGATTTTGGGATCCGCCAGGACCTCGTCGTAGCTTTTCGCGATTTTGAGCGAGTGCTGCTTGGCGAAGGCCTCGACGTCCGGCGTCACGGTCCGGGTCTGCAGCGTGGTGAAGCGCATCGTGTCGCTGCCGACCAGCGACTCGATCATCGTCTTGCCCCACGTGCCGAGGCCCACAACCGCAGCGTTGATCACGTCTCAGACTCCTTGGAACGGCGAGCGCTGCTCACTTCGGCCAATTATTTGGGCCAGTTATTTCGGCCAGGTTTGCATCGCGACGACCAGACACGCGATCGACCAGAACAGACAGTACTCGTAGCCGCCGATGTTCCATAGCCACTTGCCCTGGGTGACCTTATAGACGGCGGCGGCGGCCACCAGCAGATGAACGCATGCGATCGCTGCGACATAGGGCGTGTAGATGCCGAGGATCAGGCCGATGGCCAGCACGGTCTCGACCGCACAGGCGATGTACATCCAGGTCGCCGGCGGCTTGAAGCCTGCCGCGACGAAAAAGCCGAGCGCCTCCGGCACGAAGAATTTGGCGTAGAGGTGAGGCACGAAGAACAGCCCGCAGATCAGGCGGAGGATCACCAATCCGTTCAACAGGTTGAATTTATCGGCCCACGACATGCGTTTCCCCTCGGCGTTTTGGGCATTTCAATGGATCGCGGCGGATGGCGCAAGGCCGCTGCTTGCGCTGCGTCCAGAATGGCCGTGCGGAGTGGTCAGCCTCACCACGGCAGCTTGTTCTTGCCCAAAAGCCACTTCGCACCCAACCCATAAAGCTTGTCGGTTTCCGGCCCATCGACGCCCGGCATGTCCTCTTTCACCTTGTAGCCCACCTTGGTCTGCAGATAGGCGAGGTGCTGGTAGCCAATCGGGAAACGCTCCAGCAGCTTGGGATCGAGCTTCGGCGCCTCATTGGGATTGACCGGGACGATCTGATCCTTTTCGTAGGTCAGGCGGCGCCACACCAGGCCCCACTGGCCTTTGCGTTTTTCGAGAAAATCGTAGAACCGGCCGATGCAGATCACGTCGCACACGACGCCTTCCACGTTGGCGCGCTGCGAGATCGACATTTTGGTTTGCGCGATGGCGCGCTTGCCTTTGATGTCGATCGAGGAGCCGCCGAGGAAGTGATAGATGCGCACGCCCTTGGCGTAGCCCGCGAGGTTTGCCGCGATGAACTCCTCGTAGGTGCCCTGGAACCAGGTCGCCCACATCCGGCCTTCCTTGTGCCAGACCGTGCGGAAGCGATCCCACTGAAAGCTGTCCCGCCACACCGCCCAGTTGTCGATCAGCTCGCGGATCGCGAGCTTGTCCTGGACATTGCTGATGGTCGGCATTCCGCGGCTCCGGCTGTCTGGCGCAGTCTATCTGGCGCAGGCCGACACACTGCCCTAACGTTCCGCAGGACGCCAGCAGGAGCGAGCATCATGGCGAAGCTGCAAGGACGCACCGCGATCGTGACCGGCGGCGCGAAGGGCATCGGGGTGCATTATTCCAAAGCGCTTGCCGCCGAGGGCGCGCAGGTGATGATCGCCGACATCGCGGACGGCGCGGCGCTTGCGGCGGAGATCGCGGCCCAGCATGGCCGCAACTCCACCGACAGCATGACGTTCGACGTCAGCGACGAACAGCAGTGCAAGGCGCTGGTGGCGAAAACCATCGAGCGGTTCGGCAAGATCGACATCCTGATCAACAATGCGGCGCTCTACGCGCCGCTGCCGACTCTGAAGGTCACCGACATCGACGTGGAGCTTTGGGACAAGGTGATGGCGATCAATATTCGCGGGCCGTTCCTGATGGTGAAGCACGTCGCCCCGCACATGATCGCGAAAAAATACGGCAAGATCGTCAACATCGGTTCCGGTACGGTCGCGCGCGGCATCCCGGACTTCTCGCATTACGTGACCTCCAAAGGCGCGATCACGGCGTTCACGCGCTGCATGTCGCGCGAGCTTGGCGAGCACGGCATCCGCGTCAACACGCTGGCGCCGGGTTACACGCTGTCCGACACCGGCCTCACCAACAGCGTACACGTGCAGGCGTCGCGTGCCGGCGCGGTGGCGCGCCGCGCGCTCAAGCGCGACCAGTTCCCCGAGGACCTGCTGGGCTCGCTGATCTTCCTCTGCTCGGAGGACAGCGACTTCATGACCGGCCAGGTGATGGCGGTGGATGGCGGATCGAACAACACGTGAAAGCTGCCGCGAAACCGGGCAGAACCCTGCCTAAACCGAATAGCGGCTATTTCGCCGCGCCTCTGTTTTTGATGGCGACGCGGCTCTATTTTATGGCAAAGCCAGATCGCGGAATGGAGACTGACATGGACGCCGTCACCTCGAAGGCCAAGCCCAGCAAGGGCAAAATTGGCAACGCGAACATCGAGGCCAAGCGGGAAGCCTATTACGCGCGCATCTCCAAGATGGATTTGGCGCCGCTGTGGAAGGTGCTGAAGGACATCATCCCGGCCGAGCCCAAGACGGTCTGCGCGCCGGCGATCTGGCATTTCAAGGACGTCAAAGCATCGATCCATGAGGCTGGCGGTCTGATCACCGCCGAAGAGGCGCAACGCCGGGTGCTGGTGATCGAGAACCCGAACCTGCGCGGCAAGTCGCGCGTCACGCAGTCACTCTACGCCGGCTACCAGCTCATCATGCCGGGCGAGGTTGCGCCGCCCCACCGCCATTCGGCGTCGGCGATCCGCTTCATCCTGGACGGCGGCGGCGCCTATACCCAGGTCGACGGCGAAAAGACCATCATGAATTCGGGCGACTTCGTCACCACCCCGCACTGGACGATGCACGACCACGGCAACGCCTCGAAAGAGCCGATGATCTGGCTCGACGTGCTCGACGTGCCGACCGTGAATTTCTTCGAGACTAGTTTTTACGAGCACTTCGAAAACGAGAAGCAGAACACCCGGCGCGAGGATCAGGATTCGCTCGCGCGCTTCGGCTCGGGCGTGCTGCCGGACGGCACCGACACGAGCCTCAACCGCAGCCCGATCATCAATTACCCGTATGCCAAGATGAAGCCGGTGCTCGATCGCCTGGTGAAGGCCGGCGACGTCGATCCGCGCCACGGCGCGCGCGTGCGCTACGCCAATCCGTTCAACGGCGGCTGGGTGATGCCGACCATGGGCGCGAACCTCGCCATGCTGCCGAAGGGTTTCAAGGGCAAGGAATATCGCTCGACCGATAGCGCCATCTTCGTCTGCCAGGAAGGCGAGGGCACCACCAAGGTCGCGGGCCAGACGTTCGAATGGGGTCCGAAGGACCTGTTCATCATCCCGTCGTGGATGAAGTACTCGCATCAGGCCAAAAAGGACTCGGTGCTGTTCTCGATCTCCGACCGGCCGGCCCAGGAGCTGCTCGGCATCTGGCGCGAGCAGGCCTGATCCCACCCACTATCGGTCATGCCCCGCGGAAGCGGGGCATCCAGTAACCACGGGCGGATGCTGGATCGTCCGCACCCCGCCTTGGCGGGGGGGACAAGCTTCGCGGACGATGACGGCAGCACCTACGCCGCGCGCGCCGCGATGAGGCCCTTGCGGCGCAGATGATCGAACACCAGCAGCGCGATGCCCGCGCCGATCCCCACAAGATTGATGACGTGCCCCGCCATGCCGAACGGATCCGGCGGGAGCGCGATCAGGATCGACGCCAGACCGTAGAGCAGCCGCGACGCCGTCGTCATCGGCGCGAGCGCGAAGCCCAGGATTGCGGCGGTGCCGGTGAACAGCGCGAACAGGACGCGCGCGAAATTCCACACGATCAGATGGGCCGGGCCGTCCATCAGCAGGCTCGGCGTCAGCACGAACAGGAACGGCAGGATGAAGGTGGACCAGCCGACCAGGCAGGCGATCCAACCTGTGGTCCAGCCATCGGTGCGCGCGATGTTGGCGGCCGCATAGGCCGCGAACGCAACCGGCGGCGTGATCATCGAGAGCATGCCGTTGTACATGACGAACATATGGGCGGCCATCGGCGTGACGCCGAGCTTGACCAGCGCCGGCGCCAGCAGCGTGGCGGTAAGGATATAGACGCTCACCGTTGGCAGTCCGATGCCAAGCACGAAGGCGAGCACCGCGATCAAGATCAGCAGCAGGAACACGCTGTCGCCCGACAGCGCCAGCAGTTGCATCGTCATGCCGAATGCCAAGCCGGAGATGCTCATGATCCCGACCATGATGCCGGCTGCGGCGCCGATCAGGATGATGTCGAGCGAGACGCGGCCGGTTTCGATCACCGCCACGGCAATTTCCTTCGGCGTGACGCGCTTGCCGCGGTAGCCGAAGAACAGCGCCAGGACGATCAGCAGCGCGGTCGAGGCAACCGCGGCCTTCTCAGGCGTCAGTCGCAGATATTCCGGATAGATCAACGCAATCACGAGGAAAAAGATCGGCACCAGGAAGTGCCAGCCCGACTTGAGCACCTCGGAAAGGGCCGGCATTTCCTTGGCGTCGACGCCGCCGATGCCCTGCTTGGCGGCGTCGAGATCGACGTGGATGAACAGGCAGGCGTAGTAGAGAACCGCTGGAATCGCTGCGGCGACGCAGACCGCGCCATAAGAGACTTGCAGAAACTCAGCCATGATGAAGGCGGCGGCGCCCATCACCGGCGGCATCAGCTGGCCGCCCGTCGAGCCGACGGATTCGATGGCGCCCGCCTTGTAGGGCGAGAATCCCGATTTGATCATGGCCGGGATGGTGACGACGCCGACCGCGAGCACGTTCGACACCGCGCTGCCGGAGATCATGCCGAACAGCGCCGAGCCCACCACCGCGATCTTGGCGGCGCCGCCGCGGAACCTCCACATCGCCGACATGGCAAGGTCGGAGAAGAAATCCGCGCCGCCGGTCCGCGCCAGCACCTGGCCGAGGATCGTGAACGGAATCACGACCAGCACCGCGACCGCCAGGATCGAGCCGATCATGCCGTTCACGTCGAGGCCGACGTAGGCGACCATGCGCTCGGGGCGGACCCAACGGGTCTGGAAATCGCCCGGCAGGAACGGGCTGATATAAACGTAGACCGCGATCGCCAGGATGATGGCGACGAAGCCCCAGCCGGAGATGCGGCGGCTGGCTTCCAGCACCAGGAAGGTCAGGATCGCGCTGCCGATCACACCCTCGACCGGCAGCATGGCGAGCTCGTAGGTCAGCGCTTCGTAGCGCACCGTGATGTAGGCGCAGAGCAGGAGCGAGACGATGGCGCAGACCCAGTCGAGCCAGCGCGCCGCCCAAAGCCTCCCGGCCGTCAGCGTCCAGGCGATGGCGGCACCGAGCGCCACGACCATCGGCCAGGAAATCTCGCCCTGCGCATAGCGGTGATAGATCAGATAGGCGGCGATCGCGACGACCGCCGACGCGCCGCCATGATCGACGGCTGTCGGCTGCCGTGCGGTCTCGGTGACGAAGGCGAGCGCGAGCGTCAGTCCCAGCGTCACCGCGAGAAGCTGCTCGGTGTAGAACGAGACGCCGAACACCTGGCGAGGGACGTCCAGCACCCACAGCACGACGCAGCCGACCAGCAGCGCCTGCAGGATGTTGGCCGCCAGCACGGTCGCCTTCGAAGACTCGGAGACGAACTCCTCAGTGCTGGCGATGAAGCGCTCTTCCGACGCGGCAGAAATATGGGCTGCCGCGCCTGGAGGGGTCCGTTCGTCGCTCACTTCATAAGCCCCGTTCAGTACGCCTTAACTTCGACCTTGTGGTCCTGGAAGTACTTCAGCGCCGCGGGGTGATAGGTCATGTTGTGCTTGCGATACATCGTGTCGAGCGAGAAGTCGTTCATGGCGGGTGCAACTGCCACCATGTCAGCCTTGTTCTTCGCCATCGTGTCGATGATCTTGGCGACAACCTCGTCCTTCATCTTGGAATTGGTGAACAGGATGTAGTCCATGCTGTAGACCAGCATGGGCTCCGCCACGCCCACATAGGCGGGGATCGGCTTCACTTCGGTGAAATAGCCGTATGGGAAGATCTTGCGGCTCGCCTCGAGGTTGTTGCCGACCTTGACGGCGCGCACGCCGCCGACCGTGGCGTCGGCTTCGCGCACCTTCGGGCCGCCGAACGAGAACATGAACAGGTCGTTGGCGCCCGATATGAAGTCGTCACCGCCGCGCAGCACGTTCGGCACCATCACGGGTTTGACGTCGTTCAGTGTGAGATCGGCAGTCGCCAGCATCGCCACAGAATTTTTGTCGAGCGTGCGCATGGCGGAGTAGCCGGCCGGCACGCGCTTGCCGCGCACATCGGCCATGTTGACGATGCCGCTGTCCTTGCGGGTGAAGAAGCCGATGCGCAGCACGTAGATTGAGCCAATCACGCGCAGATCATTCTGCAGTTTGCCGGTCTCGATGCCTTCGACCACTTCGAGCATGTTGGCCATGCCGAGGTCGATCTCGCCGTGCGCCACCATCGGGATCAGCACCGACTCGCCGGCGGTCGCTTGCACCAGCGTGTTGAGCCCGCCTTTTTCCTTCAGCGTCTTGGCGATGGCCGACGCAACCGTGTTGGCGAGCGTGCCCGGCTGCATGGTGGCGAGACCGTAGGTCTGCGCCGAGACTGGGCTGGCACACGTGACGGCAGCGAGCGCTGCGCCGGCGGTCAGCATTTTGAGGCTGGCAAACTTGGACATGTGATCCTCCCTGTCGGTTTCGCCGCGGTTGAGCCGCAGGCGTTAAGCGCTATTCGACGTCTTTCGCCACGAGATTGCGTTCCTGGAAATACTTCAGCGCGCCCGGATGGTACGGCACGCCGTATTTCTTGTATCCGGCCGCGGCCGAGAACTCGCGCAGCACCGGCTGCACCGCGACGAGATCGTTCTTGTTCTTCTCCATCGTCTCGAGAATTTTGTAGATCAGATCGTCCGGCACCTTGGCCGACGTGATCAGCACGTTATCGAAGCTGTAGATCTTCATGGGCTTCTCGACGCCGGTGAAGATTGGGCCGGGCGCGACACTGGTCAGATAGCCCCACGGCATGATTTTGCGGGCCGCCGGCATGCCCTTCTCGTCGATTTCGAGCACGCGGATGCCGCCCACGCTGGCATCGACCTCGCGCACCTTGGGCGCGCCGAAGGCGAAGAAAAACATATCCGACGAGCCGGCGATAAAATCGTCGGCGCTGCGGATGACGTTTGGCACCAGCACGGGCTTGATGTCTGCCTCGGTCAGTCCGGCGGTGGCCAACATGGCGCGCGCCACCGCGTCGAGGTTGCGCATGGCGGAATAGCCGAGGCTCACACGCTTGCCTTTGAGGTCGGCGATTGTGTGCATGGTAGAGTCCTTGCGCACAAAAAACGGTGTGCGCAACGCGTGCGCGGCCGCGATGATGCGCAGATCGCTCTGCCCGCGGTCGCGGCCATCCTGCGCTTCCATGATGTTGCTGATGCCGATCTCGGCCTCGCCGCGTCCGACCATCGGAATGATCACATTGTCGCCGGCGGTGGGCTGCACCAGCACATTGAGGCCGGCCTTCTCCTTCAGCACTTTGGAGATTGCGGACGCCGTGGTGTGATTGAGCGTGCCGGGTGGCAGTGTGGCGAAGCCGTAGGTCTGTGCCGAGGCGATAGCGGGCGCCGACGCAATCAATGCGAACGCGATGCCGAGGCGTGCGGCGGTAAGGATTAAGCGCATTTTTATTGCCTCCCTAACCGCGATCATTGCATAGCGCCAACGGCAAGGCGAGGCAGTCGCCCTCGTCCAAAACGCCGCGTTATGGCGGCTCGACGCCAAATCCTTCGCCGCGATGGAGTACGATGCGCCCGGCCGCCGCAGCCGCGGCCCAGCGCGCGGTCGCAGCCGCTCCGCCGAACGAGTAGAAGTGCGGAACGATCCGGCCATAACGTCCGGAGGCCTGGAGCTCGGCGATGGGGCGGAGGATGCCGTCCGGCGCGCTGCTTCCAATCAGATGCTTGATGATGCCGGTCTGCCGCGTCAGCCCATGCGCGGATGCACGCACGCCGCAGCGCTGCGCATAGCGCAGCAAGGTCGAAAGGCTGGTCGGGCCCGCGACGCCAATCCGGACCGGCTGCTCGATGCCCTGATCGCGGAGCTTTGCGATCCAAGCCAGGATCGCGCGCGCATCGAACGCAAATTGCGTGACGATGTGAACCGCAAGCCCGGTTTGCTCCGCGGCCTCGATCTTGGCGGCGAGCGCCCGGTCGAGGGCTTGCGGTGTGATGCGCGGATGACCCTCGGGATAGCCGGCGATGCCGATCTCGGCGATGCCGTGGCGTTGCAAGAGCCCGCTCTCGATCACATCGATCGCATTGGCGAATGGGCCGGCTGGTTGGTCCCGATCGCCTGCGATGATGAGCGTGCGGCGCACCGCAGCCTGCGCCGAAAGGCGCGCCAGAACATTTTCCAGCACGCCAATGCTGGCAAAGCTGCGGGCTGCGAGGTGCGGCACCGGCTCGAAGCCCGCCGCCCTCGTGCGTATCGCGGCCTCGATCTGCTCGTTGGCCGGCCGGTGCGGAACGGCGGTCAGATAGATCGCAGCGCCAGGCGTTAGCACGCCTTTGAGTGCGTCGAGATCGGACGCTGTCAGCCGCGTGGCTTCGAGCGAAAAGCCGCGCATAATGGCTGCGATCTGACGCACGGTCTCGGCTGAGCCGTTGGCCGGCCGGAGCATCGCGACGGATCTTGGAGCGGTGATGGGCGCCATTGCGGCCTCCCCAATCACTCGCGACGCCGCGAGATCACGTAGGATTCATCGAAGAACCAAAGCCCACCATGCTTTTGCAAAACTTCGCTGGTGGCTTCCAGGTAGCGGCCGTCGCCGGCTGCTTCCGCCACGCGATGATCTTCGACCTGCGCCACGTAAATGGCGGCGTTCCAGGCTGCGAATAGCGTCGAGGTGCCAATCGACGATTCCGTCGTAATCTCGCTCGGCAGCGTGTGCATGTCGTAGCGGAACAGTGAGCGGTTATCGGCGTAGGCGTTGAAGTTGAGGTCGCGCCCCGCCGTTCCAAGCTCGTGCTTCACCGTCTTCATGATCTGATGGCGGTCGTGGATGAACGGATTGTCGCCCGGCCAAACCTTCTGCACGATTTCATGACCCGGATCGCTGCCGTGCGAATGAATCGCAATCAGTCGCCCGCCCGGCCCGAGCGCGCGCGCCAACGGCGCAATGACGCGCTTGGCCTTGAAGTCGAGCGAAGCGCGCGCGCGATACGGCTGCGACGCGATGACGAGATCGTAGTCGGCGCGCGTGCCGCCGGGCTTCGGGATGATCGGATCGAGCAGGAACTTGTGGTCTTCGCGATAGACCACGAGAACGACCGGGCGCTCGTACACCGGATTGCCGGTCTTCGCGCTGACACCGGCCTTCCAGTTTTGATTGAGGAACGGCACCAGGTCGGTGATCTGCTGTTCGAACTGGTGCGCCGAGGAGCCGGTCAGCGCCACCTCGTGCCACACCGCGCTGGCTGCGGCGCTCACGGATTTCACCGCGAGCCATGGAGCGTCGGCGTAGGCAAGGTTGGTCAGCACCAGCACGGTCGCCGGATGCTCGGTGAAGCGGTCCGACATCTTCTGCATGGCAAGGCGCACGTCCTCGAGGCTGATCTCCTTGCCGACCACGTAGAACGGCGTATGCGGAAAACGGTCGTGCATCGAGCGCATCACGCGTAGCAACACAGTGCCGTCGCCGACGCCGGCGTCGAACAGGCGCAGCGCCGGCGGGCGCGGATGGATGTTGGCGAGTTCGAGCGAGACGCGGTGCGCCACCACCCATTTTTCCGAGCAGGTGTGGACGAACAGCAGATACTTCTGCCGGTTGTCGAAGAAGCGGAAATTGCGTTGCGGGTCGGGCCCGTTGGCTGACGTTGTAGCCGGAACAGACACGCCGGCCGGCATTGCCGAAAAGGCGGGCCGCGGCGGTGGGATCTGGGCCTCGGATGTGCGCTGGGGTGTACGTTCTTGGGTGCGTTCGATCACGGCCGGGCGGGCAACCGCGCTGCGGTTGCTCGACATGAAAGACCGGATGCGGTCGAGCGTTTCGGTGGTGATGCGGCCGCCATGGCGAAGGCGGCTGGCGAGCTTACCGTCGTTGACAGCGCGCCGGCCGAACGTCGATTCAGCCAGGCCAGTGTGGCGGCAATACTCGGAAATTTCCTGCAGCAGTTCTTGCGCGTTCATTGCGGGCTCCCGGTGTCCTCCGGTCCCGCTAACCAAGTCCGAGTCTTCGGCAAGCCAAGTGTTGGCGAGCCCAAGGTCGGCGCGGCTTTTCGCGCGTCTGTCACGGTGCGGGGCCGGTTGAAATGCCACCAATTCTGTGGCCGCGGGTCAACCACAAATTCGCCCACTATCCTGGTGGGATTATATATGGGCAATTGCCCAATGAAATAACCGCCTGAAAAGACGCAGTTTAATAATCTGGGTGGGATTTTAAGCCGGATCGTCTGGACCATGGAGTCATGTCGGGGCTGAATCCCACGTTTTGCCCACTAGTGAGCGCGCAGAAAATCCCTGTAAATTCAGGGAGGTAGGCTATTGAATAGGCGACCAACCCGAACGTCACCCGGACCCCCCATGCCCCGTATCGCCGCCAATCTCGCCTATCTGTTCACCGAACGCCCGCTGATCGAACGCTTTGCCGCCGCCGCCGCCGCAGGCTTCAAGGCGGTGGAACTGCAATTTCCCTACGACCACGCGCCTGCGGCGATCAAAGCGGAACTGCAGAAACACGGTTTGACGCAGCTTGGCGTCAACACCGCGGTTGGCACCCGGCAGGGCGATGCCGGCCTGGCTGCGGTGCCCGGCCGCGAAAGCGACTGGGATGTGGTGTTTCGCCAGTCGCTCGATTACGTCGCGGCGATTGGCGGCACCGCGATCCACTGCATGACCGGCAAGGTGCCGCCCGAACAGCGGCCCGCGGCCGAGCGCACCTTGGTCGCCAACATCACGCGGGCGGCGGACATGGCCAAGGAAAAGAACGTCACGCTGCTGCTCGAGCCGATCAACACGCGCGACCGGCCGGATTACTTCCTGACCCGGGTGGAGCAGGCCGCGGACCTGATCGCCAAGATCGGGCGGCCGAACGTCAAAATCCAGTACGATTTCTATCACGTGCAGATCATGAGCGGCGACCTCATCACCCGCTTCGAGAAGCACCAGCCGATCGTCGGTCACGTGCAGATTGCGGCGGTGCCGTCGCGCGGTGAACCGGACGAGGGTGAGATCAACTATCCCGCCATATTCGCAGCCCTCGACCGGCTCGGCTGGGCCGGCTGGGTGGCCTGTGAATACCGCCCGCGCGGGCGCACCGAGGACGGCCTCGGCTGGGCGTTGCCCTATGGCATCAAGGCCAATGCCAAATAGCGACAGGCTCAAAGAATGCACTGAAAACAACCGTTTGTCCGGTTGCGGTGGGCCGGGCGGCTGCTAACCTGGAGCCGCCATGTGGGGCAGAAAGCGTAGAGTCGCCGAGGAGCGTGTGTCCGCCGAAGCCGGCCGCCTGAAGCAGGCGGTCCGGCAGGTGCGGATCGAGACGGCCGAACGCTCGGCCGTCGTGGTCGATTTGCGCGACGCCGAAGTGGCGCGCCTCGAACTGCTCAACGAGCAACTCGAAACGCTGTTCAAGGAAATTCCGCCCGAGGTCGATTTGTTTGACCGCGGCATCAGCCGGGGCGATCCGCCGCGGCTGTGGATCGACATGGTGGCGCACGTCATCATGGCGCGCGATAAGCGACACTACCGGCTCGTCCAGGACACCCGCTACGGCCGCAAGGTTCTGGAGGAGACTACCGTAATCCCCGAGATGGTCGATGCGGTCACGCATTACGTCGCGAGCCGGCTGGTCGACCGTGAGCGCGCGCTCGCGTCCGATGGCTCTTCGGATGAAGATGCGCGCTATGACGTGCGCATCATCTGGCGGCGCAAGCGCTGGCGCATGGTACGCGCCTTTGTGTTCGGTCTGCTGATCGGCTTTATCGCGTTGTGCGCGGCGCTGTGGATTCTCGCCATGCGGTTGCCGCCGCCTCAGTAGCCGATTTCTTTACGCGTCAGTTCGGCTACGCCGCCGCCGGATATCAACCCGCGCGCGATTGCGGTGCAGCGCCAGGCGCCCGGCTCACCGCTGATTTCATAAAGGTTGTACGCGGCGGGATCGTCGTGATGGCCGGGCGCGCCAGAGGCTGATGGGACGCCGAAGCATGGAATGTTGGCGCGCGGGCCGGGGAGGGAGACGAGCGATGCCACGTGGTGGTGGCCATGCAGCACAAGCTCGGCGCCTCGCTGACGTAGCACGTCGCGCAGCGCGGCCGCGTCCACAAGACGGCGGAAATAGTTGTCGCCCGGCGTCGGCGGATGGTGAATCAGCACGACGCGGAACGCGCCCTCGCTCTCGAGTCCGCTCAGAATATCGCCGAGCCGCGCCAGTTGATCGCCATGCAGCCGCCCGGTTGCGGCGAGCGGCAAGGTCGGAAGCGAGGTCGAGAGCCCGATCAGCGCCACCGGACCGCGCCGGCGCACGAACGGAAATGTTTCACCCTGGTCGCCGCGCATAAAGTCGCCCCAGTGGCGCTGCGCGTGACCGGCGACCGCCCGCACATAGGCGTCATGATTTCCGGGCACGAAGGTCACGTCGGCTGATTTGCCGAGGCCTTCGAGCCAAGCGTGTCCCGGTGCGAATTCGTTGCTGAGTGACAGGTTCACCAGATCGCCGGTGACCGCGACGTGATCTGGCGCGTGTGCTTTGACGTCGGCCACGATCCGAGCCAGCACCTCGGGCCGGTGAATTCTCCGGCGCTTGCGCAGCCAGTTGATGAAGCCGAGCCCGCGTTTGCTCAAGAGCTCGAGCGGATTGGGTGTCGGCAAAGGCGCCAGATGCGGATCTGAGAGATGCGCCAGAACGAACATCAAGAGTTGCCGATCAAAATCCCTGCGAGGAAGACAAGCGCGCCGCCGACCATGACCTGAAATGCGGCCGACAGGAAGGGCGTGTCCATGTAGCGGTGGCGGATCCAGGAGATCGCCGCGAGTTCGACCATCACCACCGCGATGGCAACCGTCGTTGCGGTCCAGAAATTCGGAATGAGGTAGGGCAGGGTGTGGCCAAGGCCGCCAATCGAAGTCATCACTCCGCACACCGCGCCGCGAATCCAAGGTGAGCCGCGGCCGGTGAGCGAGCCGTCGTCGGACAGCGCTTCGGCGAAGCCCATCGAAATGCCGGCACCGACGGACGCCGCAAGGCCGACCAGAAACGTCTCCCAGGTGTTGTGCGTCGCAAACGCGGCGGCGAATAGCGGCGCGAGCGTCGAGACTGAGCCGTCCATCAGTCCGGCGAGGCCGGGCTGCACGTACTGCAGCACGAACATGCGGCGCTCGGTTTCGGCCTCCTCAGCGCGGGTGCCGGGAGTGAGGATTTTCTCTTCCAGCTTGTGAGCGAGGTTCTCGTGCTGAGCCTCGATCTCAGCGAGCTCCGTTAGGAGCTTGCGCACCGACGCGTCGCGCGTCGTCTCCGTCGCCTTGCGGTAGAACCGCTCAGCCTCGAACTCCATGTTTTCGGCGAACTTTCGCACCTCGTCGAGCGGCAGTGGACGCATCAGCCAAAGCGGTTTCTTGGTGATAAAGCCCTTGACGTCGTGCCGGCGGATCAGCGGCAGATACTCGCCGAACTTGCCGCGATAGAGGTCGAACAGCATGGTCCGGTGCCGCGCTTCCTCGTCGGCCATTTCGTCGAACACCTTGGCAGACGCAGGGTACGGCTCGCGCAGACCCTCGGCGAAACCGCGGTAGATGCGGCTGTCCTCGTCCTCGTTCGAGATGGCGAGTGCGAGGATTTCCTGCTCGGTCAGATCGGCGAAGCGCTTCACGGGGGCCTCATGTGGCAGACTACGGCTGCGATCCTTCTATATTAGAGATATTCTAAAGAAGGAAGCGGGGACGTGTGTACGCCGCAAGGGTGCGCGCGATGAGCGGGGTTCGATGGCAAGCAAGTGGCGCAGCGCGGGGCTGACCAACCGGCTGATGCATTTCTACTGGCGCTTTGCGCGCGGCATGACGCTCGGCGTTCGCGGGCTGGTGCTCGACGGCGAGGGCCGCGTTTTTCTCATCAAACACGGCTACACCGCGGGCTGGCACATGCCGGGCGGCGGCGTCGAGGTCGGCGAGACCTTCCTTGAGGCACTGGGACGCGAGCTGCGCGAGGAGGGCAACATTGAGATCACCGCGCCGCCGCAGCTTCATGGCGTGTTCTTCCATCCGCTTTATTCCAGCCGCGACCACGTCGCGGTCTATGTGGTACGCGGCTTCCGCCAGACCTCGCAGCCGGTGCCGAACCGCGAGATCGCCGCGCACGGTTTCTTTCCGCTCGATGCACTGCCGCCCGACACCACCGTGGGCACGCGCGCCCGCATCGCCGAGGTGCTGCATGGCAGGCCGATGTCGCAGCGTTGGTGAAAGCGGCAGCGCATTGCGTTAGGCTTGCGGCGGGTGGAAACGAAAGGCTTCAACATGCTCCGTCGTCTCGTCGTGCTCGCAGCGCTTGCGTTCTCGCTTGCGGCTCCGGCCCTGGCTGAACCCATCAAGGTGGTTGTGCCGTTTGCAGCCGGTGGCCCGGTCGATATGTACGCGCGGCTGATCGCCATGGAGATGCAGACGCGACTCAAGACCGACGTGGTGGTGGAAAACCGCGGCGGCGCCGGTGGCGTGCTCGCGACCGAGCAGGTGGCGCGCGCGGCGCCGGACGGCAAGACGCTGCTGTTTGCGAGCTCCGGCTCGCACGTCATCAGTGCCGCGCTGCGCACCGGCGCGCTGAGCTACGACCCGGTGAAATCGTTCACGCCGATCGGCTATCTCGGCTCGGTGCCGATGCTGATGGTGGTGAGCGCCGACTCTCCCATCAAATCGCTCGCCGAGCTGATCGATAAGGCCAAGGCCGAGAAACTTTCTTACGGCTCGGCCGGCGCCGGATCGACCATGCATATCATCGGCGAGGTGTTCAACACCGAGGCCAAGGTGAAGACCGCGCACGTTCCGTATCGCGGCTTCGGGCCGGCGATGAACGATTTGCTGGGCGGCCACATTCAATTGCTGAGCGCCGATCTTCCGATCCTGGTGCCGCTGGTCAAGAGCGGCAAGGTGCGCGCGCTCGCGCTGTTCGCCACCGAGCGCACGCCGCTCCTTCCGGACCTTCAGACCAGCGCCGAGCTCGGCTATCCCGGCATGCTGATGGGCAACTGGTACGGCATGCTGGCGCCGGCGGGATTGCCGGCCGACGTCCGCGCCTCACTCGAAAAAGCGATGGTCGAGGGCATGAGCAGCCCGGCTCTGGCGCAGCGGATGGACGAGGGCGGTCTGCGCGGCAAGGCCGACAGCAAAGGCTTTACCGAGCGGCTCGAACGCGATGCGGCCTATTGGGGTCCGCAGATCAAGAAGCTTGGCATCACGGCGGAGTGACCTTCAGCTCACGAACCGCTCGCGATCGTGCGGTCTGGTGAAGTCGAGGATGGGTCCGAGCGGATAGATGCCGGTCGGGTTCACCTTGCGCTGTGTGCCGTAATAGTGCCGCTTGATGTGCTCCATGTTCACGGTCTCGGCCACACCCGGCAGCTGATAGAGTTCGCGCAGGTAGTTCGACAGGTTCGGATAATCCTCAATCCGCCGCAGGTTGCATTTGAAGTGGCCGTGATAGACGGCGTCGAAGCGGACCAGCGTCGGAAACAGCCGCCAGTCTGCTTCGGTGATCCGGGGGCCGGCGAGATAGCGTTGCTTCGACAGCCGCCGGTCGAGATCGTCCAGCGTCGCGAACACGCCGCGCGCGGCTTCCTCATAGGCGGCCTGCACGGTGGCGAAGCCCGCGCGATAAACGCCGTTGTTCACGGTCGCAAAAATCAAGTCGTTGAGCTGGTCGATCTGCGTGCGATAGGCCGCCGGGTAGTAGTCGGTATGCACGTTGGTGAAGGCATCGAACGCGGAGTTGAGCATCCGGATGATTTCGGACGACTCGTTGTTGACAATGGTGCGCCGCGTCTTGTCCCACAGCACCGGCACGCTGACGCGCCCGGTGTATTTCCCATCGGCCGCCAGATAGATGTCGCGCATCAGCGTTTTGCCGCTCACGGCGTCGCCGGTCGAGCCGAAGGCCTTGTCGAAGGTCCAGCCTTCGCTCATGTCACCGAATGCGACGACCGACATCGAGATCGCGTTTTCCAAAGCTTTGAGCTTGCGCATGATGACGGTGCGGTGTGCCCACGGGCAGGCGAGCGAAACGTAGAGGTGGTAGCGGTTGGGCTCGGCCGCGAATGAGCCCTCGCCGGAGGGGCCTGGGCTGCCGTCGGGCGTGACCCAGTTGCGGAAGCGCGTGGCCGGCCGCACGAAGCGGCCATCCTGGAATCGCTTCGGGTCGTGGCTGTCGTCTTTCCACTCGCCTTCAACCAAGAGACCCATCGTCGGCTCCGTTCGTTGCTTTAAGTGTAGCCAATTCTGGCACCGCGCCACAGTGATGGACCTTAGGCTGCCCAAATGCTAATCGCGCCATAAGGGGAACAATGACCGACCTGACGATCCTTCAGGAGGCGGCGGACGATGCGCAGGCCATCGCGCGATTGCACGAGCGCACCTTTGGCCCGGGCCGCTTTGCAAAGACCGCCTACCGGCTCCGCGAAGGCATAACGCACCGGCTCGATCTTTCGTTCACGGCGCGGGTCGGCACGCTGCTGGTCGGCTCGGTGCAGCTGTCGCCGGTGCGGATCGGCAAGACGCCGGCGCTGCTGCTCGGTCCGCTGACGGTCGAGCCGGCGTTCCGTGAGCGTGGCATCGGCCAAGCGCTGATGGAGCGCGCCATGGCCGAGGCGCGGTCACAAGGGCATCGCCTCGTCGTGCTGGTCGGCGACGAGCCTTATTACAGCAAGGTCGGCTTCAAGCCTGTGCCCAAGGGGCGGACGCCGATGCCGGGGCCGGTGGATCCAGGCCGGCTGCTGGTGGCGGAACTCGTGCCGGGCGCCTTCGAAGGTGTCTCCGGCGCCATCCGGCCGCACATCGAGAGCGCCTGAAATTTAGTCGGCACAACGGCAACGGCTACCGGGACGCAACGCCGCGCTAAAATTTCAGTGCTGTGTCGCGCGCGTGGCATGACGTGCTGTTTTGACTTCTTCTTCACAAACCGTAATTAGCGTTTCCATCGTGCCAGCAGCAACCACGAGGAATTAAATGAAGGTGTTTTATGCCGCCGCTCTCGCGGTCGGTCTGAGTGTCGTGCCGGCGAAAGCGCAGACGGTCGATCTGTCGTCGGTGACGTGCAAGGAGTTCCTGACGCTCGATAAGGATTCCATCACCGCGGTGGCGATGTGGCTCGCCGGTTATTATTCCGCCTCGGATGCCGCGGCGGTGATCGATTTCGGCAAGATCGCCAACGAGCTGAAGCAGCTTGGGGCGAAATGCCGAGAAAAACCGTCCAGCATACTGACTTCAGTTGCTGAGCCGATCATGGGCGAAAAGTAAACGCGCGCTGGGCGCGGCGTTGCGGCCGGAACGGCAAAGGCCGATTGATCGGCCTTCGCGAGCCCAACGAGAGCCGGCTTACCGGCCTTCGCGAGCCCAAGTGGCGGCGAGCGAGCCGACCAGAAGCAAGAGGCCGAGCAGGCCAGCGAACACCGGCAGCACGCCGATGCCGCGCACCACACTGGCTTCACGAAGCTTCAGCCCGATCCAATCTTCGCCGCGATAGGTGTCGCTCGAGCGCATGCCGACGATGCGCGGCAGCGCGACGCCACTCGCTGCAGCAATGCGGCGTGCGTCGCCACCGCTCGCGCTGGTCAGCGGAGAGACAAGCTCCGTGGTCGAGGTGACTTCTGCGAATTCGCGCGGATTGGGCGGCCCGACATTGGTCAGCGCCGTGAGCTTGCCGTCGGTGGCATGCCACAGGCCGAGTTCGTTGGCGCGGATCGAGCCGCGCCACAGCCCGGGCTCTCCGGCGGTCAGCGTCAGCGTGCGGGTGGCGCCGGACGGCAATGTCAGGGTCACTTCGTTGACCGTGTCCGCCATGGTCTGACGCTCGACCAGGAGATCGCCGCCGCGCACGATCAGGCGCAGCGCTTCTTCCTCGAGATCGGGCTGCTTCATCAGCCAGTGCGACAGCCGGCGCAGCAGGTCGAGGTGTGGCCCGCCGCCCTCATAGCCGCGCGCCCACAGCCAGATGTGATCGGACAGCAGCAGAGCGACGCGGCCGTCGCCTTCGCGCGATAGCACGAGCAGCGGCTTGTTGTTCGGCCCGTCCATGACGGTCGTGCCGCTGGCGCTTTTGGTATCGACCAGACGGAACCAGCGGCTCCAGTTCGGCGGATCGGCGTCGGCACCTTGCAGGCCGCGCGTGACCGGATGGCGCTTGCCGGGGCCGGTGAGCATGGCGCGAAAGGCTGCTTCGGTCGTGAGTCCGCTCGGCTCGGCCGGCAGGATCTGTTCGAGCGGCGTGCGCCAAAGGCTCGTCTGGCTTGCATAGTCCGGCCCAGCCGCGACCAGCACCGCGCCGCCAT
The DNA here is from genome assembly GCA_945893145.1 of Rhodoplanes serenus. Classification (GTDB taxonomy): domain Bacteria; phylum Pseudomonadota; class Alphaproteobacteria; order Rhizobiales; family Xanthobacteraceae; genus Z2-YC6860. The sequence goes on along the minus strand of CAMDDZ010000021.1, from coordinate 39,819 downwards.
CGCGCACATAGCGCGCGATGTTTTCGAAGTAAATGATCGGCAGCACGCCTTGCCGCGCGTAGCGATCAAAGATGATGAGCTGGAACTCATTGATCTTCTGCTGGAACAATTCGCGGGTCGGAAATGCGATCAGTGACAGCTCGTTGATCGGCGTGCCGTCCTGCTTTTCCGGCGGACGCAGAATGGTGAAGTGCACGAGATCGACCGAGGCGTCGGATTTCAGCAGGTTGCGCCAGGTGCGCTCGCCGGCGTGGGGCTCGCCCGACACGAGCAGCACGCGGAGCTTGTCGCGCACGCCGTCGATCGAAACGACCGCCCGGTTGTTGACGGTGGTCAATTCACCTTCGAGCGGCGAGGCTTCGATCTCGACGATGTTGGGCCCGGCGTGCGGGATTGGGATTTGCGCATTGACGGTGCTGCCCGGCGTGACAGTGCGGCGCTCCAGCACCTCGCCGTCACGGCGCACGGTGATCTGGGCGGGCGCGCCGCGCGCGCCCTCGTCCTCGACGCGGTAAACGATGGTCTGCGACTGGCCGACGATGCCAAAGCGGGGCGCCGTCACCAGCACGACGCGGCGGTCGCGTTCGCCGCGCTCGCCGGTGATGAGCGCATGCACCGGCGCCGAGAAGCCGAGCGCCGAAACCTCGGCCGGCACGTCGTGCACGCGGCCGTCGGTGAGCAGGATCGCGCCGGCCACCCGGTCTGGCGGCACGTCGGCCAGCGCGGCATTGAGCGCCGAGAACAGCCGCGTGCCGTCGGTCTCGCCGTCGGCTTCGCCAGCTTCGACGAAGCGCACGTCGAGGCCCTGGATGCGGCCGAGCCGTTCGGCCAACTGAGCGCGCGCGGCCGCCGTCTGTTTCTGGCGGTCACCGAAGTTCTGACTTGGGCTCTTGTCGACCACCACGACCACGGTCGAGGAGAGCGGCTCACGGTCTTCGCGGGTCAACGACGGGTTGGCGAGAGCCAGCACCATGAACGCCAGCGCCAGCGCACGCACCGCGGCACCGCGGCTGCGCACGGCGAGCAGCAGGACGGCGAGCGCCACCGCGAAGATGCCAGCGGCCCACAACACATAGGCAGGAACCAGTGGAGCGAATGCGATACCGAAACCCATTGCGTGTCCTTACTGCCCCAGCCGTTCGAGCAGCGCCGGCACATGGACCTGATCGGCCTTGTAGTTGCCGGTGAGCGTGTACATCACGATGTTGACGCCGGCGCGGAACGCGTACTCGCGCTGGCGCGGCTCGCCCGGCACCATCGGCAGCATGGCCTGCCCGTCAGTGCGCGTCGCCCAAGCGCCGGCAAAGTCGTTCGACGTGATGATGATCGACGACACGCCATCGCCGGCGCGGGCCGGACGGCGGTCTTTTTCCTCGTCGGTTTCGTTGGCGGCGGGCAGGGCTTCGACCCAAAGCTGGCCGGAATTGAAGCGGCCCGGGAAGTCGCGCAGGAGGAAAAATGTCTTGGTCAGCACGTGGTCGCGCGACACAGGCTCGAGTTCGGGGATGTCGAGCGAGGACAGGATCGTGCGCAGCGCCACCATTCCGGGTCCGCGCGCCTCGCCGCCCTGACCTGGCGGCGCCAGAATGGCGTCGCGGGTGTCGAACAGCACCGTGCCGCCCTGTTTCATGTAGGCGTCGATCCGCGCCAGCGTCGCGGCAGAGGGCCGCGGCGCGCCCGGCACGATCGGCCAGTAGATCAGCGGGAAGAAGCTCAATTCGTCGCGTGAGATGTCGAGCCCCACGGGCTCGCCGGGCTCGAGCGCGGTGCGCTGCGCGAGGAAGATCGACAGGCCCTGCAGGCCGGACTTGCTGATGCCATCGACCTCGGCGTTGCCGGTCACGACGTAAGCGAGCCGCGTTTCGACAGTCGCCCGCATGGCGAACTCTTCGGCCTGCGGCGTGGGCGCGGCCGGCGCGGACGCAGCGGCCGGCGGCGTATTGCGCTGCTGCTGGGCGAAGGCGTCCGGTGCGGCCACAAGAAGACTGGAGAGCAGGCCGATGGCGACGACCGCCGCGGCGCGCGATGCCGGCCGCCGCCGCGCCAGGTGCGCGATGCCGCCTGCTAGGAAGAACACTACCATCGCGTCGAGCGCCAGCAGCGCCAGTGCCACCAGCAGGATCGGGCCGCGCAAATCCTGCGGCTCGCCGACCTGATAGGCCTCGACGTGCGCGCGCAGCGGCGCAAAGTCGAGCGGGACGAGACGATCCGCCGGCGCCAGCGTATTGACGGCGAGCAGCCCTTCCGGCGGCCCATAGAATCCCGGCGGATGGTCCGAGGTGGCGCGGCCGGTGAATCCGGCCGGCACTGGCTTGGTCGTGGCGGTCGGCGGCCCGAAGGCGCCGAAGCCATCCAGCACGCGGGTCGGCGCAATCACTTCGCGCACGGTACGTTCCTCTGCGGGGGTCTGTGTCTTAACTGAGCTGCCCGCAAGCCCGACGACGCGGCGAAGCATCTCGACGAAGGTGCCGGACAGCGGCAGGTCGGACCAGCGCGTGTCGGCGGTGACGTGGAACAGGATGATCATGCCCTTGCCGCGCTTGACCGCGGTGACGAGCGGCGTGCCGTCGCCGAGCGTGGCCCACGTGCGATCGACCAGGCCCGCTTCCGGCTCAGCCAGCACTTGGCGGGTGATAGTGACATCCTTCGGCACCGCCATGGTGCCGAACGGGCTTTCCTTGGCAAAGCCCGTGAGCTGTTGCGGCTGCTCCCAGCTCAAGCTGCCGCCCAGGATGCGCCCGCCGCGGCGGAGCTTCACCGGGACGAGATCATCATCGGAGGCGGCGAGCCGCGGTCCGGCAAAGCGCACCAGCATGCCACCATCCTCGACCCAGCTTGCCAGCCGGTCGTGCGCTTCGCCGGAGACGTTGCCGACGTCGGCCAGGATGATCATCGGCACGCCCTGCTCGACGAAACGCTTGATCGCATCGACAGGAGCGCTGGCTTCGGCGAGCCGTACGTCGGCGAACGGATTGAGCGCGCGCCCCAGATAGAACGTCGAAGCAAGCAGTGGCTGCGCGGTTTCGCTGGTGGCGCCAGACACGACGCCGATCGTGCGCCGCCGCCAGCGCTTGTCGAGAAGCTGCACGGCGCCGGCTGAGCGTTCGGACACAATTTCGAGGCGGGCAATGTCGTTGCGGATCTCGACCGGGAGATTGATCTCGGCATCGGCTTCGCGCTCGCCAGCCTTGAATGTGAAACGGCCATCGCCCAGCGGCAAGCCCTTGAGATCGAACGCGCGGATGATGCCCTCTTCGGTGCCGCCCGTGGTCGCGCGCAGCACCTTCACCGTCAGCGCGCCGGCCGCATTGTCGGCTGCGGCGAGCGCGTGCGCGTTCGGCAGCCCGGCCGCCAACACGGTGATCCGCCGCCCATCGGCAGCGCGAGACAGATTTTCGATGAAAGCCTCGGCTCCGCCGGAATTCACACCGTCGGAGAGCCAGAGCACGTCCATGCCAGGCGTGGCGGCAAGGATGCGGGTGATCGCCGGCAGCGCGTCGGCGCGCTCGACCGCATGCGGCTTCGGCTTGAATTGTGCGAGCCGGACGCGCGCCGCGGCCGGCGTTTGCAGCGAGATATCGCGGCCGGGTTCGCCGAGCGGGAAGAGGGCGATGCCGCGGCCATCGGCTTCGGCACGCTGCAGGATATCGTCGGCCGTGCGCAGGCGCGCGTCCCAACTCGCCGCCGCCGACCAGCCGTCGTCGATCAGCACCAGGATCGGGTTGGCGCCGCTCGATGTCGTGGTTGGGGGATTCCAAAGCGGCCCCGCCGCCGCCAAGATGACCAGGGCCGCAAGCGTGAGCCGCAGCAGCGTGAGCCACCATGGCGTGCGCGAAGGCGTGTCCTCCTTCGGCTTGATGTCGAACAGCAGCCGCGTCGGCGGAAACTCGACGCGCAGCGGCCGCGGCGGAATGAGCCGCAACAGCCACCACAGGATCGGCAGGCTGAGCAGTCCGAGCAGCACCAGCGGGCTCGCAAAGCCGAGCGGCAGGCCCATCATGCGGGCCTCGCAATCGGCGCCGAGTGGTGCACATTTTTGGGTCTGCGGCCCATCACGGCCGCTTCATTGCCTTCGCCAATGCGGGCGTGCAACCCGAGCAGCAATTCATTCGCTGGCCGCTCGGTGCGGTGCACCGTGAAGCTCCAGTGCAGCCGGTCGGTCTCGGCGCGGATCTCGGCGCGATGACGCGCGAGCCGCACCTCATAATCCGCGCGCCAATTCTCGGCGCGGCCGGCCGTGATATCGCCGCCGCCCTCCGGCTCGATGAACTCGATGCGCCCGGAATAGGGGAAGGTTTCCTCGGCCGGATCGACAATCTGCACCAGATGGCCCTGTGCGCCGCTGGTCGAAAGCTGCGACAGTGTGGTGCGGATTTCCTCGATCGGGCTCCACAGGTCGGACAGCAACACGATCTCGGCGAGCGAAGCGGGCGCAAAGCCTTGCGGCAGGCTCGCGCGTTCGTTTGGATCGTGCATGATCGCGTCCGCCATGCGGTCGATCACGGCGCGGCTGCCGGTCGGCCGCATCAGGCCGGGCACGCCGACGCGCTCGCCGGCATCGACCAGCACCTCAGCGAGCGCAAGCCCGATCACCAGCGTGCGGTCGAGCTTGCTTTCGCGCGCGAGCTTGGAGACGAAGTTCATGGACGGCGAGCGGTCGGGCCAGATCCAGACCGTGTGCGCGGCTTCCCATTCCTGCTCGCGCACGTAAAGGTCGTCGCCGCGCGCCGAGCGGCGCCAATCGATGCGGCGTGCCTCCTCGCCGGAGACGAAGCGGCGGAATTGCCAGAAGTTTTCGCCGGAGCCGGCGCGGCGGCGGCCGTGCAGTCCGTGAATCACGGTCGCCGCAACCCGGCGGCTTTCGAGCACCAAGCGCGGAATATTGGAGGCAAGCCCGCGCGCCGTTTCGGCTGCGCGCCGCGTTGCCTTCTCCTCGCCGGGGCCGCTTGGTCTGTTCACCGCCATCAATTCATCCAATGCGAGCGGTGAGCTTCTTGATCACGCCCCCAATGGTCTCACCGTCCGCGCGCGCCGCGAAGGTCAGCGCCATGCGGTGCTTGAGCACGGGCTCGGCGAGCGCGATGACGTCGTCGATCGACGGCGCGAGCCGGCCTTGGAGCAGCGCGCGGGCGCGCGCCACCAGCATCAAGGCTTGCGAGGCGCGCGGGCTCGGGCCCCACGAAATGAGCTTGCCGAGGTCGCCTGCGTCCGGGCCGGGACGCGCCGAGCGCACCAGCGCCAGGATCGCGTCAACCACCGACTCGCCAACCGGGAGCCGCCGGACCAGGCGTTGCGCCGCGACAAGTTCATCCGCCGACATCGCCTGCCGCGCCTTGGCCTCTTCGACGCCGGTGGTCTCGAACACGATGCGGCGTTCCGACGCGCGGTCCGGATAATCGACGTCGATCTGCATCAGGAAGCGGTCGAGCTGGGCTTCGGGCAACGGATAGGTGCCTTCCTGCTCAATCGGGTTTTGGGTCGCGAGCACGTGGAATGGCTTGGGCACATCGTGGCGGGTGCCGGCGACGGTGACGTGCTGCTCCTGCATCGCTTGCAGCAGCGCCGACTGAGTGCGCGGGCTGGCGCGGTTGATTTCGTCGGCCATCAGGAGCTGGCCGAAGATCGGGCCCGGGATAAAGCGGAAGCTGCGCTTGCCGCCGGCGCCTTCCTCCAACACTTCGCTGCCTAGGATGTCGGACGGCATCAAGTCCGGCGTGAACTGGATACGGCGCATATCGAGGCCGAGCACTGTGGCGAGGGCCTCGACCAGCTTGGTCTTGGCGAGGCCGGGCACGCCAACCAGCATGCCGTGGCCGCCGGAGAGCACGGTGATCAGCGTCTGCTCGACGACGCCTTCCTGGCCGAAGATCACGGCGCCGATCGCGCTTTTCGCGGCGGCGACATGCTGCGCGGTGGTCTCAGCTGCCCGCACGATCATGTCTTCCAGCTTCTCGATTCCTTCGCCGCTTGCGACCGCCATCATTCACTCCGTTGTCTGGCAAGTTTCGAGACTAGTTCCTGGATCAGGCCAGTTCTATCGACAGGCAATCAAGTATTGTGCCAAGCCGTCTTGGCGTCGGCCTATTATCGCTGATTCCTGGCCTTGATCCGCATCCTTCAGCCCAAACATACGTTATTTTTGGATTGTGTGCCGGGTGCGTTTTGCCGATCACAATTGCGCGAGCCGCGTGGCTCATCTTGGCTATACCGTAGGGTCAACCATGGCGAACGAAAGGCAACCTGCGGGGCTGGACGGCATCGCGCAAAGTGCGCGGCGCGAAGGCGGCAAGGGCCCGCCGCCGGTGCACCTGTGGAACCCGCCGTTCTGCGGCGACCTCGACATGCGGATCGCCACCGACGGCAGCTGGTTTTATCTCAAGACGCCGATCGGCCGGCCCGCCCTGGTCAAGCTGTTTGCCTCCGTGCTCAAGCGCGAGGGCGACAAGTATTTTCTGGTTACGCCGGTCGAGAAATGCGGCATTCAGGTCGATGACGCGCCGTTTCTTGCGGTCGAGATGCAGATGGAGATTGGCACGCAGGGTCGCGTGCTGCATTTCCGCACCAACGTCGACGACTGGGTCGCCTGCGGCAAAGACCACGCATTGCGTTTTGAGCCTGAGCCGGGTACCGGCGGGCTCAAGCCCTATCTGCACGTGCGGCGCGATTTGTGGGCCAAGGTGTCGCGGCCGCTGTTCTACGATCTGGTGGAATTGGGCGAGGAGCGCGACGTCGACGGCCGGCGCATGTTCGGTGTTGCGTCGGGAGGGGAATTCTACGCCATGGCGCCGGCCGACCAGTTGAAGGAATTTGCCTGATGCAGCCCGGCGTGCCACTCGACGAGGCGAAAGCGCCCACGCGGGAATTTTTCGCGCGCGCTCATGCGCGGCTCAACCTCGATGTGCCGGCGGCGCTCGACGATCTGACTGCGACCGCGGTGCGCGGCGACCTCGATCTCGATGACACGCTGTGGGAGAAGGCCGGCGTCAAGGCGACCAAGCCCGCGGCCGTGCTGGTGCCGGTGGTCGAGCGCGCTGAGCCTGCCGTGCTGCTGACGTTACGCACCGCGGATCTCAAAAGCCATTCCGGCCAGATCGCATTTCCGGGCGGCAAGATCGACTCAACCGACGCAAGCCCGCTTGAGGCTGCGCTGCGCGAGGCCGACGAGGAGATCGCGCTCGAACGCCGCTTCATCGACCCGGTCGGCTATCTCGACTTGTATCTAACGTTCTCGGGCTTCCGCATCTTGCCGGTCTTGGCGCGCGTCGATCCGGCCTATCGGTTGACCGTCAACCCGTCCGAAGTCGCGGAGGCTTTCGAGGTGCCGCTCGAATTCCTCATGAACCCCGGCAATCACAAGCGCCATTCGCGCATCTGGAAGGAAGGCATCGAGCGGCACTACTACGCGATGCCGTTCGGCGAGCGCTACATCTGGGGTGTGACCGCGGGTATCCTGCGGAACCTTTACGAACGGATTTACATCGGATGATACGCCCCGTTCTCACCGAGCTTGCGCTGTTCCTGGCGCCGTTCTGCGCTTACGCGTTGTTCCTTTGGGTGACCAAGGAGCATGTGTTCGAACGTGAATCGTGGCCGCCAAAACGGCTCGCCACGCTCGCAATCGCGGCGCTGGTGCTGATGCTCGGCAGTTTTATCGTTCTGTCGCATTTCTCCGGCGCGCCACCGGGCTCGACCTACGAGCCGGCCCATATGGAAGACGGCCAGTTCGTGCCGGGGCGGACACGGTGACCGCGGCCTCGCTCGCCGGCGCTGCCTGGCTTCGCGGGGGAGCGTTGGCGCGGCTGCTCACAGCGCTCGATCGCGATGGCGAGGAGGCGCGCGTCGTCGGCGGCGCGGTGCGCAATGCGCTGCTTGGCGAGCCCATCGGCGATGTCGATTTGGCAACCACGGCGCTGCCCGAGGAAGTGGTGCGGCGCGCGAGCGCGGCGGGCTTCAAGCCGGTGCCGACCGGCATCGAGCACGGCACCGTGACGGTGGTGGTCGAGGGCAAACCGTTCGAGGTGACGACGCTCCGCCAGGACGTCGAAACTGACGGCCGCCACGCCAAGGTCGCGTTCGGCCGCGACTGGAAGGCCGACGCCGAGCGGCGCGACTTCACCATGAATGCGCTGTCGGCCAAAGCCGACGGCACCGTGTTCGACTATGTCGGCGGCCGATCCGATCTTGAGGCGCGCCGCGTGCGCTTCATTGGCGAAGCCCGCAAACGCATCGCGGAAGATTATCTTCGCATTCTCCGCTTCTTCCGCTTCCACGCCGCCTATGGGCATGGCTTGCCCGATGCCGAAGGCCTGGCCGCCTGCATCGCGGCGCGCGGCGGCCTCGATCAATTGTCGCGCGAGCGGGTGCGGATGGAGCTGATGAAGCTTGTGGTCGTGCCGCACGCCGTGTCGGCGCTCGCCGTGATGACGGAAGCCGGATTGTTGGTGCCGGTGCTCGGCGGCGTTCCCGAACTGGCGAGCTTCGCCAATATGACTAAGCTCGAGCACGGACTTGGCCTGCGGAACGATCCGGCGCGCCGTCTCGCCGCGCTCGGCGTGCGCATCGCAGAGGACGCCGAGCGGCTGTGGCAGCGGCTTCGCCTCAGCAACGTCGAGCACGAGCGGCTGGCGTCGATGGGCGAAGCATGGTGGCAGATCAAAGCCAGCAGCGATAAGGACGCGCGTGCGCTGCTCTATCGGCTCGCGTCCGAGCGCTTCGCCGATCGCGTGCTGATCGCGTGGTCGCGCTCGCGTGCTGGCGCGGAGGATGCCGGGTGGCACGATCTCGCGACGCTGCCGCAGCGCTGGACCGCGCCGGTATTTCCACTCAAGGCCGCCGATTTCATCAAGCGTGGCTTGCCGCAGGGGCCGGCGCTGGGGGCGGCGTTGCACGCTGCCGAAGCCGCCTGGATCGCGGCGGATTTCCCGGGCGATGCGAGAGCCATTGAAGCGATTGCGGTTACAGCAGTGGCGTCCACGCGCTGAGACCGCCAGCGCGTCATCGAAACTGTGAACAGTTCTGACGGGCCCGTGAACGGCGCGTTGCGTTCGCGGTGCTAGATTGCGAGCCTCTATGGAGCATGATCCCGAAAAGTAGAAGCCGGTTTTCGGAAAAGATCATGCTCAAAGAAGCTCGAGGGCGCGATGGGGCGGTTCTGGCGTGGGATTGCGATTTTCTTGCTCGGCGGCATCCTGGGCACTGGATTCGGCGTGGCGCTCGGCTTTTTCTTTTTTCCATTCGTGTTCCCGCCGCCACCCGCAGCCGATCAACTGACTGACGCCGACCGCTCGGCCCTCATCGCCACCGGCACGTTCATCCATGCCAATCCATCCGATCCGGTGCATTGGGGCCGCGGCCGGGTGAGCGTTTATCAGCGCGTCGTCTTCCTTGAGACCGATTTCGAGGTCGGGCCAGGGCCTGCATTCCACGTTTATCTGGTGCCGAATGCGAGCATCCGCGACGTTGCAGCGGTCAAGGACTCGATGTTCATCGATCTTGGCGGCTTGCGCGCCTTTAAGGGCAGCCAGCGCTATCCGATTCCGGCCGGCGTGAATCTGAAGGACTATCCGAGCGTGGTGATCTGGTGCGAGCGCTTCGGCGTGCTGATTTCGCCGGCTGATCTTACCGCCGCGAAATAGATTCTGCGGCGGACCGGTTTCCCGCGCCGTCAGAACATGCTCTACCGTGCGGCATCGTGTTCTCCGCCTTCGCCGACGTCTCGTTCTGGCAGCTTGCCCTGGTGGCCGGCGTAGCGCTGTTCGCCTCCATCGTCGGCGGCGTCGCGGGCTACGGCACCGGCGCGCTGATGCCGCTGGTGCTGGTGCCGATGCTCGGTCCCGAGCCGGTCATCCCGATCATCGCACTTGCGGGTCTGCTCACCAACACCGGCCGGGTGTTCGCCTTCCTGCGCTTTGTCGATTGGCGCCGCGTCGGTCTGGTTTGCGCCGGCGCTATTCCGCCCTGCCTGGTGACGGCCTACGGCTACACGTTGCTCACCGGAAAAGGCGTGCAGCTCCTCATCGGCGGCATGCTGATCCTGACGGTGCCGCTGCGCTATCTGCTGCGCAAGCGCGCCATCGTGCTGAGCGATCGCGGGTTGCTGCTGAGCTCTGCGGGCTATGGCGCGGCGGTCGGCGGCACAGTCGGCGCCGGAGTGATCCTGCTGTCGCTCCTGATGGCGACCGGGCTCGTCAGCACGGCGGTGATCGCGACCGACGCCGTCATCTCTATTGCGGTCGGCGTGTCGCGGCTGTCGGTGTTCGGGATCGCGGGGGCGATCGATGGGCGGACGATTTCATTCGCGCTGTTGATCGGCCTGGTGGCGTTTCCTGGCGCGTTTTTGGCCAAGGCGTTCGTCACGCGGCTGCCGATCCACGTTCACTCCGCAATCCTCGACGTGGTGGTGATTGTCGGCGGCGCCGTGATGGTGTTCGGCGCGCTCACACGATAGGCGCTAGGGCCACTTCACCACCGGTGGCATGGAGGAGAGGATCGACTCCACATTGCCGCCGGTGCGCAGCCCGAAAATCGTGCCGCGGTCATAGAGCAGATTGAACTCGACGTAGCGACCGCGGCGCATCAGCTGCTCGTCGCGTTCGGCCTCACTCCACGGCGTCGCGAAATTTCGCCGAACCAGTTCGGGGTAGATGTGCAGGAAGGCGCGGCCAACCGCTTGCGTGTAAGCGAAGTCGGCATCCCAGTCACCGGAATTCAGGTAGTCGTAGAAAATGCCGCCGACGCCGCGCATCTCGTTGCGGTGCTTGAGCGTGAAATAGTCGTCGCACCACACTTTGTACCTGTCATAGGGCGCGACGTTGGCGTGGGCATCGCAAGCCGCCTTCATGGCGGCATGGAACGCGACAGTATCCGGATCGCTTTGCGTGCGGCGGCGATCCAGCATTGGCGTAAGATCACCGCCGCCGCCGACCCACGCCTTGCTGGTGACAACGAAGCGCGTGTTCATGTGTGCGGTTGGCGCGTGCGGGTTCACCGGATGTGCGATCAGCGAAATGCCCGAAGCCCAGAAGTGCGGATCGGCGTCGGCGCCGGGAATCTCCTTGCGGAATTCCGGTGCGAACTCGCCGTGCACGGTCGAGCAATGTACGCCGACCTTCTCGAATACGCGGCCGCGCATCATCGCCATCGTGCCGCCACCACCGGGCTCACCGTTGTGGTCGGTGCGCTGCCAGGGCGTGCGCGTGAAGCGGCCAGCGGCGCGATCCGAGAGCGGCGCGCCGGCCGGCAGCGCATCCTCAATGGCTTCGAACGCCGCGCACATCTCATCGCGCAGGCGCTCGAACCAGCTTCGCGCGCTGGCCTTGCGGGCATCGAGTTGCTGAGCATCCATGGCCGGCTCCGGGGCGGACTATAGTGTCATGCGCAAGCCCTGAAACCCCAAAATCCTGAGCCCTATCGACTATGATCGGTGAGTCGCCAGGAAGCATGTGCATGCGCCAACACTTGATGGTCAACCGACGCCGGCTTCTCGGCACGGCGGGCTCCGCTGCAGCGATGACGCTCGTCGGCGGCATCGCCCGGCCGTTTCTCAGCCGCGCCGCCGACCGGCCGCAGATCACTCACGGCGTGCAATCCGGCGACGTCGGCATCGACTCGGGCGTCGTCTGGGCGCGCAGCGACCGGCCTTCGCGCATGCAGATCGAGGTCGCCACCACCGACAGCTTCCGTGACGTCCGCCAGGGTGTGTTCGCCGACGCGCTGCCGGAGAGCGATTTCACCGCGAAGGCCGTGATCGAGGACCTGCCGGCCGGGCAGGACATTTTCTATCGGGTGCGCTTCATGGATCATGCGGCGCCGACGATCCTGAGCGAGCCGGCAGTCGGGCGCTTCCGCACTGCGCCGGCCGATAAGCGTTCGGTGTCGTTCGTGTGGTCGGGCGACACCTGCGGCCAGGGCTGGGGCATCGACGAAGCGCGCGGCGGCATGCGCATGTGGGCGACCATGCAAAAGAGTCGTCCCGATTTCTTCCTGCACTCCGGCGACACGATCTACTCGGACATCCCGTTGCGGACGGAGGTGAAGCTTCCCGACGGCAGCATCTGGAAGAACATCGTCACCGAGGCGAAGTCGAAACCCGCGCAGACGCTCGCCGACTATCGCGGCTGCTACCAATACAATTTGATGGACAAGAACGTGCTGGCGTTCAACGCCGAGGTCCCGATGTTCGCGCAATGGGACGACCATGAGGTGTTCAACGACTGGTACCCCGACGAGCCGATCGGACGCGCTCAGCATCAGCGCAGCATGCTCACGGAAAAGAACATGATGGTGATGGCCGCGCGCGCGAACCGCGCGTTCCAAGAATACATTCCGATCCGCTCGAACCCGATTGAGCCCGGCCGCATCTATCGCAAGCTCTCCTATGGCCCGCTGCTCGACGTGTTCATGCTCGACACCCGCAGCTATCGCGGGCCGAACGGCAAGAACATGGAGGAGAGCTACAGGCCGTCGGCGTATTTCTTCGCTCCGGCGCAAATTGCCTGGCTCAAGCGCGAACTGAAGTCCTCGCGGGCGACCTGGAAGGTGATCGCGACCGACATGCCGATCTCGCTCATGCGCCTTTACGATCCCGAGAATGTGCGCGGCTCGGATGCGATGGCGCAGAACGACAACGGCCCGCCGCGCGGCCGCGAACTCGAACTCGCCGATCTGCTGTCGTTCTTCAAACGCGAACGCGTCAGCAACACACTGTGGGTCACCGCTGATGTGCATTTCACCGCCGCGCACCGCTTCGATCCCAACAAAGCGGCGTTCCAGGATTTCGAGCCGTTCTGGGAGTTCATCTCGGGTCCGCTGCACGCCGGTACGGGTTCTGCAATCGAGCCGGATCAGACCTTCGGACCCCAGGTGGTGTTCCGCAAGGCCGGTCAGCGGGACGCGGGCGTCAATCAGGGCCCGAGCTTCGGACTGCAATTCTTCGGTCACGTCGCGATTGATGGCGCGACTGAGGTTCTTACGGTGACGCTGAAGGATATCGACGACAATTCGCTGTGGTCGATCAAGCTCGAGCCGAAGAGAGCGTGAGCGGTCGCGCTGCGGCCGGCACGAGCATCATTACGCCGGATACCGCCGCATCCACTCCGCCAGATCTTTCACCGCATCTTGCAGCTTGAACTGCGGCTCGAAGCCGAGATGGCGCTTGGCCCGGCTCAGATCGGCGTGGTGATCGCGATTCGACAGCGACACGCCGGTGCCGGCCGGCGCTTCGAACTTTACCCTGGCGCCGGGCACCACGACGCCGATTGCGGTGGCCATCTCGCTCGGCGTCGTCATCGCGCCCATCGTGATGTTGAACACGCGGTTGCCGAGGTCCTTGCTGTCGAGCGCCATCACGGTGCCGCGCGCGGCGTCCTTGGAATAGACCCACTCCATGACGCCCGGCGGCACGGTCGCCTCTTTGCCTGCGAATGCGTTGCGCATTGCCTCCCTGATGATGTTTGACGGCCCGCCGCCGCCTGCGCCGCTCCACGGTCCAAACACCGCGCCGTAACGCAGCCCCGCGAACTCAATGCCGCACCATTTCGCGTAGTTGAGGCCGAGGCTCTCGACCGCCTGCTTGGTCGCCGAATAAAACGTGGTCGGGCGAGGGAAGGCCTCCTCCTTGCCGAAATTGCCGCCGTCCTCACCGCCGTCGAGATAGTGGTTGAGCACGCTTGACGACGACACCACGACGCGCTTGAGGCCGGTAATGCGCGCCGCCTCCAGCACGTTCACGGTCCCCATGATGTTGAGATTGATTGCCGCGTAAGGGTCCCGCTGCGCGCCGAGCGTGAGCAGCGGATTGGCGGCGGTGTGCGCGATGCGCGTGATGCCGTGGCTGCGCAGCGCATCGATGATCGAAAGCGGCCGCAGCACGTCGCCCGCGACCAGCGTCACCTTGTTGAGATCGACAATTTGGCCGATGGCTTCCCGCTGCGCCGCGACGTCCATCAGCACGGGTGTCTCGCCGCGTTCGACCAGAATGCGCGCGACTTGTGAGCCGATCAGGCCAGCCCCGATCACCAATGTGGTCATTTGATCCTCCCTGTCATCCGGCCTTGCCTAGACCGCGCCGCGAACTCCGTCACCTCTCCCCGCACGCGGGGAGAGGGAGAAGCAGTGCCGTGCGAGATGCTCGCCTGCGCACACATTTTGCGATAGTCTCCGTCGACCAATGGCGAGGACATCATGCCAAAATATCTTCTGGTGAGCTTCAAGACCTGCCCGTGGGTGCAGCGGTCGGCGATCGTGCTACGCGAAAAGGGTGCCGCCTTCGAGTTCCGTCACATCGAGCCGGACAACCGGCCCGACTGGTTCCTCGCCATGTCTCCGCACAAGAAGGTGCCGGTGCTGCGCATCGACGACAGCGTGTCGCTGTTCGAGTCGAATGCCATCAACGAATATCTCGACGAGACCATCGCGCCGCGGCTGCATCCGGACGATCCGGTGCAGCGCGCCGTCAACCGGGCCTGGACCGACTACATCCCAACCTTCGCCGAGTCGGTGACCGGCATGGCCTATGCGGACGATGAGGCGGCCTACAACAAGGCAGCCGCGAAAATCCCGATTGCCTTCGAGCGCATCGACGGCGCGCTGGAGCGGCAGGGTGCCGGTCCGTTGTTCAACGGCACGAAATATTCGCTGGTCGATGCCGGCTACGCGCCGTTTCTGCAGCGCTATTTCTTCCTCGACCGCATCCGGCCGATCGGGCTGATCGGAAAGTATCCGCGGCTGAAGGCCTGGGCCGACACGCTGATGAAGCGGCCCTCAACGCATTCGTTCCCCGAGGCGGAATTCGAGGCGATGTACCGGACGAACGTGAAGCGCCGCAACAAATGGATCTCGCAGTTCGTCGCCGATCCGGCTATCGCGGCGGAGTAGCGGGCAACCCGCCGGTCTGTCGCATCGCTTCGCCAGCCGCCATCGCGACCGCCATTGCCACGTTGAGCGAGCGCAAACCCTCGCGCATCGGGATCTTCAGCTGTGCGTCGGCCGCCTGGTGAACGGCTTGCGGTACGCCCGCGGACTCGCGGCCGAACATTAGAATGTCGTCAGGTCGAAACGCGTGGTCGAGATAGGGTGTCGCGGCCCCGGTGGTGAACAGCACCAGCCGCAGCCGATCGGCCCGCCGCCAGGCCTCGAACGCCGCCCATGACGCATGGCGGGTCAGCGCCACCTGATCGAGGTAGTCCATCCCGGCCCGGCGGAAGGCGCGGTCGGAAACCGGGAAACCGGCCGGCTCCACGATGTGGGCCTCCATCCCCAGGCAGGCGCAGAGCCGCAGAATCGTGCCGGTGTTCGGCGCGATGTCGGGCTCGTAGAGGGCGATGCGCATGGGGTCTGCCGGGGCCGTTCGGCGCGGCCCGGCAATGGCCGAAAACCGCGATCAACAAATGAGTTGTGCGACTTTTGCTCATTGCCGCGATAGCGGGCTTGCGCTCTCCCGGCAAGGGTGCCAATAAACGCCGCCGGAGCGCCGTCTTTTGCCCTTCCCCAGGGCCAGGGCGGCCGGTTTATCCGCCGCCGCAATGCGCCTCAGCGTTCGCGGTTCGCCGCGCGGATGGGCTGACCGGCAAGAGAGGGACTGAAAACCGTGACAGTAATTTCGGCCGACCCGACACGCCGCGATTTCCTGTTTATCGCGACCGGTGCCGTGGGAGCGGTTGGGGCTGCGGCGGCACTGGTGCCGCTGATCGCTCAGATGAACCCGGACGCTTCGACCATCGCGGCCGGCGCGCCGATCGAGATCGACCTCGGTCCGATCGCCGAAGGCCAGGTTATCAAGGTGTTCTGGCGCGGCAAGCCGATCTTCATCAGCCACCGCACCAAGAAAGAAATCGAAGCGGCGCGCAGCGTTCAGCTCGCGAGCCTCCCCGATCCGGAAGCCGACGATAAGCGCGTCAAAAAAGGCCATGATCAATGGCTCGTCCTGATCGGCATCTGCACGCACCTCGGCTGCATCCCAATCGCGCACCAGGGCAATTACGACGGCTACTTCTGCCCGTGCCACGGCTCGCAGTACGACACCTCGGGCCGCATCCGGCAGGGACCGGCGCCGAAGAATCTGCCGCTGCCCCCTTATAAATTCCTGTCCGATTCCAAGATCCGGATCGGAGAGGAAGACGCGTCTCCCGCGGCCCACGCCTAAGGTTCGATTATGAGCGGACACGAAACCTACCAGCCGCAAAATGCATTTATGAAATGGATGGAGCGGCGGCTCCCGATTGCCGGCCTCATCTATTCGTCGTTCATCGTCTATCCGACACCGCGCAACCTGAACTACTGGTGGACGTTCGGCGGCATCCTGACGTTCATGCTGGCGGTGCAGATCGTCACCGGCATCGTGCTGGCGATGCACTACACCCCTCACGTCGATTTCGCCTTCAACTCCGTCGAGCTGATCATGCGCGACGTGAATTACGGCTGGCTGTTGCGCTATGTGCACGCCAACGGCGCGGCGATGTTCTTTCTTGCCGCCTACATCCACATGTTCCGCGGCATGTACTACGGCTCCTACAAGGAGCCGCGCGAGATTCTCTGGATTCTCGGCGTCATCCTGCTGCTTCTCATGATCGCGACCGGCTTCATGGGCTACGTGCTGCCGTGGGGCCAGATGAGCTTCTGGGCCGCGACCGTGATCACCAACCTGTTCTCCGCCATTCCCGGCGTCGGCGAGGCGATCGTGACTTGGCTGTGGGGCGGCTACGCGGTCGGTAATCCGACCTTGCAGCGGTTCTATTCGCTGCACTACCTGCTGCCGTTCGTCATCGCGGGCGTCGTGGTGCTGCACATCTGGGCGCTGCACGTGGTGGGGCAGAACAACCCGACCGGTATCGACCCGAAGTCCGAGCGCGACACCGTTTCGTTCACGCCCTACGCCACCATCAAAGACGCGTTCATGCTGGTGTGCTTCTGCATCGTGTACGCATGGTTCGTGTTCTATATGCCGAACTATCTCGGCCATGCCGACAACTACATCCCGGCCAATCCGGCGGTCACCCCGATGCACATCGTGCCGGAGTGGTACTACCTGCCGTTCTACGCCATCCTGCGCGCCATCCCGAACAAGCTGATGGGTGTGGCCGCACTCGGCGCCTCGATTGCGATCCTGGCGTTCCTGCCGTGGCTCGACACCTCACGCGTGCGCTCCGCCAACTACCGTCCGCTCTACAAGCAGGTATTCTGGATTTTTGTTGCCGTGTGCATCGGGCTTGGTTGGCTCGGCGCGAAGCCGGCCGAAGGCGGCTACGTGATCGCAGCCCGCATCCTCACCTTCTATTACTTCTTCCACTTCCTGGTCATCTTGCCGGTGCTCGGTTGGGTGGAACGGACCAAACCGCTGCCGAACTCGATCTCGGAGTCGATCCTTACTCCGGCTCGATCCGGATCTGGCACCGGCACGGTAACGTGAGCGCGCGGGAGAGACCGATGTTGCGATCCATCCTCGCCGCCGTTTTGGCCGTTTCGCTTGCGGGAGCCGCCGCGGCTCAGGAGCACGCCGACCACAGTACGCCGCAGCCACCGCGCCAGAAATGGTCGTTCGCCGGTCCGTTCGGCAAATACGACCGCGCGCAAATCCAGCGCGGCTTTCAGGTTTACAAGGAAGTCTGCTCGACCTGCCACGGCCTCAACCTGCTCTCATTTCGCCATCTGTCCGGCCTTGGTTACAGCGATGCGCAGGTGACCCAGATCGCCAGCGACTGGTTGTTCAAGGTCCAGGATGGCCCCAACGACCAGGGTGAAATGTTCGAGCGGGCAGCTCGTCCGGCCGATCGCTTCCCGCAGCCATGGCCGAATGAGAACGCCGCCCGCGTGCGCTACAATGCGGTGCCGCCCGACATGTCGGTGATCGCCAAGGCCCGCACCTACGAGCGTGGCCTGCCGTGGTTCATCATCGACATTTTCACGCAGTTCCAGGAGCAGGGCGTCGATTACATCACGGCCCTGATGACTGGCTACGAGGACAAGCCACCGGCGGGTGTCACCCTTCCGCAGGGCCTGATGTACAACAAGTACTTCCCCGGCGGGGCGATCGCGATGCCGTCGCCGCTGACCGACGGCCGCGTGACTTATTCGGACGGCTCGCCGCAAACGGTTGCGCAATACTCCAAGGACGTTTCGGCGTTCCTGATGTGGGCGGCAGAGCCTCACATGGAGACGCGCAAGCGTATCGGGTTCCAGGTGATGGTGTTCCTGATCATCTTTGCGGGCCTGATGTACTTCACCAAGAAACGCGTCTGGTCGGCTGTGCACTAGGCGGCCGCAAGTCTTGACGAAGGGCCCCGTAAGGGGCCCTTAGCTTTTGTGGCGAGGCAAGCACGGGGACAGGCGGCATGGCCAAAGCAGTGCTCG
This sequence comes from Rhodoplanes serenus, assembly GCA_945893145.1. Lineage (GTDB taxonomy): Bacteria > Pseudomonadota > Alphaproteobacteria > Rhizobiales > Xanthobacteraceae > Z2-YC6860. The sequence goes on along the minus strand of CAMDDZ010000021.1, from coordinate 21,474 downwards.
GTGTGATCGGTGGCTCGGGCGTCTATGATCTGCCGGGCCTGGAAAAGGTGCGCGAGGAGCGCATCGCGTCGCCCTGGGGCGAGCCGTCCGGTGCGCTGCGCATCGGCGAGATGGCGGGCCTGCCGGTCGTCTTCCTGCCGCGTCACGACAAAGGCCACCGGCTCTCGCCCTCCGACATCAACTATCGCGCCAACATCGATGTGCTCAAGCGCGCGGGCGTCACCGATCTCGTCTCGCTCTCGGCCTGCGGCTCGTTCAAGGAGGACTTGCCGCCCGGCTCCTTCGTGCTGATCGATCAGTTCGTCGATCGCACCCACAAGCGCGAGAGCTCATTTTTCGGCAAGGGGCTGGTGGCGCATGTTTCGATGGCGCATCCGGTTTCGCCGCGGCTGCGCATCCACGTCGGGCAGGCGGCCGAGGCCGAGGGCATCGCGGTCCATCGCGGCGGCACTTATGTCTGCATGGAAGGGCCGCAGTTCTCTTCGCTCGCTGAGAGCCTCACCTATAAACAGCTCGGCTATTCGGTGATCGGCATGACCAACATGCCGGAGGCCAAGCTCGCGCGCGAGGCCGAGCTTTGCTACGCGACCGTCGCGATGGTGACCGACTTCGACTGCTGGCACCCTGACCATGACGCGGTCACGGTGCAGGACATCATCAAAGTGCTGACCGCCAATGCCGAAAAGGCCAAGCGCCTGGTGGCGCGGCTCGCCAAGGATTTTCCGCGTGAGCACGAGGCCTGTCCGGTCGGTTCAGATCGTGCGCTCGACACCGCGCTGATCACGGCGCCCGAGGCGCGCGACCCAGAGTTGCTCAAGAAGCTCGATGCCGTGGCGGGCCGGGTACTCCGGCCGAATTGACCGCTCGGCTTTGCGCCGACAGGATGCGGTTGCGCGATTGGAATGGCATTTCACGATGCGCGTGCCGAACCAAAGGAGCCTTGCGATGCGTTTGGCCTCATTCAGCAGCGTTATCGGCGCGGTTGCGCTCACCTTGGCGCTGATCCCGGTCAAAGCAGGAGCGCAGACCGTCATCAACATGGCGGTCGTCTCGCGCACGGTGTTCTATCTGCCGGCCTGGATGGCCGAGAAGCAGGGCTTCTTTAAAGCCGAAGGCCTCGACGTGCGGATGAAGGTCTATGACAGCTCCGATCCGATCTTCGTCGAATTGCGCAAGGGCGAGCAGCAGATCGCGGTCGCCTCGATCGAGAGCGTGATCGCCGAGGCCTACAAGGGCGGTCCGGTCCGGATCGTGGCCGGCAGCGCCAAGCGGCCGCCGCATTTCATTATCGCGCAGCCCGAAATCAAAACGCTTGCGGACCTGAAGGGAAAGATCATCGGCGTCGTGTCCATGCACGAGGGCACCACGTTCTTCATTGCCGACATCGTCAAAGCCGCGGGTCTCAAGCTCAGCGACGTGAAGGTCGAGGCGGTCGGCGGCTCGCCGACGCGCCAGCGGCTGTTGCGTGAGCGCAAGATCGATGCGGGCTTGCAGCCCTATCCGCTGAGCTATGAGGCGGAGGCTGCGGGCTTCACCAATCTTGGGCCGATCGCCAAGCTCGTGCCGGATTATCAATTCACCTCGGTCATGGTCGATGAGAGTTGGGCCAAGGCCAACCGCGCGGCGTTGGTCGGTTTCCTGCGCGCGCTACGCAAAGGCACCGACTACATGTTCGCTCATCCGGACGAGGCTGCCGAGGTCGGCGCCCGGGAGTTGCGCACCACCGTCGCCTACGCGCGCCGGTCGATCGAAGACACGGCCGCGATGGATATCATGTCACGCGATCTTTCCGTCGCGCCGGCAAGCCTGCGCCGGGTTTTTGCCAACATGCAGGAGGATGGCGTCATCGGCCGTGACGTTGCGTTCGAGCCCGGCCGCTTCGTGGATGACAGTTATCTCGTCGAGAGCCGGAAGTAGCCGGCTCACGACCGCCAGCGCCAAATTGAGAGAAACGAATTCTCGCTGAACGCCACCGTCAGGACGGCGGTCAGCAGCATGACCACGAAACCCACGATGACCGCGGCCAGCATTGCCGCCAGCGCCAATTTCACCCAGAACAGCACGAGCCTGAAAAACGGGATGCGCAGGTCCGTGATGACCACGCGCTGGTTCGATCCATACATGGCGGGAGTCTCCGGTTGCGTCCTGTCGTATGCTTCGCCAGAGTGAGCCATCCCGCAAGTCCAGCATAGAATCGTCCAGAGAAACAACGATGACATCGCCCGCGCTTGAATTCGACCTTCGCGCCACGATCCGCACCATTCCGGACTATCCCAAGCCCGGCATCATGTTCCGCGACATCACGACGCTGCTGGGCAATGCACGCGCGTTCCGCCGCGCCGTGGATGAATTGGTGCAGCCTTGGGCCGGCATGAAGATCGACAAGGTTGCCGGCATGGAAGCGCGCGGCTTCATCCTTGGCGGCGCGGTTGCGCACCAGGTTTCGGCCGGCTTCATCCCGATCCGCAAGAAAGGCAAGCTGCCGCACAAGCGGGTCAGCATCGCCTATTCGCTGGAATACGGCATCGACGAGATGGAGATGCACGAGGACGCGGTGTCGAAGGGCGAGAAGGTCATTCTGGTCGACGACCTGATCGCGACCGGCGGCACCGCCGAAGGCGCGGTCAAGTTGCTCCAGCAGCAGGGCGCCGACGTTCTGGCCGCCTGCTTCATCATCGATCTGCCGGAGCTCGGCGGCGCCGCCAAGATCAAGGCGCTGGGCGTGCCGGTGCGCACCCTGGTCGCATTCGAGGGGCACTGATCGAGTAGAGAACTGAGGGCCCGCGCTTACGCCGAGAATTTTAGCGCGGGCTTGAGGTCCTCCAGCATCAGCCGCAATTCGAGCTCGCGGAATTCCAGGAAGATCCGGTTGGTCCAGCCGTAAAGCTCGGTGGTCTGGTCGGTCGCCTTGGCGAGATAGTTGGCGAATGAGAAGCCCGGCCGGTCGATCACGCCTTTGATCACCGCCGCCAGCGCCGGGATGCTGATCGGCGTTGTGCCGACCCGGCTCGCCGGGAAATGCTCCTGGTAACGCATCGGGTGGGGCACGGCTGCGTTCATGACCGGGACGATGGCGAGGTCGGGAAAGCGGTCGTGCAGCATGGCGTAGGCCTGCCGCGAGCGGGCGTCCGGATCGCCGGGAAACAGCACGATCGGCATCAGGAAGCGGTGGCGCGCTTCGTCGACGAAATCGATGTCGCGCAGCACGGCGAAGAACCGCTCGAACAAGGCCTGCCCGACATCGACGATCTTGGGCACTTCATCGGCGACCAGGAGGTCATCGAACAGCGCCATCTGGCCCCTGGTGTCGCCGATGCTGGAGACGGCGGTGTAGGCCGGCAAAAAGCTGGCGAGCGCAAACTCGTCCGGGCTGAGGTCGAAGGCCGTGATGTCGCGGTCGTCCGCGCGATAATAGTCGGCCAGCAGGCGCGCGAGCAAAGTCTTGCCGACGCGCGACCGCGGTGAAGCACAGATGAAAATCGGAGTCCGGCGTTCCATTTCGAACTGACGCGCGCTCCGCCATACCGTGACGAAACGCCCGGGTCTTTACGCCTGGCGCGCGGCACCCTTACGTTGCATGTCCGCCGCCACGATGTCGTTGAGCTTCACGCGGTCGAACTCGGCCCACACATTGCCGAGCCAGTGCCGGACGTAACCGCGCAGCACGAATGAATAGTTCGCGGGCTGGCCGTTCGGCGTCTTGTTGGCCACGAACGACACGAACGGCACGCCCGCCAGTTCGACTTGCTCGCAGGCCATCTCGTTGAGCTTCTGAATGGTGATGTCGTGGGCGCCCTTGATCCGCTTGAAATACGAATTGTAGGTCGCCGGGTCCCAATCGAAGAACGTCGTGTTGTTGATGAAGTTCTTTACCAGGAAATAGTTGGCGTCGCCCGTGAAGGTCGAAGTTTCGGCGATCTCGTCGAGCGAGGAGACCGACGGCCCCAGGATGTGGAACACGCAGAATGTCAGCTGGTTCTTCTTGGCGGCGTCGAGGAACCCGATATCGCGCAGCGCGCGCAGCGTGACCGAGAGCAGGCCCGCGCGCACGTCGATGACAGTGATCTGAGCGTCCGAGCTCGAGATCGTGTCGAAGATTTTCATCTGGTCCGGCGTCGAGGTGATATCGACGATGTCGGTGATGTCCGGATGGAACCGCTTCAGCGTTCCCCGCGGCGCCTCGGTGTCGAAGGCGCGGGTCGGAAGATTGTGGGCGATGAAGTAGTCGAGCAGCGAACGTGAGACTGTGGTCTTGCCAACGCCGCCCTTGTCCGCGCCTACCAAGATTACTGCCGGCTTAGCCATTGGCGGTCCTTTGGGAATAGCTTACGGGCGGTAGTCTCCCGCCTCTGCGTCAGGAACATGGCAGAACCTGAGCATAATGCAAAATCTCCGGCGGTTCCGGCAAATAAGATTTCCGCTGCTCTTGACAGGTCGCGCGAGTGCCGCGGGCAACTTTAGTTGCGGCCGTGCGGACCCCAAGGCCCGGGAGCCGCGGCTGGTGCCGAGGGCGCCGGCGCAGGGGAGCCGCCGAGCTGGACCGGCGGCTGGCCCGGCAGGAACGGCTTGGCGCCACCCGTGATGCCGCCTGCAACACCACGCGGGGCGTCTTGCACCCGGCCGTCTTGGTCCTGATTGTCTTGGGCGGCGTCGCTTTCGCCCGGCGACTGCTCGTCTGGCAGCGCCAGCGGGCCCGGATCGTGACCGCCGGCATATTGCACCAGGGCCGATACGCGACGTTCGACCGAAGGATGGGTCGCAAACAGATCAGCAAAGCCTTCGCGTGGATTGTCGACGCACATTTCCATCACGGCGGAGGTGGCATGCACCATCTCGCCCCGGCCTTCGATCTTGCGCAGCGCCGAGATCATGGCGTCCGGGTTCTTGGTCAGTTCGACCGAGCCCGCATCGGCCAGGAACTCGCGCTTGCGCGATAGCGCGAAGCGGATCACGACCGATAGGAGCCACGCCACCGCGATCAGAGCGATGGCGACGATGATAACAATGAAACCGCCGCCCTTGCCCCGATCGCTGTCGCCGGAACGGCCGCTGAAGCGGAATCCGCCCTGGAAGATCAGCCGGAAGATCATTTCGGCGAAAAAGCCGATCACGCCCGCGATGACGACCGCGATCACCAGCATCCGCACGTCGCCGTTGCGGATGTGGGTCAGCTCGTGGCCGAGCACTGCCTCGATTTCCGGGTCGTCGAGGGCCGCCAGCAGGCCGGTCGTGACCGTAATCGAGTATTGCCGTTGGTTCATGCCGCTGGCGAAGGCATTGAGCGCCTCGTCATCCATGACCTTGAGCTTCGGCATGGTGATGCCGCGCGAAATGCACAGATTTTCGAGCAGGTTGTAGAGCCGCGGCTCCTCCTTGCGGGTGACCTCGCGGCCGCCCGTGACGGCGTCGATGATCGACTGGTGAAACCAGTAGGCGATCAGTATCCAAAGGAGCGTGCCGCCAGTGGCCCAGGGAAGGGCCTTGATGAGGTCCTGCAAGGCCTGGCGCATCAGCCATTGCGGTGAGGCGGTGTAGCTCATGGCCTCCGCCAGCAGGGCGCCGGCGTAGACCATCAGATAAACGAGGAAGAACAGACCAATCAGCAGCGCAATCGAGCGCCGCTTGTTGGACTGGATATGAGTGTAGAGACCGTAGGCGGCCGCCATGACCTGCGCTCCTGGGTCTCTTGCCCGCCCGGTTAGAACTTGACCTGCGGGGCCTTCTCAACCTCGGCCCGGTCAGGGCCGATGTCGAAGAAGGTCCGCTGGGTGAAGCCCAACATCCCGGCGAACAAGGCGGCCGGGAACTGCTGGATGCCGGTGTTGTATTCCTGAACCGAGCTGTTGAAGAACCGGCGCGAGGCCGCGATCTTGTTCTCGATATCGCTGATTTCGTTCTGCAGTTGCTGGAAGTTCTGGTTGGCCTTGAGGTCCGGGTAGGCCTCCGACAATGCGAACAACTGGCGCAACGCGCCGGAAAGCATGTTTTCAGCTGCCGCCTGCTGTTCCGGGCCTTGGGCCGCCACAGCCGTGTTGCGCGCCTTGATGACCGCCTCGAGGGTGCCACGCTCGTGAGCGGCGTAGCCCTTCACGGTTTCGACGAGGTTCGGGATGAGGTCGTGGCGCTGCTTGAGCTGCACGTCCACGTCGGCGAAGGCCTGACCGACCCGCTGCCGCATGGCCACGAGCTGGTTGTAGATCATGATGATCCACAGCACGAAAACGACGGCGACACCGATAAGGACCCAGTTGGTGGTGGACATGGCCGAAAAGCTCCTGAAAGGAACGGGTAAGGGCAGCCTAACGTAGATTGGCCCCCCGAGGCAGGGCATCACGTAGTGAGTTGGTCGCCGCAGGGAACCCCTGGGTTCAATCGGACAGCCAATAAACGGGGTGGGTTTGCGATCGAGACAAAAAAAGACCCCAGGCCGAAGCCTGGGGTCGGTTCGCCGAATGGCTGTTCGGGGGGGTAAGGGGGGAGCCACCCGGCGGGTACAGCGTGCTAACAACTCAGCCCCCGCGATTTGGTTCCGGGCTGGGTTTCATGTCTCGGAAAGTTATCCACAGTTTCCACAGATATGGCGCCGGAACCCGCCGCCGCCACAGGGCCGTCACCGATGGGGCATAAGACTCAACGTCGGGCAGGGGTGACGGGAGGGACCATGGGTGCGGTGACAATCCGCTGCCCGAGGACGGGCCACGCCATTTCGACCGGGATCGAAACGGAACCCTCGGTGTTTGATCGGCTGCCTGCGGTGGCGGCCAGCGTGAGGTGCTCAGCTTGCGGCGAAGAGCATTTCTGGACCACCCGCGACGCATGGCTCGCCGAGCCAATGCTCGCCTGCACGGACGGCTGATCCGGCGGTAGCCCGGTAGAGCTAGCTTGCTTCCCTGATCCGCACCGCCGCCTCGAGATCGACCGAGACGAGCTGTGAAACGCCGCGTTCGGCCATGGTGACGCCGTACAGGCGGTTCATGCGCGCCATGGTGATCGGGTTGTGGGTGATGATGACGAAGCGCGTGTCGGTTGAGCGGCCCATCTCGTCGAGCAGGTCGCAGAAGCGCTCCACGTTGTGATCGTCGAGCGGGGCGTCGACCTCGTCCAGCACGCAGATCGGCGCCGGATTGGTGAGGAACACGGCGAAGATCAGCGCCAGCGCCGTCAGCGCTTGTTCGCCACCGGAGAGCAGCGACAGCGTCGCGGGCTTCTTGCCTGGCGGCTTGGCAAAAATCTCAAGGCCAGCTTCGAGCGGGTCGTCGTGCTCGATCAGCTGAAGCTCAGCGCTGCCGCCGCCGAACAATTCCGTGAACAGCCGCTGGAAGTGGGCGTTCACGGTGGCGAACGATGTCAGCAGCCGTTCGCGCGCTTCCTTGTTCAGGCTGACGATGCCCTGACGCAGCCGCGCGATCGCCTGCACCAGATCGTCGCGCTCGGTGGTGAGCGCGGTGTGCTGGGTCTCGATCTCGAGCAGTTCCTCGTCGGCGCGCAAGTTGACTGAGCCGAGCCGTTCGCGGTCGCGGCGCAGCCGCTCGAGGTCCGTCTCGACGATGGCGACCTCGGGCAACGCAGCATTGGCTTCGATGCCGGCAAGCCCGGCCACACCGTCGGGCTCGCATTCCAGCATTTCGCGGATTTCGTGCGCGACGTCCGAAAGCCTCCGCTTGGCGCCTTCCACGCGCTCGGCCGCGCGCGCCGCCTCTTCGCGTGCGGCGCCGAGCGATTCCATCGCGGCGCGGATGCCGCGGTCGCATTCGGCGAGCGCGTTTTCGGCTTCCGCCAGGCGATCGGCGGCTTCGCGCCGCGTCCCTTCGGAGGTCTCGATCTGGCCGATCAGCGCCCGGCGCTTCTCGGCGAACGCGCTCGGCGCGTCGGCGAACGTGGCGCGCTCTTTCTCGGCTTCGCGGCTGCGCTCCTGCAAGGTCGCGATCTGGGCGAGTGCGCCATCGCGGCGGTCGGTCCACGCCTTCCGGTCGGCCGCAATCGCCGCGAGCCGCCGCTCGGACAGCTCCGCCTCCCGCGCCAGCGCCTGCGCCTCGGCGCGCGCTTCCGCCAGACCAGCGCGTTTGCCTTCGATTTCGACGCGCACGCTCGTGAGCTTGGCTTCGAGCTCGGAGGCGGGCTGCAGCGACGCCATCGCGCTTTCGGCGGCGCGCTGCGCGGTTGTCGCCTCATCGCGATTGGCGACGAGCCGCGACTTGGCTTCGTTCAGCGCCGAGATGCGCGCCGCATTGCGGGCGACATCGCGCTCGGCCGCGGTGTGCAAGTCGCGCGCATTGTCGGCGCCATGCTGCGCCTTGCGCCATTGTTCGCGCGCCGCGCCCTCGGCCACAGCCGCCGCACCGGCTCCCGCTTGCGCCGCCTCGGCCACCTTGCGCTTGGCTTCGACCTCGACGCGAGCCTTCGCGAGTTCGGCATCGATCTCAGCCAGGCGGCCGCGCTCGGCGAGCCGCCGCGCCGCGCCGGTCGGCGCATGCGCATCGGTGGCGAAGCCGTCCCAGCGCCACAGATCGCCTTCGCGCGACACGAGCCGCTGACCGGGTTTGAGTTCCTTGGCGAGCCTGCCGCCATCATGGCGCGCCACCACGCCGATTTGCGCTAGCCTCCGCGCAAGCTCGGCGGGCGCTTCGATGTGCCGCGCCAGCGCCTCAACACCGGCCGGTAGCGCCGGATCCGCAGCGTCCATGGCCGCGCCCATCCAGCGCATGGCATGGGATTGATCGACCGGTGCATCGAGGTCGTCGCCGAGCGCGGCGCCGAGCGCCACCTCGTAGCCCTTCTCGACCTTGATGTGATCGATGACCGGCGGCCACATGCTCTTGGTTTCGACCGAGAGCAGCTTCATCAGCGTCTTGGCTTCGGTTTCGAGCCGTTGCGCGGCGCGTTCGGCATCAGCGAGCGGCATGCGCTCGGCGTCGAGCTTCTTGCGCGCGGCGACATGCGCTGCCTCGGCTGCCAGCGCCGCCTTCTCGGCCTCGGTCACGGCGGTCTGCGCCGCTTCGGCCGCGGCTGCCAGCGCCGCAAGGTCGGGGCGGCTCGCTGCCGCGGCTGCAAGGCCCGCCTCGATGTTGCCGATCTCGCCTTCGAGGCGGGCGATGCGCTCGGCTTCGGCCTTCAGCGCCGCCGTGAGCTGATTGCGGCTGGCGGTGAGGTCGGCGAGCGCGCCGGTCAGTTCGCTAAAGTCCTTTTCGGCTGCGGCCACCACCGTATCGGCAGCCGCGACGCGCTCCTCAACGCCGCTGCGGCGTTGCGCGCCGGCATCCGCGTCGCGCTTGAGCGTGTCGGTTTCTTCCGAGAGCCGGCCGAGCGCGGCATCGGCGTCGGCCGTCAGCGCCTGTTCGCGCGCCGCGTCCTGCTGGCACTGCGCGATCCGCTGGTCGAGTTCGGCCATGCGCTCGCGGGCGCGCGTCTCCTCGGCGTCGAGGGTGTCGCGGGCGATGATCAACCGTTGCAGCGCCGCACCGGCGCGCGCCTCGGCTTCGCGAAGCGGCGGCACCGCGGCGGCGGCGCCCTCGCGGCCCTTGCCGGCCTCGCTTTGCGCCAGCGTCGCGTCGGCGACCGTACGCACACTCAAGTCCTTGGCGCGCTCGCTGTCGGCCACTTCGGTGTTGGCGTTCAGCCAGCGCAGATAGTAGAGCGTGGCTTCGACCTTGCGCACTTCAGCGGCGACGGTGCGGTAGCGGATTGCCTGCCTGGCTTGGCGCTTGAGGCCATCGATCTGGCCCGCCAGCTGTTTGATCACGTCCTCGACGCGCAACAGGTTGGTCTCGGCCGCCTTCAGCCGCAATTCGGCTTCGTGCCGGCGCGCGTGCAGCCCGGAAATGCCGGCCGCTTCTTCGAGAACGCGGCGGCGCTGTTCCGGCTTGGCCTGAATGATCTCGCCGATGCGGCCCTGGTGCACGAGGGCGGGGGAGCGCGAACCGGTCGAGGCGTCGGCGAACAGCGTCATCACATCGCGGGCGCGGACGTCGCGGCCGTTGATGCGATAGAGCGAGCCTTTTTCGCGCTCGATCCGGCGCGAAATGTCGAGCGTATCGTGTTCGTTGAATTGCGCCGGCGCCTCGCGCTTGGCGTTGTCGATCTGGATCGCGACCTCGGCGGTGTTGCGCGACGGGCGGTTGTTGGTGCCGGAGAAGATCACGTCGTCCATCTCGGCCGCGCGCATGGACTTGTGCGAGGTCTCGCCCATCACCCAGCGCAGCGCCTCGACGAGATTGGACTTGCCGCAGCCATTCGGCCCGACCACGCCGGTGAGCCCCGGCTCGATCAGGAAGTCGGTCGGCTCGACGAACGACTTGAAGCCGACCAGGCGCAGCCGAGTAAGTTTCATTGCGATTCAGTTCCAGTGGCCGCCCATACCGGGCGAGGCGTTCAACTGTTCAGGCCCGACGCGTAAGCCGAAAACTTAGGTCGAAGACGAAGGGAAGCGTCGCGTCGCGCCGGACAATGAATCGGCCGCGACATGGCGGCAACAAAAAGCGTCACGAATCGCGCCGCCACACACAGGTAGCGCAAAAAGGGCTCTGAATTCAGGCAATTGCGCGTCGATCCGGGCCGTCCGAGGGTTGCCGGACAGGCTTCCAACGCGGACCGGTTGGCTGAAATGGCGTTCGACAGCGCTGTGGTTGCTGATTCGCGGGCGGGTTCGATTCGCCCGCCGTGGCGTCAGCTCTTGATCAGCGGATCAAGTTCCTTCGCCAGGTCGTCGATGTTCCGCACGCCGCGCATCAGCGGCTTGCCGTTGATGAACAGCGTCGGCGTGGCCTCAACCTTGAATTTATTGGAGGCCCGGTTCTGCTCAGCCTCGAGGCCTTTCAGCAGGTTCGTGTCCTTGATGCAGGCGTTGAAGCTCTGCTCGGTGAAGCCGGCCTGCTTCGCCATCGCCAGCAGCGGCGGGATCGGATCCTGCACATAGGCCCAGTTGTTCTGATTTTCGAACAGCATGTCGACCATTGCGAAGAAACGATCCTTGTTGTCCTTGCCGGCGCAGCGAGCCAGCATGGAGCCCAGCGCACCGCGATCGTTGATCGGGAATTCGCGGAAGATGAAGCGGACCTTGCCGGTGTCGATGTAGCGCTTCTTGAGGTCATGAAAGACCTCCTTGTGGAAGGCGCCGCAATGCGAGCACCAGAGCGAGGCGTATTCGACGATGGTGATCGGCGCGTCCTCTTTGCCGAGCCACATTTCGCCGAGCACCGGCGGCACCATCAGCTCGGTCGGGCCCTGCGCGAGCGCAGGCGTTGCAAGATCGAGGTTCAGCGAGGCGACGATCGCAAGTGCGCTGGCGCTGGCAAGAAATTCCCGACGAGTGATCACCTGAAATACTCCGTTGATGGGCCGATCTGGCATCGTGTTACGCTGATGTCGTTGTTGCGGCTGAATGTGGCATTGGCGGGCCGTCCCGCCAAGTGCCTCCGGTCACGTTCGTTTGATCGCAGACAGACCCTTAAGGACAGGTTTGAAAGGCTCAGCCGCGGATAGCGGCAATGCCGAAAAGCAGCGCCAGCGGAGCCAGGAAGTAGAGATAAAGCTGGGCGACCGGCTTCCAGGCATCCCGCACCGCATCGCCGCCGGGCGGCGCCGGCCGAGGCCGTACCAGCAGATCAGCCGCCACAGCGGCACGATCGCGGCGACCGAAAGCCAAAGGTTTGCCTCATAGAGCCGCTCGGCGTTGCCCTCGCTCATGACCATGCGAAAGAACGCCCACACGCTGATGACAATGAGGTCGATAAAGACATAGCTCGGATGGTTGGTCGGAAAGCCGTAATCGACGGTCGCGCCAGGCATCACGCCGATGGCGTCGAGTTTTCCAGAATGAAAAACCGGCGTCCAACTGACGCCAGCAATGCGCGGATAGAGCGGCCCCCACATCAGCCACAGCAGCAGAGCCATGCCGCAGGCCGCGAAAGCAAAATCGCCCCAGCCAAGCGGCAGCGGCGTATAGCTCAATTGGCGCGGCCAGATCGCCCGATAGGCATAGGTCACGATGCCACCGAGACACAGCGCCATCAGGAACTCGGCGACTAGAATCTGGACGATGCTCGGCAGCTTGTAAAAATGATCGAGTGAAAACATTTTGCGCCCCCGCAAAAAAATCGATCGTTTAAGTCTTTTTGATCGCCGCCCCCAATCGCGCCAATGCCATGCGCAGATCGTCGTCGCCGACATCGCCGAGCGTTTCGGCAACGCGCGCCGTTGCGGCCGGGTCGATAGTCCGCCGTGGCTTGCGGGCGTGCCGGGTGAGTGGTGCCTGGCGCAGCGCCAGGCGCCCGACTGCCTGCCAGCCGAAGAAGCGATTAACGCGCTCCAGGATCACATTCGACAGGTGTTGGATTTCGATCGCGGCCGGGCCTTCGACCCGCAGCACGAGCGTTGCCGGCTCGTTCGGCTCGCCATCCGGTGCGCGCTGCCATTGCAGCTTGATCGGCTCGGCGTGTCCGGCGACTTCCGGGCCCACGATGTCCGGCCAGCGCATAACCAGTTCGCTCGAGGCGAAGCCCTGGCGCTTGAACGAATCGGCAAGGAACCCCGTGGCGAGATCGGACAGCGAGCGGGCAGGGCGGGGCTTGTTCACGGCGTTGGGCTCTTTTGCACAAGCATGCTCCCGAAACGGGTGGACCGGTGTTCGGATCGGATCATGCTCATTAAAGTCTCGGCATGACGGTAGCAGGCGCTGCGAAGCGAAAAAAGCCAAAGACCGGGCGGGTTGCGGATGGCGCGGCCGAGCCCGCCGCGCTGCTGCGCTGGTACGACCGCCATCGCCGCCGCTTGCCGTGGCGTGCGATGCCCGGCGAGGTGCCTGACCCCTATCGCGTCTGGCTGTCCGAAATCATGTTGCAGCAGACCACCGTGAAGGCGGTCGCGCCGTTTTATGTGCGCTTCCTCGGCAAATGGCCGACGGTGAAGAAGCTCGCAGCGGCTCCGCTCGATGACGTCCTGAAATCCTGGGCCGGGCTCGGCTATTACGCCCGCGCGCGCAACCTGCACGCCTGCGCCAAGGCAGTGGCGGAGCAGCACGGCGGCCGCTTTCCGCAAACCGAAGCGGAATTACGCGCACTCCCCGGCGTCGGCGCCTATACGGCGGCGGCGGTTGCGGCCATCGCGTTCGACCGGCGGGCCGCGGCAGTCGACGGCAACGTCGAGCGCGTGATTGCCCGGCTCTATGCGATCGAGACCCCGCTACCGGCGGCCAAGACGGAAATCCGCAGCCGCGCCGAGGCGCTGGTGCCGGACCGGCGGCCGGGCGATTTCGCGCAGGCCATGATGGATCTCGGCGCCACGCTCTGCACGCCGAAGAAACCGGCCTGCGTGCTCTGCCCCTGGATTGAGGCTTGCGTGGCGCGGCGGCGGGGCGACCCGGAAACATTTCCGCGCAAGGCGCCGAAGATCGAAGGCAAGCTCCGCCGCGGCGCGTCGTTCGTGGTGACGCGCGCTGATGTGCACGTGCTTGTGCGAAGCCGTCCGCCGCAGGGCTTGCTTGGCGGCATGACCGAGGTGCCTTCGACGCCCTGGACGCACGAGTTCGATGAGGGCGAGGCGCTGGCCGCTGCGCCCTTGAAAGCAACGTGGCGGCGCGTGCCCGGCATAGTCGAGCACGGCTTCACCCATTTCCCGCTCCAGCAATCGGTCTATGTGGCGCGCGTGCCGGCCAAGACCAAAGCGCCCTCCGGCATGCGCTGGGTTGCGCTCGCGGACCTGCATGGCGAGGCGCTGCCGAACGTCATGCGCAAAGTGGTGGCGCACGCCGGCCTTGGATTGCGCTAAGGCGTCGGCTTGCAGCATCGCGCGAAGCGGCGCAGGCTGGGACGGTCGCTCACGCATCTTCGAGGCATTCCATGATCACGTTTCGCCGTCTTGCCGTTTCCTGTTTCGCCATCATGCTGCTCGCGTTGTCGGGTCACGGCGCGTGGTCGCAGAGCGGTCGCACAATCCGGATCATCGTCCCGGTGCCGCCTGGCGCCAGCACGGATTTCATCGCTCGCCTGATGGCCGAGCAGATCGGGCGGATGCAGAACATCACCATCGTGGTCGAGAACCGCCCGGGCGCCAGCGGCATGATCGGCACCGAGCAGGTTTCGCGCGCGGCGCCGGATGGCAACACGCTGCTGATGACGGCCAACACTTATTTGCTCGACGCCCAAACCCGGAAGGCGAACTACCATCCGGTAACGGCGTTCGATCCGGTGTGCATGCTGGTGGAGTCGCCCGCCGTATTCGTCGTCAACGGCGCTTCGCCCTATCGCAAATTCTCCGACGTGCTGGATGCGGCGCGCGCCAAGCCGGGCGAGTTGACGATGGCGGCGGTCGGCCCTGGTTCGACCTTCCAGTTCGCGTTCCTGAACTTTACCAAGACCGCCAAAGTTCAGATGACGTTCGTGCCTTATCCGGGCAGCGCGCCGGCCGTTACCGCGGTGCTGGGCAATCACGTCACGTCCGCGTTCAGTGGCTATGCGGTGGTGTCGGAACATCTCAAGGCCGACAAGCTGCGCGCGCTCGCGGTCGGCACCCTGAAGCGCGTCGAGCCACTGCCCGACGTGCCGACGCTGGATGAGTCCGGATTCAAGGGCACCGAAGTGGAGAACTGGTTCGGCATCGTTGCACCGATCGGCACGCCCAAGGAGACGCTCAGCCAGCTCAATGGCTGGTTCAGCGAGGCGCTGCGGGCGCCCGAGGTGAAAGCCAAGCTCGCCTTGCAGGGCCTCTATGCGGTTGGCACCTGCGGGGCGGATTTTGGTGCGCAGATTCGCAAAAGCTATGACGAGTACGGCCGCATGATCAGCGAGGCGGGCTTGAAGAAGGAGTAAGTCTGAGACGCTGGGGCAACCGACCAGAAGGCTCGCGATCGGCCTATTCGGCCTTGATGTTGGCGGCCTTGGCGAGATCGCGCCATTGCATCAGCTCACGCGCAATCAAGGCGGCAAGATCCGCGGTGGTGCCGCCGACCGGATCGACGCCGATGGCTTGGAAGCGTTCGATGACGTCGGGTGCACGCGCCGCCTTGGCGGAGGCGGCGGCGAGCCGGTCGATGATCGGTTTCGGCGTTCCGGCAGGCGCGACCAGCCCAATCCACAAGATGCCCTCGTAGCCCGGCAATCCCATCTCGGCGATGGTCGGCGTGTCGGGCATCAACTTGGAGCGATGCTGGCTTGCAATGCCGAGCATCCGCAGCTTGCCGGCGACGACATGCGGATTGGATGTCGCGTAAGTGTCGAGCTTGAGTTGGACCACGCCGGCCAGGAGATCGTTCATCGCAGGAGCCGCGCCCCGATAGGGAATGTGCGCGACCTTGATGCCGGTCTTTGCCAGCAGCAATTCCATGGTGATGTGCGGTAGCGTGCCATTGCCGGCCGAGGCGTAATTCAGCTTGCCGGGATTGGCCTTGGCGTAGGCGACGAAGCCGCGGAAATCGGTGAACGGCGCGGACGGATGGCTGACCAGCACCTCGGGCACTTCGGCGACGATCGAGATGGGCGCGATGTCCTTCTCGGTGTCGTAGGGCATGTTGGCCTGCAAGGCCGGATTGATGGTGTGGTTCGGCGTGGTGAGCAGCAGCGTGTAGCCGTCGGGTGCGGCCTTGGCGGTGGCGTCGGTTGCGATGATGCCGCCGGCGCCCGACTTGTTCTCCACCACAATGGGCTTGCCGAGATCGTCGGCCATTTTTGCGGCGATCACGCGCGCCACGATGTCGACGGCGCCGCCGGCCGGAAACGGCAGCAACAGCTTGATCGGCCGATCAGGATATTGCGCCAAGGCCTGCGGCGCATTCGCCAGCGCAAGGCCAAGCGCGGTGAGCAAAACCGCCAGGATGCGAGCGATCATCGGTCCTCTCCAAAATAAAATTTCAGTGCCGTCTCGCCGAACACTTTGGCGCGCGCCGCCGGATCGGGCACGCATTCGGTCAGCCAGTCCATGGTCGAGCGGTAACTGAACTCCTTCTCGTGCCCGACGAAGGGGCAATCGCTCGCCCACATCAGGCGGTCGGGTCCGGCGGTGCGCACCAGCTCCCGCGCATATTCGACCGCGGCCGGGCCGAGCCGGTAGCCGGCCGACACCTTGACCCAGGTGCCACCCTTGTCGATGGAGCGCAGCATGGCCTTGAAGCCGTCGCCGTTGATACCGGTCTTGGGTTCTGGCCGCCCGAGGTGGTCGATCACGACGCGGACGCCGGAGGCTTCGAGCGTCGGCAGGATCATCGGCAGCTTCTCGCCTTCGATGTGCGGATGGACATGCCAGCCGAGATCGGCGAGGCGTCGGAAGAAGGCGCGGTATTCGAAGCTGGTGATGTCGGGGATTTGCTTCATGCTGATGTAGGGCAGCCGCACTCCGACCACGCCGTCCCGGCTCATCGCTTCGAGCGCGGTGCGTTCGATCGTCGGCTTGCAGATGATGGTGCCGCGGAGCCGTGTCCGGTGCGCACGCAACGCCGCAATCGTATAGTCGTTGTAATCGCCCCACGGGCTCGCGGCGGCGATCACCGCACGCTCGACCCCATTGGCATCGAGCGTGGCGATCAGCTGCTGGTGGGTGAAACTGTATGTCGGGGGCGTGACGCGGATTGTCGATCAGCGGCATGTCGGTGGTGAAGACATGCACGTGCGTATCGACCTTGGGGGATTCGGGCATCTGGTTCCTTGCAACGCTAGCGCGGCTCGATGCCCGCTTTCTTGACCACCGCGGCCCACATCTCGATGTCGGCTTTGAGCCGCGCGCCGAGCTCCGCGGGCGTGCTGGCCTTCGGCTCGCCGCCGAGGTCGAGCATGCGCTGCTTGAAGTCCGCGCTCTCGATGATGGCGCGGAGGTGACCGTTGAGGAACGTGATCACATCCTGGGGCGTCTGCGCCAGCGCGACCAGCGAGTTCCAGCCCACCACCTCGGCGCTGACGCCGCTTTCCTTCAGCGTCGGCACGTTCGGCTGCATGGCGGAACGCACGTCGCCGCTTGCCGCAATGGCGCGGATCTGGCCGGCGTCGATCGCTGCCTTTAGCGCAGCGTAGGACTCGATCCCGATCTGGGTGTCGCCGCGAAGCAGCGACGTCAGCACCTTGGCGGTGGTGCGGTGCGGCACGATGGTCATCGGAATGCCGGTCGCCGAGCGGAGCAGTTCGCCGGTGACATTCTGGGTGCTGCCGGGATTGATGGTGCCGATGTTGAAGGCGCTCGGGTTGGCACGCGCGCTTTTCAGCGCGTCGTCGAGCGTTCGCATCGGCGAATCGGCCTTCACCAGCAGCAGCAGGTCGAACAGCGCCAGCGTCGAAATCGGCGCAAACGCCGTCTCCGGATCGAACGGCATGGTCTTGAGCAGCGATTTGGAGAGCGCGATCCCGCTTGAGAGCACAAACAACGTGTAGCCGTCGGGCGGCGCCGACGTGACGGCCGCCGCCGCCACAACGCCGCCGGCGCTCGGTCGGTTCTCGATCACCACTTGCTGGCCGCTGCGCTCCGACAGCCGCTGACCGACCAGCCGCATGACGATGTCGGCAAAGCCGCCCGGCCCGAACGGGATGACGACGCGGATCGGCCGGTTGGGATACGGCGCTTGCCCGAGCGCGTCCCCGGCTGCGGCCGCGCCGAGCAGCAGCGCGACCAGCACGGTTGTGAGCTTCACGGCGTTTGCCCCCTTGCAAAATCCCCGCCGGTCAGTCCGAATTGGCTGGGCATTTTCGTTCGCTTATCCTACCTCGCGCCCACGGCACCGCAACGCACGCGCGGGTCGCCATCAACCAAGGAGATCGTGATGACCGTCCAACGTTTCGAAAATGGCCCGCGCATGAGCCGCGTTGTGGTGCATGGCGACACCGTCTATCTGGCCGGGCTCACCGCCGAGACCTCGGTGGGCAAGAGCGTGGGCGAGCAGACCAAGGAA
This sequence comes from Rhodoplanes serenus, assembly GCA_945893145.1. Taxonomy (GTDB): domain Bacteria; phylum Pseudomonadota; class Alphaproteobacteria; order Rhizobiales; family Xanthobacteraceae; genus Z2-YC6860. The sequence goes on along the minus strand of CAMDDZ010000021.1, from coordinate 3,614 downwards.
ATCCTCGCCAAGATCGACGGCCTGCTCAAGCAGGGCGGCACCGACAAGTCGAAGCTGTTGCAAGCCGTGATCTGGCTGCAGGACATCCGCACCGTCGATGAATTCAACAAGGTGTGGGACGCCTGGGTGGTGGCGGGCTCGGGCCCGGCGCGCGCCTGCATCGAGGCGCGGCTGCAATCGCCGGCGAAGATGATCGAGATTCAGGTGACGGCGGCGCGGTAACGGAAGCGGAACGCCGTGCCGCGACTGCAGGACATTCTGTTTGGGCTGCTGGGCCTGTTGATCGCAGTCCTGCTGGCATTCCATTTCGACGTCATCGTGCCGGCACTGCTCGGCGCCTTCATGTGCGGCTCGATCTACGTGTTCGCCGGGATGATACCGCGGCGTGAGGACGCTTTCTGGCAGCGCGCCCTCACGACCGGTTTTCTTTCGATTGTGTTGTCATCGCTGGTGTTGATCTTGCCGGCGACGACGGGCTCACCGGCGCTGCTTCAGCACGACGTGAAGACCGCCGTGCTGGCCATCGCAGGGCTGTTGCCTCTGATGGCGCTTTGTTTCGAAGTGCTGCGGACGCCGCGCGTCACCCGCGGCATCTTGTGGTATCTGGGCTACCGCTAATCACGCTCCAGCGTCAGGCCGGAAATGGTCCCCAGGCGCGCTGGATGGCCGGGCGCGCTTCGATGGCGTCATGCCATCGCTTGAGATTCGGATATTCGCTGAGCCCGATGTCCTTGACGCCGTGCAGATGCACGTCCGGGTACATCGTCATGTCGGCGATCGAATAGGCGCCGGCGACGAATTCGTTCGAACCGAGATGCCGGTCAAGCGTCGACAGCATGTCGCGCAGCACGGCGTCGTAGTGCTTCTGCGGCTGCGGCACCTTCTCGGGGTTGCGCACCACCCAGTGGCCGAACTGCTGCGACAGCGTCGTGAAGGTGGCCGATCCGTAGAACAGCCATTGATCGACCTTGGCGCGGCTCACCGGATCGCTTGGATAAAACTTGCCGGACTTCTCGCCGAGATATTTGAAAATGGCGCCGGACTCGCAAAGCGTTACGGTCGCGCCGCCGGGGCCGTCGTTGTCGACGATCGCCGGGATCTTGTGTCCCGGGCTGATCTTGAGGAATTCCGGTGACATCTGCGCCTTTTCGCGCAGATTGACCGGAATGATCTTATGCGCGAGGCCGGTTTCCTCGAGCATCATACGCGGCTTGTAACCGTTGTCGGTCATCCAGGTGTAGCAATCGATCATAGGCAGACCTTGTTTTCGCGCAGCCTAAGGCTGCCGCGCTTCACCAAGATGATGAAGATGGGTTAGTTCGCCTTGCCGGCCGCCGCCATTTGCTGCATCCGCATCCGCTCGCGCTGATCGTCGAAGTGTTGTGGCTCCATCGCCCAGGAGTTCTGATCGTAGCCGTTCGAGTAGTTGCGGGCGGTCTGCGCCGGGTTGCGGTTGACCAGGGGGCGCAGGCACATCGGATGCGTGAGGCTTCGCACCTCGTGCTCGATGGTGAACAGGTGCTTGCCGGTGTCGAGATCGGTGATGTCGCGGAAGCGATATTGATATTGGTTGTCCTCGCGGTTGACGAGGCCGCGCTCGCCGAGCCGCTTATGCGGACCCGAGAAGTTGACCACGTAAATCTGGACGTGGTGCTCGTCGTAATCGGGCAGCGGCTTGTCGGTCTCGCGGAACAGCAGATACTGCTGCTTACCGACCGTGACCTTCGCGGTCGTGCCGTCGCCGTTCACGACCGCCGCCGGAACATCGATCATCTGTTGGTAGAACTTGGCGATGCCCTTGGCGGTGCCGACCGGCACGTCGAATTCGACATAGGGAATGCCGAGATTGATGCGGCCGAAGCGCGCGGCGTCGGGCTCGTGCAGCCGCACCGTGTTGCCCCACGGGCAGGTGGCCTGGACGTAATCGTTGTGCTCGGCGAATGCGAATTTGGTGTCGGCGAGTCTCGGCTGCACGGTCTTGAGACGGTTGAGCAGCGCCTCGCGGTTTTCGATCACGATGCCGGTCTTGCCGCGCAGCACTTGCGCCTTGCCGGACGGCAGGTGGAATTGGCTCCGCCCGACGTTCATCCACATGTTGTCGTCCATCACCATCAGGTACGGATCGCGGGTGAGGCCGAGCCCCGCCCCGTAGAACAGCGAGGCGATGCGCTGGTCGGGGATCGAGACGTTGACGTGTTCGAGGTGGATGGCATTGCCGAGGTCCTCGGCGGCGCGGTCGAAGCTCTTCTGCATTGTGTCCATAACGCGATCCCGGGATGATGATGGGCCTGGCGGACTATAGCATAGCGCTATGCGGTGGTTGAGGGCTTCGCTGGCCAGCAGCCCTGCTATGCTGATGCGAGAAAAGCGAGGGAGGACTTGATGTACCCGACTACGACCGCGCCGCTGGTGCTGAACGAGCGCGTCCCTGACCCGGCCGTGAAGGCGCTCGATCCGAGCTTCGAGAAGTATCGCCTGCCGCTGGCGAGCGTCGAACGGCTGTCGCAAGGCTATAGCTGGGCGGAAGGGGCGGTTTATTTCGGCGATGCGCGGTGCCTGCTTTGGAGCGACATTCCCAACAACCGCATCATGCGCTGGGACGAGGAGAGCGGCACGACCTCGGTCTATCGCAAGCCCTCGAACTACGCCAATGGCAACACCCGTGATCGCCAGGGCCGGCTGGTCACCGCCGAGCATGGGCGGCGCGTCACACGTACCGAATACGACGGCAAGGTTACGGTGCTGATGGATCGGTTTGAGGGCAAGCGGCTCAACTCGCCAAACGACATTGTGGTGAAGTCCGACGACTCGATCTGGTTCACCGACATGGACGCCGGTATCGCCGGCAATTGGAACGGCGAGACAGCCGAGCAGGAGTTGCCGCAGCGGGTTTACCGGATCGACGGCAAGACCGGGCAGGCGACCATTGCGACGGACGGCCTGATTGACCGGCCGAACGGGCTGGCGTTTTCGCCCGACGAGAAGAAGCTTTACGTCATCGAAAGCAAGCCGGGCAAACGCGCGATCTTCGTGTTCGACATCGGCGATGGCGGCAAGCTGTCCAACGGCAAGCCGTTCTACACCTGCACCAAGGAAGAGACGCCGGACGGCTTTCGCGTCGATGTCGACGGCAATCTGTGGTGCGGCTGGGGCATGACGGCTGAGCTCGACGGCGTGCGCATCTTCAATCCGCAGGCCAAGCCGATCGGCCAGATCCTGCTGCCTGAGCGCGCCGCCAACGTTTGCTTCGGCGGGCCCAAGCGCAATCGCCTGTTCATGGCGGCGAGCCATTCGGTCTATGCACTCTACGTCAACACGCAAGGCGCGCCGGGCGGTTGACGTGCGCGACACGAGCATCCCATCGCAAGAGGCCTGATATGCCGATCGACCGACGCCAGCTGCTGGCGGGAGCGACTGCCGCCGCTGCGGCCATCACGACTCGCGCGGCGTTCGGCGCCTGGGAGCCTAGAGTGTGACTCGTCTGGATTGAATCGATTTTGGATTCCCAAATCGGTCTGGGTCTGATTCAAGATGCTGGCTGGGCTGGAGGCCAGCACGGATGGCCCGACCATATTCCCTTGATCTACGTAACCGCGTTGTGGCGGCGGTTTTGG
>CAMDDZ010000020.1 GCA_945893145.1 Rhodoplanes serenus | reverse complement strand
AAAATCGCCGCGATGGAGCGTCGGCCGGCGACGCGCCCACGAATTTGGGCGCCACGCCGGTTGTGTCTCAGGCGGAGCAATCCGCCTGCGGACAAGGCGTGATCGAGATGTGGCGTCGACCGGCGCTCCATCCCCTCGGGTTTCCCGAGGGACTAACGACACGGCGCCCGGGCGCCGAACCAATCCCGGCGATTGCGCATGTCCGAAACCCTGGAGGTGTTGACGGGCGGAGCGGGGAGGCGCGCATGGCCTCCTGGAAGGCTAAAAGGCTAGGCGACACGGGAATTTAAAAGATGATATCTTTACTAACTTAAAGAAATGCCCTATGGTCAAACGTATGGTCACCGCGCCAACCCCGATTGCCGGACGCCTGCCTGGGCGCATCTTTTTCCCCGGCCGCTCGGCGTCGCTATCCTCGCAAATCATCGCCGACGTGCGCGACGCGCTGTTCGGCAAGAAGCTCAAGACCGGCGACTTCCTCGGCACTGAGAACGAGATCGCGGATCGCTACGGCGTTTCCCGCATCGTCGCGCGCGACGCGCTGCGCACGCTCGAAGCCTCCGGCATCGTCGAGATCAAGATGGGCAAGGGCGGCGGCGCGCGGATCGCGCGCGGCAATCCGCGGCTGTTCGCCGAGGCGCTCGCCGTGCAGCTCGAAATGGCCGGCGTCGGCCCGGCCGAGATCATGGACGCGCAGCGCGCCATCGAATGCCTTGCGGCTGAGCTTGCGGCCGAGAACGCCAACGATGCCGACATCGCGCGGCTGCGCCAATTGATCGCCGATGCGGACGCCAGCACCGGCGACGCCGCGCGCTTCACCCAGCTCGGCGCCGACTTCCATCTCGCGGTGGCCGAGGCCTCGCACAACCGCGTGCTGGTGGTGCAGCTTATCTCGCTGCAACACGTGTCGTGGCCGCGCCGCAACCCGACGCTGACGCCGAAAGTCATGCGCCGCATTCAGGACGTGCACCGGGAATTGCTGGCGCTGATCGAAATTCGCGACGCCGCCGGCGCCCGCAAGATGATGGACGACCACGTCAAGATGATCCGCGCCCGGCGCGTGGCGGAGGCGAAACCGAAGCCTCTCCCGTTCGTCCCCGCGAAAGCGGGGACCCAGGACAAAACGGGGACCCAGGACAACGAATCCGGCAAGCGGCCCCTGGGCTCCCGCTCCCCGCTCCGCCAAAGCGAAGCTTTGGCTTCGCGGCGGCGAGTGCGCGGGAATGAACGGAGTTCGCGGCTGCGCGTGACGGATTCGGATGACATTGACTGCTGCTGAAACGAAACGGAGGAATCTCATGGCCAAGGAAAAATTCATCATCGAGCCGCACTTCCGGCTCCACGAGTGGGTCGCGGAGGAGAAGGGCTACTTCAAGGACGAGGGACTCGACTACGTGTTCCGTGAGCTGGTGCAGTCGAGCGAGGGCGCATCGCAGCAGCTCGGCGACAAGGTCGGCGCGATGCAGACCTTCGAGCGCGGCCGCAAGTCGGACATCTCCTGCGCCTGCCACTGGACGGTGAACGTCGCCGCCGCCAAGGGCCATGGCAAGCTCTACGGCGATGTCTATCAGGTCTCGACCTGCGGCATCTTCGTTCCGCAGGACTCCAAGGTGAAGAAGCCGGAGGACCTCGCCGGCGTGCCGATCTCGGTCGGCTATCAGTCTGGCAGCCATTACGCCACGATTCAGGCGCTCGAGCAGTTCATCCCGATCGACAAGATCAACCTGTCGTTCAAGGACGGACTGGTGTTCGGCCGCATGGAGAAGCTGCTCAACGGCGAAGTGCCGGCCTGCACGCTGTTCTCCGGCCCGTATTATTTCGCCGAGCAGCTCGGCTTCCGGAAGGTGCTCGACTGCACCTTCATGATGGCGACCATGCTCACCGGCGATCAGGACATGGACGACGTGCAGAAGTTCTTCCGTGCCTTGAAGCGCGCGCAGGCCGATATCGATCTGCGGCCGGAGCTCCACACCAAGCACTACAAAAAGGAATTCCCGACGCGCTTCCACGACAAGATGGACACGCGCCGCTGGGGCCCGGGCGAGCGCATCGTGTTCGAGCCGTATTCCCGCGAGATCTTCGAGGATTCCCGCCAGTGGATCCAAGAGCGCGGCATCTTCGCCGACACCGGCATGGGCAGCGGCAAGTACGAGGAATCCGTCATTCGCGTGTCGTAGCTCTCTTTGCCGGGTCTACGATTTCGCGCACTGCGCCGCGGGCCACGAGCCCGCGGCGTTTTCTTTGGAGGTGCGAACGGAATTGAAATGCACCAGCGTCGCAACAATCTCCGTTCGTCCCCGCGAAAGCGGGGACCCAGTCCTTCAGACATCAAGGCCTTCGTAAAGGTCAGCCCACTTCGGATTCATTTTCTCAATGACCTGCAGCTTCCACGCTCGATTCCATTTCTTGATCTGGCGCTCGCGCGTCAGAGCTGCTTCGCGCGTTTCAAGTTGCTCAAACCAAACCAACGTTTTCACGCCATAACGCTTTGTAAAGCCTGGAAGCACGCCGCTCCGATGCATCCAGACACGTTGAACAAGGTTGTCCGTCATCCCGGCGTAGAGCGTGCCGTTACGACGGCTCGCGAGCATGTAGACGAAGAAAGCCATGTTGGAGAATTTGGCTCCTGGGTCCCCGCTTTCGCGGGGACGAACGGAGAGAATCTCTACACTTCACGCCTTGATCTTCATGCCGATGTAGCGGTCGAGCGTCGCCGCGTCCTTCATCAGGTCGGCGGACTTGGCGCGGTGGACGATCGCGCCGCGCTCCAGCAGCACGGCGTCTTCGGTGAGCGACAGCGCAATGCCGGCGTGCTGCTCGATCAGGATGACGGCGGTGCCTTCGTCACGGATCATGCGTTTGAGCGCTCCGGCCAATTCCTCGACGATGATCGGCGCCAGGCCTTCGAGCGGTTCGTCGAGGAGCAGCAGCGCCGGATTGGTCATCAGCGCGCGCGCCATCGCGAGCATCTGCTGCTCGCCGCCGGACAGCTGGTTACCCTTGTTGGCGCGCCGCTCGCCGATGCGGGGGAACAGTTCAAAGATCGCGCGCTTGTCCCAGCGTCCGGGCCGCGCCGCGACCGTCAGGTTTTCCTCGACCGTGAGGTTGGCGAATATCTCGCGCTCCTGCGCGACCCAACCGATGCCGGCGCGCGCCCGGCGATGCGGCGCCAGCGCCGTGATGTCGCGGCCCTGCCAAAGAATGTTGCCGCGGCGCAGGGTGGTGAAGCCCATGATGGTAAGCAGCAGCGTGCTCTTGCCAACGCCGTTGCGGCCCAGCACTGCGAGGCTGCCGCGGTCGGCCAATTCGAGCGAGATGTTGTCGAGCACGACCGCTTCGCCGTAGCCGGCGCGGATGTTGCGCAGCGCGAGCAGCGGCTCAGCCAAGGAACTAACCATGGTGTGCTCCGCCGAGATAGACCTCGCGCACGCGCGGATCGGCCGAAATCTGTTCCGGCGTGCCTTCGAGCAGGATGCGGCCGCCGACCATGACGATGATGCGGCTGGCAAACCGGAACACGAAGTCCATGTCGTGCTCGATGAACAGCACGGTGATGTCGCGCGAGAGATTAGTGACGGCGGCGAACAGCTCGGCGCTTTCCTCGCGCGGCACGCCGGCTGCAGGCTCGTCGAGCAGCAACACCTTCGGCCGGGTTGCGAGCGCAATCGCAATCTCCAGGAGGCGCTGCTGGCCATAGGCCAGCTCGCGGGTATGCCGGTAGCAGACTTCGGCGAGCATCAGCGACTTCAAAATGCCGTAGGCTTCATCCACAGCGCCGCTATAGGCGGAGAGGGGTCGCCACCAGGTGCGCGAAACGCCCTCACGCTCGCAGATCGCAAGCGTCACGGCCTCCAGCGCGTTGAGGTCGGGAAACAGCGAGTTGATCTGGAACGTGCGCACCAGGCCGCGCCGCACCCGCGCTTCCGGGCCGAGCGCCGTGATATCGTCGTCGCCGAGCAGGATCTGGCCAGCGTCGGCGCGAAGCATCCCGGTCATCAGGTTGATCAGCGTGGTTTTGCCGGCGCCATTCGGCCCGATCAGGGCGTAGCGCACGCCCTGCGGCAGCGCGATCGCGATATCGCTGGCGACCACGAGCGAGCCGAAGCTCTTTTGCAGGCCGCGCGTCGAGAGGACCGGCGTGGTCATGACGCCCCGCGGAGCCAGGGCGGCAGCGTACGCATCCATTTCTGCAAACGCTCGGACGCGGTGATCTTGGCGAGCCCGCCCAAAATGCCGTTCGGCAGGAACAGCACCACAGCGATCAGCAGCACACCGATCGGGAAGTACCAGTATTGCGGGTTGATGCCGGAAAACTGGTCGCGCGCCACCATGTAGAGGATCGCGCCGACGATGCCGCCGTAGAGCCGTCCGGCGCCGCCGAGGATCAGCATGACCAGCAGATCGGCCGAGCGCTGGAAGTCGAGCACGCCGAGCGACACCGTCTCGGTGGTCTGGGTCAGCACCGCGCCTGCGATTCCGGCCATCGCGGCGGAGATCGTGTAGACTTTTTGCAGATGCGCGCGGCTCTCGGCGCCGATCGCCCGCATGCGGACGATGTTCTCGCGGATGCCGCGCAGCGACAGCCCAAATGGCGAATGGATCAGCCGGCGGCTCACCAGAAACAGCAGGAACAGCACGATCAGCGAATACCAATAGGAGGTCACGCCCCAGAGGTCGAACTTGAATATGCCGAGCAGCGGCCACATGCGCACGCCTTGCAGGCCGTCGGCGCCGCCGGTGAGCCAGCTCGCGCTGTTGGCGGCTTCGAGCAGCAGGAAGCCGAAGCCGAGCGTGATCATGATCAGGGCCAGATGCCGGAAGCGCGCGATGACGAAGCTCATCAGGTAGCCGAGCAGGCCCGCGGCAATGCCTGAGATCAGCAATCCGCTGAGCGGCTCGCCCCAGCCGTATTTGGAAATGATGCCGGCCGTGTAGGCGCCAAAGCCGAAGAACGCGGCGTGGCCGAGCGATACGATGCCGGCGTAACCCAGGATCAGATCGAGCGAGAGCGCAAACAGCGCCGTGATCGCCACCTGGCTCGCCAGCACCAGATAGTTCGGCGCCACCACGAACGGCAGCAGCGTCGCGAGCCAGAACGCGATCTCGACCCGGCTCCAGCGTGTTTGCGCTTGCAGATATTGGTGCGGACCAGAAATTGCGGGAGCCACGGATGCCATCGCTAGCGCTTCCCGAACAGGCCGACCGGCCGCCACATCAACAGGCTGAGCATCACGAGATAGATCAGGAACGAGCCGATCTCCGGGAAGTAGTACTTGCCCGCCATGTCGCTGATGCCGAGCACGATGGCCGCCACAAGCGAACCTGCGATCGAACCGAGCCCGCCGACCGACACCACGATCAGCACATAGACGAGATAAGCCAGAGCGAATGACGGATCGAGGCCGACGATGTCGATGGCAAGCGCGCCGCCGAGGCCTGCGAGCCCGCTGCCGAGCGCAAACGTGACCGCGAAGGCGCCATCGACGTTGATGCCGAGCCCGCGCGCCATGCGCTGATTATCGACCGCCGCGCGCACCTGCGCTCCGAAGCGGGTGTATTCCAGCGCGCCGACCAGCGCGACGGTGATGACGATCGACATGCCGATCAGGAACAGCCGGTAAACGCCGATCGTGACGCCCATCACGTTGTAGGAGCCGCGCAGATATGACGGCAGGTTCACCGGCTGCTGGATCGTGCCGTAGAGCCAGGCCGCCGAGGCGACCGACACGAACACCAGGCCGATCGTCAGCAGACATTGATCGAGATCGGTCGATCGATAGAGCCGCCGGAACATCGTGCGCTCGAACACGACGCTCGCCGCCGCCGCGACCAGAAAGGCCGCGGGCAGGGTGGCCAGGAACGGCCACCCCATGCTGTTCATCAGCGTGACCGTGACATAGCCACCGATCATGCCGAATGTGCAGTGCGCCAGGTTGACGAAGTTCATCATCCCGAGCGTCACCGACAGCCCGACCGACAGCAGGAACAGCAGCATGCCGTAGGCGAGCCCGTCGAACAGGACGCCGAACATGGACACGATCATTGCGGGCGCCCCAGCCGTCCGCGAACCAGCATCAGCCTGCCGATACTACTTCGGCTGACGCGCTTTCCACGGGTCCTTGACGTTCTCGACCTTGTCGAACTCGACGTTGACCAGCGCGCCATTCACCTTCTCAACGCGCCGGATATAGACGGTCTGGACCACGTCGCGCGTTTCGGGATCGATCATCATCGGGCCGCGTGGGCTTTCCCACTTCATGCCCTTGGCGGCTGCGATCAGCGCGTCGCCGTCGGTCGAGCCATTGGTCTTCTTCAGCGACTCGTAGATCAGGTGCATGCCGTCATAGCCGCCGGCCGAGAACATGTCGGGGTTGCGCTTGAACTCGGCGTTATAGGCGGCGACGAACGCCTTGTTCATCGCCGACTGGTGATTGTAGTCGTAGTGGAACGCGGTGATTAGGCCCAAGCCGGCGTCGCCCATGCTCTTGAGCGCGTCCTCGTAGGTCAGCTCACCCTGGCCCATCACTTTGACCTTGCTCTTGTCGATGCCGCGCTCGGCAATGGCCTTGCCGATCGCCGCTGGCTGCGGACCGCCGGGCACCCAGATGTAGATGCCATCGGGATTGGCGTCTTTTGCCCGCTGGATAAAGGCCGTGAAGTCGAGATTGGCGACCGGGTAGCGGGCAGAGCCGATGATCTCGCCGCCGGCATCCTTGAAGCCTTTGGTGAACGCAGCTTCGCCGTCCCAGCCGGGGCCGAAGTCGGAGACGAGCGTATAAACCTTGCGCACGCCGCTCTTGTAGGCCCAGGCGCCGAGCGATTCATTCACGGCCCACACTGTGAACGAGGTGCGTGCCATGTAGGGCGACTTGGTGGTGATGACCGAGGTCGCGGCGTTCATGTTGACCATGAAGGTCTTGGCCTGTGCCGACACGTCAGCGGCCGCGAGCGCGTTCGGGGTCAGGTCGTAACCCGCCAGGATGGTCGCGCCTTCGCGCACGATCACTTCTTGCGAGAGGCGCTTGGCGACGTCGGGCGCGATGCCGCCAGAGTCCTTGCGAATGATCTCGATCTTCTTGCCGGCGACCATGTCGCCATGCTGCTTCATATACAGTTTGATGCCGCCGTCGATCTGCGCCCCCGGATCAGCGAACTGGCCCGAAAACGACATCACAACACCGATCTTGATGGTCTGCTGCGCGTTCGCCGACGTGGCGGCCAGTAGCACCGCAACCGCTGCTCCAACGAATGTACGACGCATGGCTTTCCTCCGTGACAGCTTGCGGAGGACGGGCGGTTTGCCCGTCCTCACGTTGTAGGTTGGCTTCAGCTTACTTGAGCATCGGCTTATTTGGGCATCCGCGCCTTGACCGGATCCTTGACGTTCTGGATCTTGTCGAACGACACGTTCTGCGGCTGGCCGTTCACCTTCTCCACTTTGCGGATGTAGATGGTCTGCACCACGTCACGCGTCTCCGGATCGATCGACATCGGACCACGCGGGCTGTCCCACTTCATGCCCTTGGCGGCTGCGATCAGCGAGTCGCCGTCGGTCTTGCCGTTGGTCTTTTTGATCGATTCGTAGATCAGGTGCATGCCGTCGTAGCCGCCGATCGAGAAGAAGTCGGGGTTGCGCTTGTGCATGTCGTTGAACAGTTTCACGAAGGATACGTTCTTTGGGTTCGACTTGTCGGTGTACTCATAATGCCAGGCCGTGATGATGCCGAGCGAGCTGTCGCCCATGCTTTTGAGCGCCTGCTCGGACGTGGTTTCGCCGGAGCCCAGGATCTTGATCTTGCTCGGATCGACGCCGCGTTCCGCGAACGCCTTGCCGAGCGCCGCAGGCTGCGCGCCGCCCGGGATGAAGATCATGATGGCTTCCGGATTGATGTCTTTTGCGCGCTGCACGAAGGCGGAGAAGTCCGGGTTGGCGACCGGGAACCGCACCGAGCCTACGATGTCACCGCCTGCTTCCTTGAAGGCGCGCTGGAACGCCGCCTCGAAGTCATGGCCGGGGCCATAGTCGGTCACCATCGTGTAGGCCTTCTTGACGCCGGCCTTCTTGGCGGCCCAGTTGCCGAAGGTTTCGGCGACCTGCGGCAGCGTCACCGAGGTGCGCACCGAGTAGGGCGACTTGGTGGTGATGATCGAGGTCGCGGCGTTCATGATGACCATGAACTTCTTGGCTTCGGCCGAGACGTCGGCGGCGGCGAGTGCATTGGGGGTGAGCACGAAGCCCGCAAGAATATCGACCTTGTCGCGCACGATCAGTTCCTGCGCGAGCCGCTTGGCGATATCCGGCGCGACGCCGCCGGTGTCCTTGAAGATCAACTCGATCTTCTTGCCGGCAATCGTGTCGCCGTGCTCCTTCACATACGTCATGATGCCGTTCTGCATTTGAACACCGGCATCGGCGAATTGCCCGGACAGCGTCAGGATCACGCCGATCTTGATCGTATCCTGGGCCTGCGCGACAGATGCGAATGCCAACGCGGCAACGCCGGCTAAACCGGCAAGCATTTTTTTCATTACGTTCCTCCCGGAGGTGCCGGCCACGGTGGCCGGATTTAACTGACGGTACTGGCTGCCAAATTGCAGGTCAATTTGCGTATCTGCCGCGCCCTTTTGCCTGTCGGGTGGGCTGCCGCCCCAGCTCTTTGTTTGAGCATGATCTTTTCCGAAAACCGGCATCCACTTTTCAGGATCATGCTCTAGTCCAGCTTGATATTGAGGCGCTTGATGACGGGCACCAGGTCGTCGGCGGTCTTGCGCATGGCGGCCGCGACCTCGGCGGGCGACATCGGGGTGGCGTCGAATCCGATCGTGGCGAAGCGCTGCTTGAGCGCCGGGTCAGCGATGATCTTGTGCAATTCGGTGCCAAGCAGCGCCACCACGTCCTTGGGCGTTGCGGCCGGCGCAAACAGCATGAAGTGGACGCCGTAGGAGCTCATGCCGGGCAGGTCCTGCTCGGCCGTGGTCGGAATGTTGGGCACCAGGTCCGAGCGCTTGTCGGCGACGATCGCCAGCGCCTTCAGCTTCCCGTCGTCGATCAACGGCTTGGTGGTCCCAGCCAGGAAGCCGCCGAAGTCGAGCCGCGCCGCCACGAGGTCGGTCATGGCGGTGCCGCCGCCCCGATAGGCGACGTGGGTGAATTTCGCTCCGGTGCGCTGCGCAATTCCCTCAGAGGCGAGATGCTGCTGTAAGCCATAGCCGGCGGTGCTGTAGTTCAGCCCGTCCGGCTTGCTCTTGCTCCAGGCCACCAGCTCTTTGAGGTTGTTGGCCGGCACCGAGGCGGCCGCAACGATCAGCGTTGGGGTCACGCCAACGCCGCCGACCGGGGCCAGGTCCTTGAACGGATCGTAAGCGAGCTTGCTGAAGCTGACCGGGAACGTGGCGATGATGGTCGCGTTCACCAGCAGCGTGCAGCCGTCGGGTGGCGCGGTGACGACCGCAACCGTGCCGATGTTGCCGGTCGCGCCGCCGCGGTTCTCCACCACGAAGGGCTTCTTGAAAGTGGCTTCGAGTCGCTCGGCCACCACGCGGGTCGCCACGTCGGTCGCGCCGCCGGCCGGGTAGGGGACGATCAGGCGGACTTGCGAGCACGGCAATTCGGCGGCTGACGCGCCGGTCGTCAAAAGCAGCGCCGCTGCAATCCAAGAAACATGCCGCATCGCGTCCTCCCCATCGTGTTGTTGGCGGTAGCTTAGCACCAGAGTGCGGACTCATAAACGCACAGGTCAGAGGTCTATTTTGGAGACGGGAGCAAGCAACGCTGGCTCACATCGCTGGTGTTGACACTGTGCAAAGGTCTGCAGGGCGCTGATGCAACGGATACGCCGAGAGCGTAACGTTCGAGTGGGCTTCGAAATAAGTCGGGGACGCGTCATGTTGAAGCGGACGGGAGGGAGCCGGCCTATGGACAAGGCGCGGATCAGCCGGCGAACCGCAATTGTGTGGACGGGTGCGCTGTTGCTTGCGGGGTGCGGCCCCGACAACCAGTATGTGGCGCCGCCGCCGCCGAAAGTCGTCGTCGCCCTGCCGGTCCAGAAGTCGGTGACGCGATACCTCGAGGCCACCGGCAATACGGCCGCGGTCAACTCGACGGATCTCGTCGCCCGGGTGCCCGGTTTCGTCCAGCAGGTCAACTATCAGGACGGCGCGCTGGTCAAAAAGGGCACGCTGCTGTTCACGATCGAGCCGGAGTCGTACCGGGTCAAGCTCGATCAGGCCAAAGCCGCCGAGGTGAGCACCGAGGCGAACTTGAAGCAGACCAAGGCGGCCTTCGATCGGCAAGATGCGCTTCTAGGACAGCAGACCACAACGAAAGCGCAATACGATACGGCGCTGGCGGCGCGCGACTCCGCGCAGTCGAACGCGGATCAGGCCCGCGCCAACACCCGGCTCGCCCAGATCAACTACGATTACACGCAGGTCTCGGCTCCGTTCGACGGCATCGTCACGTCGCGGCAGGTCTCCGTCGGCCAATACGTCGGTGGCACATCGACCCCCACCGTGCTGGCGTCGATCATCCAGCACGATCCGATCTATGTGAATTTCAACATCAGCGAACAGGATGTGCTGAAGATTCGCGAGCAGGTCATGCGCCGCGGATTGACCCAGGACGACCTCAAGAAGGTTCCGGTCGAAATCGGCCTGCAGACCGAGACCGGCTATCCGCATGCCGGCACGCTCGACTATGCGGCGCCGAGCGTCAGCCAATCGACCGGAACGCTTGTGGTGAGGGCCATTCTGCAAAATCCCACTCGGGTGCTGCTGCCTGGATATTTCGTGCGGGTGCGCGTCCCGCTCGGCGAGCCGAAGAATGCGCTACTGGTGCCGGACGTTGCGCTCGGCAGCGACCAGGGCGGCCGCTACGTGCTGGTCGTCAACAAGGACAACGTGGTGGAGCAGCGCAAGATCGAGATCGGCCCGGTCGACGGGTCGATGCGCGTTATCGAAAGCGGTTTGGCGGCCGACGATAAGGTGATCGTCAGCGGCCTGCTGCACGCCATCCCGGGCCAGAAGGTCGAACCTCAGTTGCGCGCCGAGCCCGCGGACCGGCGATGATCTCGAAATTCTTCATCGAACGGCCGGTGCTGGCGAATGTGCTCGCCATTCTGATGGTGGTGATCGGTGCGGTGGCGCTTTACCGGCTGCCAGTCGCGCAATATCCCGACATCGTGCCGCCCACCGTGCAGGTCACGGCGCGCTATCCGGGCGCCAGCGCACGCACCGTGATCGATACCGTGGCGCTGCCGATCGAGCAGCAGGTCAACGGCGTGGAAGGCATGATCTACATGCAATCCTACGCCAGCGCCGACGGCAGCTACACGCTGACGGTCACGTTCAACATTGGCACCGACCTGAACTACGCGCAGGTTCTGGTGCAGAACCGGGTTTCGAGCGCGCTGTCGTCGCTGCCGCAGGCGGTGCAGACGCAAGGGGTGAACGTCCAGAAGCGTTCGACCGCGATCCTGCAGATCGTGACCCTGACGTCGCCCAACGGGGCTTTCGACAGCCTTTATCTCAGCAACTTCGCAACCAACCGCTTGAAGGACGAGATCGCGCGCCTTTCCGGCGTGGGAAGCGTCACCGTGTTCGGGGCCGGCCAGTATTCGATGCGGGTGTGGCTCGATCCGAACAAGATGAAGGCCCGCGGGCTCACCACCCAGGACGTCATCCAGGCGCTCCAGCAGCAAAGCTCGCAAGTCACCGCCGGTCAGATCGGCATGCCGCCCGCGCCGGAAAGTCAGACCTTTCAATACACGCTGAATGTGCTCGGCCGTTTCAACGAGCCCGAGCAATTCGGCAACGTCATCGTCAAAATCGAAGCCAATGGCGGGATCACGCGCGTGCACGATGTCGCGCGGGTCGAGCTCGGCGCGCAGACCTACAGCCAGATTTTTTCCCAGGATGGCAAGCCCGCGGCCGGACTTGCGATCTTCCTCGCGCCGGGGGCGAACGCGCTCAACGTCGCCGCAGAAGTGGCCACGAAAATGAAGACGCTGGCGGCGGATTTCCCGCCGGGCCTCGTCTACGGCGTTCCGTTCGACACCACCAAATTCGTCAACGAGTCGATCCGCGAGGTCTACAAGACGCTGCTCGAAGCCGCGGCCCTGGTGCTGATCGTGATCCTGATTTTCCTGCAGGACTGGCGCGCCATGCTGGTGCCGGCCACCACCGTGCCGGTGACCATCATCGGGGCGTTTGCGGCGATGGCCGCCATGGGGTTCACCGTCAATCTGTCGACGCTGTTCGCGATCGTTCTTGCAATCGGCATCGTGGTCGACGACGCGATCGTCGTCGTGGAAGGTGCCGCCCACAACATCGAGCGCGGCATGAACGGCCATGACGCCGCCATTCGCGCCATGGACCAACTGTTGGGTCCGATCATCGGCATCACTTTGGTGCTGATGGCGGTGTTCATTCCCGCGGCGTTCCTGCCTGGTCTGACGGGCCGCATGTACGCGCAATTCGCGCTGGTGATCGCGGCCACCGCGTTGTTGAGCGCGATCAACGCCGTGACGCTGAAGCCGACCCAGAGCGCCATGTGGCTGCGCCGCCCGGTTCCGCCGGAGCAGCGCAACGCTTTCTACCGTGCCTTCAATGCGGTCTATGGCCGGGCGGAGCACGCCTACAGCCGCCTGGTCTTGCGCATGGCAAACCGCAGCGTCGCGATGGCCCTGATTGCGCTCGCCGTGATTGCCATTTCGATCTACGGCTTCATCCGTATCCCGACCAGCTTCCTGCCGGTCGAAGACCAGGGCTATTTCCTGGCCAGCGTGCAGCTTCCCGATGGCGCTTCGCTGGCGCGGACGCAAAAGGCGCTCGACAAAGTCAGCGCGATCGCGAGCAAAACCCCGGGCGTGCGCCAGGTGATCACCATCGCGGGCATCTCGGTGCTCGACAACAGCTCGTCGCTTGCCAACGCCGGTGTTGCCTACATCATCCTCAACGACTGGAGCGAGCGCGGGAAGGGCGAGGACTTGCGCTCGCTGTTCGTCGGGCTCAATCAGGCGCTGGGGGCGGTCGATGAAGCGCGCATCCTGGTGGTGCCGCCGCCCCCGATCCAAGGTGTCGGCAATGCTGCGGGCGTGACCATGCAGATTGAGCTGCGCGACTTGAGCTTCGACTTCGACAAGCTGCAGGCCGTGATCGGCGCGGTCGAAGAGAACGCCAAGAGTCAGTCCAGCATCCAGCATGTGATAACGTCGTTCCGTTCGCGCGCCCCGCAATACACGATCGAGGTCGACCGCACCAAAATCGAGGCGGTCGGGCTCACGGCCGATCAGGTCTTCTCCGCTCTCAGCGGTTATCTCGGCTCGGCCTATGTGGACCAGTTCAACAAGTTCGGCCGCACCCTGCAGATCTATGCCCAGGCCGATGCGCAATTCCGCCTGCGGCTGGATGACGTCACGAACCTCACCGTGCGCAACAAAGACGGCAACATGATCCCGCTCGGCACCATCGTCAAAATAACGCCGGCGGTCGGCCCGCCCTTGATCAGCCTCTACAACCTGTATCCGTCGGCGACGCTGACCGCGCTGCCGTCGCCGGGCGTCTCGACCGGGCAGACCATCGCGCTTCTGGAGCAGATCGCGGCCCGAACACTGCCGCCCGGCGCGAGCTACGAGTGGACCGCGATTTCGTATCAGGAGAAAGCGGTCGGCGGGCAGATGTTCATTGTGTTCGGCCTGGCGATGCTGCTGGTCTATCTGGTGCTCGCCGGCCAGTACGAGAGCTGGTACGCGCCGGCGTCGGTCATCCTTGCGGTCCCGCTCTCGCTGATCGGGCCGGTCGCGGTTTTCACCGCACTCAAGGTTGACAACAATCTCTACGTCCAGATCGGCCTCGTGCTGCTGATCGCGCTGTCGGCCAAGAACGCGATCCTGATCGTCGAAGTCGCCCGCGAAATGCGCGCCGAAGGCAAGTCCATCGTCGAAGCCGCGGTGGAAGCGTCGCGGGCGCGCTTCCGCGCGATCCTGATGACGTCGCTCGCCTTCATCCTCGGCGTTCTGCCGCTTGTGCTGGCAAGCGGCGCGGGTGCCAGCGCCCGCAAATCGATCGGCATCACGGTGTTCACCGGCATGACCGCTTCGACATGCCTTGCCGTGCTGTTCGTACCGGCGTTCTTTGTCGTGGTGCAGCGCTTTGAGGAATGGCGGGCGGCTCGCAAACGGCCGCTCCGCGCCGCGACCGAATAACGGATTTGCCGAAGCCGTATCAATTGCGCAACTGCGGCATGACCTCGGCGGCGAACATCTCCATGTTTCGCCGCGTCAAATCGTCAGGTAGCACGCCGAATTGCAGCATCACGATGAGCTTGCCGGCGCCGGTTGCGTCGCGCAGCTTCGAGAGCTCGTCGCGCACCGTCTGCGGCGAGCCGACCACCACGGTGCCGCTCTCCATCAGCTCATCGATGCTGTGGCGCTTCTGCGCGCCGAGCGCCTTGCGCATCTTCAAGGTGTTCTTCATCGACGGCAGCGACATGTAGCCGGGCGGCAGCAACATTTGAAATGGCACTGCCAGGAAATCGTTGAACAGCGTTTCCATGCCGGCCTTGGCCTCCTGGCGCGCGCGTTCGTCGGTGTCGGCGACATAGACCGGCGTGGCCCAGCCGAGCTGGTCGGCGGAGGCTTCATAGCCAAATTGTTTGGCCTGCTCGCGATAGAGGTTGAGATAGCGCGCCACCAGATCGCGGCCGCTGAAGGTGACCAGGAACGGATATTTGCGTTCGGGCGCCGCCGCCCACTTGATCGTCTCGGACGAGCCCATCGACGGAATCCAGATCGGCGGATGCGGCGTTTGGTATGGGCGCGGCCACAGGTTCACGTAGCGCACATTGTAGTGCTCGCCCTCGAATGAGGTCGGTCCGGGCTTGGTCCATGCCTGCACGATCAGGTCGTGCGCCTCCTGGTAGCGCTCATGCGAGAAGAACGGATTGATGCCGGTCGAGTGGTATTCGTTGCCGATGCCGCGCACGAAGCCGGTGATGATGCGGCCGCGCGACAGGTTATCCAGCATCGCGAATTCCTCCGCGATGTTGACCGGATTGTTCACCAGCGGCAGCGCGCGGCCGATGATGGCGATCTTGGCCTTGCTGGTGCGCGCAATGAGGTTCGCCGCAATCAGATTCGGCGCCGGCATCATGCCATAGGCGGTCTGGTGGTGCTCATTGACCGCAATCACGTCGAAGCCGAGCTTCTCGGCATAGACCAGCTGCTCGATGTAGGACTGGTATTCGTCGGCGCCTTTCTTCGGATCGTACAGACTGTTGGGCAGCACCACCCAGCCGGCGCGATGCTTGTGGCGCTCGGTCAAGTCGAGCGGGCGATAGGGCATCAGATGGAAGAAGGTGAACTGCATCAGCGTGTCCCCGCATAGAGGCGGATGATTTCCTTGGCGGTTTGCTCCGGCTTCTCCACCGCCGGCACGTGGCCGCAATCGGCGATGACCTCGACCCGGCTGCCCGGGATCCGCTCACCCCAGCGCGCCGCATAGGCGCTCGGGAACAGCTTGTCGTTCTTGCCCCACACCACCAGCGTCGGGATGCGGATGCGGTGCAGCCAGCGTTCCAGCGATGGATTGAACCAGCGCGGCTCCCAGCCGAATTTGGCGGTGGCAAACCGGTTGTTGAGCATCAGATCGGCCTGCTCGTCGCTGACCGGCATCGCCAGCATGCGGTCGGGGATCGACTGGTCGTGGTAGAGATTGCGAACCGACTCCTCGGCATCCCAGATGAAGTTGTCGCCGCTGGGCATGCCCTTCACCCGGATGCCGGCCGGCCCGAGCAGTGACAGCGTCGCCAGCCGCGAGCAATTGCGCACCGCGACCTCGGCGGCCGCCCAGCCGCCCAGCGATTGGCCGACCAGATGGACCTGATACGGCCCGAGCCCGTCGAGGAAATCGAGGTAGTACATCGCCAGATCGCCGATATTGCGCATCCAGGCCGGATTGTCGGACGAGCCGAAGCCCGGATGCTCCGGAACGAACACCTCGAACTTCTTGGCGAGCAGGTCGAACACCGGCAGCCACACCGGCAGGCCGTTGGCGCCATGCAGGAAGACCAGCGGCGGGCCGGACCCGCCCCGCAACATCCGCACATTGACGTCGCGGACCTTGTGTTTCGTTTCCGTCCCCGGCATGACCGTGCTCTCCCTACCTAGTGCCCCGTTTCCGAAGTTCGTGATGCATCGCAGCATGCTCTGACACGAACTTCGGAAACAAAAGGGGCACTAGCAAGTATACGATGCTAGTGCCCCTTATCGATTTGAAGTTCCTGAACGAGCTCGTTGCAGGTGATGCAGGAACTTCAAATCCGCGGCACTAGGTTGCGAAACAATCTACAATCTTGTCCCACGTTGCAATCCAGGGAGGCCGCAATGGCCGCCGCCGATACCGAACGATTTCGTCTGCGCCGCTTCGTCGAGCGTCTGGTGCAGCTTGGCGAATGCGATGTGCATGACAGACCGATCGATCTGGTCGATGTGGCGGCGGTGCTCGAGGGCAATCCGCGCGCGACCTGGTTCAAGGCGGTCGGCCCCGAGAAGGCCGAGCTGATCGGCAACGTTATGGGCTCACGCAAGCGGCTGGCGCTCGCACTCGACACCGACGAAACGGGGCTGCTGCCCGAGGTGATGAAGCGGCTCGCCAATCCGCAGAAACCCGTCAAGGTTGCGGCCAGCGAGGCGCCGGTGCAGCAGGTGGTGTTGAAGGGCGATGACGCCGATCTCTGCGCGCTGCCGGTGCATCTGCAGCATGGCGAGGATGGCGCGCCCTATATTTCGGCGGGCCTCGACGTCATGCAGTTCCGCGACACCGGCCACCACAACATCGGTTGCCGGCGCATGATGCTGCGCGGCCCGCGTCAGGCCGGCATCGACATGATCGCACCGAGCGACGCGCGCGCGATCTATCTCGAAGCCGTGGCGAAAGGCGAGAAGACGCCGGTGGCCTATGTGGTCGGCTCGAGCCCATGCGACTTCATGGCCGCGGTCAGCATGAATCCGCCGATGGACGAGCTTGAGGTGCTGGGTGCGCTGCGCGGCGCGCCGGTGCCGATCGTCAAATGCGTGACCAACGACATCTATGTTCCGGCTGACGCCGAATACGTGCTGGAGGGCTATCTCGACCCCAAGGGCCACGCTGAGCCGGAAGGCCCCTATGGCGAATACGTCGGTTACTACGGCGTGGTGAAGCGCAACCCGGTGTTTCACTTGACCGCGATTACGCACCGCAAGGATGCGCTGTTTCAGACCGTGACCATCGGCGGCAAGCAGCTCGGCCGC
Source organism: Rhodoplanes serenus (assembly GCA_945893145.1). GTDB lineage: Bacteria > Pseudomonadota > Alphaproteobacteria > Rhizobiales > Xanthobacteraceae > Z2-YC6860. The sequence continues at coordinate 61,030 of CAMDDZ010000020.1, read as the reverse complement.
ACCGACACCGCGCAGCTCACCACGGTGAAGACCGAATCCGCGGCCTGGGCGGGTCTCGTGACCGCGGTGCGCGAGCCGGTCGCGTGCTTTGCGACGCCATCGAGCGGCGGCATGTACAACGTGCGCGTCTCGATCCGGCAGCGCGTGCCGGGCGAGGCGCGGAACGCCATCGCTGCGGTGTTCGGCAGCATGGCCGAGGCCAAGCAGGTGTTCGTATTCGACGACGACATCGACGTGTTCTCCGACGAGCAGTGCGACTGGGGGCTGGCGACGCGCTATCAGGGCGACCGCGACACCGTCACGGCGTCAGGCTTCCGCGTGGTGCCGCTCGATCCGTCGCTTGGCGGCGCGCGGGTCGGCGCCAAGATCGGCTTCGACTGCACCATCCCGTTCGGCAAGCGAAATTCGCTGGAATGGGGCGTGCCGCTTCCGCCGGTGATGGCAAAACAGAATGGCGCCAACGGCAAGCGCTCGGTCGCCGACGTGCTGGCCGAAAAGCCTGCAAGCTTCCTCGAGCTGATGGTTGCGGCAGGCACTCGCGACGGCCGCGAACTGGTGCGCGAACTCGATGGGCTTTACGCCGCAGGCACGCTCACGCGCAACGAGAGCGGGCGATACATGCTGAAAGGGAAGTAAGACCTCTCATAACGAAAGAAGTTTTTGACTTGCGAAACGACGGCTCATGTCACGGTGATCGGTCTGATCAACGCGCATTTGTCGAAGTATCCATATAACGGTGTCGCACGTGCGACATTGAATCCAAATCGCGCAGAGAAGTTTCTTATCGCTCAATGGTTTAACTGCATCAAAAATTCTAGGCCGCTGATTACTGAATAGCTGCCTAGACCAATTTGGAGTCGCCGAGAAAAATTATTTTCAGTGAAATCATAAGCTTATGAGAAGCGCGGCCTAGGCCGCTTGCTGTGACCACTCTTGCGTGACTGTTAAACCTAGCCCCCTATACCCCTGTCTCCCGGTGCCATTGAAAATTTCAATGGAGAAATCCGTGGTGGACGCTCCCAATGAACTGGTGTTCTCAATCTTCGGCGCGGTGCTATCCGCTAAGGGCGTCGCCGCCCTTATCGTTGCAGTACCGGTAGCCGTAGTGATTTTGGTGTGGGCGTGGAAGCTGGTGAGGTCGTGATGCCTATTTCGAAGCGGGGCATCTCGTCGTCTGAAGTTTCTCGATTGTATCGAGCAACCGAGCAGCACTCGGTTCATCTAAGCTTGGGACATCGATTGCGATCCGCGGCGGCTGTGCGGTTAGGAATACCGCGGCTTATTCGATCACCGCGCCGGTCGCCTTGATCGGCTCGGCGTTGACGCCAATCTCGTCCTCGACATATTTGCGGAAGAACTCGGTCGAGCGCTTCTCGGGCGGAACGATCAGCGAGCCGGTCTTCAGCGCCTGCTCCTGCACCGACGGCGTGTTCATCGCCTCGACGGTGGCGTCGTGCAGCCGCTTGATGATCGCGTCGGGCGTGCCCTTCGGTACCATCAGTCCGAACCAGGTCGAGGCTTCGAAGCTGGTGAAACCCTGCTCCTTGGCGGTCGGCATGTCGGGCAGCATCGGCACGCGGGCGGGGGAAAACACCGCGATCGGCTTCACCAGCTTGCTCTCGATCTGCGGCACGGCCGTGGCGCTCAGCGTGCAGATGTAATCGACGCGGTCGCCGATCAGGTCCTGCATCGCCGGGCCGCCGCCGCGATACGGCACGTGCGTGACCTTGACGCCGATAGCGGCGTTGAAGCGCACGCAGTCAAGATGGCCGGTCGAGCCGGCGCCCGCGGAGGCGAACTTGATCGAGTCCTGGTTCTTCTTCACGTAGGCGATCAGTTCGGCGAGGTTCGTGGCCGGAAAGTTCGGCCGCGCGATTAGCACGGTCGGTTGGTCGGCGATCAGCACCACCGGCAAGAGATCGGTGCGCAGATCGTAAAGCGGCTTCTTGTAGAGCGTTTGGTTGATGGCGTCGGCGCGGCTGCCGAGCACGATGGTGTAGCCGTCGGGCGCAGCCTTGACGACGCGCGCCGAGCCCACCATGCCGCCGGCGCCGCCGACGTTCTCGACGATGACCTGCTGGCCAAGCACCTCGGACAGGCGTTTGGCGATGATGCGGCCGAGCACGTCCGTGCCGCCGCCCGGCGCAAATCCAACCACCATGGTGATCGAGCGGCTCGGCCAGGTTTCCGCGCGGACAATCGCGGTGCCTTGCAGCAGCAACAGCGCCGCAATGGCGGCTCGGCTGAACATTGTCATGGGCGCCCCGTATCCGGCTGGACTTCGGGTCGAAGACTAGCAGTTCTGCGGCGGATGTTCAGGCCCGGCGCGCGTTATCCAATGCGCCAGCTCAGCACATGGGCGATCGCGTCCGGCACGGCGAGCGCATGCATAATAAGGCCGGTGTCGATCGAGACCAGCAGGGCGCCCGCAATGGACGTGGCGACCCCTGTCAGCACCAGAAATCCGAACACCTCATGATCGGGATTGAGCAGGTTCGAAAACAGCAGACGAAACACCAGCGATGTCTGCAACAGCGGCATCACCAGCAGCACCGGCGCCACAGCAACGGCTGCAAAGAAAAGGCCCTGCGCCATGGCGACGAGCACGCCGGAGTAGGCAAACCAAAGGGCGTTATCGCGTTTGAGCGCCGCGACATTGCGCCGGATCGCCGGCCACAGCAGCGCAAGCGCGACCACGACGGTTGCGGCCCCATAGGCGATCAGGCCACCGAGCACGCCGCTCGCCGCACCGGTGTCCTCCAAAGCAAAACGCGCCGGGATCGGAGAGGAGCCATACGCCACGGCGGCGCATCCGGCGAACACGAAACCCTTCAGCTTGGCTGGTGTGAATGCCGGGGTTTTTCGGGTTGTGTCCGCAGTCGCGGCATTCGCCGTTGCGGAGCGCCGCAATTGCTGGCGCTGGGTGACGATCGAGCCCGCAACGATCAGGACGCCGCCGATGGCCTGCAGCAGCGTGCAGGGCTCGCCCAGAATGGTCACCGCGAGCACCAGCGTGACGATGACCTGGAGCTGGATCACGGGCGCCGTCAGATTGACGCCCGCCGCCTGATTGGCGGTGTAGTTGCAATATCGTCCAACGACGAAGTGCTGCACACCGACCAGCGCCATCCAGGCCGCGGCCCTCGGCGAGAACGGCGCGAGCCCGCCAAAGGCGCCGACCACCAGCGCGACGAACAGGAAACACACCACGCCCACCGGAATGCTGATCGCCATGCCCTGGCTTGGCGTGCCGGTCAGCACGGCGCGGCGGGCCGCCGCGTTGTTCAGCGCAAAGCTCGCGGCTGACAGCAGCGTGAGAATGGCTCCCAGCACTGACAGGACCTTATGGTTTTTGCGCCGGCTTGGCTTGCGTGGATTTGGCCTGCTCGGCCAGGAAGCGCCGCAGCCGGTCGCGCACGGCGTCCGCGGATTGCGGCGTCCATTTGCGCAAACCCTCGCCGGTGCGCATCCCGAGTTTGCCGTCCGCGACCAGGTCTTTGAGGAATTTCGTCGGCTCGGTGCCGCGGTCGAGGTCAGCCATCAGCACGTTCTGGATATCGAGCGTCAGATCGGTACCGACGAGATCGGATTGCTCCATCGGCCCCAGCACCGCCATGCGGGCGCCAAAGCCGTTCTTCACCACCTCGTCGATGGTGTCGGCATCGCACACGCCGGCCGCCACGAGCGCGATGGCCTCGCGCTTGAGCGCATGTTGCAACCGGTTGCCGACAAAACCCGGGATGTCCTTCTTGACGTGTACGGGCTTGCGGCCGGCGTCGCGCAGCAACTCCATGGTGCGGCGCACGGTCTCACCGCTGGTTTTTTCGTTCTGGATTACCTCGACCAGCGGCACCAGATGCGGCGGATTCCAGAAATGCGTGCCGATGACGCGCTCGCGGTGTTTGAGCTTGGCGCCGATCTCGGTCGAGGGAATGGCCGACGAGTTGCTGGCGAGGATCGTGGTGGGCACGGTCAGCTCTTCCAATTCGGCGAAGATCTGTTGCTTAAGCGGCAGCTTTTCGGGCGCCGCCTCGAACACGAAGGAGGCGTCCTTCATGGCCGGCGCCATCTGGTCGTGCGCCGAAATCCGGCCCAGCAGCGCGGGGTCGCCGTCGAGCAGGTCGCGCGCGCTTTTCAGCCGGGCGGGCAGGGAGGCCCGCCACTCCGCCGACGGGTCGTAGATGCCGACGGTGTGGCCCGCGTTGGCGAGCAGGTAGGCGATGCCGTGGCCCATCAGGCCAGCGCCGATCACGCCGATTTTTTGCGGCTGCATGCGGTTAGTGCCGCCGATTTGAAGTTCCTGCACCATCTGCAGCAAGCTCATTCAGGAACTTCAAATCGATAAGCGGCACTAGAACCATAGACTTGCCAGTGCCCCTTGTTTCCGAAGTTCGTGTCGGAGCATGCTGCCATGGATCACGAACTTCGGAAACGGGGCACTGGATCGCGGCTTTGCGTTACATGCCGGCTTTGATCGGCAGGAACTTGGTGGTGAACAGCACGTCGTCGGCAGGCGTTTCCTTGAGCAGCCCCATTTCGAGGTAGGACTTCTTCAGCCCCAAGACGGCCTTCGGATCGAACGTGCCGTCGGTGTTGAAGAAGCCGATCTGCTCATCATAGGCGCGGGTCGCGACCGCTTCGCTGACGTTGATCACCTTGGCCGAGATCGCGATCGTCTGGGCCTTGTTGGCCTTCATGAAGACAATGGTTTCGAACCAGGCTTGCAGGAAAGCGCGCACCACTTCGGGCCGTTTTGCGATCGCCTCGTCGCGCGCGAAGATGACGTGAGTGATGAAATCGTCGACGAACGGCGTCGCCGAGGTGATGACGCGCCATTCCTTGGCCTCTTCGAGCGCGTAGCCGACTTCGAGCGCGCCGATATAGCCGTCGATCTGCTTGGTCCTGATGGCGGCGCGCGCCGGCGGCATGCCGCCGATCGGCACCATCGTGATGCCGGACGGGCCCCAGCCTTTGACTTGATTGATCTTGTCGCCGATCCAATGGGTGAGCGAGCCAACGGTGGTGCAGCCGAGCTTGGCGCCCTTGAGGTCGTCGACGGTCTTGATCGGCGAGTCATAGGCGACCATCACCGCCATGTTGCGTGGCGCGCCAAACATGGCGGCGACGCCCTTCGCCGGCACGCCCTTGGCCATGAAGGCCATGCCGGGGCCGCTGGCGAGGCCGATATCGACGCTGCCCGCGGTCAGCGCCTGCTGGAGCTTGGCGTCACCCGCCATGGCGGAGGCTTCGATCTCGAGGCCGTGCTTGGCGAAGATGCCGGTCTGAATGCCGATGTCGAGCGGCGTGAAGGTCCAGGCAAACGGCACCACCTTGGCGACGCGCAGCTTTTCGACCGCGTTGGCCGGCGCGCTCGACGCGGCCGCAAGCGCAACGAACAGGCAGCCCGTCAAGGCGCGGAATTTCATTCGCATGGCATCCTCCCATGGCCGCTTGGAGCGCAGCCCTTGGCTAGAATCATTGCAGAAATCGGCGGTCGTTGCCATGCGCCAAAACGTTCCTGGAAGGAGGGAATATTCATTTTTACCCGCGAGGATTCACACCGAATCACCGCGGCGAACCATCGCTATGTCCAACCGCGTTGCGCCGGAGGGGGATTTGCACGTTCGGTCGATAGCCAGGGTTGCATCAATCATGCATGACTCCACAATGAATAAGAACTTGTTTGGAGACGCGGTGCTAGATAAGCCGGCTGTTGTCCGGCCGAAGACCGCCGCACCAAACCGTAGCGTGAGTGTTTCGCGTATGTTCAAGCGTTTGTTTGCGTCCGATGTCGTGACGTCACTTGGCGGATTTGTGCTGGCCCTGCACTACCGGCTTATCGGCTGGACCAATCGGACGGTCCGGCTTCCCGAAGCCAATTTTTATGAGCCGTTCGAGCGCGAGCCGGTGATCTTGGCGCTGTGGCACGGCGAGCACTTCCTGATGCCGCATTTCGGCTGGCGGAAGGACAAGCTCAACATCCTGGTGACGCTGCATCGCGACGGCGAAATTCTGGTTCGCGCCGGCCAGCGCTTCGGCCTGAAGTTCATTCGCGGGTCGGGCGATCACGGGCCGGAGTTTATGCGTAAGAAGGCGGTGCGTGCCTTCACCTCCATGATGCGGATCTTGCGGCGGGGCGAATCTGTCGTGATGACGGCGGACGTGCCCAAAGTGTCACGCGTCGCGGGCCTGGGCATTGTCACTCTCGCCAAGCACTCCGGCTGTCCGATCATTCCGGTCGCGATGGGCACCAGCCGGCGCTATCGGCTGTCCAATTGGGACCGCACGCCGCTCAGTCTGCCATTCGGCCGCATGGTGATGATGCGCGGCGAGCCCATTCGCATTGCGCGCGACGCCGACGATGCGGCGCTCGAGGCAGCCCGCCGGGCGGTCGAGGACCAGCTTAACGCCATGACGAAACAGGTCTACGCGGTGGCGGATGGCGTTGCGGAAGCAGCCGATGTGGTGCGCGACGAGCTTCCGCGCATTGCGAACGCTCGCGACGCCGGCATTTCGATCGACGCGACGGAGCCCGGTCTGGCTGACCAGCGTCCGGAACGCGATTCAGCCAAGGTTTTGGGCCGAGTCTGAACCGGCCTCATCGATCCGGGCGACTGCCGCCTACTGCTGCCGCGGCGGATAGGCGTAGCGGTCGTCGATGCTGTCCCACTTGTCGTAGCCGACAACTTTTTTGTAGTCCTCGAAATCCATACCGTCGTTGCGGCGCGCGAACGTGCCGGACTTCATATCGACCAGCACGGTTTCAATCGCCTTGGCGGCGTGCATCAGCGTGTCGAGGCCGAGCACCGCGCAGTTGAAGCCGAGCTGCCCCAGCTCCTCCATCGTCAGGATCGGCGTGTGGCCGCCCATCAGCGGGTTGCAGATCTGCGGCACGTCGAACGCCTTCCCGATGCGTTCCAATTCCTTCACGCTGCGCGGCGCCTCGATGAAGATGCCGTCGGCACCCGCCCTGATGTAGCGCTCGGCGCGCCGCATCGCATCGTCGAGGTCAGTGACCTGACGCGCATCGGTGCGGCCGAGGATCCAGGTCTCCGGGTTGAGCCGCTCCGAGCAGGCGGCCTTGATCTTGGCCTCGGCGATCTCGATCGGCACCACCTTCTTGCCCGCCATGTGGCCGCAACGCTTGGGCCATTGCTGATCCTCGATCAGGATCGCGCTCACCCCCATGCGCTCGTAACTTTGCACGGTGTGGACCACGTTCTTGACGTCGCCATAGCCGTCGTCGCCATCGACGAACACCGGCAGATCGCAGGCCGCCATGATGTCGCGCACGCAGGCCGCGATTTCGCCGAAACCCTTCAGGCCGACGTCCGGCACGCCGTAGCGCGAGCCGACCGCCGGAAAGCCGCCGATAAAGTAGGTCTCGAAGCCGATCTTCTCGATCAGCCGCGCGGAGAGCGCGTCATGGGCGCCGGGCACCACCAGGAAGCGCTTCTCCTTGACGGCCTTGTTGATGATCTGGCGAAAGCTGGTCGGCATTGAGCGGCTCCGAGATTGTCGGTATCGTCGTGGGCAACGGCCCCGCCTTCAATTCAATCTCAGTTTGTCCAGCAAGACCAGCCGGAAGACCAGGAGCGCGTGCGTGATCTTCGTGGCGGTCGATATCGGGGGCACGTTCACCGACCTGATCGGTTTTGACGACGCAACCGGCAGCTTCACCCAGGCCAAGAGCCTGACCACGCCGGCGGAACTCTCGCGCGGCATCATCAACTGCTTGCGTGAGAGCGGCGTTGCGCCTGCCGCCATCGACGAGTTGATCCACGGCTCGACGATTGCGATCAACACGCTGATCGAGCGCAAGGGCGCCAAGACCGGCCTGGTGGTCACGCGCGGCACGCGCGACGTCTACATCATCGGCCGTGGCAATAGACCTGAGTCCTACAACCTGTTTTTCCATCGGCATCAGCCGTTGGTGTCGCGCCGCCTAACGCTCGAAGTCGACGAACGGTTGCTCAGCTCAGGCGAGGTCTATCGGCCGTTGAAGCGGGCGAGCGTCACGGCGGCCTGCAAGGCGCTGAAAGCCGCCGGCGTCGAGGCGGTCGCGGTCTGCTTCCTGCATTCCTATGCCAATCCCGAACATGAGCGCACCGCAGGCGCGACGATCCGCAAGGCCATGCCCGGCGTCTATCTTTCGCTGTCGCACGACATTCTGCGCGAATACCGGGAGTTCGAGCGCATCTCGACCACGGTGGTGAACGCCTACATCGGGCCGAAGGTCGGCGGCTATGTGAAGGACTTGAAATCGAGCCTCGGCGGCATCGGCTTCAAGGGCGATCTGTCGATCATGCGCTCAAATGGCGGCGTCATGACGCCGGAGGTCGCGACCGAGCGGCCGGTCGCCATGATGGAGTCAGGGCCGGTTGGCGGCATCATCGCGTCGGCGCGGGTCGGCCAGAAGCTCGGCTTTGGCAACGTCATTTCGTTCGACATGGGCGGCACCACCGCCAAGGCGAGCTTGATCCGCGATGGCGAGCCCACGCTCGCGCCTGGCTACTACGTCGGCGGCTATGCGTCGGGGCATCCGGTCATGCTGCCGATGATCGACGTGGTCGAGGTCGGCGCGGGCGGCGGCTCGATTGCATGGCTCGACGACGTCGGCGCGCTCAAGGTCGGCCCGCAGAGCGCGGGCGCCGATCCCGGACCGATCTGCTACCGCGGCGGCGGCACCGAGCCGACCATCACCGACGCCAACGTGGTGCTGGGCCGGCTCGATCCGGACAATTTCCTCGGCGGCACCATGAAGCTTGACGCCAAAGGTGCGTTGCGCGGCGTCACCGGGAAGATCGCGAAGCCCTTGAAACTCGATCCAGTGGCGGCCGCGCAGGCCATCGTCGATATCTCGATCAACCGCATGTCGCTTGCGGTGCGCGAGGTGTCGGTCGCCAAGGGCTATGACCCGCGCGACTTTGCGCTGGTGGCGTCGGGCGGGGCAGGGCCGCTGCATGTCTGCGCCATCGCGCGGGAACTTTACATTCCGAAGGTGATCGTGCCGCTGTTTCCGTCGCATTTTTCGGCGCTCGGCATGCTGCTGGCGGACGAGCGCCACGACTTTACACGCACGGTCTATTCGGATCTCGCCAGCGTCGATTTCGCTCATCTTGCCGGTATTCATGACGAGATGGTGAAGGAAGCCAAGGCCAGCCTGCGCCACAGCCGAGATGCGAATTTCCAGATTCAACTCGATCTGCGCTACATGGGCCAGGAGTTCACGCTGTCGGTGCCGGTCGATCTGGCGCAGATCAAGAAGGCCGACCGCAAGGCGATCCGCAGCGCGTTCGATGCGCTTTACGAGCACCGCTACGCGCACCATTCGCCCGACGAGCCGGTCGAGATGGTCAACATGCGGCTCGGCGCGATCGGCAAACGGCCGACGCTGACGTTCCCGAGCCTTTCGCCATCCGGCTCTGCGACGCCGTCCGGCCAGCGCGCGGCCTATTTCAGCAGCGCCGCAAAGCCGCTCACTGCCAACGTCTATCGTCGCGATGGACTCGGAGCAGGCGCGCAAATCTCAGGGCCCGCCTTGATCCAGGAGCACGGCACCACCACGGTGCTGTTCGAGCACGACACGTGCCGCGTGGCCGAATCCGGCGAGCTGATCATCACGGTCGGAGGCGCGCGATGAAACTCGACACCGTCACGCTCGAAGTGATCCGCAACGCGCTGCCGGCCGTCGCCAACGAAATGGCGGCGGATCTGCAACGCACCTCCTACAACATGATGATCTACGAGGTGCGCGACTATTGCACCGCGCTGCTCGACACCCAGGGCGAATTGATCTCGCAGAACGTCGGTGGCGTGTCGCATTTCGTCGCCGATCTCGGTGTGCTGGTCACCGACGGGCTCAAACGCTACGGCAAGGAGGGCTTCAAGCAAGGCGACGTCGTCATCACCAACCATCAGGCGGTGGCGGGCCAGCACCTCAACAACGTCGTGATCTACACGCCCTATTTCTACAAGGGCGAGCTCCTGATGTTCATGATGGTGCGGGCGCATTGGATCGATGTCGGCGGCCAGAGCACCGGTTTCGGCGCCGGCCCCACGGTGGCCGATCCGTGGCTCGAAGGGCTCCAGCTCGATCAGTTGAAAATCTACGAAGGCGGCAAGCTCAACGACACGCTCTATCGCGTCATCAAGGACAACATCCGCTTTCCGGAGTCCTCGCTCGGCGACATGAAATCGCAGATGGCGGCGTGCCGCCTTGCGGCGCGCCGCATGGATGAGCTGTTCGACAAGTACGGCAAGGACACCATCCTCGCCGCGATCGCGCAGATTTTCGCTGAGACCGAGCAGAAGTGCCGCAACGTGGTCTCCGAACTGCCCGACGGCACCTATGAGGCCGAGGCATCGATCGACGACGATGGCGTCGACAAGGGTAAGGAGGTGCCGATCCGGGTCAAGATTACGATCAAGGGCAGCGACATGACCATCGATCTGTCCGGCTGTTCGCCTGAGCGCAAAGCTGCAATTAACTCGCGCACCTTCGCGGGCGCGCGCGTCGCCTACAAGGCGCTGACCGGGCCACTCCAGCCGGTCAACGAAGGCTCGTTCCGCGCGCTCAAAGTCATCATCCCGGAAGGCAACATCATGATGGCGCGGTTTCCGGCGCCGATGTCGGGCTGGAGCGCCATTGTGCCGACCGTTGTGGACACCATCGTGGCGGCGCTCGCCAAGGCGATGCCGGACCGCGTTCCGGCCGGTCATCACGGCCTGCTTGGCGGCGCCGTGGTGTTCTTCGGCCTGCATCCCAAGACCAGGCGGCGCTTCATCGTCCAAAGCATCGAAGGTGGCGGCTGGGGTGGCCGGCCGTTCGAGGACGGCGTTTCGGGCACCGTGTCGGTCTGCCAAGGCGACGTGCGCAATGGTTCGATCGAGGGCATCGAGCTGAAATGTCCTGTGGTGGTGGAGAGCCGGGGGCTGCGCCAGGATTCCTGTGGCGCCGGCAAGTATCGCGGTGGCCTCGGCATCGATCTGCGGGTGCGCAATCTGGTCGAGGGCAAGTGGAATTTCGAGCAGACCCGGCGCGGCAAGTGCCCGCCCTGGGGCGCCTGGGGCGGCACGCCCGGTGAGCCGGGCGGCTACCTGCTCAAGCGTCCCGGCGAACGGGAATTCAAGGACATGGCGGGGGCCCACATTCCGGTGGCGCTCGACGCCGAGGCCATCGTCCGCACCGGCGGAGGCGGCGGCTGGGGCGATCCACTGGAGCGCGCGTCTGCGCAGGTCGCCGAGGATGTGGCCGAAGGGCTGATTTCGGCCGAAGCCGCGCGGAAGCTCTATGGCGTCGTGCTCCGAGGCAACATGTCGCCAGACGAAAGCGAGACGCAACGGCTGCGAGACCGGCTAAGATCGGCTCGTAAGCGGACCGCCCAAGCGCCCAAAATGGGCGCGAACAAGCAAGCGCCCAAGACAGGCGCAAAGAAGCCGGCGGCGCGCCGCAAGGGGAAGCGACGATGACGGCCAAGGCGCGTTGGTTTGCGGCCGCGCTCTGCGCACTGTTTGTTGCGAGTGCGGCTTCGGCCGAGACGCTGCGCGTCGGCAAGGCTGGCGCTGCCGCTTTCTCGTTCGTGCCGGCTGACGTCGGCGTCCAGAGCGGCATCTTCAAACGCCGCGGCCTCGACCTGGAAATTTCCAGCTTCGGCGGCGACGCCAGGGTGCAGCAGGCGATGGTGGCGGATTCCATCGACATCGGCCTCGGCTCCGGGCCCGGGCTTGCGTTCGTCGTCAAGGGATCGCCCGTGAAGGGCATTGCCGCGATGGCCGACCCGCCGCTGACCTTTGCGCTGGTGGTGCGCAACGACGGCTCGGTGAAATCGCTCGACGATCTCAAGGGCAAGAGGGTCGGCGTCTCGACGGTCGGCTCGGTGACCGGCTGGATCGTTGGCGAGCTCGGCCGCCAGAAGAGCTGGGGCTACGACGGCATGACGCAGGTCGCGGTCGGCGAGGACGCCACCCGGGTCGCCACGCTGAAGACCAAGGCGATCGACGGCGCCATCGTCAACCTGACGGTCGCTTTGAAATACGTGCAGAGCGGCGAGGGGCAAATCCTGCTGCGGTTCGGCGATCTGCTGAAGGACTTCCACGTCCACGTCATTTTCGCGACCGACAAGGCTATCGCGACGAAGCCGCAGATCTTGCGTGCGTTTCTGGCGGGCTGGTTCGAGACAATCGGCTTCATGCGCAAAGATAAGAAGGCGACGCTTGCAATCGCCAAGACCGTGATGGGCTCGGACGATGCAACGACGCTGAGCGTCTACGACGAGATGATGCCGATGTTCAACGCTGACGGCCATTTCAAGCCACAGGCGCTTGCGGTCTTGAGTAAAAGCTTCGTCGATATGAAGACGCTGCCGACGGAGCCCGACATGCGCAAGCTGATCGATGAATCGTTCCTGCCGAAGATGTAAGCAGATGAATGGAGGCGCGCCATGAAAGCGTTTGCACGCACGTCGCTTGGGCTGGCCGCATTGTGCACTGTCGCGATGGCGCCCGCGCACGGTCTAGAGAAGCTGCGCGTCGGCAAGTCGGTATCCGAGGCATTTACGTTCACGCCGGTCGAGATCGGCATCCGCACCGGAATCTTCGCCAAGAACGGCCTCGACGTGGAGTCGATCGCATTTACGGGCGACGCCAGGATGCAGACCGCTGCGGCTGCGGGTTCGCTCGACATTCTGATCGGCTCGGGGCCGGCCATGGCGTTCATCGTCAAGGGCGCGCCGATCAAGGGCGTCGCCGCCATGGCGGGGCCGCCGCTGCTGATGGCGATCGTGGCGCGGCCGGATGGGCCGAAGTCCGCCGCCGAGCTCAAGGGCAAGAAGGTCGGCGTTTCGACCGCGGGCTCGCTGACCTATTGGCTCGTCAGCACCACCTCAAACCGCCAGGGCTGGGGCCCGAACGGCATCCAGATTCAGCCGATGGGCGCTATGCAGGGCCAGATCGCGGCGCTCAAGCGCGGCGATATCGACGCCGTGACCACCGACATCGGCAATGCGCTCAACCTCGAGGAGCGCGGCGAGGCGCGCATCATCGTGCGCTTCAACGAGCTCACCGATTTCCACCTGCACGTGATCTTCGCCACCAACCAGATCATCGCCGACAAGCCTCAATTAGTGGGCGCTTTCCTTAAAGGTTGGTTCGAAACCATTGCGTACATGCGCAAAAACAAAGCCGATACAGTGAAGATCGCGGCCGAGGTGACGAGCAAGAGCGCAGCGATTACTGCGCGCACCTATGACGAGTGCATGTCGACATTCTCCGACACCGGCAAGTTCGAGCCCAAGGCGCTGGCGACGTTGGCCAAGTCTTACGTCGAACTGAAGCTTTTGCCGGCCGAGCCCGATATGTCGCAGCTCTACACCGAAGCGTTTCTGCCGAAGTAACTCAGCAATGAAAACACCACGAATAACGAGCCTAGCATTCGCTGCAGCCATCCTCGCGCTTGCTTGCGGCGCTGCCGATGCGCAGACCAAGATTCGCGTCGGCAAGGCACAGCCCAATCAATTCGCCTTCGTGCCGGCCGATATCGGCATTGAGATCGGTGCCTATAAGAAGCAGGGGCTCGACGTCGAGATCAGCGCGTTCGGCGGCGACGCCCGGATGATGCAGGCGCTGACCGCCGACGGGATCGATATTGCGTTGGGTGGCGGGCCGGCCTTCGCGACCATCGTCAAGGGCGCGCCCATGAAGGCCGTGGCCGCCATGGCGAACCAGCCGAACACGATCCTGCTGGTGGTGCGCAAGGACGGCCCGATCAAGACCATCGCGGATCTCAAGGACAAGAAGGTCAGCGTCTCGACCGCGGGCTCGCTGACCTATTGGCTCACGCTCCAGCTGTCGCGCGAGCAGGGCTGGGGTCCGGACGGCATCAAGATCACGCCGCTCGGCGCCGCGAACGCGCAAGTCGCCGCGCTGAAGACCGACCAGGTCGATGGCGTGACCACTGACAGCGTCACAGTTTACAAGCTGGTGGAGGACGGCTCGGGGCGGGTCCTGGTGAAGTTCGGCGACCGCGTGAAGGACTTTCATGTCCACGTCATCTACGCGAGCAACAAGCTGATCCAAGGCAATCCGGACGCGCTCAAGGCGTTCCTGGCCGGTTGGTTCGAGACCATCCGTTTCATGCGCGACAACCGCAAACAGGCTATCGAGATTGCGGCCAAGCGCACCGGCGTCTCGGAAGCGGTCGCGACCTTCGGCTATGACGACACCATGCCGATCTTCAGCCTGACCGGGCAGTTCCAGGCCAAGGCACTCGATGTGCTGGCGACTTCGTTCGTCGACACCAAGCTGCTGCCGAGCAAGCCCGACATGGCGCAGCTCCTCACCGAAGCGTATCTGCCGAAATGACCACCGGCGATGTCGCAATCCGCGTCAAGGACGTCTCCCACCAGTTCGGTGAGCCGGGCGATGCCTTTCATGTCACCGCGCTGCAAAAAACCTCGCTCGATATCCAGCGTGGCGAGCTGCTTTGCCTGATCGGCCCGAGCGGCTGCGGCAAGAGCACGCTGCTCAACATGATCGGCGGCCTACTGGCGCCAACCTCCGGCACTGTGGAGGTCGGCAGCAAGCCGGTGCGCGGGCCGCTGCCGCGCGACATCGCGTTCGTGTTCCAGGAGAACGCGCTGTTTCCCTGGTGCAGCGTGATCGAGAACGTCAAGCTCGGCATGATGTTTCAAGGCGCGCCCAAGGCCGAACAGGAGGACCGTGCGCGCAAGGCGCTGGAGGCGGTCGGGCTCAAGGACTTCATGGCGCATTACCCGGCGCAGCTGTCCGGCGGCATGCGGCAGCGGGCGGCGCTGGCGCGCGCGCTCAGCCTCGAAACCGAAATTCTGTTGATGGACGAGCCGTTCGGCGCGCTCGACGAGCAGACCCGCATGATCCTCGGCGAAGACCTTTCGGTGCTGCTGTCGAGCACCGATAAGACCATCGTGTTCGTCACCCATTCGCTCGGCGAGGCGGTGTTTCTCGCCGACCGCGTGGCGGTGTTCTCGGCGCGGCCGGGCAGCATCAAGGAGATCATCAGCATCGACGAGCCGCATCCGCGCAAGCCGGGCTTCGTCACCACGGAAAAGTTCAGCCAGCTCCGCAATACGCTCTACGGCCTGCTGCATGAGGAAATCCGCAAGGCCGTGGCGCAGACCGTGATGGCGGGGCCGCTGACATGAGCGCGCGCCGCGACCGGCGGGACAAGCTCGCAAGCCGCGCGGTCCAAGCCGGCTTTGTCGTCGTCCTCGTTGCGCTGTGGTATTTCGGAACCACGCGCTGGGGCGTCAGCCACCTTTTGCTGCCCAATCCCGTCAAGGTGTGGGAGGAGCTGAAGGATGTGCTGGCCAGCGGCGATTACATCCCGGACCTCACGATCACGCTGTCCGAGGTGGCGACCGCCTTCGTCCTCTCCTGCACCAGCGGGGTGATCGTGGGTTACGTCATCAGCCGCTCGCAATACGCCATCCGGGTGTTCGAGCCGCTGCTCGCCGGCATCTATTCGGTGCCGATCATTCTGTTCCTGCCGCTCTACATCCTGTTCTTTGGGCTCGGGCCGGCTTCGAAGATTGCGATCGGCACCACCATCAGCTTCTTCCCGATCGTGCTGAACACCATCGCGGGCTTCGGCTACGTCGAAAAGATTTTCATCACTGCGGCGCGCTCCATGGGCGCCTCCAATTACCAGATGTTTCGCTACGTGCTGCTGCCGGCGGCGCTGCCCGTGATCCTGACCGGCCTGCGCATCGGTTTCACCGTGGCGCTGCTCTCCATTCTGGGCAGCGAGACCATCGCGTCGCTGGCGGGGCTCGGCCACAAGATCGTGCATCTGGCCGAAGCGATGGAGACCGCGCGGATGTTCGCCTACATCGCGTTCGCGGTGGTGATCGCGGCCGTTCTCAATATGATCGTGACCTCGCTCGAAGCGCGGGCCAAGCGCCAATGAACGGGGCGCTGACATTCCGCGATCTGCGCGTTTTCATGTTGCGCCGCGCTTGGCTGGCGCGGCTGCTGGTGATCGCGGCGCTGTTTTTGCTGTGGGAGGCGGCGGCGCGCTGGTGGGTCGATCCGATCTTCTTGAGCCCGCCGTCACGGGTGCTGACCTCGCTGAACGAGGTGTTCGAGACCGGCGGCGTGCCTGGAGCGCTGCGGATCACCTTTTGGGAGCTTGCGGTTGCGTTCTCGATATCGGTCGTGATCGGACTCGTGGTCGGTCTTGCGGTCGGGCTGTCGCGCTTCTCGCACCGCAGCTTCATGCCGATCATCCTGCTGCTCTATGGCACGCCGCAAATCACCATCCTGCCGCTGTTCATCCTCTATTTCGGCATTGGGCCAGCCTCCAAGGTCGCGTTCGGGGTCAGCCACGGCATCTTTCCGATCATCGTCACCACGGTGGCCGGCGTGCAGAACATCAAGCCGATCCTGATGACGGCGGCGCGCTCGATGGGCGCGAGCCGCTGGCAATTGTTCCGCTGGGTGATCTTTCCGCACATGATTCCGAGTTTCTTCTCCGGGATGCGGCTCGGCATGACCGGCGTGCTGCTCGGCGTGTTGCTGGCGGAGCTTTACGTCTCGACCGCGGGCATCGGATATTTCACCACGATGTTCACGCAGAACTTCGACCCGACCAAGCTGCTTGGTCTGATTTCGATCCTGGCCGCCATGGCGATTGCGCTGAACGAGATCGTCCGGCGTGCTGAGGTGTATTTCGGCCGTTGGCGGACGGATTGATGAGCGCGCTAGAGCAACTCGGCAAATTCGCCGCGACCTATCGGCCGGATGAGGTCATGTGCGAGTGGGCGCGGCTGCATGCTGCCGACACGATGGGCGCCTGGCTCGCCGCGACCGGCACCCGTGAGGGCAGGGCGCTGATCGCGTTACGCAAGCCAGCCGCGCCGGTCGCCGACCGCATCGCGATCAATTGCGCGCTGACCCGCCTGAGCGAGGTGGACGACATCCATCTCGGCTCGATGATCACGCCTGGCGCCATCGTCATTCCGGCGGCGCTGACCATCGGTTCGACGCTCGATGACGTGGAACTGGAAGAGATGACGGCGGCGGTGGTCGCGGGCTACGAGGTGATGATCCGGTTCGGCGCCGCGATCGACGGGCCGAGCGTGCTCTACCGCGGCATCTGGCCCACCTATTTTGCCGCCCCGCTCGGTGTTGCCGCCGTCGCGGCGCGGCTGCTGCGGCTCGACCAGAAGCAGACGGCGCACGCGCTCGCCAACGCCTTCATCATGTTGACGCCGGGCACCGGCCACCACGCCGCGCCGACCACCGCGCGCTGGCTCGCGGTCGGCCAGGCCGCGGCGCGCGGCTGGCAGGCAGCGGTCGCGGCGCAAGACGGCTTTACGTCCGACCTCAAGCTCGCCGACGGTGATTTTCTGAAGAACGTCTACGGCATCACGCCGAACCTGACGCTGCTGCGCGACGGTTTGGGCGGTATCGCGTTAATACAGACGTCGTTCAAGCCGTGGTGCGCAGCGCGACAGACCATGGCGGCGACGCAGGCGCTGAAGGAGATCATCGAGGAGGGCGTCGTTGCCGAATCCATCACCGGCATCGAAGCGGCCGTGTTGCCGCCACACCTGAAGATGATCGACCACGGGGTCACCGCCGGCGACCGTTTCTCGCACCTCACCAGCGTGCAATACCAGATGGCGGTCGCGGCGCTGACGCCGGATGCGGCCTACGACATCGGCGGGCCGCAAGGCGCGATTGCGCCTGCGCTGCAATCGTTCATGGCGCGTGTAAAGGTGCGCCCCGATGAGAGTCTTTTGGCAGAGGGTTATCCGAAGGCCTGGGCCGCGCACGTAGCCGTCATTACCGCGTCCGGTCGTCACGAGCGACGCGTCACGCAGGTGTCGGGTGATCCGGATGCGCACTTCGCCGGCGGCGGACTCAAGGAGAAATTCGCCCGGGTGACCGCCGCGGTGTTGAATGGCGACCTAGCCGATCGCATGTTCGTCCGTGGCCTCGATGCTCTGACTCAGCCGCGCGAAGCGCTTGCCGCGATCGAGTCCTTCGAGCCGCGCTAGCCAGAGGGCCGGCTCGTACATATTTGAAACCGAACCGCATCGGAGAACCGGTCATGAAAGCGATCGTGGATGGCAAGGTGATCGCTGATAGCCCCGACATCGTCGATAACGGCGGCTATCAGTATTTTCCGCGCTCGGCGGTTCGCATGGAATGGCTGCAGAAGGCCGAGAAGACCGCGTCCGATCTGAAGTGCCCGCACGGCGTGCAGTTCTACGACGTGGTGGTGGACGGCAAGCGCTATGCCCGCGCGGCCTGGTCCTACGAGGCGCCGAAGCCCTCGAAAGCCACGATCGATCACCGCATGGGATTTTGGGAAGACGTTCAAGTCGGGTGAGAACCGCCCGGCCTAAAACTCTTCCCACGGATTGATGTTCGATCCGGGCCGGCGGAGCGTCAGCTTGCGGACGCGATAGTTGAGCGCCTCCACATCCATCCCGGCCAGGATGTAAACGTCGCCGAACAGACTTTTGCGATGCCGCTGGACCAGACCGTGCAGCCGGTCGAAAAAATACACGAGTTCCGGCTGATCGCTCGACCGAAAAAACATCATGCGGGCATCGGCGCGTGCGATGGGAAGCTTGTTGGCGCGTTCCACGATCCGGTCGATCTGCGGATGATCTTCGGATTCGGCCACGAACAGCAGATTGTAATCTTCGCCCGGATGCGCCGCGCTTGTGGACTTCGCCACCGCATCCCAGAGGAACTGCGTGTTGCTGAAATGCTGGAGATCGACCCGGATGCCATTGGCATGGCCGGTCGCGCCGTCGGCCGGCCCGTGGCGCATCAGGAATAGCTTGATGGCGTGCGTCGTCTTCGCGGGATCCTGCTTCACCTGTTCGGGGAGGCCATTGAGGTAGAGCTTGAGCTTGTGCGCGAACCCGATGGCGAGAACTGGGTTGCTGCGTTCCTCATAGTCCTCGCGCGTCGCCGTCACATCGAACCAATAGGTGCCGCAGCGCTGGCAGCGGACTCTGCGGCCGCTGCGGCCGATCGAATTGGCGTCGACCTGATAGGTCTTGTCGCAATTCGGGCAAACGATCACCTCCAGGCGCGAAACCGGCGCCTGTGGGGCAGTGCGTTGTGCCGCGACGGCTGGAATGGCAAGGCCTCCCAAAAGAGCCCGCACGTTTACAATTTCGGTCAACCCATAAGGTTGGCGATTCTCGCTGGTTCTGGAAAGCGGTTGTCCCGGACATCCACAAGGCAGAGGTGGTCCGCGCCGCCTGTTTATTGGGCCTCAGCGCGCTTGGCCGCTTGGATCGCGCTCCAGATGCGGTGCGGCGTTGCCGGCATGTCCATGTGCTCGACGCCGTGGTCCTTGAGCGCATCCATGATCGCATTCATCACCACGGCCAGCGCCGGCGTGATACCGGCTTCGCCACCGCCCTTCACCCGCAGCGGATTGCCGTGGGTCGGGTCTTCGGTCAGCGCGATGTCGAAGCTCGGCACGTGTTCGGCGCGGGGGATGCCGTAATCCATGTAGCTGCCGGTTAGCACCTGGCCGCTGTCGTCATAGCGGACGTCCTCCAGCAGCGCCTGGCCGACGCCCTGCACGATGCCGCCGTGCACCTGGCCATGGAGAATGAGCGGATTGATCGCTTGTCCGGCGTCGTCGATCGAGCCGTAGCGCACGATCTGGATCGCGCCGGTGTCGGGGTCGATCTCGACCTCGCAGATCGCGCAGCCGGTCGGATAGGCGGGGATGCGGCCTGTGAAGGTCGCCTTGGACTCCAGCTTGCCGCCGGGCACGAGCGCCGGATTTTCGCTGACCGCCTGCGCCACGTCGTAGATGGTGAGACGCCGGTTGCTGTTCGGCGTGACGAACAGGCCATCGGTGAAGTTGATGTCGCGCTCGGGCACTTCGAGCATTTTGGCCGCCGCCGCCTTGGCCTGCGCCACCACCTCGCCCGAGGCCTGGAACATCAGCGTGCCGCCAAGCCGCATCGAGCGGTCGGAATGCGTGCCGCTGCCGGACGGAATCTTCGCGGTGTCGCCGCCGATGAAAATGATGTCCTCGGGATGCACCCCGAGCAGGTCCGCCATCACCTGGGCAAAGCTGGTTTCGTGGCCCTGGCCGGTCGATTGGGTGCCGACCGCAAGCGCGATCTTGCCTTCGGGGCGCACCGTGACCTCGACGCGCTCGTGCGGAATACCGACCGGCGTTTCCAGATAGTTCGAGATGCCAATGCCGCGCAGCTTGCCGCGCTTCTTCGCGTCGCGCTTGCGCGCCGGAAAGCCCTTCCAGTCGGACGCCTCGATCATGCGCTGCATGTTGCCGGCGAAATCGCCGCTGTCGTAAAGCAGCCCGCTGGCGGTGCGGTAGGGCAGTTTCTTTTTCGGAATGACGTTCTTCTGGCGGATGCGCAGCCGATCCATGCCGAGCCGCTCGGCCGCGAGATCAATGAGCCGCTCCAGCACCAGCGTTGCCTCCGGGCGACCGGCGCCGCGAAACGGCGCGGTCGGCACCGTGTTGGTCATCATGGAGCGGCAGCGCATGTGCATCAGCGGGATGTCGTAGGTGGTGGTCGCGACCCGATAGGCGTTGCTCAACGGCACGTAAGTCACGGTCTGTCCGCCGCAGGTGCCGATATGATCGACCTCGTAGGCCGTGATCTTGCCGTCCTGGCGCAGCGCGATCCGCGCCCTGGTCACCAGATCGCGGCCGGCGTAGTCGGTGAGGAAGGATTCCGAGCGGTCGTTGGTCCATTTCACCGGCCGGCCGACGCGTTTGGCCGCCCACAATATGGAGGTTTGTTCGGGGTAAAGATTGTTACGCAGCCCGAAGCCGCCGCCGACGTCGGGGCAGACGAAGCGGATTTTTTCAAGCGGCAGACCCCAGCTTTCCGCCAGCACCATGCGCGGCGCGTGGACGCCCTGGCTGCCGGAAATCAAGGTGTAGGACTGCGTCGCCGCGTCGTAGGACGCAACGCCCGAGCGCGGCTCCATCTGGCAATTGGCGATGCGCTGGTTGACGAAGGCCTGCTCGACCACAAGATTGGCGGCGGCAAACGCCGCCGCGACCGCGGCCCTGTCGCCGAAGTCCTGATCGAGCGCGATGTTGTCCGGACACGAGGTTGGCCAGATCGGCTCAGCGCCATCGGCCTTGCGCACATCGGTCACCGCCGGCAGCACGTCGTATTCGACCGCGACCGCTTCCGCCGCGTCGCGCGCATGCAGGAACGTGTCTGCCACCACAATGGCGACCGCTTCGCCCGGATAGCGCACGCGATGAGGCGCCAGCGGATATTGCGGCTCTTCAAGCACCAGGCGCTTTTCCGGTGCGAAGGCGCGGATCTTGATATCGATTGCGCCGGCTGGATTGGCCCGCTGCAACGCGCCTTTGAGCCCCTCGGCGACGTAATCGGCGCCGGTGAGAACCGCCAGCACGCCCGGCATGTTGTCGGCGGCGGTCGTGTCGATGCTCTCGATGATGGCGTGGGCGTGCGGCGACCGCACGAAGGCCGCGTAAGCCTGACCGGGCACCGAAATATCGTCCGAATACTGGCCCGCACCGCGCACCAGGCGCAGGTCCTCGAAGCGCGGCATCGGCCGGCCGATGTAAGGTCCGCCTGTTCTTGGTGCCGCTCCTGGTTGCGCTTTGCGATCCATACCGGTCCTTCCGATTGCGCCGGAGCCTAGCCGCCGTCATTCGGCGTTGGAAGGCCGCCAGAACTCTTTATAATTCCGCGTGGAGAACAGAAATGAACGTTGTCGAAAAGCCGGATGCCAGACTGAAACCGAACGCGGTCGATATGGAGCGCTTCCGGCTGCGCCGCTTCATCGAAGGGCTCGCAGCGGACGAACTCGACACCCGCAAGGACGCCATCGACCTCGCGGGCCTCTCTGAAGTGATGGAGGGCAATTCCAAGGCGGTGCTGTTCCGCGCCGCGGGACCCGAGCGGGCCGAACTGGTCGGCAACGTCATGGGCGGCCGGTCGCGGATCGCGGCGGCCTTCGGGGTCAAGCCGGGCGAACTCCTCAAGGAGGTGCAGCGGCGGCTACGCAACAAGCCCGAGATCGTCGAGGTTTCGCGCGGCGAAGCGCCCTGTCAGCAGGTGGTGCTCACCGGCGACGACGCTGACGTCACCAAATTGCCGGTGCATCTGCAGCATGGCGCCGACGGCGGGCCCTATATCTCGGCCTCGATCGACTACGTCATTGATCCCAAGACCGGCTTCACCAATGTCGGGTTGCGCCGCCTGATGCTGCGCTCGCAGAAGGAGACCGGCATCGATCTGGTGGCGCCGAGCGACCTTAAGGCGATCTACGAAGCCAATGCGGCGGCGGGGAAGCCGACGCCAGTGAGCTTCGTGGTCGGCGCGCATCCGGTCGACCATGTGGCTGGTGTGATGCGATTGCCGGTGGACGAGCTCGGCATCGTGGCAAGCTTGCGCGACGCACCGCTCGCGGTGGTCAAGTGCATTACCAACGACATCCGCGTGCCGGCCGACGCCGAATATGTCATCGAAGGCTATCTCGACGAGCGCGGTCATGTGGAAGCAGAGGGACCGTACGGCGAATTCCTCGGCTATTACGGCGCGGTCAAGCGCAATCCGGTGTTCCACATCACCGCGATCACGCGCCGCAAGGACGCGCTGTTCCAGACCTCGACCATCGGCGGCAAGACGCTCGGCCGCACCGACACCGCGCAACTCTCGGCACTGCGCACTGAAGTGGCGATTTGGCACGCGCTGCAGGCCGCGGTGCGCGAGCCGGTCGCGGTCTATGCCACCACGTCGAGCGGCGGCGCCTTTAACGTCCGCGTCGCCATCCGCCAGCGCGTGCCGGGCGAGGCGCGCAACGCCATCGGCGCCTGCATGGGCGCGCTCGCCAATTGCAAGAACGTCTACGTGGTCGACCCCGACGTCGACATCTTCTCCGACGAGCAGATGGACTGGGCGATGGCGACCCGATTCCAGCCCGACCGCGACCTGATCGTGATGAGCGGCATGCGCACGCTACCGCTCGATCCCTCGCTACCGCCCGGCAGCCGGGTCGGCGCCAAGGCCGGCTACGACCTGACCTGGCCGTTCGGGCAGGGGGCGCGGCTCGAGACGCGAGTGCCGGAGCCGCCGAAGTTTGTCGGAAAACGCTTCCCCTCCGTCGAGGCTGCGCTGGCCGATGGCCCTAAATACTTCGAGGAACTGATGACGGCGGTGGGCAGCCGCGATGGGCGCGAGGTGGTGCGCACGCTTGGCGCCATGCGCGACAAGCTTTCCCTCGACCGTGACGCGGAAGGGCGCTACGTCATCAATCCGGCTCCGGCAGCCAAGAAATAGCGCGGGCCAAAGGGACTAAGGCGACCAGGGGGAGGAATGACCATGAAACGGATGTCGTGGGCGGTGCTGATTGCCTTGGGCCTGGCTGGCTGCGGCGGCGCGGTAGCGCAGGAGCACACCATCAAGGTCGGCATCGCGCGCTCGACCTCGAACGCCGCCGAGCTGATGGCGCTCAAGCACGGCTACTTCAAGGAAGCCGGCATCAAGCTCGAATGGGACGACATCGACACCACGGCGAACGTCATCGCGCTCTTGGCGCAGAACAGATACCAGATCGTGGCCGGCGGCATCTCGGCCGGTATCTTCAACGCGTTGGAGAAGAACCTTCCCATTACCATCCTGTCGGATCGCGTTTCGACGCCGATCGGTCACAACCTGATGCTGCGGGCCGATCTCAAGGGCACGGTGAAAAGCCTGAAAGACCTCAAAGGCAAGGTCGTCGCCAGCAACGGCCAGGGCTCGGTTTCGACCTATGAGACCGGCAAGATGCTGGAGGGCGTGGGGCTCACTCTCGCCGACGTCGATCTGAAGATCTTTCCGTTCCCCCAGATGGGTATTGCGTTCAGGAACAAGGCGATTGACGCTGGCCTCCTGATCCCGCCGTTCGTCTGGCAGCTCGAGGAACAGGGTCTCGCCGTCCCGTTCGCTGCCGTGGACGACCTGGTGAAGCCGCAGCCGATGACGATTGCGGTCATCATGGCGAACAGCGATTGGGTGAAGGCCAATCCGGAGCTCGTGCAGAAGTACATGACCGCGTGGCTGCGAGGTGCGCGCGAGTATTGCCAAGCCTACCATGGCGCGTCGAACCGCCAGGAGATCATCGACGAGCTGGTCAGCACCAAGACCGCGCCGAGTCGCGAGCTGCTGGAGAAATATCCGTGGCCGGCGCGCAGCCCGAACGGCAAGATCAACGTTGCGAGCATGCTCGACATCAACGCCTGGTACGTCACCAACAAGATGTCGACGCAGCGCTTCCCGGCCGAACGCGTGGTGGATCCGAGCTTTATCGACAAGGCGGTCCAGACGCTCGGCCCGTTCCAGCTGCAGAACAAGGACAGCAAGCTGCCGGGCTGCCGCTGAGACCGGCTGCGGTCGAGAGGGGCTTTATGCCGGTGCAGCGGCGCGGCGCAGCGGTCGAAATTTCGGAGCTGCGCCGCGAATACGTCAGCGGGCAGGGCAGCGTCGTCGCCATCGAGCGGGTCGATCTAAAGGTCGCACCGGGCGAATTCCTCTGCATTGTTGGCCCGAGCGGCTGCGGAAAGTCGACGCTGCTGCGCATCCTGGCCGGCCTCGACAAGCAGACCTCGGGCACCATCAAGGTCGATGCCGCCGGCTGGCCGGTCGAAAACGCCATGGTGTTTCAGGACAGCGGCTTGTTCCCTTGGATGAGCGTCGAGACCAACGTCCGCTTTGGCCTCGACACCCGCGGGGTGCCGGGCGATGAAGCCAGCCGCCGCGTCGAGGCTGCGCTCAAACTTGTCGGCCTCACCAAGTTTCGCAAACACTATCCGCACCAGTTGTCCGGCGGCATGCGGCAGCGCAGCGCCATCGCGCGCGCCTTCGTCACCGACCCGGGCATGCTGCTGATGGATGAGCCGTTCGCGGCGCTCGATGCGCAGAACCGGGTGATCCTACAGGCCGAGCTAGTGCGGCTGTGGGAACAGACCGGCAAGACCGTGATCTATGTCACCCACTCCATCGAGGAAGCGCTTCTGATGGGCGACCGCACCGTCATCATGACGGCGCAACCCGGCCGCATCAAACAGATCATCGACGTGCCGTTTCCGCACCCGCGCGATCTGCTGCAGCTGTCCGCCTCGGCCGAGTTCGGCAAGCTCAAGCTCGACATCTGGCGGGTGCTGGAGGAGGAAGTGAATCGGGCGCGGGCGGAGCTCGAACAATGACTGCCAAAACCCAGGAGCGGCTGCTCTATCTGATCTCGCCGATCGGGCTGATCCTGCTTTGGCAATTGCTGCTGATGGCGGGCATCGGCGACCGCCGTTTCGTGCCGGCGCCGAGCGACATCGCGCTGCGCTATTGGGAGATGATCGCAAGCGGCGAGCTCGCCTACCATTCGGCGGTCACGCTCTATCGTGTGTTTGCCGGGTTCTTCATCGGCATCGTGCCGGCGATTGCGGCGGGCCTCTTGATGGCGATGTTCCGGCCGGTGCGCATCTTCTTCGATCCGTTGATCGCAAGCCTGTTCCCGATTCCGAAGATCGCGCTGATGCCGCTGTTGCTGATGGCGTTCGGCTTCGGCGACGCCTCCAAGATCGCGCTGGTGGTGACGGCGGTGTTTTTTCCCGTGGTGGTGAACACCTACGTGGGCGCCGCCAATATCGATAAAATCTACTGGGACGTGGCGAAGAACTATGGCGCGAGCCAGTCGGTGATCTTTTGCCGCGTCGTGTTCTTTGGTGCGCTGCCGATGATCTTCGCAGGATTGCGGATCGCGCTCGCGGTGTCTTTCATCGTGCTGGTGGCGGCTGAGTTCGTCGCCACCAAGGCCGGCATCGGTTACCTGATCTGGAATTCCTGGGAGCTTTTGCAGGTCGATGTGATGTTCGTCGGCATCGTGACGGTGGGCGTGTTGGGATTGATCTCAAGTGTGATCCTGCAGGAGATCGAACGGAAGGTCATTCCCTGGAAGGCGGAGTGAGGGGTCCTCGCTGTGCGCCTCGCTTCGGCTCACCTCACAATATATCGTGCCCCGGTCGGAAAGCCCGCGAACGTGTCTGGCGGGACGCCAAAATTCGCTGCCAGCAACGCCGGCGGATTGACCGCCAGCCAGGCGCTGAGCGAAATCGACTCGTAGGTGCCGTTGTTGAACACCACAACGGCTTCGATGTCTTCGGTCCCGGTGTTCTCGATATAGTGTCCATAGCCTTGCGGCACGTAGCCGATATCGCCCGCGCCGAAGTTCTCGGTCCGAATGCGGCCATGCGATCCGAACACCGACATCGATGCGCGACCGCTGATGTAATATTGCCATTCGTCCGCATTGGGATGCCAGTGCGGCTCGCGAACGCCGCCCGGCTTGATGCGCATATGGGCGCCCGTCATGGTGGCGGAGATCGGAAACTCACGCTGCGAAACGAGCCGGTTCGTCCCGCCGGTATATTCCTCGGGCTTTTGCTCCAGCAGACGAAAGCGATGCGTCGGCACGCTCGCGTCGGGCGCCGGGCGGGGAGGTAGCGGAGGCGGCACCGTGCCCTTGGCGATATAGACCTCGCGTTTGGCAAAGTTCGCGAAGCGTTGCGCCGGCACGCCCAAGGCCTTCGCCAGCACGGCGGGCGGAATATGGCCGACCCAGTCGCTGATGCTGAACGTACCGAATTCCGAAAAATAGCCGTTGTCGAAAACCAGGATGAACTGGCAATCCTCGCGGCCGATGCCCTGGATCGAATGACCGTACCCGCGCGGGAAGTACCACACGTCACCCGGCCCGAAATCGACGACCTCGGAGCGATTGTGCGGATCGATGGTGGTGACGCGACATTCGCCCTTGATCACATAGGCCCATTCGGCCGCATTGGAATGCCAGTGCAGTTCGCGCAAGCCGCCCGGGGCAAGCTGCATCAAGGCGCTGGCGAGTTTCTGCGAAACTGGAAATTGGGCCACCGGGGCGGCGCGGAGCCATCCGCCTTCGTAAGCCTTTGGCGCTACGGCGCCGAGTGCGAAGCGGAACGACGGCAGTTCCGCGCCCGCTAGCAGCGCCGGCGTCGGTCCTGACGGCGGCTGTTCGCTCGCCAAACCTTCTGTCGTTGCGGCGGCCGCCAACATGCTGCCTGCCGCGACCCCGCCGAGCACGCTTCGCCGCGAGAACTCAGACATGCTGGCCTCCTTCTGGTCGACGTTGAGTGCGACACGCCGGCTTGCCGGTCAGCGACACTCGTACACCGATTCGACTGAGGCCCGTCTAAGCAACTCCTCTTACTTCGGCTTCCAGCCCTTCTTCCAGGCCGGCGGCTCGTTGGAGTCGATCAGCACGAAGCAGATGCGGCAGGGCTTGCCCGAGTTGTTGACCCAGGCGTGATTGGTGCCCTGCTGGACCATGATGTCGCCGGCCTTGACGTGCACCTGCGTGTCGTCGAGCAGCATGTCGATCTCGCCATCGAGCACGATGGCGTAGTCGATCGAGCGGGTGCGGTGCGTATACATGTGCCGCTGGTAGCCCTGCGTCGCCGGGTCGATGCCCATCTGCTTGAGAATTTCGTTGTGGTCGACGCCGTGCGGCAGCTCGCCCTTGATCGGCGCGAAATCGACGATGCGGCAGATCGAGCCGCTGCGGGGTGGCGGCACGCCGGTCTTCTGGCTGGCCTGATCGCGGTTGTGCGAGAGATCGACTGGCGACTCGTTGGTGATCCACATCAGCTGGGTCACGTTGCCTTCGCCGCGTTGGTTGACATAGGGCGTCGGCGCATCGATCAGCACCACCGCTTTACCGTCGGCGTCATGGCCGGTGACGATGCGCCGGACTGGATTCTTTTCCATTGAGCTCCCCGTGTGATGTTGTGGGCGGCATCCTTCGGGGCCGTTGCACGCTTGTCAATGTGGGCCAAGTCAGGGTGCAGCGTCGTGCCGGGCGTGTCGGTTTTGCCGCATTCCGCACCGCGGACCGATGGACTATTGCAAGGGCTTGAGTGTTCATTGCCATCAAGCCGCGCACTCAACTACGCCAATACGAATCCGGAGGAACCCCATGCGCCTCGCGCGACTTTCGCTCTCTGCTTTGTTCCTGGCTCTGGTGGCCGGGCCGCTGCTCGGGGCTGCGCCAGTCTCCGCGCAGGCGCCAGCCCAGGCTTGGCCAACGCGGCCGGTAAGATTCATCCTGACGCTCGGGCCGGGCAGCGGCACCGACATCGGCGGACGCCTGTTGGCGGACGGCCTCAGCAAAAAATGGGGTCAGCCGGTGGTGATCGAGAACCGGCCGGGCGGCGACGGCATCGTCGCCATCAACGCTTTCGTCAGCGCCAAGGACGATCACATCCTGCTGATGTCGCCGACCTCGGCGTTCATCGCGCATCCCTGGATGCACGACAATCTGCCGTACAAGGAATCCGACCTCGCGCCGATTGCGCGTATCTCCAACACGATCATCGGCATCTCGGTGCCGAGCGTCATGCCGGTCAAGACATTTGCCGATCTGGTTGCGCTCGCCAAATCGAAGCCCGGCGAGTTGAACTGGGCGGGCGTCACCGGCGCGCTTGGGTTCAACTTTGAAAGCTGGCTCAAGGTCAAAAAAATCGACATGAAGAAGGTGCCGTACCGCAACCCGGTCGAAGCCGCGACCGACCTCGCCGAAAACCGTGTACAGGTCTACGAGTCCGCGGTGGCGATCGCGCAGCCACAAATCCAGGCCGGCAAGATCAAACTCCTCGCAGTGGTCAACACCGCGCGCGCACCGATCTATCCGGATATTCCGACCATAGCGGAAGCCGGCGAGCCGGAGCTGACCATCGACGGCCTGGTCGGGTTGTTCGGCCCGCCCAGCATGCCGCTGGCGCAGCGGCAGAAGATCGCGGCCGATATCCGTGAGGTGATGGATCGCGATCCGATCATCAAGGATCGCCTCAACGCCACCGCGCAGATGCCCAATCCGGGTGGGCCCGAGGAATTCGCCAAGTCGCTCGAAAGCCAGCGCGCATTGATCGCGAAGAACGCCAAGGACCTCGGCGTTCCAATGAAGAAGTAAGGGTTTAAGCGAGCTCGCCGAGGGTGACGGCGACGCGCTCGCCGAACGCCTTGGTGCCGAGCGGGCCGCCCAGATCGGCGGTGCGCCACTCCGGCTTGGCGATGCAGGCGTCGAGCGCGCGCTCGATCAGGTCCGCGGCGTGGCTGAGGTTCTTGTCGCCGCGCCGCTCGCCAAGCCAGGCCAGCAGCATCGCGGCCGAGCCGATCAGCGACGACGGATTGGCTTTGTCCTGACCGGCAATATCCGGCGCCGAGCCGTGCTGCGCTTGCGCCACGCAATGTTCGTGGCTTGAGTTGATCGAGGCCGCGAGCCCCAGGCTGCCGGAAATCTCTGACGCTTCGTCGGACAGGATATCGCCGAACATGTTGGTGGTGACGATCACGTCGTAGCGGTCGGCCTGGCGCACCAGCAGCGCCGCCATCGCGTCGACGATCTGCTCCTCGACCGTGACGTCCGGGTAGCGCGCTCCCACCGCGCGCGTGCATTCCAGGAAAAATCCGTCGGAGACGCGGAACACATTAGCCTTGTGCACCACGCAGACCGGCTTCCGCCGCGTCATGGCGAGCCGGAAGCCCGCTTCGGCAATGCGGGTGCAGCCTTCGCGAGTGAGGCGGCGCATCGAGATCGCCACGTCCGGCGTCACCATGATGTCGCCGGAGCCGACATGCATGTTTCGATCGGCATAGAATCCTTCGGTGTTCTCGCGCACCACCACGAGATCGACCGGCTTGCCGCAGCGCGGCGGCATGCCGGGGCGGCTTTTGGCCGGGCGGATATTGGCGAACAGATCGAGCCGTTTGCGCAGCACCCCGGACGGGTTGAGACCGCCGTGCGCGAGCGGCGGATATTCGTGATGCGACACCGGCCCCAGGATCACGCCGTCGGCACGTTTCGCGGCCTCGTAGGCGGTATCGGGGAGCGTCGAGCCCTGCTGCTTCAGGGCGGCGAGGCCGATCGGGACATCCTCGTAGGTGAAGCCGAGTGAAAGCAGCCGGTCCGCTTCGCGCAGCACGTGCAAGGTCGCGGCGGTGATTTCCGGCCCGATGCCGTCGCCCGGCATGACGGCGAGGTGCGTGCGATTGGACATGGCGGGCCGCCTCTTTTTTCGAGGCAACCCGATCATTGCGGGATCGAGGTGTCAATCATGCCGCGCCGGCGAGAGTCGCGAGGCGTTGAATAGCCGCGCGACCGAAGCGATCGGCGCGGCCAACAAAGTTCAGCGCTTGGGGCTGACCGCGCGGGCGCCGACGAGGATGCCGAGCGCAATCACGACGACGATGCCGGCCTGCCATTTGCCGTTGGCGGCGAGACCCGCGGCGGCCGCCCAGGCGATGGAGGAGAAGGCTTCCGCGAAGGTCGCGACACGCGACGAGGTCTGGCGGCGGCGGAAATGCTTGCGCTGCGCCTGGGTGCGGAACCAAAGCTGAATGAAGGTCGCCGACACCGACGCGATGGTGATGCCGATGGCCGCCACCACCGCATCGCGGGGGGACGCGATGGCGAGCGCGAGCAGGAAGGGCGAGAAGATTAGCGCGACGCTGCCGGTCACCGCTTCGATCTTGGCGCGAATGATCCATCGCGCCGGGATCGGCGCGGTGGACACGAGATCCGGCGCGTCCTCGCCCGAAATGGCAAGCCAGGCGAGGCCGCCGGCGAGCTGACCGGCCGCCATGACAAACACCGGGACCAGCAGCACCAGATCGTCGGTGTTGCGGCCAAACGCCTTCCACAGCATCAGCGCCGGCGGCAGCAGATAGAGAATCTGCATCAGGGTCTGCGAGGCGAGCCAGGGATCGCGCCGCAGCAGCGCCCATTCCTTGTGCCGCAGCGCAGACTTGGATGAGAGCTGGCGGAACGATTTCACCCAGCGGCGCTGGCGGGTCGAGCCTTGCCCGATGCCCGCGGCGGCGAGCGCATGCTCGCCAAAGCGCGCCGAGAAGATCACGACAGTCGCCGCAATCAGAACGGCTGCAATTGCACACACCCAGAACAGTGCGGCGTGGTCGCCCAGGATCGCGCGCGCCGGCCACCAGAACAGGCTGTTGATGCTGGGAACCAGCGAGATCACCGTCTCGGACTGCAGGAAGGTGAGCGGGATCATCGAGCCGTAGGACAGGATGGCGGCCACCTGCAGGCCGATCACGAAAATCGCGCCGACGATGGCCGCGACAACCTGCGCGGCAAGCCGGGTGCGCCGCGGGCCGATGACGCGGAACAGCGCGCTGGTCAGCGCCACCGCCATGGCGGCGGCGATCGCACCGATTGCGACGACCACGCCATAAGCGCTCAGCCACTGCGAACCGCCGCGGTAGGCCAGGATGTTGATGAAGGGCGCCGCGATCAGCACAGCCATCAGCACGGTGGACGTCGCCATAGTGGCGATGCGCACCGCGAAAACGCGCCGCGCCACGACCGGCGAGGACAGGATCAGGTCGAGATCGGAGCGGCCGTAGAAGGCGCGCGTCACCGATTCCATCGCCTGCGACATCATCAGCGACCAGGCCAGAACGGCGCAGCCGGTGATCACCACCAGCGTGCCGCGATCCGGCTCCGGATCGATCTCGGCGAACTTGGCGACGATCGAGAACGCCACAAAGTGCATGAACGCGGCGAGCGCCAATATCGCGAGCGCGATGACGCGCAGGCGGCCGGGCTTGCCGGCTGTCAGCATGGACAGCCAGTCCCGCCACGCCAGGCGGAATTCGTGTTGAGCGAACCAGGTGAGGGTGGTGGGGTGGCTCACGCCGCTTGCGCCTGTTCGGCGACCAGCGCCAGGAAGGTATCCTCGAGGCTCGAATCGCCCTTGCCGGCCTTGAGGCGGAGCTCCGCGAGCGTGCCTTCCGCGATCAGGCGGCCGCCGGCGATGACGCCGATGCGGTCGGCCATGCGCTCGGCCACTTCGAGGATGTGCGTGGTCATGATCACGGTGCCGCCGGCGGCGACGCGCTCGCGCAGCACGTTCTTGACCTGACGGGCCGAGCCGGCGTCGAGCCCGGTGAGCGGCTCGTCGAGAATGATGAGGCGTGGGTCGTGCACCAGCGCGCCCGCCAGCGCAACCTTCTGCCGCATGCCTTTGGAGAAGCCCTCGCAGCGCTGGTGCGCGTAAGGCGTGAGCCCAAGCCAGTTCATCAGCTCTTCGGCGCGCTTCTGGGCTTCCTTGGCTTCGATCTCCCAAAGGCCCGCGATGAATTCGAGATATTCGTATGGTGTGAGCTTGTCGTAGATCATCGGCTCGTCGGAGATCCACGCCATGATGCGCTTGGCCGCAACTGGATCGTTGAGCGCATCGATGCCGAAAATCGAGATCGAGCCGGCGTCGGGGGCGAGCAGGCCCGCGACCATGCGCAGCGTCGTGGTCTTGCCGGCGCCGTTGGGGCCGAGCAGCGAATAGAATTCGCCGCTGCGCACCAGGAGGTCGAGGCCATCGACCGCTGGCCGGTCGAAGGTTTTGCAAAGGCCCCGGATGTCGAGGGCGGACAGGGCGACGTGCTGGTTCATGGGGCGGCCGCGATTGAGAGTGATCCGACGTGGCCCAGCCTAGCCCGGCAGAGGTTTCAGCCGCGTGAATGAGAAATCGCGAAATGTGGTTGATTGATAGTGACTTAGGGCCCAGCGGCGGCCAAATCGGCCCGGGTCACGAAGGCATCGGCGAAAAACTCGGAATCCGGCAGGCCGGCGCCGACGAAATCGCTGCGCGCCGCCTGGGTCATCACCGGCACGCCGCAGACATAGGCCTGAAAGGCGGCCAGCGACGGATGGTCCTCCAGCACAGCCCGATGCACCAGATTGTGCCGGAAGCCCGGCTCGGCGGCGTCGGAGAGCACCGGCACGAAGCGGAAGCGCGGATTCTGCGCGGCCCATTTTTGCGGCAGTTCGGAGTAAATCCCGGCGCGCCGGCGCGCGCCCCAGTAGAGCGTCATGTCGCGCGCGATACCCTTGGCGAAACTGTCCTCGATGATCGACTGGATCGGCGCGAAGCCGGTCGAGCCGGCGACAAACAGGATCGGTTTTGCGCTGTCGCGCAGGACGAAATCGCCGAACGGAATTTCCACGCGCAGATGGTCGCCGCGCTTGAGCTTCTCGAACACATGGCTGGTGAACGGGCCGCCCGGCACGTGCCGAATGTGAAGTTGCGCGCCGTCGCTTTCGCTCGGCGGATTGGCCATCGAGAAATCGCGGCGCTCGCCGTTGTCCAAAATCAGGTTGAGGTGCTGGCCGGCGCGGAAGCGCACGCGGATGCCGGCCGGAAAGCGTAGGTGGAGCAGCATGACGTCGTCGGCCAGGCGCGTCAGCCGGAACACCCGCGCGGTCGTGGTCTTGCGCGCGAACGGATCGGCCTTGGCGATCGAGCGCGGCTCGATCACCAGATCGGAGCGCGGCCGCGCGTTGCAGAACAGTGCAAGTCCCTGTGCGCGCTCGGCGTCGCTCAGTGCGTCGCCCGCGAAGGCGCGCACGTCGCCGGACACCACGCGGCCCTTGCAGGTGCCGCAGACGCCCTTGCGGCAGGAAAACGGGATTTCCAGCCGGGCGCGCTGCGCCGCGTCGAGCACGGATTCGTTCGGCTCGCAGGGGAAGCGGAATTCGGTGTTGGCGACGGTGACGTTAAAGGCCATCGATCTACAACGGCAGCGCCATCAGCGTGTCGATGCGCGAGGAGTCGCACACCACGATCCGCTTGGCGATCTTCAGGTCGTTGCCGGCGGCCCGATAGGTGTCGCGATAGACGCCGGTTGCGAAAATGTCGGTCTGGCCGTCGTGCATGATGCGTACCACCAGGAACGGCGTTTCGCTTTGCGCTTCGGCCGCGCCGTTGCTGGTGATGTTGGGCAGGCCGACGATGTGCCGGTAGCTCTGCTTCTCGTAGACATTGGCCTTGCGCAGCGCAGCCACCCGGTCGATCAGCATGCCCTTGGTGTCGGCGTAGATGATGCCGGCCTCGAAGCCGTTCTTTTCGTTGTCGGCGGTCGTGACCTTGTAGAGGCACTCGTCGAGGAAGAAATCCGGCCAGGATTCCAGCGCGTCATTGTCGATGCAGCGGATGTAGGCGGCCTGCAGCGCGAGGATGCGCTCGATCGTGATCGCCATACTCAAATCACCCAAGCCGCAGAGTTAAACGCCCATATGGGCGCGGTAGCATTTCCAAAAGCCGCGCACCGAGGCTTCGGTCGCGCGCGTGCCTTCGTTGGCAGTGCCGGAGCCGCCCATCTCGACCACGGCGCGCTCGCCACCCGCCGCCGCAACGCCGCGCTGCACGAAGCCACCGACCGCGCCGTCCTCCATCGAGACGTAGCCCGCCGGGCCCGCCAGGTTGTTCTGGCGCAGCCGGCGCGTCTTCATCTCCGGCGTGTCGTCGGCGAAGCCGAACGTGGTCCAGTTCAGTGCGGTCTGCATCTGGCCCTTCGGCAGGATTTGGCGGACCGCCAGCGTGTTCTGGATCTGCTGCAGGACGAAGTTCGGAAACACGGTCAGGATCTGCATATGGCAGCCGTCGCCGAACTCATCGGCATTGTCGAGCAGGCTCGGGTCTTTCAGCGCGAAGTCCTCGTTGTCCGAGCGAATGCCCATCGCGGCGTAGTCGCGCTCCTGGTTCTGCTTGTCGATGAACGAGAAGCTCGCGTGGTTGCCGCCCGACGGGCTCACCACCATGCCGCCCTTCTGCGACAGGCGGTTGATGCGGAACGTCGTGAAGAACGTGTGCAGCAGCGAGGCGTGGTAGGTGTCTTTCACGTTCTCGAAATAGAGCTTCCAGTTGTTTTGCAGCATCTGGGTGAAGCGGCCGGTGACGACCACCGGCTTATGCAGCACGCGCTTGATGCGGGTTGCGATCTCGTCGCCAAGATATTCCTCGATCGGCGGCACGTCGTCGGACAGCGAGCCAAACACCAGGCCAGAGAACAGCGCGATGCGAAGCTTGCGCGGGCCGTGGTCGGAACGGCAGAAGGTCTTGCCCATGCCGCCCTTGCCGTTGACGCCGTCCTCGAAGGCAACCGCTTTCAGGTTGCCTTTGAGATCGTAATTCCAGGCGTGATAGACGCAGGTGAAGTCGCGGGCATGACCGCCGGAATCGAGCGCGATCAGCGCGCCGCGATGCGCGCAGCGGTTCTCGAAAGCGTAGATTTCATCGTCGGTGTCGTGCGCCACGATGACCGGCATCGAGCCCATGAAAGTGGTGCGGTAGTCGCCTGGTTTGGCCACCTCGGCTTCGAGGCAGAGAAAGTTCCAGACCGGGCCTTCGTAGACGCGCTGCTGTTCGAGTGCGTAGATTTCCGGCGCCTGATAGATCCAGAACGGAATGCGCGTGAGTTCGCCCGCCGGCCATTCCATCGGCGCGGCCGCGTTCGAAATCGCGCCGGTGCTGGTGACATTGACGTTCATGCTGGCTCCGGTGATCGCGCTCAGCCGGTCTTGCGCGCGGACGCGACAGTCGCGTCCCACCACGGGCAGACGTCCCGGGCCTGCTTGTAGTTGCCTTCCATCACGTTGAGCGGAAGACGATACCCCTTTTCGGCGTTGCCGATGCGAAGATCGCGGGCCTGATCGCGCTGCTCCTGGGTGAGCCAGTAGCGCTCGTGGCCCCACAGGCTCGGACCTTGGGTGATGACCTCGGGCGTCCAGTTCTCGGTGTCGATGGTGCGGCCGCCCCAGCCGTATTCGAACATGAACTTCGACGGCGACCAGGAATAGAACGAATGAACTTGGTCGTTGTAGTGCCGCCCGAAGGTGGTCGCGATCATCTCTTCCGGCCTACACTGCGCCAGGTCATAGGCTTGGCCGACGTCATCGAGATAACAGGTCTCCACCATCAGGTGATGGATGCCCTGCTTGCCGGATTCGATGAAGGCCACGCTGTGGTGGCGCGGATTGACGTGGAAAAAATACGCGGCGAACGGCTTGGTGAAGTAGTCGCTGAGCTTGAAGCCGAGGATGTCCTGGTAGAACGGCAGGATGTCGCCGATCTTTTCGCAATGGAGCACAGCGTGGCCCATGCCGAGGGGACCGGTGCGGAATCCGGAGATGGCGCGGCCGGGCTGGAACGGGTCGGAGGTGATCTCGGCGCCGTGGAAAATTTCGAGGCGGTTGCCGGCCGGATCGTGCAGCACGATCAGGTCGCGGACCTTTCTTTCTTCCGCGAGCGCCCGGGAGCCGCGGGCGAACGAAACCTTGTGGCGTTCGAGATTGGCCGCATAAGCGTCGAGCGCCGAAGCGTCCGTAACCTCCCAGCCGTAGAAGCCCGGCGCTTCTGCGTCGGACTCGCTGACCACGAGGCGCTGCTTCTTGTCGTCCATGCGGAACGACGCGCTGCCGCGGCTCTTGTCCACAAGCTGCATCCCAAGGAAGCGGCTGGCGTAAGCCGTCCAGTCCTCGAGATTCTTGGTCCGCAGGCCGATATATCCCAGCGTCTGCAAGCTCATCGCAGGTCTCCCATTGCATGTCTCCTGCGTCAATAACGCCTGATTTGTGGGCACTATACCACGTTCGGACGCTAGTGCGGAACGCTTCGATATGCCGAAACGGCATGGGTTTAGCAGTGGCTCAGAGATGGCGTTTTTCGGAGCATTCTCAAGTCCACTTGTTCTCCGCGTCTTGCGGTCGCAGTTGGGCTTCCGCCCCATCGGAGCGGGTGTTAGCGTGATTGCATTGCAACGCGGCGCGTTCGGCGCGCATGGAGAACCGGCATGGCAAGCAACATGACGAGCTATCGGCGGAGAATGGTTGTTGGATTGTTGGCGGGCGCGGCCATCGTGGCTGGCGCCGGCTTTGTTCAGAGCGCGCGAGCCGCGGAAGAGCTGCGCATCGGCTTCATCGCGCCGATGACGGGCCCGTTCGCCCAGGTCGGCAAGGACATGGTCGATGGCCTCAACATGTACCTCGAACAGGTGAAGGGCGAGTTCGCGGGCGCCAAGGTGAGGGTCATCGTCGAAGACAGCCAGGCGAAGCCCGATACCGCGGTCACCAAGGCGAAGAAACTCACGCTGCAGGACAAGGTGCACATTCTGCTCGGCGGCGTGTTGGCGACGGAAGGCTATGCGCTGGCTCCGGTCAGCACCTCGGATCGCACAGTCTATATCGCGTCTGTGGCTGCGGCCGACGATCTCACCCAGCGCGATCTGAAGAACTATCCGTATTTCATCCGCAGCGGCTGGAGCAGTTCGCAGCCGCATCACGCGCTCGGCCAATGGGCCTGCGATCAGGGCTACAAGAAGATCGTCGCGGTCGCGGCCGATTATGCGTTCGGTCACGAAGTCGTCGGCGGCTTCCAGAAGGTGTTCGAGGACTGCGGCGGCAGGATCGTCCAGAAAATCTGGCCGCCGCTCGGCACCAAGGACTTCGGGCCGTTCATTCCGAGCATCAAGGGCGACGCCGACGCGGTGCTCTCGCTGATGGTCGGACCGATGGCGCTGCAGTTCCCCAAGCAGCTTCGTTCGGCGGGCTTCAAGAAGCCGATCATCGGCGGCGGTACCAGCTATGACGAGTTCGCGCTGCCGTTCATGGGCGACGAAGTGATCGGCGACGTTTCGGCGCTGCAATACAGCGCGGCGCTCGACACGCCGAAGAACGTGGCCTTCGTCAAGGAATACCGCACCAAGTTCGGCAAGGTGCCGTCGTACTTCTCGGAGACCAACTACACCACCGGCCTCATGATCCACGAGGTGATGAAACAGACCAACGGCGCATGGCCCGGCCCCGAGCAGTTCGTCGCCAAGATGGCGGCGCTGAAGGTCGAAGCGCCGCGCGGCCCGGTCAGCTTCGATGACATGCGCAATCCGGTGCAGAACATCTACATCAAGAAGGTCGAGAAGAAGAAGCTGTTCGGCTACGACAAGGAAGAGCTCTGGAACACGATCATCAAGACCTATCCGGCCGTGAACCAGTTCTGGACCTACGGCAAAGAGGCGTTCCTCAAGCAGCCGGTCTATAGCCGCGACTTCCCGCCCTGCAAGTATTGCGAATAGCGGCAGTTATTTCGCCAAACGACGCGAGCCCCGGCAGCGATGCCGGGGCTCGTTTCATTTGGTGCTAACGGCGTTTCGTTCAGAGTGTGCCGGGACGCTCGTTCAGCTCGATCGACGCGCCCCACGGATCGGAGCGCCGGTCAGCTGCGCGGAGCGGCGAAGGGCTCAGTCGAAGCCGTAGAACCGGCAGAACTCCGAGAGTTCGGCGCGCGGCGAGCGAAAATCGTTGGCCTTGTGCTTGCGGTTGCCGTAGCCGATCGCCATGCCACAGAACAGCATCTGCTCGGGCGGAATCTTGATGAACGCGCCGACCGTGTCGTAGAGCCGTGCCCAAGCCTCCTGCGGGCAGGTGTCGAGCCCATAGCCGCGCGCCAGGAATGCCAGCGCGTGGATGTAGCCGCCGAGATCGGCCCATTGGCCAGGCCCGAGCCTGCGGTCGATGGTGATGAACAGCGCGACCGGCGCGTTGAAGAACTCGAAGTTGCGCTTGAATTGTCCGAGCCGCGCCACCGGGTCCTTGCGGTCGATGCCGAGCGAGCCGTAGAGCTGCACGCCGTGGTGTTCGCGGCGCTCGTCATAGACGCCGAACATCGGCTCGGGATAGACCGCATATTCCGTCTTGCAGTGGCGCGGATCGTCACGCGCGATGCGCTCGGCGACGATGCGCTTGAACTCCTTCAGCGGCTCGCCCATCAGCGCATAGACGAACCAGGACTGCAGATTGCCGCCGGAGGCCGCGCGCTGCGCCTTCACGATCAGGTCCTTTACGATCGCCGGATCGACCGGCTTGTCGTGGAACCAGCGGCAAGAGATGCGGCTATCGATTGCTTCAAAGACGTCCATGGGGCACCGCTGAATGTGGATTATTCGGCCGCATCGCTATCGGGATTGGCGAGCTGGCGAGGAGGGGCAGGCAGGCGCTCATCGCTACCGGGCGCCGCGAGTGCCGCCGGGTCGTTGTGCACGCGATAGAGCTGCGGCGCCGCGCGATTGATATGAAGCTGGAAAATGTCCGGCCTGTTGTAGTGGCCGGCGAAATCGTGGCGAAGCTTCATCTGGATGCCCAGCTCGAGATTGCAGTCGGCGTAGAGGATGCCTTCCTCGGCGCCCATCGGGCCTGCGATGATCCGCGACATCGGATCGACGATCACCGAGCCGCCGCAGCAGTTCGGATCGCGCAGGAATTTCTCGCCCTCCGGACTGGCCTTGAGCATCTCGATCATGTGCTCATCGACCGTGCCGCAGGCCGAGATCACGAACGCCTTGCTCATTTGCGCGAAAGCCTGCGAGTCGATCGCCACGCGGTTGCGCAAGGGATCGCCGCTGGTCGGGAAATGATTGGGCCAGCTCATGACATGCATGCGCGTGCCTTCGGCGATCAAGGCGAACACGGCGAGCGGATTGGAGTTCTCGCCGCAGATCAGACCCGACATCGGGCCGAATTCGCTGTCGAACGCGCCGAATGTGTCGCCATAGCCGCCCATGTGGACGATGCGCTCGCCAACCGTCGGCATGATCTTCTGGTGCTTGCGGATCAGCCGGCCGTCCGGGCTGATATAGACTTGGCTGTTGAACAGCGTGCCGGTGGTGTTCGGCAGCTTCTCGCAGACGCCGACCACCACATAGGCGTTGGCGTCGCGCGCCGCGGCGCAGAGTGCATCGGTCTCCGGCCCGGGAATCTCGACCGCGTTTTTGAACAGTTCGACCGCGAGTTTGTTGGCGACCGCGCCGGTCGCCGCATGGTGGTGGTACCAGACCGGATGCGCAGGGATGAAGCCTTCGGGGAAGCCGATCACGCGGGCGCCTTGGGCGCCGGCCTCGCGGATCAGGCGGCAGGCTTTTTCGGTCGATCCCTCGCGATTGAGGAAGACCGAGGCGGCCTGCACGGCCGCGACCTTCACGGTGCCGTAAACGTCACCCATGTTGAACCTTCTCGCGCAGCGCAACGGTCGGTGCAAGGCCGATCATGAGCAGCGCGCAGACGCCGATTGGAATGAATGGCGCGAGCGTCCAGCCGGTCAGGTCCCAGATCAGCCCGCCGATGATCGGCACGATCACGGCACAGGAATAGCTGATGGTGAAGATGCCGGCCGACATGCGGTGGGTGTCTCCGGGCGCGCTGATCAGCGGTGGCAACGCCAGAACCAGCACCAGCACGGCCGCCCCGCAACAGGCCCAGATCGCGCAGCCGATCACGATCCAGATGCCGCCGAGGAACACGACCGCGAGCACGGAGGCGAAGCAGATCAAAGCAAACGTCAGAAACGACCAGGAGGTGCGCACCATCCTGTCCGCGGATGCCAACAGCAGGAACGACGCCGGCAATTGGCCGAGATTCAGTGCCGTCAGCGCGGCGTTGATCTGGTCCGGCCGCCCCATCTGGGTGAGATAATCCGGCAGGAAGCCGTTCATCGAGAAATAGGTTGCGTTGACGCAGCCAAACATCAGCCCGATGCGCCACATATGGCCACTGCGGAAATCCGGCAGCCAGCGCCGCGGCGCGGCGCCCGCAGCATTGGCGGTTGCGGCCTGGCGCGGCGCAAAGGCGACGATGATTCCGGCGATGATCGCTACAGGTGCCGCCCAGAACACGAAGCTCCATTGCCAGCTGTTGTGCAGGACCGGCAGCACAAACGGAATCGTCAAGGACGCAGGCAGGATTTCGCCGATCAGCAGACCATTGGTGAAAACCGCGGTGGCAAAGCCGACGCGTTGCGGCACCCAGGTGCGGACGAGCTGCGGCAGTGTCGGCTGCATCACCGCAACGCCGAACGCCATTACGATGGTGGCGGCATAAAGCATCGCCACGCTCGGGCCGACGCCGCGCATCGCTGAGCCGATGGCGCAGAGCAGGAGCCCCGTCACCAGGGTGGTCAGCGCACCGAGCCGCGCGACCAGGAGCGAGCCCGCAACCGCAGCCCCTGCGAACAGCACCAACGGCAGGCCGGACAAGATGCCCACCTGGGTTTCGGAGAGGTGCAAATCGTCATGGATGAGCCGGATGACCGGCGGCACTGCCAGGATGGTCAGCCGCAACGCGACGCCGGCGAGCCAGAGCAGCAGCAGCGCCGTCAGTGGCCTGACAACCTGCGCCACCCGCTAGCGCCTCGTGAGGGGCTGAATCATGCGGCGGCGGGCCGCCGCGGCCGGCTCGCCACAGTCAGGATCGCGAGGCCGAGAAAAACCGCCATCACGATGAACACCAGCCGCGGCTCGCCGTGGTCCATCAGCGCGCCAAAGATCAGCGGCGAGAGCGCGCCCCCGACATTGAAGCCGTTGGTGACGAAACCGAACACCTTGCCGAACGAGCCCGCCGGCGTCGCTTCGCGCACGATCATGTCGCGCGACGGCATGATCATGCCGGTGGCCAATCCGGACAGCGACAGCACGACGATCAAGATCGTGGCCTGCAGGTCGGTCGCGCCGATCAAAAGAACTGTCAGCGCCGCGATGCCGAGCCCCGTCATGGCCACAAGTCTGTGGCGGTTGGTGCGCGTCGCAATCCAGCCGCCGAGCAGCACGCCGGCGGCGCTCAGGAAGAGATAGCCCGTCAGCGCGGCGTTGGCGGTTACGGCGGGCGTCTGGTGGAGCGCGCCGAGCGCCACCACGATAAAATTCTGCAGGCCGAAGCTTGCGGTCGCCAGCATGAAGAAAAACAGCAGGCTCATCAGGATCGGCGGCGACAGCAGGAGCCGCCACGAATTGTCGTCCGATCCATCCCCTGTTTTGGCCGTGCCGCGGGGCTTTGCGGCGTGCTCGATCGCGGGCTCGCGGATCACAAATAGAACTGCCGCCACCGCGGTGCCAAGCGCGGCGGCGCCCAGGAAGGCGCCGCGCCAGCCCCACAGGCTGTGCATCAACAGCATGGTGGCAGGCGCCAACGCGGTGCCCACGAGGCCCGAAAATGTATGCACCGAAAAGGCGTGGCTCATGCGCTCGGGCGCGACGTGGCGCGAGAGCAGGGTGTAGTCGGCCGGGTGATAGACGGTGTTGCCGACGCCCATCAGGCCGAACATCGCGACCAGGAACCAATAGGAGTGCACCAGTGCGGCGCCCGCGAGGCCCACGGCACCGAGCAGCAAGGCCGCGACGAGGCAGAGTCGCGCATTGATGCGGTCGATCAGGAAGCCGGCCGGCGTCTGCAATATGGCCGACACCACGTTGAACGCTGTCAGCGCCAACCCGATCTCGGTGTAGCTCACGTCATATTCTGCGCGCACGAAACCGAACAGCGGCGGCAGCACTAGGATGTAGTAGTGGCTGATAAAGTGCGCAGCACTCACGCCGCCAACGAGGCGAACGTCATCAGCCCGCCGGGCCGGGAGCGGCAGGTCGGCGGAAACCGTCATTGCTTGGTCGCCGCGCCCTTTTGCGCCTCTTTTTGCGCCTCTTGGATCGCCTGCCAGACGCGCTGCGGCGACGCCGGCATGTCGATGTGCTTGATGCCATAGGCGGACAGCGCATCGACCACGGCGTTCATGATCGATGTCATCGAGCCGGCACAACCAGCCTCACCGCAGCCTTTGACGCCGAGCGGATTGGTCTTGGCCGGCACCGGATGGCTGTGCACATCAAAGTCCGGCGAGTGGATGGCGCGCGGTATGGCGTAGTCCATGTACGAGCCGGACAGGAGCTGGCCCTGTTCGTCGTAAACGACCTGTTCGAGCAAGGTCTGGCCGATGCCCTGCGCGACGCCGCCGTGGGTCTGTCCGTCGACCAGCATCGGATTGATGATGGTGCCGAAGTCGTTCACGGCGGTGTACTTCACGATGTCGATGTTGCCGGTGTCCGGATCGACCTCGACCTCGCAGATGTGGCACCCGTTCGGATAGGCGGCGGGAGCTCCCTCGCTGACGTGCTTGACGTCGAGCGACTGCGGCCCCTCGGGCGGCAGCTTCAAGCCGGCGCGCACCTTGTGCGCCAGCTCCATGATGCCGATCTGCTGGTCGGTGCCGGCCACCACGAAGCGGCCGTCCTTGAACTCGATGTCGCCGGGCGAGGCTTCGAGCGCATGCGAGGCGATCTGCCTGCCTTGCTCAACCACCTTGGCGGCGGCTTCGACGATCGCCATGCCGGAGTTCATCATCGAGCGCGAGCCGCCGGTGCCGCCGCCCGCCAGCAATTCGTCGCTGTCGCCTTGCAGCAGCCGCACCTTCTCGAACGGCACGCCGAGCTTCTCGCTCAGCACTTGTGCGAACGGCGATGCGTGGCCCTGGCCATAGTCGAGCGTGCCGGTCCGGATGGTGACTCCGCCGTCGGCGTCGAAGGCAATGCCCCCCATCTCCTTGTTGGCCGGCGCTGTGACCTCCAGGAAGCAACCAACGCCGATGCCGCGCACCTTGCCGTGCTTCTTGCTCTCGCGCTTTCGCTTGTTGAAGCCTTTCCAGTCCGCGGCTTCGAGCGCCTTCTTCAGGATCGCCGGGAAGTCGCCGCTGTCATAGGTGGTGCCGGCGGCGGACTTCCACGGGATCTCGCTCTTGCGAATCTGGTTCTTGCGCCGAAGCTCGATGCGGTCGAACCCGCATTCCACGGCGGCATAGTCGATGAGCCGCTCCATGTAGTAGTTGCCCTCGGGCCGGCCGGCGCCGCGATAGGGATTGAGCTGCGTCGTGTTGGTGAACACGCACTTGGTGTTCACCTCCATCAGCGGCGTGCGATAGAGGCTGATGACGTTGCGCACGGTGTTGAGCGTTGGCGGTTGCGGCGCCATCTGGCCCTGGAATCCGCCAAGATTGCCGTAGCCGGCGAGCCGGATCGCAAGAAAATTCCCTTCAGCGTCGAGCGCGAGCTCGGCGGTCTGCACGTGGTCGCGGCCGTGATTGTCGGACATGAAGCTCGACGAGCGCTCGTCGGTCCACTTCACCGGACGGCCGAGCATTTTTGCGCCGTGCAAGAGGCAGGCGTATTCTGGATAGACGGCCGCCTTCATGCCGAACGAGCCGCCGACGTTGCCGGAGATGACGTGCATCTTGTCAGGCGTCGTCTTCATCATGCCGACGAGGCCGGCCTTAAGACCCATCACGCCCTGGCTCACCGAGTGGAACGTGTATCTGTCCTTGCCCGCGTCATAACTGCCGATCGCAGCGCGCGGCTCCATGGCGCTGACGACCAGGCGAGAATTGATAATCTTGAGCTTGACCTTGTGCGCCGCATTGGCGAATGCGGCGGTGACCTTTTCGCTGTCGCCGTAGTGAAAATCGAGCGCGATGTTGCCCGGCACCTCGTCGAAAATCGCCGCAGCGCCGGCCGCCACCGCCTGGTCCGGCGTCGTCATCACGGGCAGCGATTCGATCTCCACTTCAATCGCCTCGGATGCGTCCTTGGCCTGCGCGAGGTTCTCCGCCACCACGCAGGCAATTGGATCGCCGACGTAGCGCACCTTGTCGGTCGCCAGCGAAGACCGGCCGGGCTTCTTCATGTCGGAGCCGTCGCGGCTCTTAAACGGCAGCGCCGACTGGATCGTGCCGTA
Organism: Rhodoplanes serenus; assembly: GCA_945893145.1. Taxonomy (GTDB): domain Bacteria; phylum Pseudomonadota; class Alphaproteobacteria; order Rhizobiales; family Xanthobacteraceae; genus Z2-YC6860. Next base: position 16,594 of record CAMDDZ010000020.1, on the reverse strand, counting down.
TTGCTTTAAGTCCTCGCCGATGTAGATCGCCAGCACGCCGGGCATCGCCTTGGCGGCACCGATGCCGAGCGACTTGATCCGGCCATGCGCGACGGTGCTGCGCAGGATGTAGGCATGGGCCTGGTTCGGCAGGTTGATGTCGTCGGTGTAGCGGCCTTGCCCGCGCAGGAGCTGGCTATCCTCCTTGCGTTTCACCGGCTCGCCGATGGCGTAGGCGGAACGGCTGGCAGCAGTGTCTTGAATGTTCATGGAGGGTTCGTCGCCCGATGGGTGGGGAATGGTGAGTTTGGGCCTGAAATATCGGACCGGTGCCGATTTCACAAGCACAGCCGCCGGTTTTCGCCATGTTCTGACGGGCGCTCTGAGTTGCACGTGACGCTGCCGCTGATAGACTCCGGCCCGACGTGAGGTTCACCGCTGCGCTGTCGAGCCCAGGACTTAGCCCCATAGTGGCTTCGGCGCGGGGAAAGGCTTTCGATGGACGACGAGGCCCGGGCGACCGGCCTCGACCCTGCGGCTGAGCGGGGCCCGGTTGGGCATCGCCGGGGGAGGCGGTCGCCATATCGGCATCCCCGCAGCGACAATGCGGGCGGGTTGGACGTATCCGGCCCGACCTATGCTGCGCTGGACCTCGGCACCAACAACTGCCGGCTCCTGGTCGCGCGTCCGACTCGCGACAGTTTCCGCGTCATCGACGCCTTCTCGCGCATCATTCGGCTGGGCGAAGGCATTGGCAGCTCGGGCCGGTTGAGCGAGGCCGCGATCGTGCGGGCGGTCGAGGCGCTGCGCATCTGCCGCACCAAAATGCGCAATCGCGGTGCCACAAGGGCGCGCCTGATTGCGACCGAGGCCTGCCGCTCGGCCGAGAACGGCCAGGAATTCATCGACCGCGTGCGCACCGAAGTCGGGATCGATCTTGAAATCGCCGATCGCGAAACCGAGGCGCTGCTGGCGGCGACCGGATGCACGCCGCTGATGGACCCGCAGGCCGAGGGCGTGATCCTGTTCGACATCGGCGGCGGTTCGTCGGAACTGGTGCGCCTGGGCCGCTCGGCGCCGACGAGTTTTGGCCCGCCGCACCCAGAAATTCGCGCCTGGGTCTCGATCCCGATGGGCGTGGTCACGCTCGCGGAACGTCACGGCGGCCTCACGGTGACCCGCGAGGTGTTCGAGGCGATGATCGCGGAGGTCGCGGTGTTCGTCAGCCGTTTCGTCGCCGAGCACGGCGGCAGCATCGACGGCGTGCATCTGCTTGGTACGTCGGGCACCGTCACCACCATCGCGGGCGTTTATCTGGAGTTGCCGCGCTACGAACGCCGCCGTGTCGATGGTTGCTGGATGACCGACACCCAGGTGTCGGGCGTGGTCGAGCGGCTGCTCGCCATGAGTTACGAGCAACGCGTCGCCAATCCCTGCATCGGTTCCGAGCGCGCCGACCTCGTGCTCGCCGGTTGCGCCATCCTCGAAGCCATCCGCCGGGCGTTTCCGTGCGAGCGGCTGCGCGTCGCCGACCGCGGTCTGCGCGAGGGTATGCTGGTGCAGATGATGCGCGAAGACGGCGTGTGGCGTTAGCTATTGTGGCGGTTTTGAATTGCCCGGATCGCCTGCACGATTGAGCGAGCAGTCGCGCCGTTCCGCCGGATCGACGATCCACTGGCAGGGCGATTTTTGATAGCGGGCAAACATTTCGAGGCAATCGTTCGCCACAACACTATCGCACAGGAAGGGTTCGGACGGCAGCAGGCTGAGCTCGCGCCGCATCTGGCTCGCAAGATCGCCGCGATGATCTGCTTGAGGGTCTTCTCGAGGCGTCGGTTGACGCGTCTCCTGGGCCAGCGCAACCCCAGCCGCGAATGTGAGGAACAGCAGAGCGATCAATCGCATGGCAATCTCCCCCGATTCCCGATAATGCAACGCATTGGGGCAAAAAGTGGGTGCAATGCCGTCTGACGAACCCCGCCGGTTGAAGGTTCGGGTCAAGAGCAAGAACAAGACGCTGTCCCAGCGGCAGTGGCTTGAGCGTCAGCTCAACGATCCTTACGTGGCTCGCGCCCGGCGCGAGGGCTTTCGCTCGCGTGCGGCCTTCAAGCTGATCGAGATCGACGACAAGCATCATGTGTTGAAACACGGCGCACGGGTGCTCGACCTTGGCGCCGCGCCTGGCGGCTGGAGCCAGGTGGCGCGCAAGCGCATCGGCGAGACCGGCCGCGTGATCGCCATCGACGTGCTGGAGATGGATGAAATTCCCGGCGTCGATTTCGCGCAGCTCGATTTCCTCGACGCCGATGCGCCCGACCGGCTGAAGGTGATGCTCGGCGGCCCGGCCGACATCGTGCTCTCGGACATGGCGTCTAACACCACCGGCCACCGGCAGACCGATCATCTGAAAATCGTGGCGCTGGTCGAGGCCGCCGCCGAGTTCGCCCGCGAGGTGCTCAAGCCCGGCGGCAGCTTCCTCTCCAAGGTGATCCAGGGCGGCACCGAAAATGTGCTGCTGGCTTCGCTCAAGCGCGATTTCACCAGCGTGAAGCATGTGAAGCCCGCGGCGAGCCGCTCGGATTCAGCGGAGCTTTACGTGCTGGCGACGGGGTTTCGCGGGCGCTAATATTGAGGAAATTGGTTCGCCGTCATGGGACTTAAGGAACTATCACTCACTCAGTTGATTTTGGCTGGCGCACTTCTTGCGACCGTGATCGTCATGGTCGTTGTGAACGCCCGTCTGACGAAGAAAGTGCGCAACGCGCATTCGGCTTCTTCACCGGACGGGAGCTCGCCGATCAGATCGGCCGATTACTATACGCATTGGGAGCTGTACCTGGGGATGTTGCTGATGCTGTTTTGCTTTTTTCTGTTCGTCTCGTTCTTGGCCACGAATGGTTGCAATTGGCCTCCCGCGATTCTTTCGCTTTTTGGAAGTCTGTGTTCTGCGGTTGCTCCTTTGTGGAGCAAGTAACTTTCCGTCAGCCGACGCGCTGATCGGAGTTCTCGGTCGGCACCGGCATGCGGTTGGCCATTTCGGCACCGGCGTGCGGCGACAGGAAAACAAAGACCAGGGCTGAGGTCATCGCAATCAGTCCCACCGCAACGAACGCGACCGGAAAGTCGGCAGCCGTGATGGTGGCCTGTTCGTTGAACCGCACCATCAACTCGACCGAAAGCGCGCCGATCGCCACACCCGTCGCCAGCGACATCTGCTGGCCGACAGCGGAGAGCGAGGTCGCGCGGCTGATGCGGGCAGGCGGTACATCGGCATAGGCCAGCGCGTTGATCGAGGTGAATTGCAGCGAGCGGAAGAAGCCGCCGAGCATCAGGATCGCAATGACGATGGCGAAGGGCGTCGTGATCGAAAACAGCGCGCAGGCGGCAATCGACGCGCCGGCCAGCAGTGCGTTGGCGGTCAGCACGTTGCGGAAGCCGAAGCGTTTGAGCACGGGCGCGGCCGCGGCCTTCATGGTCAGCGCGCCGATCGTGGCCGAGAACGTAATCAAGCCCGATTGGAATGGCGTCAGGTTAAAGCCAATCTGAAGCAACAGCGGCAGCAGGAACGGCAGCGCGCCAACCCCGATGCGGAACAGAAATCCGCCGACGAAGCTCGCGCGGAACGTCGGCAACCGCAGCAGGCTGAAATCAAGCACGGGCGCCGGCGTTCGGCGAGCGCGCAGGAGATAGAGCACCAGCGCGAGCGCGCCGCCGGCGATCAGCGCCACCACGATCTGCCATGGAACGAGGTCAAAGCCCGCCACCGACAGCCCAAATGTCAGGCCTGCGACCGCGAGCCCCGACAGCAGAAAGCCGCCGAGATCGAATGGCTCGGGCGTTTCCGCCCGCACGTCCTCGATGTAACGCGTCACCAGATAGATGCCGACGATGCCCATCGGCACGTTGATCAGGAAGATCCAATGCCAGGACGCATAAGTGGTGATGAAGCCGCCGAGCGGCGGGCCCATTAGCGGGCCGATCATGGCCGGGATCGACACCCAGGCCATGGCGTTGACCAGCGCGCGGCGATCGACCGTGCGCACCAGCACAAGGCGCCCGACCGGCGTCATCATGGCGCCACCCATGCCCTGCACGATGCGGGCGATGACGAGTTGCGTCAGCGACTCGGATAGCGCGCAGCCGATCGAGCCCAGCACGAACACCGCGATGGCGGCGCGGAACACGGTGCGGGCGCCGAAACGGTCGGCGGTCCAGCCGCTGATCGGAATGAACACCGCGAGCGAAAGGAGATACGAGGTCACCGCGAGTTTGAGCGTGAGCGGGCTCGTGCCGATGGCCTCCGCAATCGCGGGCAGCGACGTCGCGATCACCGTGGAGTCCATGTTCTCCATGAAGAGCGCAACAGCCACGATCCAAGGCACCAGGCGGTCGTGAGTCATGGGTCGTGAATCATGGGTAGCGCAGGCTCGGCACGATCAAGCGGGGCGGTCACACCCATCATATGGGGTTCGCGGCGAAAGGTGCCCGGCGCTGCTGGATCAACCGCTGGATCAGCCATTTGCCCCCAGCCGCCCTAGGAATCCCGGCCGCGCCGTGCTAACGACCGCCGCCAACCCAAAAGCGGGCCGCTTGAGTCGGGCGAGGAAGCCAATTCCTCGCGAAAAGACCGACTTTCCCAGGCCCCCAAAGTTTGCGCGCGAGGTGGTTGGCGATGGCCGCGAAGAATAATTCCGCTCCTGTCGAGGCATTTACCTTCGACGACGTGCTGCTCAAGCCCGGCCTGTCGGACGTGCTGCCATCCGAGGCCGATATTCGCACCCGCATCACGCGCGAGATCACGCTCAACCTGCCGGTTGTGGCGTCCGCCATGGACACGGTGACCGAGGTCAAGATGGCGATCGCCATGGCGCAGGCCGGCGGCATCGGCGTGATCCATCGCAATCTGGAGCCGGATATCCAGGCCGCGCAGGTGCGGCAGGTGAAGAAGTTCGAATCCGGCATGGTGGTGAACCCGCTCACCATCCACCCGGGCGCCACCCTCGCGGACGCGCTCGCGCTGATGCAGGAGCACAACATTTCCGGAATCCCGGTGGTGGAGGGCGGTGGCAACGGCAAGGCCGGCAGGCTCGTCGGCATTCTCACCAACCGCGACGTGCGCTTCGCCACCGATCCGCGCCAGACGGTGGCCGAACTGATGACCAAGGATAAGCTCATCACCGTGCGCGAGGGCGTCGGCCAGGACGAGGCCAAGAAGCTCCTGCACCAGCACCGCATCGAGAAGCTCGTCGTGGTCGATGCCGGCTATCGCTGCGTCGGGCTGATCACCGTGAAGGATATCGAGAAGGCGGTGGCTAACCCGAACGCCTGCAAGGACGAACAGGGCCGTCTGCGGGTCGCGGCCGCCACGACGGTCGGCGATCTCGGACACCAGCGGACCGAGGGTCTGATCGACGCGGGCGTCGATCTGGTCGTGGTCGATACCGCGCACGGCCATTCCAAGCGCGTGCTGGAGGCGGTTCAGCGCATCAAGCGCGCGTCGAATGCGGTGCAGGTCGTCGCCGGCAATGTGGCGACCGCCGAGGGCGCCAAGGCGCTGATCGACTCCGGCGCCGACGCCATCAAGGTTGGTATCGGCCCGGGCTCGATCTGCACGACGCGGATCGTCGCCGGCGTCGGCGTGCCGCAGCTCACCGCCATCATGGACGCGGTCGACGCAGCGCGGAAAACCGGAACGCCGGTGATTGCCGACGGCGGCATCAAATATTCGGGCGATCTCGCCAAAGCGCTGGCTGCCGGCGCCGACGTCGCCATGGTCGGCTCGCTGCTCGCCGGCACCGACGAGACGCCGGGCGACGCGTTCCTCTATCAGGGCCGTTCGTACAAGAGTTATCGCGGCATGGGTTCGGTCGGCGCCATGGCGCGCGGCTCCGCGGACCGTTACTTCCAGCAGGACATCAAGGATCATCTGAAGCTGGTGCCGGAAGGCATCGAGGGCCAGGTCCCCTACAAGGGGCCGGTCTCGACCGTGCTGCACCAGCTCGCCGGCGGCTTGCGCGCCGCGATGGGTTACGTCGGCGCGAAAAATCTCGAAGAGTTCCACGACAAGGCGCAATTCATCCGCATCTCGTCCGCGGGCCTGCGCGAGAGCCACGTGCACGACGTGACGATCACGCGCGAGAGCCCGAATTATCCGAGCCGGGGCTGAGATGGCGGCAGGCCTGCGCGTCCTGCTTGCGGCGCGGCCGGTCGGCGAGCCGAAAGAAAGCGACTTCTGCATCGAGGATATGCCGGTGCCGCAGCCCGGCGCGGGGCAGCTGCTGCTGCGCACGCTGTGGCTGTCGCTCGATCCCTACATGCGCAGCCGCATGAGCGACGCGCCATCCTACGCGACGCCCGTTGCGATCGGCGGCGTGATGGAAGGCCGCACCGTGAGCGAGGTCGTGGCCTCGAACCGTGACGGCTTTGCGGCGGGCGATATCGTGCTGAGCCCGCACGGCTGGCAGACCCACGCGGTGTCCGACGGCAAAGCTTTGCGCAAGATCGATCCGGCGCTGGCGCCGGTCTCGACCGCGCTGGGTGTGCTCGGCATGCCGGGCATGACCGCCTATGCGGGCCTGCTCGACATCGGGCAACCGAAGGCCGGCGAGACCGTGGTGGTGTCGGCGGCGTCCGGCGCCGTGGGTTCGGTGGTCGGCCAGATCGCCAAGCTCAAGGGCGCGCGCGCCGTCGGCATCGCGGGCGGGCCGGATAAATGCCGTTATGTGGTGGAGCAGCTTGGCTTCGAGGCTTGCGTCGATCATCGGGCCGGCGATCTGCCGGCGCGGCTGAAGGCAGCGTGTCCGAAAGGCATCGACGTCTATTTCGAGAACGTCGGCGGGCCGGTGTTCGAGGCGGTGGTTCCGCTGCTCAATAACTTCGCGCGCGTGCCGGTCTGCGGCCAGATCGCGACCTATAACGCCACCGAAATGCCGGCGGGCGAGCTGCGCACCTCGCAGCTCACGCGCGCGATCCTGACCAAACGTCTCAACCTGCGCGGCTTCATCGTCACTGATTTCGCCGCTCGCCAGCCTGACTTCCTCCGCGACGTGTCGGCCTGGGTGCGCGAGGGCCGCATCAAGTATCGCGAGGATGTCGTTGACGGCCTCGACAAGGCGCCGCGCGCTCTGATCGGACTGCTGCGCGGCGAGAACTTCGGCAAGATGCTGGTGCGCGTCGCAACGGGAGCGCACTGATGGCGCGCAACAAGGAAGATCCGTTCGCTCACGTCCGCGAGGCAACGCTCAAGCATCGCGCCAAGCACGGCTGCGGCGCATGGCCCTATGACAACGGCCCTCTGCTCGGCCTGCTCGCGGGGCTCGCCGATGCGCGCCGCATTCTGGAATGCGGCTGTGCGCTCGGCTACACGTCGATCTCCTTCGCGCACGGGGCGCCCAAGGCCAAGGTGGACACCATCGAGCGCGATTCGGAGCATGCGCGGCTGGCCCGCGAGAATTTCGCGGCCGAAGGCTTCGACAAACGCATCACCGTGCACGAGGGCGATTTCGCCACCGTCCTTCCGACTCTCAAGGAAGGCTACGACGTCGCCTTCTTCGATGGTTCGACGCCGGTGCCGGCGCTGCACAAGACGCTCCATAGGCTGCTCAAGACGGGCGGTGTGTTGATCACTGCCAACCTCAACCACGGTGGCACCGCCAACGCGGTGCGCACGACGCTGTTCGACGGCAAGACTTGGCGGAGTGCCCTGGTGGATGAGGACGGCGAGACCGCGATCAGCGTCAAACTCTAGCGTTTACCTTGCGCCGCCATCGGCGTTTGCCTAAGTCTCTCTGAGCGGCCGGATTTGCCATCCTGGGCCGCCCCAAAGGCCCGCCAAGGACCCGTCATGTCGGTCGCGATGATTCTTGCCCCGCTGTTCGTGCAGGTCACACTGACGCTCATTCTGTTGATCGGAATGGCGTACGTGCGGGGCGGCGCGTTGCGGCGCGGCGAGGCCAAAGTCGAAAGCATCGCGTTGCGCGAGCCGAATTGGCCCCGGCCCGCGATGCAATGGGCCAATGCCTACGCCAACCAGTTCGAATTGCCGGTGCTGTTCTACGTGCTGACCATCCTGTCGATGGCGACGCGGCACGCCGATCTGCTGTTCGTGCTGCTGGCCTGGGTGTTCGTGACGCTGCGTGTGCTGCAAGCCCTGGTGCATGTCACCAGCAACCGGGTGCGGGCGCGCGGCTCGTTGTTCGGCGCCAGCGCGATCGTGCTGCTGATCATGTGGGTCATCTTCATGGTGCGCATCCTGCTCGGCCTGCCATGACGCCATCCGCCCGCCTGGCCGCGGCGATCGAAGTCCTGGCCGATATCGAGACGCAGCGAAGGCCCGCGTCCGACGCCTTGAAAGAGTGGGGCCTCGGCCATCGCTTCGCTGGCTCGGGCGATCGCGCCGGCATCGCCGGTCTCGTCTATGACACGCTGCGTCGCCGCGCGTCGTCGGCCTTCCTGATGGGCGAGGCGACGCCGCGTGCCGTCCTGCTCGGGATGCTCAAGCGCGAGCGCGGTCTCGATGCTGACGCCATCGCCCAGCTGGTGGACGGATCGCGCTATGCGCCGCCGGCGCTGACCGATGCCGAGCGTGAACGCCTGGGCGCCGCGGATTTGACCGGCGCACCGCCGCATGTGCTGGGCGATTATCCCGAATGGCTCGATCCGTATTTCGCCCGCGTGTTCGGCGACGAGCGGGCCGAGGAGGGCACCGCGCTGGCGTCCCGCGCGCCGCTCGATCTGCGCATCAACACGCTGAAGGGCGAACGCGAGGACGCTATCGAGGCGCTCTACGACCTTTCGCCGGAGTTCACGCGCTGGTCGCCGCACGGTCTGCGCATCAAACTGTCGGCGAGCGCGAAGAGCCCGGCGGTCCATGCCGAGCCGGCCTATCTGAAGGGCCTGGTCGAAATCCAGGACGAAGGCTCGCAACTCGCGGCGCTGCTGGCCGGCGCCAAGCCCGGCGAGCAGGTGGTCGATCTCTGCGCCGGCGGCGGCGGCAAGACCCTGGCGATGGCGGCCTTGATGGAGAACAAGGGCCAGATCTATGCCACCGACACCGACAAGCGGCGCCTCGCGCCCATCCATGCCCGGCTCGATCGGTCTGGCGCGCGCAACGTGCAGGTCCGCACGCCAAAGTCGATCGGCAACGAGCTTGCCGAACTGGCCGGCCGCATCGACCTGGTGCTGATCGACGCGCCCTGCACCGGCACCGGCGCCTGGCGGCGCAACCCGGATGCCAAATGGCGCATTCGGCCGGGCGCGCTCGAACAACGGGTCAAGGAGCAGGCGGAAATCCTTGATGGCGCGGTGTCTCTGCTCAAGCCCAGCGGACGCATCGCTTATGTCACCTGCTCGGTGCTTGATGAGGAAAACGGCGCACAGGTCCGCGCGTTTGTTGGCCGGCATCCAGAATTTTCCGTGGAAAAGCCTGGCGAGGTGGCGAAAGCCCTGGGCGAGCGCGCCTATCTTTTCACCCGTGCGGCGCTGGTGTCCGGCGAGGGATTGCTGATGACGCCGCGCCGGACCGACACCGACGGGTTCTTCATCAGCCTTCTGCGGCGCTCTGGATGACTGCTGCTGCCAATGCTCGACACGCCGGTGCGGGTGCTTTAGAACCCGCTATGGAAACCCACGATAAGATTCTCATCGTCGATTTCGGCTCCCAGGTGACGCAATTGATTGCGCGCCGGGTGCGCGAAGAGAAAGTCTATTGCGAGATCGTGCCGTACCAGAAGGCGGCTGAAGCCTTCCTCGCCATGAAGCCCAGGGCCGTCATCCTGTCCGGCGGACCCGCCTCGGTGCTGGACAAGGGCGCACCGCTCGCCCCCAAGGAGTTGTTCGAGGCCGGCGTGCCGGTGCTCGGCATCTGCTACGGCGAGCAGGTGATGGCGTACCAACTCGGCGGCGAGGTTCAGGCCGGCCATCACCGCGAGTTCGGCCGCGCCGAGGTGCTGGTGGTCGAGGACACGCCGCTGTTCGAAGGCGTGTGGAAGAAGGGCGAGAAATATCCGGTCTGGATGAGTCACGGCGACCGCGTGACGCAATTGCCGAAGGGCTTCCGCGCCGTCGGCAGCGCGCCGAACGCGCCGATTGCGATGATCGCCGACGAGAAGCGGAAGTTCTACGCCACCCAATTCCATCTCGAAGTGATGCACACGCCGCAGGGCGCGCAGCTTCTGCGCAACTTCGTGCGCAAGATCGCGCAGTGCCGCGGCGACTGGACCATGCGCGCCTTCAAGGACGAGGCAATCGAGAAAATCCGCAAGCAGGTCGGCAAGGGCCGGGTGATCTGCGGGCTCTCGGGCGGCGTCGATTCAGCGGTTACCGCTGTGCTGATCCACGAGGCGATCGGCGACCAGCTGACCTGCGTGTTCGTCGATCACGGTCTGCTTCGCCTCAACGAGGGCAAGACCGTGGTCGAGCTGTTCCGCGGCCACTACAACATCCCGCTGGTGCATGTCGATGCGTCGGCGCAATTCCTCGGCGCGCTCTCGGGCACCACCGATCCTGAAGCCAAGCGCAAGACCATCGGCAGATTGTTCATCGACGTGTTCGAAGCCGAAGCCAAGAAAATCGGCGGCGCCGAATTTTTGGCGCAGGGCACGCTCTATCCGGACGTGATCGAGAGCGTCTCGTTCACCGGCGGGCCTTCGGTCACCATCAAGTCGCACCACAACGTCGGCGGCCTGCCGGCGCGCATGAACATGAAGCTCGTCGAGCCGCTGCGTGAATTGTTCAAGGACGAGGTGAGGGCGCTTGGCCGCGAGTTGGGCCTGCCGGCGGTGTTCGTCGGCCGCCATCCGTTCCCTGGACCGGGGTTGGCGATCCGCTGCCCGGGCGAGATCACCCCGGAGAGGCTCGACATCCTCCGCCTCGCCGACGACATCTACATCGACGAGATCAGGAAGGCCGGCCTCTACGACGAAATCTGGCAGGCCTTCGCCGTGATCCTGCCGGTGAAGACCGTGGGCGTGATGGGCGACGGCCGCACCTACGATTTCGTGGTGGGCTTGCGCGCCGTCACCTCGACCGACGGCATGACGGCGGATTTCTATCCGTTCGACATGAAGTTCATCGGCAACGTCGCGACGCGGATCATCAACGAGGTGAAGGGCGTCAACCGCGTCGTGTACGACGTGACGAGCAAGCCGCCGGGCACGATTGAGTGGGAGTGAAGCGGCTCCCCGGTTCGAGCCAGGGCGTGTACTCATAAATCGAGCTTGGTACGCGCGGCTTGGCCAATGTCCGCTTGCCCTCCGAAGGCTTCGTTCATCTCGGCATCTTGGGGCTGATCTACAAATGGCTCCCGATTTCGCGATAGCTAGCACTAAGCCTGCGTGCTCCGCCGCGCCACAAAGCGCGGCTTGAGAAACTCAAGCGTGAGCAGCACAACAGCGCCGCAGATGACGGTGATGATGATGTCATCTCCGTGAAGCGGGCCAAACTTGAACAACTGCGACGCCACAGGCCACAACAGGCTTGCGGCAAGAACCACGGCAATAATGGATAGGACGATTGCTAGCGTGGCGTTGGGTCGCGTGAAGGCGGTCAACAGCGAAGCGCTGTAAGAGCGATTCACGAATACGAGGCTGATAAAGCTGAACACAAGTGCGAAGTACACCAGCGCTCGAATTTCGTTCTCTGGCATGCTGCGTTGGTACCCTAGGAAGAAAGCGCCGATAGCAACCACCAGCACAAGCGCCCCTTGCACGAAACTCCATGCAATCATCGATGTGGGAAACAGCGGTTCGCTCGGCGAGCGTGGCGGCCGCGCCATGACATCGCGCTCTTCCGGTTCTGCTTCGAATACCAGCGAGCAGATGGGATCGATCACCATTTCGAGGAACGCGATGTGCACTGGCCCGAGCATGGTCGGCAGGCCAAAGATAATTGGCATCAATGCGACGCCCGCGATCGGCACGTGCACCGCCATCACAAAGCCGAGTGCTTTTCGGATGTTGTCGTAAATCCTCCGGCCGAGCCGAATCGCCTTCACGATGGAGCTGAAGTCATCGTCCAGCAAAACGATGGCCGAGGCTTCACGCGCGACGTCAGTGCCGCGCCCGCCCATCGCCACACCGATGTTGGCGGCGCGCAGCGACGGGGCATCGTTGACGCCATCACCCGTCATCGCGACCACGTGTCCGGCGCTCTTAAGCGCTTCGACGATACGCAGTTTTTGCTCCGGCAAAATGCGCGCGAAAACGTTGACTTGGCCAAGGCGCGCTGCGAGCTGGCTGTCGTCCATGCTCGCCAGTTCGCTTCCTGTGATCACGTCGCTCTTTTCCAGCCCCGCCTGTGCTGCGATGGCCAGCGCCGTAGCGGGATAATCGCCGGTAATCATGACGACCCTGATTCCAGCGGTGCGACACTCGGCAACCGCCTCGGGCACGCCCGGACGAAGCGGATCTGCCAGGCCAACCAATCCCAGCAGCTCAAATTTGAATTCGGTATGGGAGACGGGCCAGCTCTCACCTTCCCACGCGCCGCTCGCGACCGCGAGAACGCGTTTTCCTTCAGCGGCCATCTCATCGATCATTTGGCTGAGACGTTGGCGTTGCGCCTCATCGAGCCCACAAAGCTTGGCGATGGCCTCCGGAGCGCCTTTTGCAGCGATTACTTTGCCATTGCCGGCACTCGTCCAAACATGGGTCATGGCGAGGAGTTCGGGGCGCAACGGATAGACCCGTTCAAGATTGAAGTCTTGGCGCGGCCGGACATGGTTGCCAGCCAGTTCGTGAAACGCCTTTTCCATTGGGTCGAACGGTTCACGCGCACTCGCGAGTAACCCAAACTCGGCGAGCGAATGAAAGCGTTCCGGAAGTTGGCGGCTGTTCTCGCCGCGCCACGGGGTGCCATCGGGGAGTCGAAGCTCCGCAATCGACATGCGGTTCTGCGTCAAGGTGCCGGTTTTGTCAGTGCACAGCACCGTCGCTGAGCCGAGCGCTTCAATGGCCGTGCCTTTGCGGGTGAGAACGCGGGCGCGCGATATGCGCCAGGCACCCATGGCCATGAACACCGTCAAGATCACGGGGAATTCTTCCGGCAACATGGACATCCCAAGCGCAATGCCATTGAGCAATGCTTCGAGCCAGCCGCCGCGCAATAGGCCGAAAAGGACCACCGCGAGGGCGCTGACCGCTATGCCAATGACAGCGAAGAGGCGGACCAGCCATCGCATCTGTCGCTGCAAGTGAGGGGACTCGGTCTTTACGGCGCTGAGCGCCTGACCAATTTTTCCAAGCTCGCTGCGCGCTCCCGTGGCGAATACTTCCGCAATGCCGTGGCCGCGCACGACAAGCGACCCTGAATAGACGAACGGCAAGCCGTCGCCGCCGGGTCGCGAGGGCGCAACGTCAGCCCCATCGCGTTGTTCGGATTTTCGAACCGGTACGGACTCGCCGGTGAGCAAGGATTCATCCGCCTGCAAATCGGTGGAGCGGCGCAAAACGGCATCGGCCGGAATCCGGTCGCCTTCCGACACCACGACAATGTCGCCGCGAACCACGTCGCGTCCCGCAATTCGCGTCCGCGTGCCATCGCGGATCACCAGCGCGCGGGGACTGGCAAGATCGCGCAGGGCCTCCAGAACACGCTCGGTCCGCGCCTCCTGATAAACCGTAATGACGACCGACATCAGCGCGAGCACGAGGAGGATCAAGGCCTCCTTCCAGTCGCCAAGGAGCAAATAGATCACCGCGCCCGCGAGAATGAGCCCAAGCATCGGCTCGCTCACGACTTCCAAAAGAATGCGGAAGGGCGTTCGCGAATGTGCGCGCGGCAGTTCGTTGATCCCGTCATCCTGGAGTCGCTTCGCGACTTCAATGGCGGTCAGGCCGGTTTCAATTGATGTCGCCATCATATGCTGGATCAGAGAATTCCGGCTGAGGACACAAATCGCGACCCACGCGCGCGATCAATCGTGACTAAAGCCAAATATCGGCGCCAGCGAATCTGGCAAAGACTGACGGAGGCGCATATCGGTCGCGCGATGAGGGCAGGCTCGCCCACGAGCTAGACAGACTGCGACGCACAAGCCCGGCCGGCGTCTTGATTGTCCTATATTCGGTATCAGGGCCACGGCCGTAGCATGCAGCTTTCCAGAAAGTGTCCCTGGTCGTGAAGGGTAACGCGCCGTGTCTTTCTGATTTCGGCGAGTTCATTCACGCATGCAGAGAATTTGAGGTTGTTGCGTGCCCAGCGTTTTTTGGCGGCCTCAAGTCGCGCTCGCGTCCATTGCTGCACGCGTTCCGTCACGAATGGCCTATCGGCCTGCGCGAAAGCCTGCGTTCCGGGTTCAGGCGTGGCGGCACTTCCGGCCGGAATCGCGGCGACCAGAAACACAGCCATGCAAGAGACACCCAGAGTTATTTTTAGAGTCATTGCCGACCTCCCAGCGTTAGCGTCACGGACAAACCTAGCCGTGTGCTGGCTTGGCAATTTATTCTAGATCAAGCGGGCGCTGCGGCTCTGTGCGTTGAAGTGCCGCAGGATGGATCGTGAAGTCATGTCTGAAAGGGATCACAAGCGGAAATGCTCTCAGTGCGAGCAGATGACGTCTGCTCTTGCCCAACGCGGACTTTCGGACTGTGCGTTTGTGAGCCCACGTCCTAGTATTGAATGACGAGCACTCAGTTACATCGAGCGGAGATAACACCAATGGCACGTGTGCGCTGCGTTACCGAGATGGGCATGGGCGTCGACGTTCACGGACGCGACGCCACCAAGGCTGCCAAGCGCGCGGTGTCGGACGCGATCCGCCACTCGAGCCTCGGCTTTGTCCGGCTGTACGGCAAGACGCCGCACGATATGTTTGTCGACGTCACCATCGGCGTACCGAACCCGGAGGCTGTCGACACGTCGGCGGTCGCGAAAGAGCTTCCCTACGGCACGGTGACCGTGAAGGCGGTGAAGGGTGGGCTGGAAATTCCGTCCGCAGACGGCGGCGATGCCATCACGATCGCCAACGCCGCGGTGATCGTCAGTCTCGACGACGGGAAGTGAGGCACGCTCACGATTGAGTGGGAGTGAGTTCGAACAAATAGCTCGTGCGGCCTTTAGAAGCTCTGCTGATATCGCGCGAGCCGTGGATCGGCAGGATCGGTCCATTCCTGTTCTTCAGCAATCCAGTCGATGCCGTTGTGGCGGCGATCCTCCAAGGCGATCCATTCGGGATAGTCGTGCGGCAGCGTGACCGACTTGATGGTGACGCTGTCCGGCAGACTGATTTCGATGATCGTGTAGGTGCCGGCGTTGAAATTTCTCAAGTCGTCGCGTGTCCATGGGTCCTTCCGGCGCGGACGAGCCGTGACCGGCTTGTCGAGCACCGACACATTGACGAAGTGGGTCTCGCCGCTGAGCCGTTGCGAGAATCCGTGAGTGTGTCCGTAGAGATGCAGCAGAGGGCTTGCCGCGATCTCGCCGAGCCGCGCCAGGCGTTCGTGGGTCACGATGACGGTGCGCCGCGGATCGAGCTTCGAACTCGCGATCACTTTTTTCAACGCGTTTCGATTCTGCTGCAGAATCTTGGCGTCCGCGTCCGGCTGGTTGCCGATCTTCAGCGCCGCGGGATTTCGGCCCCATTTGGTCGGGCATCCGCTGAAGCCGGTGAAGTGCAAGCCGTCGATGGTCGCGACATTCAGATGGATCAGGCTCGTGCCCGGAGCCAGCGCTGTCTCGTATGGCAATTCGCCGTCCCAATTGCCGTAGACGTGGACCACCGGGCATTGGAACGTCGCAAGGATCTTGAGCACCTCGGCCGCGCCGGCATTGCCTAGGTCGCCGGCTACCACGACGGCGTCGAAGTCGTTCTTTTCGCTCGCGCGCATCCGGCGCACCGCGACGAGATTGTTGTGGATGTCTGAAATGGCAAGGAGCCGCATGGGATTCGCAACAGTCTATGTTGGGACTGCGGCAATCCGGGGGCGGGGCGCCGAGGGCGACCCGCGGTTTTGAAATTCAGGCTCAGGCAAATGGCGATCACCATCTACGGCATCAAGAACTGCGACACCATGAAGAAGGCGCGCGCCTGGCTCGACAAGAAGGGCGTCGGTTACGACTTCCACGACTACAAGACCGCCGGCATCGACCGCGAGCGGCTGGAGAAGTGGAGCAAGAAGGTCGGCTGGGAAACGTTGATCAATCGCGCAGGGCTGACGTTCAAGAAATTGCCCGACAAGGACAAGGAAGGCCTCACCGAAAAGAAGGCCATCGCGCTCATGCTGGACAAGCCGTCGATGATCAAGCGGCCGGTGCTCGATCTCGGCGGCGGCAAGCTCCTGGTCGGGTTCAAGCCGGAGACCTACGCCGAGAGCGTGCGACCGTAGAGCGCGGCCGTTTGAATTTGAACGGGATCGCCCGTTTGTCCCCACGATGGGGACGCACGAATTTTTCCACTTTACAAATCGAACGAATAAGCCGATTAGGTTTACTGTCCTATCCAACCGAGGGCGTTCTCATGAGACGTCATCTGAGCGGGGTGGGATGCGGCGCCTGCGGATTGGCCTCGTAACCCAATCCCCGGGAGGCCTCGGGTAACTGTCCCCCCTACTACGAGGGGCGCCCAGCTTTGGGTGACACGGGGACCGGATGAACGGCGGCGTAAGCCGCAGGGATCAGG
>CAMDDZ010000019.1 GCA_945893145.1 Rhodoplanes serenus | reverse complement strand
CAACAGGCGGTTCTACCCGTTCAACGCCTTCCGCTCGCTCCTTGGTATCGCGGGCAACGTCGGGGCACCGACCTTCGGCGAACTTTACTCGGGAGAGTGGCAGCACCCTACATGTAGTAGGTGTCTGCGTTAACCGGATAGGCAAGGTTCGTTCGAGCATCACGCTGAACGAACGCTTTCGCAGTCTCATTTTAAACTTACTGCTTCTTGAACTTAAAACGTACTCTTTCTTGAACGTACTACTGCTTTTGCCGCTGTCTCTTGGCGGTTGTTATCGTTGCTGGCCGCCGCCGCTTCCTGGGTTGCCCTGTTGTTGCGGGCTCTTTCCGGTCTGCGGGCTGTGCTGACCGCCTTGCTGGCCGCTCTGGCCACCCTGCTGCTGACCGCTTTGCTGCTGTTGTGGAGCGCCACCTTGCTGTTGCTGGGCGCGTTTGAGTTCTTCTCGCTTTTGACGATTCATTCGATCGCTCCTCGTGTTGCTGTTCGCGTTTGCTCTTTGCGTTTCCCTGCCCATTGAGAAAACGATCGGCGCCATGCCGAAGTTCCGGCCGGCGGCGGGTTCCATTGCCGCCAATGCGCCGCAATCGGAACCGGATCGAGGCGGGCCGAGTTAGTTCTGCAGGCTAATCTTGCAGGCGCGCCGCGCGTGTCGCGCAAGACAATTCCGAGGATCATGTCATGACTCGAATATCCATCGTCGCAGCGCTGATCGCGCCCCTTGCGATCGGAATTGCACCAGCCGTCGCGGCGCCTGTCGCCGCGCCGGACCGCTCAGCCTCGCCCAACTCGTCGGGCTGCGCATCGCACGATCTGACCCCGCCCGACATCCGGGCGCCGCGCGTGCCGGAAACCACCGGGCAAAACCTCAGCGAGAAGCTCGCCCGCAGCGGCGGCGTGATCTGCCCGCCCGAGGTCGATCCGGAAATTCGCGCCCCGACGCCTGACGTTGGCCGGATGCCGATCATTCCGCCGCCCGACAGCCCGGGCGGCAATCCGAACGTGCAGCCGAAATGACGTGACGAAATGACGGTGAAACGTGTGCCGCGTTAGGCTCGCTTGGCCTTGCGCGGCACCTTCTTGCCCTTCTGTCGTGCCTCTGAGAGTCCGATTGCGATCGCCTGCTTGCGGCTCTTGACGCGTCCGCCTTTGCCGCCCTTGCCGCTTTTGAGTTTGCCGCGGTTGAACTTGCGCATCTCGCGCTCGACGTCCTTGTTGGCGCTGCGCGAATATCGTCGTGCCATTTCGTTACCTCCTTGGCTATTCGACTTCTGCCGTGTCGGCGACCAAGCGGCCGTCGGCGATGGTGCCGTGATGGTTGAACCCACAGTGCGGACAGAAGACTGCGATCGGGTAGTCCTTGGTCTTCGCCGCGACGTCCCGGTCGATGAGAATTTTCGTCGGGATTGGCTTGTTGACGTAGGGACAACAGAACACCAGCTGCATGTCGGACCTTCATGCGGGTCGCGGCGATCGCCGGCTCTTCTGCGCCTAAACGCGCGGCCGATCGCCTGTGTTCCGGCCGGCAGGGCAGGCCTTTAAGCCTGCCATCACGAGGCCTGGCGGCGCGCCTTGACTCTTTTTACCGGTGCTTCCTATATCGCGGTTCTTCCGACACAATCGCGTTGGTGAGGCGGGGTAGCTCAGCTGGTTAGAGCAGCGGAATCATAATCCGGAGGTCGGTGGTTCAAGTCCACTCCCCGCTACCAACGTGATCGGAAACTTCGGCGGCCAGCCTGCGCCGCCGCGCACCGGAAGACGACAATGACCGCAGCTCACCGTTTGCTCGCCGCGTTGCTGCTGGGGTTGGCAGCCGGCGCGCCGGCTTATGCGCAAGAGAGCGCAGCGCTGTATCCCAGTCGTCCAGTGACGCTGGTCGTGCCGTTCGCGCCGGGCGGCTCCACCAGCATCATCGCGCGAATCCTCGCTCAGAAGCTGGAGCAGCGGCTGGGCAAGTCGTTCGTGGTGGAGAACCGCCCCGGTGCCGGCGGCATGACGGCGGTTGCGGCCGTCGCGCATGGCACGCCGGACGGCTACACCATCATGATGGCGTCGAGCACCGCGCTCGCGATCAATCCGAACGTGCGCAAGGAACTGCCCTACGATCCGCGCCGGGACATCACGCCGATCGCCTTGATCGCGCGCATGCCTTACGTGCTGGTGGTCAATCCCGATCTGCCGGTGAAGTCGGTCGCCGATCTGGTCCGGCTCGCGAAGGAGAAGCCGGGCCAACTATCGTTCGCCTCGGTCGGCCCCGGCACGATCCATCATCTCAACGCCGAAATGTTCAAGAGCATCTTCGGCCTTGATGTCGTGCATGTGCCCTACAAGGGCACGGCCCCGGCGTTGCAGGATGTGGTCGGGGGCCACGTGCAGTTCATGTTTGCTGACGTGCCGCCCGCCAAGGCGCTGATCCTGGCCGGACGGGTGCGCGCGCTCGGCGTCACCACGACCCAGCGGGTTGCGGCGATTGCGGACGTTCCGCCGCTCTCCGAAGCGGGCATCCCGAATTTCAACACGGCGTCGTGGCATTCGATCTCGACCGCCGCCGGCGTACCCAAGCCGATTGTGGACAAGCTGGCGAATGAAATTCGCGCCGTGATGGGCGAGGCCGACGTGCAGAAACTGCTCATCGACGATGGCGCGCTACCGCAGATCTCGCCGCCGCCCGAGGAGTTCAAGCGCTTCGTCGATGCCGAGATCGTGCGCTGGGGTGAGCTTGTGAGCAAAGCCGGCATCGCGCACAGCCAATAGACTATCGCGTCACTTCATATAGCTCGGCAGCCAAGTCGCGAGCCCCGGGAACGCGACGATCACTGCAAGCAGCACCACCAGCGCAACAGTGAACGGCGTCACGCCGCGGAACACCGTGCCGATCGAAATGTGGCCGAGCAGGTTCTTCACCACGAAAATATTCATGCCGACCGGCGGACTGATCAGGCCGATCTGCACCACGATCACGATGAGGATGCCGAACCAGATCGGGCTGTAGCCGAGCGCCGCAATCACTGGAAAGAACAGCGGCACGGTCAGGAGGATCATCGACAGCTCCTCCATCGCTGTGCCGAGCACAACGTAGATGAAGCAGATCGCGATGACGACCAACACCGGCGTCGCTTGGAACAGTGTGACGAAGCTCCTCAGATCGGCCGGCATGCTGGTGTAGTTGACGAAATTGGCGAACAGCAGCGCGCCGATCAGGATCATGAACAGCATCGAGGTGGTGCGCGCGCTTTCGACCAGCACGTCGCGGAGCACCCGCCAGGTCAAAGCGCGGCGGAACAGCGCGAACAGGAAGGCGCCGCCCGCGCCAATGCCGGCGCCTTCGGTCGCGGTGAAAGCGCCGACGTAAATACCGCCGATCACCAGAACGAACAGCGCGATCACCGGCCAGACGTGTTGCAGCGCCTCGATGCGCTCGGGCCACGAGTGTCGCTCCGCCGGCGGGCCTGCCTTCGGATCGCGCCAGGTGATCCACATGACGGCGCCGCAGAGCAGCGCGGTCGCCACCAGGCCGGGGATGATGCCGGCAATGAACAATTTGCCGATGCTGGTTTCGGTCATGATGCCGTAGATCACCATGATGACCGACGGCGGGATCAGGATGCCGAGCGTGCCGCCGGCCGCGATCGAGCCCGCCGCGAGCACGTCGGAATAGCCGTATTTGCGCATCGACGGGTAGGACACCTTGGTGAAGGTTGCAGCCGTGGCGATCGAGGAGCCGCAGATCGCGCCGAAGCCCGCGCAGGCGATCACGGTCGCCATCGCGAGCCCGCCGCGTTTGTGGCCGATGAACATGTAGGCCGCGCGATAGAGCTCGTCGGACATCCGCGCCCGCACCACGAAATTACCCATCAGGATGAACAGTGGGATGACCGAGAGCGTGTAGGACAGCCCGGTTTCATAGGTGACCTGCGCGATCATTGCGGCCGCGACGTTGAAATTGAGCATGTAGGCCACGCCGGTGAAGCCAACGATGCCCATGGCGAAGGCCATTGGCACGCGCAAGAACGCGAGCAGCAGGAATGCGGCAAATCCGATGAGGGTTTCGGTCACGGGCCGATGCCTTCCCCGGGTGCGTTGCGGGGCGGCTGGCGGAATAGGAGCACGAGCAACGCCACAGCGGTCAGCGCCATCAGGATGCTCATGGCATAGGTGAGATAGGCGAGCTTGAACTTGAGCTGCGCGGTGGTTTCACCGGCCGCATCCATGCTCATCGCCCGCAGCCAAAGCCGCCAGGCCAGATACCCGGTCGCCACGAAGCTGATCGCACAGGCGGCCACATGCTCGATCCGGAACAGCCAGTCCGGCGTGATCGGGTCGAGCACATCGACGGTGACGTGCTCGTTGCGCAGTGTCACCAGCGGCAGACCGAGAAAGATCAAGGCCGCCAGCAGCATTTCCGTGATCTCGAAGGCACCATAGATCGGGCTGTTCAGGAAATAACGGCCGATGACATCGATGCAGGTCAGCGCCATGAGGCCGAACAGCAGCACGGCAGCGACGGCGCCGAGCGCCGGCGCGATGGTGCGATCAAACACGTCCAGCGGCTGCCGCCCGTCGCTCATGATCCCCCCGGCTTCCCGCCCCGCCGCTATCTCTGCATGGGGCCTTGGCCGACTGCAAGCCGCGCGAGCAATTCTATTTGACGGTCGGAAGCCCCGACGACTTGATCACTTTGGCCAAGTTGTCGGTCTGGCTCTGGGCTTCGCGTTTGGCGCCAGGCAAATCACAGGCCGCAACCCCACTGACTCCCTAGAGGCGTCGTGGAGTTGCGGCCCGCAAACGTGGCAAACGTCGTCTGCCTGCCGAGACTACGGAATCCGCTTCACCGGTTTGGAGTCGAGCCCGAACAACCGCGCCGCGTTGGCGCCGAGGATGTTGCGCTTGCTGGTCTCGTCGAGGAACGGCAGATCGTAGATCGTCGACGGCAGATCGAAGTCCCAGTGCGGATAATCCGACGACCAGACCAACTGCGACTTGGCGTTGATCATCTTGAACGTCGCCTGCATCACCGACTTGTCGTCCGGGATCTCCATCGGCTGCGTCGAGTAAAACATCTGCTGCATGTAGTGGCTGGGCTTCTCCTTGAGCAGCGGCGCATCCGAGGTGCGCATCATGAAGGAGTGGTCGAGCCGCTGCATCAGCGATGACGCCCAGGTGAGGCCGCTTTCGATCCACATCACCTTGAGCTTCGGGAAGCGCACCGGCAGGCCGTTGATGACCCAGTTGGTCATGTGGATCATGTTGAACCACATGAAGCCGAGCGCGTGCACCGAGATGAAGCGGTTGGTCATCTGCAGCGCGCGATCGTCCCAGCTATAGGCGGCGTGGAACGAGATCGGCTTGCCCATCTCTTCGAGCAGCGCGTAGGTCTTCATATAGGCGTTGTCGTGCACCGGCCGGTAGCGCGGCGACGTCACCATGAAGCCGACCACGCCCTTCTTGTCGCCGAACTTCTTCACCGTCTTGTAGGCGGCCTCGGGATCGTTGAACGGCAGATAGAGCATCGACACGATGCGCGGCTCGTGGGCGAGGATGCGCTCGCAGAGCCAGGCGTTGTAGGCGTCGCACATCGCGGCCTCGACCTCGATCTGCGGATGCAGGCCGAGGAACAGCATCGGCGTCGGGAACATGCAGCAATAGTCCACGCCCATCGCGTCCATCCAGTCGAGCGTGAGCGTGATGTCGGAATGCTGCCGCCCGGGCTTGGCCTTTTCCTTGCCGCGGAATTTCTGGCGGTGGATGCGGCCGCCGGTGTTCTGGTAGCCGACCTGCGAGTTGAGCATTCCGGTGCGGCGGCCGGCGCCTTCCATGGCCTCGGCGCGGATCACCGGGCTTTCGATGTATTGGAACACCTCGGCGTAGTGCTCGTTCTCGTAATGGTGCGAGTCGACGTCAACGATCAGGAAGTCCTGATAGTTGCGCGCGCGCGCCTGTTCGCTGGCGTGCTCCAGGTGCTTCGGCGTCGCGAAAATTTCGAGTTCGACGGGACGAACGTCGTTGCGGGGCATATCCATGGGCTGCTCTCCCTGAGCGCTGTCTGATTCAGGCGACGACGTAGATATCTTCGCCGCGCTTGACGATCTCGAACTTGCGTAGCTTGAGCTTGCGGTCGCCGATGCATTCACCGGTCTTCAGATCGTATTCGTAGCCGTGCCACGGGCAGACGAAGTGCATTTCGTCGCCGTAAGTCTGACCTTGGTAGAGGTGATCCTTGTCGATCACGTCGACCACGTTGTTGATCATCATGCCTTCGCACGCGGGGCCGCCTTGGTGCAGGCAGGTGTTGCTGTAGGCGTAGAACGAACCGCCCTTGTGGAACACGCCGATCTCGCGCTTGCCCGCGGTGACGATGCGGCGATCGCCGTCCTTCAAGTCCGAACTCTTCGCGACGAACCACTCCGCCATGTCCTGCTCCACTGCTGCGCCAAGTTACGCCTCGCTGCGCCAGTGAAAAATACCGGACCGCGCCGTTCGCGGCAACCGGCCGCAGGCATAGTGGTCACAGATATGGCAGCCACATTGATTTCAAGGGTGGCAGCCGCCATGCTGGCGCAAAGCCATTCGGGAGGTTTCGCATGAGGTTCAGATCGTTTGCGGCGGCATTGGTTGCAGCGGGCCTGCTGTTCAGCCTGGCCGGAACCGCCTCGGCGCAGAAATATCCCGAACGGCCGGTCAAAATCGTCATCGCGTTCTCGCCGGCGGGAGCGATCGACATCCTGGGGCGCCTGATCGCCGACAAGCTGAGCACCATGTGGGGCCAGCAGGTCGTCGTGGAGAACAAGCCGGGCGCGGGCGGCAACATCGGGGCCGCGACCGCGGCGCAGGCCGCACCCGACGGCTATACGCTGCATTTCGGCGCGCAAACGCTCGGCACCAACGTCACGCTCGCGCCAAGTACGGCGTTCCATCCGGTCACCAGCTTTGAGCCGATCATGCTGGTCAGCACGGCGCTCGAAGTCTTCATGGTGTCGAACGCAACGCCGTTCAAGTCGGTGCGGGAGGTGATCGACTACGCCAAGGCCAATCCGGGCAAGCTCAATTACGCCTCGGTCGGCATCGGCACCAGCGCGCATCTCGCGACCGTGTTGTTCATGGATGTCACCGGCACCAAGATGCAGCACGTGCCCTATAGCCAAATGTCGCAATCCTATTCCGATATTTTCTCCGGCCGCACCGAGGTCTGGTTCACCACCGCGGGGGGCTCGCTGCCGTACATCCGTTCCAACCAAGTCCGCGCGCTTGCGATCAACGGCCCGACGCGCTCCAAGGTTTTGCCCGAACTGCCGACCATGCTCGAACTCGGCATCAACATGACGGACGAGTCGAGCTGGTACGGCTTCTTCGTGCCCAAGGGCACGCCGAAGCCGATCATCGACAAGATCAACCGCGACCTGCAAACCATCATCGACACGCCGGAGATGCGGGAGAAGGAGCTGGCGCTCGGCTACCGCTTCATCGGCGGTCCGCCGGAGCGGCTCGCGGCCTTCCTGCAAGGCCAGATCGCCAAATGGGATACGATCTCCAAGAAGGGTGCGTTCAAGTAGCGCGCATTCAAGCAACGCGCGGCGTCAGGAACTCTTGCGGTGAGCGACGAAGAAGCCATCTTCCAGATCGAGGCGCGCTTCAACACGGCCTGGAACCGGCACGATCCTGACGGGATGGTGGAGGCGCTTGCCGACGACGGCCAGTTCGTCACCGTCAACGGCGTCTGGATGAAGACCCGCGCCGAGTTCCTCAACCTGATGCAACGGCTGCACGGCGCGGGCGGGCCGTTCCGCACCAGCACGCGCGAGACGCTGGAGATGCAGGTGCGCATCCTCGCGCCCGACGCCGCGATGGTGCATTCACGCTTCCGCGTCTCCGGCGACATCGAGGAGGACGGCAAGCCGGTCGTGCGCGAGGGCGTCGGCGTCCGCGTGGTGCAAAAGCGCGACGGCCGCTGGTGGACCGTTGCGGTGCAGAACACCGACATCAAGAACCGGCGGCGTTAGAACAAGACGCGGCGCGCGCCTTCCTTAAAGCCCCAATCCCTTCGCCTTGAACACCGCTGCCGCCTGCGGCGTCATCAGCACCTGGATCAACGCCTTGGCGGCGTCCGGCTGTTTGGCGTTTGCTGTGATGCCGGCCGAATAGACCGTGGTGAGCTGCAGCTCCGCCGGCAGCATGCCGATCACCTCGACGTCCGGGTTCGACATCAGCTCGGACACCTGCTGCAGTCCGATCTCGGCCTCGCCGCTCGACACCAGCACGCTGACGCGGCCGTTCGGCCCGCCGGCCGCGAGCTTGGTCTTCGCCGCCATCTCCTTGGCGATGCCGAGCGCCTCGAACATCCGCATGATGTGGCCCCCCGTGATGCTGCCGCCGGATGTTGCCGCGTAGCCGATGGCCTTCGCCGCGAGCAGCGCGCGCTTGAGCGCGTCAGGCGTCGAGACGTCGGGCTTCGGCGCGCCCTTGCGCACCGCGATGCCGATGCCGGTGCGTGCGTAGTCGATGCGGGGGGCGACGATCTTGCCCTGTTTGATGAGGCCGTCGATCGCGGTTGCGTCGGTGAGGAACAGGTCGGTCGGATCGCCGCGCTCGAAGCGCGGAATCAGCGCGCCCGACGGCCCATAGAACGCCTTGATGGTGTGACCGTTCGCTTGCTCGAACCGCGGCAGCAATTCGTCGGTTGCCGACTTGATCGCGGTGGAGATCAGCGCGTTGATCTCGACGGCGCGCGCAGCGCCGGTCGCTATTAGCAGCGTCACGATAAGAGCCAGTATGCGCATGGCGAAGCCTCCCATCAAAAGTCGAGGCCCTTGGTCTTGTAGATCGCCTTTGCGTTAGGCGCGGCGAGGAAACCGATCAGCGCCTTGGCGGCGTCTGGCTGCTTGGCGCTCGCCGCAATGCCTGCCGAATAGATTGTGATCTGCTGCAACTCGGTGGGCAGCATGCCGATCACTTCGACCTCCGGATTCGACATCAGCTCGGAAACTTGTTGCAGCCCGATTTCGGCCTCGCCGCTCGACACCAGCACGCTGACGCGGCCATTCGGCCCGCCGGCCGCGAGCTTGGTCTTCGCCGCCACCTCCTTGTCGATGCCGAGCTTCTCGAACAGCCGCATGATGTGGCCCGCCGTGATGCCGCCTCCCGCCGGCGCGGTGTGGCCGACCGTCTTGGCGGCCAGCAGCGCGCGCTTGAGCGCATCTGCTGACGACACGTCCGGCTTCGGCGCGCCCTTGCGCACCGCGATGCCGATGCCGGTGCGCGCGATGTCGGTGCGGCCGGGCACCACCTTGGCTTGCTTGATCAGCTCATCGAGCGCGGCGCTATCGACTGCAATCAGGTCGGCCGGCTCGCCCGCGTTGAACCGCCGCGTCAGTCCGCCGGACGGGCCGTAGGTGACATTGACCTTGTTGCCGGTGGCGCGCTCGAATTGTGGGAGCAGCACGTCCATCGCCGCCTTCATGGCGGTCGTGATCATGGCATTGATATCGGTGGCGCAGGCCGGCGTGCTCATCGCCATCGCGATGCAGGCCGTCAATGTCAGAAGATACTTGCGCATGTGGTTTCCTCTTTGAAGTCTCAACCGGCCGCCAAGCCCTTGGCCTTCATCACCGCCACCGCCGCGGGCGTCTGCAGGAATTCGCCCAGCGACTTTCCTGCGGCGCCATCCCTGGCGCCGGTGTGGATGCCGAACACGAACTCTGTGGTGAGCCCGATTCCCGGGGGCAGGGGACCGAGGATGTCGACACCCGGTACGGCCATCAGCTCGGCGTCCTGCTGCATGCCGATCTCGGCTTCGCCGCGCACCAGATAATTCCCGATCAACCCTGCCGGCCCACCGGGACCGAGCACCGTCTTCTCTTTGACGGCGTCGGCGATGCCGAGTTGCTGGACCACCTTGGCGGCGTGCGCGCCGCTCGCGCCGGCGCCGGGTCCGCTGTAGGCGATCGACTTTGCGGCAAGGAGCGCCTGCTTGAATTTCTCGACGGTGGAGATATCTGGCCGCGGCGTGCCCTGTTTCACCGCGACCATGGTTTGCGACGAGGCGAGCTTTACTCCGCTGCCGGCCACAACCTTGCCGGCCTTCGTCATCTCCTCAATCCCCGGACCCGTCAGCACCACGGCATCGGCCGGCTCACCGTCCGCCAGCTGCTTGGTGAGCTGCGCCGATGGCCCATAGCTCGCTTCGACCTTGTGGCCGGTGGCGCGCTCGAATTGCGGTAGAAGTTCGTCGAGCGATGTCTTCAGTGCGGTCGTGCAGATCAACCGGATCGTTGTCATGGCGTCTCCATGCCGTGGGCGCGGATCGCGGCCTTGGCTTCCGGTGTGGTCAGAAACGCGATCAGCGCGCGGGCGCCCGCAGCATCCTTCGCCGCGGTCGAGATTCCCGCCGAGAACACCGAAACGGTCCGAATTCCGAACGGCAGCGGTCCGACAACATCGACGCCGGACACCGCCTTGAGTTCCGGCATCTGTTGAATGCCGATCTCGACCTCGTCGCGTTCAACGAGAAAGCCCACGAGGCCGGCCGGGCCGCCGGCTCCGAACACGAGCTTCGGTTTCATCTGCTCGGCGATGCCAAGCTCTTCGAAAATGCCGATCAGGATGCCGCCGCTGACGCCGCCGCCCACCGGGTTGCTCATGCCGAGCGACCGCGCCGCCAGCATCGTTTTCCGGAATGCTTCCGGCGTCGAAATATCGGGCTGCGGCGCGCCTTTCTTGACGGCGAGCGCCATCGCTGACTGCGCAACGTCGCTGCGGCTGCCGGGGACGAGCCGGCCCTGCTTGATCAGATCGTCCACCGCGGGGCCGGTGACGATGGCGACATCGTTCGCCTCGCCGTCGGCGACGCGCTTGGCGATGCGAGGGGAAGGCCCGAACTGGGATGATACCGTGTGGCCGCTCGCCTGCTCGAACGTCGGCACCAGCGCATCCAGCGAGGTCTTCATCGCCGTGGTGGAGAGAATTCTCAGTTCGGGCATGACGGCTTACCCAGGCTCCAAGCCTTTGGCTTTCATTACCGCTTGCGCGGCAGGCGACGCCAGGAATTTCATCAATGCGCGCGCCGCCTCCGGCTGTTTGCTGTTCGAAGGAATGGCGGAGGTCAGATGATTGTACGATTGTAGTGCCGCGGGCAGGGGGCCAACGAAATCGACCACGTCGGAATGCGCGAGCAGCTCTGGGAGCGGCTGCATGCCCATCTCGGCATTGTTTGCAGCGACGATGAGCGCCACCGGGCCGCCATCACCGAACTTGGCCTTCTTGTTGATTTCGTCGGTGATGCCAAGTTGAGCCAGCAGTTTGACGAAATACACCCCGCTCTGTCCGCCGCTTGCCGGATTGGTGTAGGCCACGGTCTTGGCGTCGAGCAGCGCCTGCTTGAATTTCTCCGGCGTCGAAATGTCGGGCTTCGGCGCGCCTTTGCGAACCACCACGCCGACTCCTGCGCGCGCGACGGCGGCTTTGCTGTCGGGCAGCACCTTGCCGGTCTTGATCAGGTCGTCGACGCCGGCGCTGGTCGAGATGATGAAATCGCTCTGTTCGCCCTTGCCGATGCGCACTGCGATCCGGCCCGAGGTGTCAGCGTCGAGTACGAGCGTGTGCCCGCTTGCTTTTTCGAACAGCGGTTTGATGTCGGCCATGGGGGCCTTGAACGCGCCGCTCATCAGCACGCGGATTTCGGCCGCCTGCGCGGCTGGGCTTGCCGCTGCGAACAGCGCGGCAAGCGCAACGGCTTTCAGCTTCATGATGGTCGCCCTTTCGGTTCGGTGGAATTACACTCCGATAACCCGTCCCGTTCAATGGCCGCGAACCAATGTCCGCCGAATTCGACCTGATGACCGCGGTTGCGCTGCGTGACCTGATCGCGCAGCGCAAAGTGTCGCCGGTCGAGGTGACGCGCCGTGCCTTGGAAAAGGCAGAGACCACGCAAGCTTCGCTCAATGCCTTTTGCCTGTTGATGCCAGACGAGGCGATGGAGACGGCACGCGCCGCCGAGGACGCCGTGATGCAGGGCGGGCCGCTTGGGCCGCTGCACGGCGTGCCGATCTCGGTGAAGGACCTGATTGCGCTCGGCGGCAAGCCTTACCGGTTCGGCTCGCGCACCATGGTGGACAACGTGGCTGCGGCCGATGCGCCGGTGGTTGAGCGCATCAAGGCGGCCGGCGCCATCATCATCGGCAAGACCACCACCAGCGAATTCGGCTGCAAGGCGGTGGGCGACAATCCGCTCACCGGCATGACGCGCAATCCGTGGAATCTGCAAAAGACGCCAGGTGGTTCGAGCGCCGGCGCTGCGTCGTCGGTCGCCGCCGGCATCGTGCCGCTCGCGCTCGGCACTGACGGCGGCGGTTCGGTGCGCATTCCCTGTTGCTTCACCGGACTCGCCGGCATCAAGGGACAGTTCGGCCGCGTGCCGGTCTGGCCGGTGTCGGCGACGACGACGCTCGCCCATGTCGGGCCGATGACGCGCACCATGGAGGACGCGGCGCTGCTCTTCATGGCGATCGCGGGCTACGACGAGCGCGATGCCTATTCGGTTGCGGGCCCGGTGCCGGACTTGCTCGCCGCCTGCAAGGCCGACGTGAAGGGGTTGCGCATCGCCTATAGCCGCACGTTGGGTTACGCCAACCCGGAGCCTGAGGTTGTGCGCATCCTCGATGTGGCCGCCAAGCAGTTCGAGCAACTCGGTTGCGTGGTCGAGCATGTCGAGACTGTCTTCGAGCGCGATCCGGTTGATGTGTGGTCGGCGGAATTCTACGCCGGCGCCGGTACGCGGCTGCGGCCGTTCCTGGAGAGCCAACGCGAGCTGATCGATCCGGCGGTTGCCGACATTCTCGATCAGGCGCTGCAGCAGGACCTGCGCGACTATTATCCGAAAGTGTTCGAGCGCTACGCGATCCGCGATAAGATGCGGCTGTTCTTCGAGCGCTACGACCTGCTGCTGTCGCCGGCGCTGCCAGTGACCGCGCTCGATTGCGGCAAGAACATTCCCGACCATCTGGGCGACCGCAATCTGGTGTCGTGGGTCTACTACGCCTATCCGTTCAATCTGACCGGCCAGCCCTCCGCGACGGTCTGCGCCGGCATCGCGGCGGACGGCATGCCGGTCGGCTTGCAGCTCGTGAGCCGGGCCATGGATGAAGCCAACGTGGTGCGGGCGGCTGCGGCCTTCGAGCGCGCGCAACCCAAGGGTTACAACGTCAAGCCGTTCTCAGCCTGACGCCAGGATGAGGCCGCGCAGTGCGCGGGTCAGCGCGCCGTCGGGCTTGGCGAGTTCATCGAGGATCGAGAAGTGATGATGGCCCGGCAGCACGTCGAGGCTGACCGGCAATTCGCGCGCGCGGGCAGCAGCGGCGTATTCCTCCGATTGCCGCTTCAGCTCGGGCAGTTCGTTGCCGCCACAGAATAGCAGCAGCGGCCGCGAGCGGTCGGGAATGTGGCGCTGCGGGCTCAAGGCTTCAACCTCAGCGGCGTTGAGATGGAGCTTGTCGTTGAGCACGCCGAGCGCAATCGGTTCGAGCTCGAAGATGCCGCTGATCGGGATGCCGCCGCGCACCGCCGGGTGATCGGCGACCTCAGCGGTGAGGTGGCCGCCTGCCGACCAGCCGCCGATGAAAATTTTCTCGGGGTTGAAGCCAAGCTCTCCGGCGTGCTCCTCGAGGTACGTCAGCGCGGCGCGGATTTCGCCGACGATGTCGGTCAGCCGGGCCTCCGGCGCGAGTGTGTAGCCCGGCACCGCGACATTGATCCCATGGGCGAGCGGACCGAGCGCCGTGAACGAGAAACGCTCCTTCTCGTTGCGCTGCCAGTAACCGCCGTGGATGAACACGAACAGCGGCGCGTTCGGCGCTCCACCGGGAAAATAGTCGAGCGTGGCGCGCGGGCGTGGACCGTAGCGCAGATCGCAACGCGACGGCGGCGCAGCGCGCAGTGCCGCGCTCACCTTCAACCAGCGCTCGCGATACTCCTGCACGTTGGCGACCGCGCCGGTATTGTCATAGGCGGCGTCAAGCGTGGCGCGGTCCATGCCGCGGTAGATGGCTGTCATGTCTCAGGGCTCGGCTTGCACAAGTGCACGAGAGGGCGCGAGATGGCTGGTGAGCCGGCGCGCCACGTCGCGGCGGATGGCGTTGAACTCCGGCGAGGACACGTCGCGCGGGCGCGGCAGGTCGATCTTGATGTCGTTGACGATCCGGCCCGGGCCCGCGCTCATCACCAGCACGCGGTCGGCCATCATCACTGCTTCCTCGACGGAGTGCGTCACGAAAATGATGGTGACTTTGGTGCGTTTCCAGATTTGCAGCAGCTCGCCTTGAAGCTGTTCGCGAGTCAGCGCGTCGAGCGCGCCGAACGGTTCGTCCATCAACAGAGTGTTGGCGTTGTTGGCGAGCACGCGCGCGATGGCCACCCGCTGCTTCATGCCGCCGGAGAGCTGGCTCGGATAGCGGTCGGCGAAACGCTCTAGCCCCACCAGGCGGACGAATTCATCGGCGATCTCGTCGATCTCCTTGCGCGGCAGCTGCCGCTGGCGCGGTCCGAACCCAATGTTCTGGCGCACCGTCATCCAGGGGAACAGCGCGTAATCCTGGAACACCATGCCGCGGTCGCTGCCGGGTCCGGTGATCGGCTTGCCCTCCGACGTCACGCTGCCGCTGGTCGGCTCCTCGAAGCCTGCGATGATGCGAAGGAGCGTGGACTTGCCGCAGCCGGACGCGCCGATCAGGCAGACGAACTCGCCGGAACCGATGGAGACTTCGACCGGCGCCAGCGCCTCGATCTCGTCGTCGCCCATCACGAAGCGCTTGGTGACGCCGCGGATCGACAATTGGGTACGCCGGGCGTCAGCCATGGTGTTGCGGGCTCCAGCTCAGCACGCGGTTGGAAATCATCACGATGATGCGGTCGGTGATGAAGCCCATGACGCCGATCACGATCATGCCGGTGATGACGAGGTCGGTTCGCGACAGCGTGCGGCCGTCCATGATGACCGAGCCGAGCCCCGTCGGCACGCCCGTCATCTCGCCGACCACGATCAGGATCCAGGCAAAGCCGTGGGCGACGCGAAGCCCGTTGAAGATCGACGGCAGCGCCGCCGGAAACACCACCTCGCGGAACATGGCGGAGCCGGTGCAGCCGAGCATTGAGGCGGCCTCGAACAGCCGTGCATCGACCGAGCGCACGCCGAAAATGGTGTTGAGCAGGATCGGATAGAACGCGCCGAGGAAGACCAGGAAGACCGCGGCTTTCGGGCCGAGGCCGAAGAAGATCATCGACAGCGGCAGCCAGGCCGTCACCGGAATTGGCCGCAGCAGGCTGATGGTCGGATCGAGCAATTGCCGCAGCATTTTCATGCGGCCGATCATCAGGCCGAGCGGAATCCCGATCACGGCGGCGAGAAAAAAGCCGCCGTAGACGCGCGTCACCGACATCCAGATGTGGGTGAGGATGGTGGCGCTGAAAGCATCGTCATAGATGCCGCCGAACGTGAAGTCCCACATCATCACGCCGACGTCGTGCGGGCTTGGGATCAGCTTCGTCTTGGTGTAAGCGACCGCGAAATGCCAGAACACCACGAACAGCAGCGGGAAGCCCGCGCCGAGCACGATCGCCTTGATCTTGTCGAGAGTGTCGCGGCGGCGGCGTGCTGCCGCGATGACGGCCGGCGCTTCCGGTGCGGCATCTCGTGTCGCTTCCGGAAGCGCCGTGACGTGCTCGCTCAAAGCGGTCCTCGTTACGCGAGAGTTACTGGAACTGCCTGGTGACGAATTGATCCAGGTCGACGGATTGGCGGAGTTGTTTGTTGTCGAACATGAGCTGCGTGTAGGCCTTGGCGCGCGTCATGAACGTATCGTCGATCTTCCACGCCAGTTCGACGTTGGGCACCGCGAGCTCGACCGATTTCTTCTGCTGGCCGAGCTTGGCGATCGCCATATCGACGATCTCCGGCTGGTGCGCCATCGCGTAATCGACCGCCTTCTTGTGCATCTCGACCACCATCCTGATGCGGTCGGGATTCTCCTTCACCTGCTTCTGGCTCGCCGACAGGATCATGTTGAGCGACCCGATCGGCGTCGAATACGGATACTCGACCAGCACGCCGGTGCCGTTGGCGAGCGAGATGCCGCCAGCCGGTTCGGCGCCGACGTAAGCATCGACGTCGCCGCGGGCGAGCGCCGAAGCCATGTCGCTGAATGACAGCCGGATCGGCTGAATGTCCTTGATCGTCATGCCCTCCATGCGCAGCCGTTCGAGGATGACGGCCTCTTGCGTCGAGCCGGGGAAGATCGCGACCTTCTTACCTTTCAGGTCCTTGACGGTTTTGATGCCGCTGTTGACGCCCGCCATGATGACCATGCCGCGGTTGTTGGCGTTGGCGACGATGATGACCGGTTCGCCGGCGGCGGCGCCGAGGATGAAGGCCGCGATGCCGTGGATGCAGGTATCGACAGTGCCGGTCAGCACTGCGTTTTTGCCGTCGGTCGGGCTCTCGAATGGAACGACCTCGACCTTATATCCGGCCGGCACGAACTTCTCGTAGAAGTAGGCCGAGATGCCGTGGATGAGTTTAAGCGTGCCGACGCGGATGGTCTTGTCCTGCGCGTGGGCGTGTGGTGCCGCGAGCGCGAGAAGCAGCGCGGTGAGTGAGGCGGCGAGTGAGACAGTCCGAAGGCGAGAAACAAAGGCAAACATGAAACCCCCTGAGGGTGTGAAACCCCATCGTTGGTTGCCCGGCGTCGTGACTGTAACGCACGCCAACGGCGGCGTGAACCATGAGGTCTGCCTGTGAATTGGGCTCGGCGGGTTGTGCCTTATGTCCGATCACGCACCTTTCAACTTCTCGCCAAATGCGACATTCCGGGTTGCGCTCCCCGCCACACATGGGAACAATCTCCCGCGATTGCGCTTGATGAGTCGCCGTAACCGCCTATTTTCCCCCCTCGGCAAAAGCGGAGATGACGATGCCGGTCGCTGTCGCGTCCCTGCATGATTGGGACACCGACCCGCAGAATTCCAGACTTCGCAACTCGGCCGAGGACTGGGCCGAGGCGTTTCGGATTGTGCGCGCCGAGACTGAGCGCCGCGCGGCTCCGCTGTCGCCTGAAGATCAGGTGGTGCAGTCGATGCCGGACGCGAGCCCGACCAAATGGCATCGGGCGCACACCACATGGTTCTTCGAGCAATTCCTGCTCAAGGCTTTCGCGCCAGGCTACCGCGAATACGACGAGCGCTTCGCCTTTCTGTTCAACTCTTATTACGTCGCGGCCGGACCACGGCACGCGCGGCCGGAGCGTGGCTTGGTCACGCGGCCCAATGCCGCGGAGGTCGCGGCCTATCGGGCGCATGTCGATCAGGCGGTGGCGCAACTGATCGCGGATGCCGACGCGGCCACGATGGAAAAGATCGCGCCCATCGTCGAGATCGGTCTGCATCACGAACAGCAGCACCAGGAATTGCTGCTGACCGACCTGCTGCATGCCTTCGCGCAGAATCCGACCAACCCCGCCTATGATGCGAAGTGGCAGGGCCCGGTGGTGCATTCTGGCGGCGAGTTCATCGAGCTCTCGGCCGGCATCCAAGAGGCCGGTCACGCCGGCGATGGCTTCTGCTTCGATAACGAACTGCCGCGCCATCGTGTGCTGCTGCAGGACGTGCGCATCGGGCGGCATCTGATCAGCAATGGCGAATGGCTGGAGTTCATGGCGGACGGCGGCTACGCCGCGCCCGCGCTCTGGCTGTCCAACGGCTGGGACGTCGTTCAAGCCGAAAGCTGGGACGCACCGGGCTATTGGCGCAAGATCGACGGCGCGTGGTTTGGTCTGACGCTCGCGGGCCTCAAAGCCATCGATCCGGCGGCGCCGGTTTGCCACGTCAGCTATTACGAGGCCGATGCGTTCGCGCGCTGGGCCGGCAAGCATCTGCCGACCGAGTTCGAATGGGAGATCGCTGCGCGTTCGGGCGCGCTCGACGACGCGTTTGGCGTGGTGTGGCAATGGACGCGCAGCGCTTATCTGCCCTATCCGGGCTATCGCGCGGCCGAGGGTGCGCTCGGCGAGTACAACGGCAAGTTCATGGTCAACCAGATGGTGCTGCGCGGCTCGTCGCTCGCCACTCCCGAGGGTCATGCGCGCGCGACCTACCGCAATTTCTTTTATCCGCCGGCGCGCTGGCAGTTCAGCGGGCTGCGGCTGGCCGACTACGGCTTAGCTTGATTTCGAAAAGTGGGGTCCGGTTTTCGGACATGATCATGCCGCAACAAAAAAACAGGGAATGGTCATGAGCATGACCGCGCTGGCACGCACCGCTCTGCCGGTCGAACCGGATCGGCTGGACGCAACCGCATTTGCGGCCGACGTGGTTGCGGGCCTCACCGCGATGCCCAAGCGTCTGCCGCCGAAATATTTCTACGATAGCGCCGGGTCGGAGCTGTTCGAGCGCATCACCACGCTGCCGGAATATTACCCGACGCGTTGCGAGCTTGGCATTTTGCGCGAGCACGCGGATGACATCGCGGATCTCGCGCCAACGGGCTCCGCGTTGATCGAATTCGGCAGCGGCGCCAGCACCAAAACCCGGATCGTGCTGCGGGCGGCCAAAAATCTGGCCACCTATGTGCCGGTCGATATTTCGGCGGAGTTCCTGCGCCAGCAGGCCGACGCGCTGAAAAGCGAATTCCCCGGCATCGCGATGCTGCCGGTCGCCGCCGACTTTGGCCGGCCGTTCGAATTGCCGGTGACGGTCCGGTCTGCACCGCGCATCGGATTCTTTCCGGGATCGACCATTGGCAATTTGGAGCCGCACGAGGCGGCGGCCTTCCTGCGCCAAGCGGCCCGCATTCTCGGGCGCGGTGCGAGGCTCGTCGTTGGCGTCGATCTAATCAAGGACGCGGACGTGCTGCACAATGCCTACAACGATTCCCAGGGCGTCACGGCTCAGTTCAACAAGAACCTCCTGGTGCGCATCAATCGTGAGCTTGGCGCGCGCTTCAATCTCGAGGCGTTCGAGCACCACGCCTTCTTCAACCGCGAGCGCAACCGCATCGAAATGCACCTGGCGAGCCTCAAGCGTCAGCGGGTGGCGGTGTGCGGCGAACGCATCGAGTTCAAGGTCGGAGAAACGATCCACACCGAGAACAGCTACAAATATTCGGTCGAGTCGTTTTCTTGTCTCGCGCGCGGCGCGGGCTGGACGCCGGTTTCGACCTGGACCGACCGTAACGATTATTTCTCAGTGCATGTGCTTTCGCTCAACGACGAACCGCCACAACCGTCGGCCCCCTGATCGCAGTCGCATATCCGCAAAGACTTTATGATCCGCGAAGCCGATGATTCGTGAAGCCGATCCTTGGCGCCTGCAATACTTCGCGGACGTGCCGTGTCCGGACGGCGTCGAAATTCCGACCGAGGACAGCGACGCCTGGCTGTGGAATCCGCGGCATCGCTGGGTCTATGACAAGATCGCGGTCGCGCTGAGCCAGGGCCTCGAAGCTGGGCCGCATGGCACGACGCCGCCGCGATTTCCGGCGTTTTCCAAACCGATCGTGAACCTGCGCGGCATGGGCATCGACAGCCGCGTGCTGCGCGATGCCGACGAATACCAGCGTGGCTATGCCGCCGGCCACATGTGGATGCCGCTGCTTGAAGGCACCCATGTCAGCACCGACGTCGCCGTAATCGACGGCGCGCCGCGCTGGTGGCGTCACGTCACCGGCAAGCCGGCAGGAGAGGGCACCTTCGATCATTGGATCGTGCATGCGGCGGCCGACCCGGCGCTGGAGGTCCGCTGCGGCGCCTGGGTGCGCGCCCACTTGGCCGGCTACACCGGCATGCTCAACCTCGAAACCATCGGCGGCACCATCATCGAGGCGCACTTGCGCTTTTCCGATCAATGGCCCGACCTCTACGGCGCCGGCTGGGTCGCGGCTGTGATCGAGCTTTATCGGGCCGGACGCTGGGACTTCGCCGATCGCGACCGGCGCGACGGCTTCAGCGTGGTGCTGTTCGGCCCAAAAGAGCGCCGCTATCGCCATCCGTCGCGCGCGCTGGTCGATGACGTATTACACATGCCGGGCGTGTCGAGCGTGCAGATCACGTTCCACGAAGACCGCGATCCGGAATGGCACGCCATGCCGCCCGGCGGATTCCGCCTCGCCATCGTCAATTGCTTCGATCCGGCGGTCGGCCGCGCGGCGCGCGAGAAGCTGCGGGCGTTCTTTCTGAGTTAGCCGCGAGTTTGATCACAGCAGTTCGATGCCGAGCTTTTTTCCCGCCGCCCGCAATTCTTGGTCGTGCGTGGCGAGCGGTAGCTCACGACGATGAGCCAATTCGAGATAACAAGCATCGTATAGCGTCAGCCGAAACTCATCCGCCAAATTGAGAGTTTCGCGCCAAACTTTTGTGAGCGTTTCAGTGTCGATCTCGATGGGAAGCTCGCCGAAAGCTTCGAGCGCTGCCAAGCGTTGAGCCGCATCAATCCGGCGCCGGCGCATTGCGAAGACGAGGACATTTCCAACTTCGATGGGCCATAGGCTGGGCACCACGGCGCCTTCGCGGACGACCCGCTCACGAAGCTCGCGAGCTGCCGTACTGTCCTCGTCAGGAATAAACCAGGACAGCGCGGTCGAACAATCGAGCACGATCATTGTAAATCAACGGCGGCCTTCGTCGCGGTACTTCTTCCATTCGTCCCAATCGAACGGCCCGAGTTTCATTTGTTGTCCAAGCGTACGAATGCGTTGCATGGCGCCGCGTGCCTTCTCAACATCGTGTCGGGGCGACACCGGCACGAGCTTGGCGATCGGGCGACCACGCCGAGTGATCGTCACCTCTTCACCTCCCTCGACCTTGTCCAGGAGGGCGGAAAGCTTGTTCTTTGCGTCAAATGCGCCGATTTCTTCCATGGCAGGTCCCTGAAACAGCTAGCTTATTAGCTAGCTTAATTGCAGTCGATTTTCAAGGCCTGTGGTCGAAGCGCTGGCTTCCGCCTCACTCCACCGTGACGCCGCTGGCCTTGATCGGGCCGCTCCAGCGGTTGATTTCATCGGTGACGAACTTGCGGAAATATTCCGGCGTGCGGCGCTCGGGCGTCGGGACTTCTTCGCCGAGCGGCGCGAAGCGGTCGCGCAGCGAGGGCAGATCGAGCGCCTTGCTGAAGCCCTGGCTGAGCTGGCGCAGCACCGGCTCCGGCGTGTCCTTGGCGAGGAACAGGCCCTGCCAGGTCAGCACTTCGAAATCCAAGCCTTGCTCTTTCGCGGTCGGAATGTCCTTCAGCACCGGCGAGCGCCGCGCGCCGGTGGTGGTGATGCCTTTGACGAGGTTACCCTCGATCTGCGGCTTCGAGGTGGAAACAGAATCGCAGATGTAGTGCACGCGGCCCGCGATCAGGTCCTGCATCGCGGGGCCAAGGCCGCGGTACGGCACGTGGGTGACGTTCACGCCCAGCATCGCGTTGAGCAGCACGCAGCTCACGTGCGAGGCGGAGCCCGCACCCGCGGACGCGAACTGCATTTCGCTTTGATGGGCTTTCACGTAGGCGATGAACTCCGGCAGTGTATTGGCCGGGAAATTCCGCGGCACGATCAGAACGCGCGGCGATTCGACCGCCAAGCCAAGCGGCGTAAAATCCTTCACCGCATCGTAGGGTGGAGTCTTGTAGAGCGACTGGCTCCAGCTGTGCGTGCCGTTGTTGCCGAGCACGAACTGCGAGCCATCGGGCGTCGATTTCGACACCCGCAGCGAGCCGACCGTGCCGCCAGCGCCCACCGGATTTTCCACCACAACGGTCTGGCCGAGCGCTTCCTGCATCCCGGCTGCGAGGATGCGGCCTGCCACATCGCTCGGCCCGCCCGATGCGAACGGCACCACGAGCGAGAGCGTGCCACTCTTGAGCGTTTGCGCGTCGGCGGATGCTGCGAGCACGAGCACTGCAAAACCCGCGATTGCAACGCGAGAGAAAATTCGACATTCCACCATGGCGTTCCCCTGAGGTTACGAAAGCCTAGCATCAACGTGACGGCGTTGGCGTGCCGGAAAATTGGCGGGGGCCCGGTGAAGTTTTCACCGGGCCCCCTTAACGTATCAGCCAGCCTGTAAGCCGGGTTTTGTGTGGCGCGAGGCGCGAGCCTCGCACGTGACGGCCATTCCTCTGCGACGCCGGTTGCCCGGCGCCTGAAGCAACCTACCCGGACGGCACCCTAGACAAGGGCCGAGGCTTGCGCCTCACGCCGTCCCTATTCGGTCTTGCTCCCGGTGGGGTTTGCCGTGCCGTTTCCGTCGCCGGAAACGCGGTGCGCTCTTACCGCACCGTTTCACCCTTGCCTCGGCTAAACGCTACGCGCCGCGGCGGTTTGTTTTCTGTGGCACTATCCCTGAGGACAATCCCGGCTTTCGCCCGGACTGGCCCCGCCGGATGTTATCCGGCACCGCATGTCCATGGAGCCCGGACTTTCCTCCCCGGCAGCCTTTCGGCCGGTGCCGGAGCGGCCGTCCGGCCGACTGACCGGATAGGCATGGGGGCGCTGCCGGCCGCCGTCAAGAGGCGGCGGATTGGGTGTTTTGCGCGCGGTTGGGCGGCGTCAGCGCGTTGCGCGCGGCGATGAGCTTGCGCAGGGTCTCGCGCGTCGAGGAATCGGACAATCCATCGACCTGGGCCGGCCGGAAATGGCGCTGGAAAGCGGTGACGACGATCCTGGTGGCGTCGTCGTATTGGCCGGTGGCTTCGATGCCATAGCCGTATGCGGCCAGCGCCTGTTGCAAGTCGCTGACCTTGTCTCCGGTGTCGCCGGGACCGAGCGAAACCCAGTCGTTGATCGGCGCAGGCTCGACCCAAAGCCCCACGCCAGAATCGGCGAGCAGGCGCCAGGGGAATTTCTCGCCCGGATCCTGCTTGCGGTTCGGTGCGACGTCCGAATGGGCGAGCACGCGATCGCGCGGAATCGGGCGGCGCGCGATGATGCCGCGGCAGAGCGCGATCACCGCAGCGATCTGCCGCTTCGGAAATTCGGGATATCCGAAATCGTGTCCCGGATTGACGATCTCGATGCCGATCGAGCGTGAGTTGAGGTCGGTCTCGCCGGCCCAGAACGATTTGCCGGCGTGCCAGGCGCGGCGCTCTTCCTGCACGAGTTGATCGATGTGGCCGTCCTCGTAAACCAGATAGTGCGACGACACCGCAGCATCGACATCGCACAGCCGCACGCGCGCGGCTTCCGCGCTTTGCATCCCGGTGTAATGCAGCAGAACCATATCGGGCGGTCCGCCCTCCCGCTCATTGTGGTTGGGCGAGGGGATGACGCGTGAGACGACGCTGGAATCGGGCTGGAAATCCGGCATGGCCGAATCATAACCGGAAAATCTTAACGGAAGCAGGGCGAAGGCATGGCAGGGAAGATATGGCGGGCCTGACGAAACGCGTCGCCCAACGCATCGGCCCAGGCTCCGGTTTGC
Organism: Rhodoplanes serenus; assembly: GCA_945893145.1. Classification (GTDB taxonomy): domain Bacteria; phylum Pseudomonadota; class Alphaproteobacteria; order Rhizobiales; family Xanthobacteraceae; genus Z2-YC6860. The sequence goes on along the minus strand of CAMDDZ010000019.1, from coordinate 55,706 downwards.
CGGAAACCTGGGCCGATCACACGTTCTGACACACTTCAGAACTTACACACTCCAACGCAACAGCGTCAGGACGCTTACGAACGCAACAGCGTCGCCGTTACTTCTGCACCGGAGCCGGCAGAACCGGGCCGGGGCGCGACGAGTTCGGCGCCATGCCGGTCGTGGTGCGCGGCGCGTGATACGCCTCGAAGTTGGCCGCCTGCGTGAGCTGGTCCTTGGTCATGGACAGGCGGAGCTTGTCGGACTCGTTTTTCGATTTGTCGCCAGGGACCACCTGGAACGCAGCCGGCTCAAGCGCAACCTGCTTGGAACCGATGCCGAGGAAACCGCCGACGCTGACGATATAGGCGAGAACCTTGCCGTCCTTGTCGAACAGGATGTCGGACACGTCGCCGATCTTCTCCTCGTTGGCGCCGATCACGTCGGTGCCCTTGAACTTCGTCGCCAGGAATTGATCCGGCTGTTGCGAGTTGATGAACTTCACCGAACTCGCCGTCGACGGGACCGGCGCAGTGCGGGTGTCGGACTGGTTCGTGGCTGCGGCCGGAGGATTGACGGCCGGACGATCCGCGGGCGTGCTGCCCTGAGCAACCGCCGCGCCGATCATGAGGCCGCTGAGAGCCGTCGTGATCATGAGTTTCTTGAGCATCGTAGAGTCTCCCTTGAATTCGCTTGGAAAGACTCCCCTCGCAAAATGAAAACGCCCGAGCGCCACGCCTGTTCCATTTTCGCGCATTTGCGGACTTAATTCCTGGGAACTCGCGTCTATGCGGGCCGGAACAGCCGTTTGCAAACGATTCCTTAAGACTAAGCGCCGTTAATCAATTGTCCGGTTCGGCGGCCCGCAAAGGCCCGTTTTGGCTGGAACTGGCCCGCACGAACAAGCGTCCAATGACCGTTCATTTCGTCCCGAAATCAGCGCTCAAGGCATTTGGTGAGAACGGCCATGCTGAAAACGGCCATGCATTGCGTCCAGTCGATCGCCGTCGGCGCGACCGCGCGGCCCGGAGCGTGGGAACTCGGAGCGCGGCAATGATGACGGGCCGCGGCAGTTCGGCTGTCGCTGGCGGACTGGCCCGCCATATCCCGGTGCTGGTGCGTTCTGCGCTCGACCTGCTCGGCGTTCGTGACGGCGGCGTCTATATCGACGGCACGTTCGGCGCCGGCGGATACACAAGCGCGATCCTGGCGGCGGCTGCCACCCAAGTGATCGGCATCGACCGCGATCAGACCGCGGTGGCGAACGGCATGGATCTGGTGCAGTCCGCCAATGGGCGGCTGACGCTGATCGAGGAGCGCTTCTCGGCGCTCGATGCGATGGCAGAGAAGTTCGGCCATGCCTCGGTCGATGGCGTGGTGCTCGATATCGGCGTGTCGTCGATGCAGCTCGATCAGGCGGCGCGCGGTTTTTCGTTCCGCCATGACGGGCCGCTCGACATGCGCATGAGCGGCGAAGGCCCGAGCGCGGCCGACGTGGTGGCGCAGGCGCCCGAGCGCGAGCTTGCCGACATCATTTTCCAACTCGGCGAGGAACGGCATTCGCGCGCGGTGGCGCGCGCCATCGTGGCGGCGCGCCGGACCGCGAGGATCGAATCCACCGCTGCGCTGGCGGAGATCGTCGGCGGTGTGGTGCATGCGCGGCCGGGCGCCATCCATCCGGCCACGCGCACGTTTCAGGCGCTGCGCATGTTCGTCAACGAAGAGCTGCCCGAATTGGCGAGCGGGCTCGCCGCCGCCGAGCGCATTCTCAAGCCTGGCGGCCGGCTGGTGGTGGTGTCGTTTCATTCACTCGAAGATCGTCTCGTGAAAACGTTTTTGACCGAGCGATCGCGCACCGCCAGCGTTTCGCGCCATCAGCCCGATATCGTGGGGCCGCAGCCGACATTCCGTTTGCTCACCAAACGTCCCGTCGTGGCAGACGAGGCGGAGGTCGCCGGCAATCCGCGCGCGCGTTCCGCCAAGCTCCGCGCTGCCGAACGCAACGATGCGCCGCCACGCGCCGAGGACAGTGACCGCTTGCTGCCGCCGTTGCCGTCCCTCGCCGACATCGTGAAGGACACGTGACATGCGTATCCTCAATCTATGCGTCGTCATTCTGCTCGTGCTCGCTGCGGCCTACGTTTATGAGATCAAATTCGAATCCACGCTGCGTGCCGAGCGCTTGGCACAGATGCGTTCCGAGATCCGGCGCGAACGCGATCTGATCGCGGCGCTGCGCGCCGAATGGGAGAAACTCGGAAATCCTGCGCGCCTGCAAGACATTATCCGGCGCCACCTGCCGCTCGGGCCAGCGCAGGGGTTCCAGTTCGACTCACTCGATCGGCTGCCGCAGCGGCCGCCGCAGATCGTGCAGCCGCCGGCGGATGACGCCATTGCGGCTCAGCCCGAAAGCCAAGACACCGAGACGCCAACCGGCAGCGTCCCGAACCTCAGGGAGCAGCGGTAAGCCCGATGGACGCCGCAGCCCCGCAGATTGCGCCGGCGACGCCGGCCGCGCCGGTGGCGCCCCTGTCAGAGCGCTGGCAGCGGTTTGTGCGCACGCTGCTCTATGGCCAGAACGTCGATCGCAACGCCAAGGCGCGCGCCCGCGTCGGGCTCGCCATTCTGGCCTTCGCGGCGATCTATACGGTGATCGCGGGCCGCCTCGTCATGTTCGCGGTGGTGCCCGAAAGTCACATCGTCCGCCGTCCCGGATCGCAGGACCGCATCGCCACCGCGCGGCCGGATATCTATGACCGCAACGGGCGCATTCTGGCGACCGATGTGCGCGCGCCGTCACTGTTCGCCGAGCCGCGCCGGATCATCGATCTCGACGAGGCGGTCGAAATGCTCACCGCCGTGCTGCCGGACCTCGACGGCGCGGATTTGCGTACGCGGCTCGATACCAAGCGCGGCTTCATCTGGGTCAAGCGCGAGATTTCGCCGAAGCAGCAGCGGGAAATCCACCGGCTCGGACTGCCGGGCGTGGGTTTCCTGTCGGAGAACAAGCGCGTCTATCCGAACAGCGCCGAGGTCTCCCACCTGATCGGCCACGTCAACATCGACAACCAGGGCATCGCCGGCATCGAAAAATGGGTCGACACCCGTGGCTTACAAGCACTGCACATGGCGGGCCTTGCCACCGACCGCTTGCAAAAGCCGATTGAGCTCGCCGTCGATCTGCGCGTGCAGCACGCGCTGCGAGACGAACTGATCGCCGCGGCCGTGAAGTTCAAGGTCAAGGCCGCGGCCGGCTTGGTCGTGAACGTGAACACCGGCGAGATCGTCGCGATGGTGTCGCTGCCGGACTACGACCCCAACAGCCCGAAGCAGGCCAACGATCCGCTGCGCATCAACCGGCTCACCACCGGCGTGTTCGAGCTCGGTTCGACCTTCAAGGCGTTGACGGTCGCGATGGCGCTCGACTCCGGCAAGGTGACGCTCAATTCGACGTTCGATGCACGCGGCTCGCTGCGCTACGGCAAGTTCACCATCGGCGACTTCCACGGCAAGAACCGTGTCCTCACCGTGCCGGAGATTTTCATCTACTCGTCGAACATCGGCACCGCCAAGATGGCGCTCTCCTTGGGCGTCGAGCACCACAAATGGTTCCTCAGAAAGATGGGCCAGCTTGACCGGCTGCGCACCGAATTGCCGGAGAGCGCCGAACCGCTCGTTCCTAAGCGCTGGGGCGAGCTCAACACCGTGACGATCGCGTTCGGTCACGGCCTGTCGGTGGCGCCGCTGCAAGCGGTTTCTGGCATCAGCGCGCTGGTGAACGGCGGCCTGCTGATCCCGCCGACCTTCATGAAGCGCAGCGTGGAAGAAGCCCGCGCGCTCGCCAAGCAGGTCGTCAAACCCGAGACCAGCGACAAGATGCGCTACCTGATGCGGCTTAACGTCGAAAAGGGCACCTCCACCAAGGCCGAGGTGAAGGGCTATTACATCGGCGGCAAGACCGGCACCTCGGAAAAGGTCGTCGGCGGCCGCTATTCCAAGCACAAGGTGCTCACCACCTTCACGGCGATCCTGCCGGCCGACAAACCGCAGTATCAGGTGCTGATCTTGCTCGACGAGCCGCAGGGCCTGCCGGAAACCGCGGGCTATGCGACGTCCGGCTATAACGCTGCGCCGACCGCGGCCGCCGTGATTGCCCGCATTGCGCCGATGCTCGGCATCGAGCCGCGTTTCGACCTGCCGCCGGCCGACCAGCTTCTCCTGGCCAAGGCCAGGCAATAAACCCAGGCAGCAGTGAAGCAAATTCGGGATCGGTCATCCCGGTCTTGCCATGATGCGGCGATAGATGGTTATGGACTCCAGGATCGCGGGCTATGGCGCGTCGAAGACGCGCATCAACGCGCTGATGGCTCGCGCTTCGTCACAACGGCCCCAATGAAGCTCTCCGAACTCCTTGCCGATTCAGCCAGTCTCGATGTGCGCCTCGGCGCTATCGAGATCAGCGGCGTCACCATGGACAGCCGTGCCGTCAAACGTGGCGACGTATTCGTGGCGGTGCCGGGCAGCAAGGCCGATGGGCTGACGTTTGCGGCAGCGGCTGCGGCGGCCGGTGCCGCCGCCATCGTCGGCGAACGCGCGCCGGCGACGGCGCTGCCCGCAGGCGTGCCCTTCGTGGCGGTGGAAAACGCCCGCCGGGTGCTCGCGCTCGCGGCCGCGCGCTTCTATGCGCGCCAGCCGCGCGTGGTTGCGGCGGTCACCGGCACGAGCGGCAAGACCTCGGTCGCGGCGTTCACGCGGCAGATCTGGGCGGCGCTCGGCCACCAAGCGGCGAGCATCGGCACCATCGGCCTCGTCACGCCCAAGCGCGAAACCTATGGCTCGCTCACCACACCCGACCCAGTCGCGCTCCATCGCACACTTGCGGAACTTGCCGAAGAAGGAATCACCCATCTGGCGATGGAAGCCTCCTCGCACGGGCTCGATCAACATCGGCTCGATGGTGTGCGCGTCGCTGCCGGCGCCTTCACCAACCTGTCGCGCGATCATCTCGATTATCACCCGACCATCGAGGCTTATCTTGCGGCCAAGCTCCGGCTGTTCGAGGCGCTGGTGGTCGACGGCGGCAGCGCGGTGATCGATGTCGATCACGAGCACGCTGACGCTGTGGTCGCTGCCGCCAAGAAGCGCGGACTGAAGCTGATCACCGTTGGCCGCCACGGCGACGGCATCCGTCTCGTCAGCGCCGCGATCGATGGTTTCGCACAAAGAATGACGGTTGAGTACGCAGGCCAGCGCTTCGACGTGCGCCTGCCGCTGGTCGGCGGATTCCAGATCGAGAACGCGCTGGTCGCGGCCGGTCTTGCGATTGCGACCGGCGGGCAGGCCAGCGCCGTATTCGCCGCGCTCGCTTCGCTCCAGGGCGCCAAGGGGCGGCTCGATTTGGCCGGTGAGCGCAACGGTGCGCCGATCTTTGTCGATTACGCCCACAAGCCCGATGCGCTCGCCAAGGCGCTGGAGGCGCTGCGGCCTTATGTGCAACGCAAGCTTGTCGTCGTGTTTGGCTGCGGCGGCGACCGCGACATGGGCAAGCGGCCGCTGATGGGGGCAATTGCCGCCCAGCTTGCCGACCGGGTGATCGTGACCGATGACAATCCGCGCAGCGAAAATCCCGCCGCGATCCGCGCCGCAATTCTAAAAACCGCGCCCGGTGCTGTCGAGATTGGCGACCGGCGTGAGGCGATCCGCAATGCGATTGCTGCGCTCGACCGCGGCGACGTCTTGCTGGTCGCCGGCAAGGGCCACGAAACCGGCCAGATCATCGGCGATCGCACCTTGCCGTTCAGCGATCACGAGGCGGTGGAAGCGGCGCTGAAGGAGAAGGTCGCATGAGCGCGCCGCTGTGGACCACCGACGCCATGGCGGCGGCCATGGGAGCATTGGCGTGCGGCCCGTTGCCCACATCGACCAACGGCCTTTCCATCGACACCCGCAGCTTGCAGTCGGGGGATGCGTTCTTCGCCATCAAAGGCGACAGCCGTGACGGCCATGAGTTCGTCGAGGCGGCCCTGAAGGCCGGCGCCGGTCTCGCCGTCGTGGCGAACGACCGGCGCTCGATGTTTGCGGCTGACGCGCCGCTTCTGGCGGTGCCCGACGTGCTCGAAGGCCTGCGCGATCTCGCGCGTGCCGCGCGCGCGCGTAGTGGCGGCAAATTCATTGGCGTCACCGGCTCGGTCGGCAAGACCAGCACCAAGGAGGCGCTGCTCCTTGCACTCTCGGCCGATGGCGAAACCCATGCGTCCGCGGCTTCGTACAACAATCACTGGGGCGTGCCGCTGTCGCTCGCGCGCTGCCCCGCGAGCGCACGCTATGCGGTGCTCGAAATGGGCATGAACCACGCGGGCGAGATCGAGCCGCTGACCAAGCTGGTGCGCCCCCATGTCGCGATCATCACCACGATCGCGCCGGTGCATCTCGAATTCTTCAAATCGGTCGCGGCGATTGCGGATGCCAAAGCGGAAATCTTCTCCGGCATCGAGCCCGGCGGCGCCACGGTGATCAATCGCGACAATGAGCAATATGCGCGTCTGCAAAAGGCCGCCAAAGCAGCAGGCGTCGCCAAAATCATCTCATTCGGCGAAAACGCCCGGGCCGACGCGCGGCTTGTCAAATGCGCGTTGCAGCCCGATTCCTCGACTGTGCAGGCGCGCATCCTCGGCCTCGAGGTCACCTACAAGCTTGGCGCGCCCGGCAGGCACATGGTGCTCAATTCACTCGCGGTGCTGGCCGCGGTGGCGCTGGCGGGCGGCGATCTCGCGCTCGCCGCTCTGGCGCTGTCAAAATTGCGGCCGGCCATCGGCCGCGGCGAGCGGCTGACGCTCGATGTGCCGGGCGGCCAGGCTCTGCTGATCGACGAAAGCTACAATGCCAATCCGGCCTCGATGCGTGCGGCGCTGGCGCTGCTCGGCCAGGCGCCGGTTGGGCCGCGCGGCCGGCGGATCGCCGTACTGGGCGACATGCTGGAGCTTGGCGCCAAGGGCGCCGAACTTCACAGCGGGCTGATCCAGCCGATCGTCGCCGACGCGGTCGATCTGGTGTTTTGTTCCGGCCCGCTGATGCATTCGCTGTGGGAGGCTCTTCCCTCCGAACGCCGGGGCGGCTATGCGGAGACGTCCGCTGCGCTAGAAGCCGACGTGCTGGGGGCGGTGCGCGCGGGCGACGTGGTTATGGTCAAAGGCTCGCTTGGTTCCAAGATGGGGCCTATCGTCAAGGCGCTCGCGCGCCGGTATTCCTCCCACCGCGCTGGCGTCGCGGCGCCCGCGCAAGGTTGATCCGATGCTTTATTGGTTGGCGGATTTCTCCAGCACGCTTTCGTTCTTTAACGTGTTTCGTTACCTGACCGTGCGCACCGGCGGCGCGATGATCACCGCGCTGATGTTCGTGTTCTTGTTCGGTCCGTGGATCATCAACCATCTGCGGATCCGGCAGGGCAAGGGTCAGCCGATCCGCGCCGATGGCCCGCAGTCGCATTTCGTCAAGGCCGGCACGCCCACCATGGGCGGCCTGATGATCCTGCTCGGCATCGTGGCGGCGACCGTGCTGTGGGCCAACCCGCACAATCCCTATGTCTGGATTGTGCTGGCGGTGACGCTGGGCTTCGGCATGGTGGGCTTCTACGACGACTACTTAAAGGTGACGAAGCAGAGCCATCTTGGATTTGCCGGGCCGCTCCGGCTCCTCATCGAGTCGGCGATTGCGGTTGCGGCCTGCTATGCCATCGCGAGCCTCGGCCGCCCGGTGTTCGCCACCTCGCTGACCCTCCCGATCTTCAAGGAACTGGTGATCGATCTCGGCTGGTACTTCCTGGCCTTCGGCACCTTCATCATCGTTGGCGCCGGCAACGCGGTGAATTTCACCGATGGGCTCGACGGGCTTGCCATCGGCCCGGTGATGATCGCGGCGGCGAGCTTTCTCGGCATTTCGTATCTGGTCGGCAACGCGGTGTTCTCCGACTATCTGCAAATCCATTTCGTCGCCGGCACCGGCGAGCTTGCAGTGATCTGCGGCGCGGTGATCGGCGCTGGCCTGGGATTCCTCTGGTTCAACGCGCCGCCCGCCTCGATCTTCATGGGTGACACCGGCTCGCTTGCGCTTGGCGGCTTGATCGGCACGGTGGCGGTTGCAACCAAACACGAGATCACGCTCGCCATCGTCGGCGGGCTGTTCGTCTTGGAGGCGGCGTCGGTGATCGTGCAGGTGGTTTTTTTCAAGCTCACCGGTAAGCGCGTGTTCCTGATGGCGCCGATCCATCACCACTTCGAGAAGAAGGGCTGGACCGAGCCGCAGATCGTGATCCGGTTCTGGATCATCGCGATCGTGCTGGCGTTGGCCGGTCTTGCGACGCTGAAGCTGCGATGATCCCCGTCACGTCCTTCGCCGGCAAGCGCGTTGCCGTGTTCGGCCTCGGCGGCTCGGGGCTCGCGAGCGCGCAGGCTCTGGTTGCGGGCGGCGCCGACGTCATGGGCTTCGATGACAGCGCCGAGAGCGTCGCCAAGGCCGCTGCCGCGGGCATCAAGACCGCGGATTTGCGCCAGATCGATTGGTCGGGCGTCGCAGCTCTGGTGTTGGCGCCCGGCGTGCCGCTCACCCATCCGGTGCCGCATTGGCCGGTCGGATTTGCGCGCAGCGCCGGCGTCGAGGTGATCGGCGATATCGAGCTGTTTTGCCGCGAGCGCCGCAGAATTGCGCCGGACTCGGCCTTCGTCGCGATTACTGGCACCAATGGCAAGTCCACCACCACGGCGCTGATCCATCATCTCTTGGTGTCGGCTGGCCGTTCTGCCGATCTTGGCGGCAACATCGGCACCGCAGTGCTGACTTTGAATCCGCCGCGACCCAGTCACGCCCATGTGGTCGAATGCTCGTCTTACCAAATTGATCTTGCGCCCTCGCTCGACCCGCGCGTCGGCTTGCTGATCAACGTCAGCGAAGATCATCTCGACCGCCACGGCACGCTCGCGAACTACGCAGCCGTCAAGGAGCGCCTGGTCTCGGGCGTACAGCGCGACGGCACCGCCGTGGTCGGTGTCGATGACAATTGGTGCCAGGCGGCGGCCGACCGGATCGAACAGCGCGGCGGCAATGTGGTCCGCGTCTCGGTGCGCCGTCCGTTGCCGGACGGCATCTATGTGGAGCAGGACCAGATCATGCGCGCCGCTGGCGGTACCGCCACGCTGGTGGCGCGACTCGGCGGCATCGGTTCGCTGCGCGGCCTGCACAATGCCCAGAACGCTGCTTGCGCGTCAGCGGCGGCGCTCGCGCTCGGCCTCGATGCCGCTGCGATCCAGAATGGGCTGCGTTCATTTCCAGGCCTCGCGCACCGCATGGAGCAGGTCGGCCACCAGGGCGCGACGCTGTTCGTCAACGACTCCAAAGCCACCAACGCAGATTCCTCGGCGCAGGCACTCGCCTGCTTCGACGACATTTTCTGGATCGCCGGTGGCAAGCCCAAGACCGGCGGTATCGTTTCGCTGGCGGGCTTCTTCCCGCGGATCCGCAAGGCCTATCTGATCGGTGAAGCGGCGGACAACTTCGCCAAAACGCTCGACGGTAAGGCGGCCTATGAAATCGCCGGCACGCTCGACCGGGCGGTGGCAGCCGCAGCCCGCGATGCGGCGGCCTCCACCGCCAAGGAGCCGGTGGTGCTGCTGTCGCCGGCCTGCGCCTCGTTCGACCAGTACCGCAATTTCGAGGTGCGCGGCACGGCGTTCCGCGACCTTGTGCTGGCGCTACCGGGGCTGAAGCCCATCAGCGGTTAGTGGTGCAACTCAGCGCCCGGCTGGCTGCTTCGGCTTGAACAGGCCGAGATCGATCACCATTCCCATCGCCAGATAGCCGGTTCGGTTCGGGTGCAGCTTGTCGCCCGGGCCGCCGGTCGTGCTCTCCGGCACGAATTCGGCCTTGAGGCCCCCGGTTGCCGGATCGAGCGCCACCTTGTCGAAATCGATGACGCCGTCGAACAGCCCCGAGTTGCGGATGAAGTCGTTGAGCGCTTTCCGCTTCTGATCCTGTTCTGCGAATCCATGCGCTGGGCTCGACGAGCCGAGCGCGGTCAGAACCGTCGCGCCGATGATCTTGATCTGCGGCGCCTTGGCGCGAATGTGAGCGACCAGCTCCTTCATACTGTCGATCACCTTGTCGAGCGACGCATTGCCGTTGCGGCTGAAGTCGTTGATGCCCTCGAGCCAGATCAGGTGCGTCACGCCGGAAAGATCGAGCACGTCGCGGTCGATCCGCGCGCGGGCGGACGGTCCGCCGGGGAAAGGCTTGTCGGAGCCGTAGGTCGGAGGTCCCGCAATCTGGTTGCCGCCAATGCCGGCGTTGACCACGGCGATGCGGTTGCCGTGAATGGCGTGCAGGCGGCGCGACAGCACATCCGGCCAGCGATCGTCGCCGTTCATGGTCGATGCGGTGCCGTCGGTGATCGAATCGCCGAAGGCGACGATCGCGCCGCTCGACGCCGGCGCCGTCATCTCGACCGCATCGAGGAAGAACCACGACGCCGTGCTGAACGGGAAGGCTGCCTCATCCTCGGACTGGCCAAGCGATCCGCTGTTCGGCGCGCTGACGTAGGAGGTCTGCAGCGCCTTGGCGTGCCAGGTCATCGGGCCGCTCTCGCCCGCCACATGGAAGCTCACGGCGAGCTTGCGGCCGGTCAACTCGGCAGAGGCCGGATCGCGCACGAAGGTGAGCATGACGGGATCGCTCCACACCGACGTGCCCGGCGCGATCGTCACGTTGTTCTTGCCGTTGAAGGTGACCGGCCGGTTCGTACCCTTGATCAGCGCCGGTCCGCCCAACTGCAGGCCAACGAAAACGCCGTCGAAGTTGATCGGCCCGGCGCCGAGCACGTTGCTCAACCGCAGCCGCATTTGCCTGCCCCAAATGTCTGGCCGCAAGACCATGCGGAAAGTCTGGTTCCGGGCGCCCAGGGCCGGCGACGGAAACGCGAACTTCTGGTCGGGCTGAGCGGACGGATTGCCGACCGGGTAGGGCCCTTGGACCGAGCCCGCCCAGCTCACCACCCACTTCTCGCCGCGCTGCTGCGCGCCGGATGGGTGTGGCTGACTGGCCAGAATGACGGTCATGAGCAGAAACGCGAGCCGGCGCATGTTGCAGCCCTATGTTGGTCTCGTTGGGCCCGTCCATTCTAGGGTGCCCGAAAAGTCCGGCAATCGGCTCCCGGCCGAGTCCTGGGCGGCCAAATCTTAATCCCTTGGAAACCATGCCCGGTGGACAACAGACCGGGGACATCGCCGGGCGGGATGAGGTCATGATTTCGCGCACGCAACGCACGCCATTCGCCGATTGGTGGTGGACGATCGACCGGACGATGATCGCGGCGCTGATGGCGCTGATGCTTGCCGGTATCGTGCTCTGCCTGGCGGCGAGTCCGCCGGTGGCCGCAAGGCTCAACCTCGAAGCGTTTTATTTTGCCCACCGTCAGGTGTTCTTCCTCGTCGCCGCCGTGCTGGTCATGCTGGTGGTCTCGGTGATGTCGCCGCGCCAGATTCGCCGCGTCGCGCTGGGCGTGTTTCTCGTGAGTATCCTGCTGGTCGCGGCGACGCCGTATTTTGGGGCCGAGATCAAAGGCGCGCGCCGCTGGCTCGTGATCTTCGGGGTCAACGTGCAGCCCTCGGAATTCCTCAAGCCTGCGTTCGTGGTGCTGATCGCATGGCTGTTCGGTGAATCGGCGCGGCGTCCCGAAATGCCGGCCAACACCATCGCGCTCGCGCTGCTGCTGCTGGTCGTGGCGCTGCTGGTGATGCAGCCCGACTTCGGTCAGACCATGTTGATCGCGCTGGTGTGGGGCGCGCTGTTCTTTATGGCCGGCATGCGGCTCATTTGGGTTGCTGGCTTGGCCGGCGTCGCCGCGGTCGGGCTCACCGGCGCCTATTTCACCGTGCCGCACGTGGCGCGGCGCATCCAGCGCTTCCTCGATCCGGCGTCCGGCGACACGTTCAACGTCGATTACGCCATCGAGTCGTTTGTGCGCGGTGGCTGGCTTGGCCGCGGCCCGGGCGAGGGCACGATCAAACGCATCTTGCCCGAGGGCCACACCGACTTCGTGTTCGCGGTCGCGGCCGAGGAATACGGCATCGTGCTGTGCCTGCTGTTGCTGGGGCTGTTTGCGCTGATCGTCATTCGCGCGCTGCGTCACGCCATGCACAACGAGGAGCCGTTCATCCGCTTCGCCGCCGCAGGGCTCGCGATGCTGTTCGGCATGCAATCGGCCATCAATATGGCGGTGAACCTGCATCTGCTGCCCGCCAAGGGCATGACGCTGCCGTTTATTTCCTATGGCGGTTCGTCGATGCTCTCGCTTGCTTACGGCATGGGCATGCTGCTGGCGTTGACGCGCGAGCGTCCGCGCGCCGAGATGCTGGCGAGCCGCGACGCCTATCTGGTGCGGAGAACGGCCTGATGGCGAAAGGCGGCGTGCTCGTCGCTGCCGGCGGCACGGGCGGCCATCTGTTTCCTGCGGAGGCTCTCGCCGCCGCGCTCGCCAAGCGCGATATCGCGGTCGAGCTTGCGACCGATGCGCGCGCGGCGCGTCACTCCGGCGCCTTCGCTCAATCTGCCGTTCACATCATTCCGAGCGCGACCATCCGCAGCCGCAATCCGTTTTCGCTCGCCAAGACCGGCACGCTGCTCGGTTATGGCCTCACAAAGGCATGGCTCAAGCTGCCGTTCATCCGGCCGAGCGTCGTGGTCGGCTTCGGCGGCTATCCGACCATTCCGCCGCTGCTGGCGGCGACCTTGCGCGGCATCCCGACCGTGATCCACGAGCAGAACGCGGTCATGGGCCGCGCCAATCGATTTCTGGCGCCGCGCGTCCGAATGATCGCGACGGGCTTTCCCGGCATTCTCGACAAGGAGCCGGACCTCGCCGCCAAGGCGACCTACACCGGCAATCCGGTGCGGCCGGTTGTGATCGCGGCCGCCGCAACGCCGTATGCGCAACCGGATACGGCGGACTTGCTGCAGCTCCTGGTGTTCGGAGGGAGTCAAGGCGCGCACGTGATGGCGGAGATCGTGCCGCCGGCGATTGAACGGCTCGAGCCGCGCCTGCAGATGCGGCTGCGCATTGTGCAGCAGGCCCGTGATGAGGATTTGTCGCGCGTCCGTCACCTTTACGCTCGACTGCGCGTGAATGCCGAGATCGCGCCCTTCTTCACCGACCTGCCGGCGCGCATGGCGGCGAGCCATCTGGTGGTGTCGCGTTCCGGCGCATCGACCGTTGCCGAACTTGCCGCCATCGGGCGGCCGTCGATCCTGGTGCCGCTGCCGCACGCACTCGACCAGGACCAGCGCGCCAACGCCGGTGTTCTGGCGCAGGCTGGTGGCGCCATCCGCCTCGATCAGGCCGAATTCACGCCCGATCGTTTGGCGGCCGAAATTGCGGCGCTCGCGGCCGAGCCCGAGCGCCTTTCCGCCATGGCGGCGGCCGCCAAGTCGCAAGGCGCGACCGACGCCGCCGAGCGCCTGGCCGATCTGGTGTTGCGGGTGGCTGGTGTGATACCGCCACTACGCTAGTTTATGGGAGCATGATCTTTTCCGAAAACCGGTTCCCACTTTTCGGGATCATGCTCTAGCACCGGAGACTTCCTGCAATGAAACTGCCGCGCGACATCGGGCCGATCCATTTCATCGGCATCGGCGGCATTGGCATGAGCGGCATCGCCGAGGTGCTGATCAACCTCGGTTATACGGTGCAGGGCTCCGACGCCTCCGACAACGCCAACGTCAAGCGGCTGCGTGACAAAGGCGCCAAAGTTTTCGTCGGTCACGACGCCAAACACGTTGACGGCGCCGACGTGCTGGTGGTGTCGTCAGCCATCAAGCGCGACAATCCGGAGCTGGTGGCGGCGCGCGAGAAGCGCCTGCCGGTGGTGCGTCGCGCCGAGATGCTGGCCGAGCTGATGCGGCTGAAAAGCTGCGTCGCCATTGGGGGTACCCACGGCAAGACCACCACGACTTCGCTGGTCGCGGCGCTGCTCGATGGCGGCGGCTTCGACCCGACCGTGATCAACGGCGGCATCATCAACGCCTATGGCACCAACGCCCGCCTCGGCGCCGGCGACTGGATGGTGGTCGAGGCTGACGAATCCGACGGCACGTTCCTCAAGCTGCCGGCCGATATCGCCATCGTCACCAACGTGGACGCCGAGCATCTCGACCACTTCAAAACCTTCATGGCGGTGCAGGACGCCTTCTTTGCTTTCATCGAGAACGTGCCGTTTTACGGCTTTGCCGTGATGTGCACCGATCATCCGATCGTGCAGCGCCTGGTCGGCCGTATCGAGGATCGCCGCATCATCACCTATGGCGAGAATCCGCAGGCCGACGTTCGCCTCACCGATCTGGATCACGCCGATGGTCGCTCCCGCTTCGCGGTGCAGTTTCGCGACCGGGCCGGCAAGGTGGTGCACACCATCGACAAGCTCACGCTGCCAATGCCTGGCCGCCACAACGCGCTCAACGCCACCTCGGCGATCGCCGTCGCGCGTGAGCTCGGTATTCCGGACGACACCATCCGCAAGGCGCTGGCATCGTTTGGGGGCGTGCGCCGCCGCTTTACCCGCGCGGGTGAATGGAACGGCGTCACCATCATCGACGACTACGGCCACCATCCAGTCGAGATTGCAGCCGTGCTCAAGGCCGCGCGCGAATCCACCAAGGGCCAGGTGATTGCAGTCGTGCAACCCCATCGCTACACGCGGCTCAAGACATTGTTCGAGCCGTTCTCCACCTGCTTCAACGACGCCGATGCGGTGATCGTCACCGAGGTCTATCCGGCCGGTGAGGCGCCGATCGAGGGTGCCGATCGCGACAATCTCGTTGCCGCCATTCGTGCGCGCGGCCACCGGCACGCGATCCCGCTGCCGGGGCAGCCGCAACTCGCCGGCATCGTGAAAGGCCTGGCGAAACCCGGCGATTACGTCGTGTGCCTCGGCGCCGGCAACATCACACAATGGGCTTATTCGCTCGCGGGCGAATTGAAGGCGCTGCCGTGAGCTTTCCGGACATTGTTCCGGACTTGAAGGCCAAGGTGCCGGAGCTGCGCGGCCGGCTCTTGGCAAACGCGTCGCTCGCCGAAAGCGCCTGGTTCCGGGTCGGCGGTCCGGCGCAGGTTCTGTTCATGCCGGCTGACGAGCAGGACCTCGGCTATTTTCTTGCGCATCTTCCGGCCGACGTTCCGGTGACGGTCCTGGGCGCGGCGTCGAATATCATTATCCGCGATGGTGGTATTGCGGGCGTGGTGGTGCGACTCGGTGGCCGCTTCAGCGAGATCAAGATCGAAGACGGCCACCGCCTGCGCGCAGGCACCGGCATTCTCGACGGGCGGGTGTCACGCGCCGCCCGCGATGCTGGCATCGCGGGCCTCGAGTTCCTCAGTGGCATTCCGGGTGGTATCGGCGGCGCGCTGCGCATGAACGCCGGCGCCTATGGTGGCGAAACCAAGGACATCCTGATCGAAACGCGTGGCGTGGATCGCGCCGGCAACATCCGCACGTTCCGCAATGCCGACATGGGTTACACCTACCGGCACTCCAGCGCGCCCGACGACGTGATTTTCACCGAGGCCCTGTTCCAGGGTCGGCCCGGCGAGATCGCATCCATCACGGCCGCCATGGACGACATCGCCAAACGGCGCCGCGAAAGCCAGCCGCCGAACAAAACCTGCGGCTCGACCTTCAAGAACCCGCCCGGCGGCAAGGCCTGGCAATTGATCGACGCTGCCGGCTGCCGGGGCCTCACGGTTGGCGGCGCCCAGGTGTCGGAACTGCACTGCAACTTCCTGATCAACCTCGGCGGCGCCACCGCCACCGACATCGAGACGTTGGGCGAAACCGTGCGCCAGCGCGTCAAGGACAAGTCCAGCATCGAGCTGGAATGGGAGATCAAGCGGATCGGTGTCGCGGGCTAGCAGTCTAATAATGTCGATTGTGGCTTTTGAATCACGCTGCCGCCGCTCGGTTCTTTTCCGGGGGCTGAGGATTCACCTTTCCCCGCCAGCGGGTTAGCTTGCCGACTGATTCGCGGAGGCGAGGTGGCAGGCAAGCACGACCCCATCATTGTCGTGGGCGGCGGGCTCGGCGGAGCAGCCGTGGCGCTGGCGCTTGGGCGCAAGGGCTTTGCGGTGCGCGTGCTGGAGCAGGCGCCGGAGTTCGGCGTCATCGGTTTCGGCATCCAGCTTGGCCCCAACGTGTTCCCAATGTTCGACCGGCTCGGCGTCACCGACGCGGTGCTGGCGCACGCGCTATTCCCCAAGGCCATTCTGATGGTCGATTCCGTCGATGGTGGCGAGATCGCGCGCATCCCGGTCGGGGATTCGTTTCGCCAGCGCTTCAAACGCCCCTACGTGGTCATTCATCGCGTCGATCTTCATGGCGTGCTGCTCGATGCCTGCAAGGCGCTGCCGAATGTCGAGTTGGTGGCGAGCCGTGGTGTCGCGGATTACGAAGACCATGGCGATCGGCTGCGCGTGCGCACCGAGGACAACCGCACCATCGAGGGCGCGGCGCTGATCGGTGCCGATGGGCTGCGCTCCACCGTCCGCCAGCAGATGCTGGGTGAGGGCGAGCCGCGCACCATCGGCTATGTGGCGCATCGCACCATTGTGCCGATGGCCGATGTGAAGTTCGCCGTCGATCGCGACGATGTTGTGCTGTGGTCGGGGCCGGGCTTCCACATCGTGCACTACCCGCTGCGCAATTCGACGCTGTTCAACATCGTCACGGTGTTCAAGACCTCGAACGCGCAGCCGAGCGATACCGCGAGCCCGCATCCCGATCTCGATCACGTCTATCGGGATTCGCATCCGACCATGAAAGCGTTGTGGGCGATGATGGACCTGTCGCGGCGCGGCTGGGTGAGTTCCGACCGCGATCCGATCCGGCACTGGAGCAAGGGCCGCGTCACGTTGCTGGGCGACGCCGCACATCCGACCTTGCAAACGCTGGCGCAGGGCGCCTGCATGGCGATCGAAGATGCCGTGTGCCTTGCCGAAATGATCGAACAGAGCGGCGGCGATTTCCCTGCTGCGTTCCGGCGCTACGAAGCCGCGCGCTATCTGCGCACCGCGCGTGTGCAGTTTGAATCCCGCTATCACTGGGACAATTTCTATCACGTCGGCGGAATCGAGCGCGAGGTCGCGCGCCGCATCTGGTCGGTGCGCGGCGAAGACGAGATGTTTCAATGTCTCGCTTGGCTCTACGACGGCTTTGCGCTGCCTGAAAAACAGGGGAGGGCCGCGTGAGCAAACACGTCGCCGTGCTGATGGGCGGCTGGTCGGCCGAACGCGACGTGTCGTTGCGTTCCGGCAAGGCTTGCGCCGAAGCGATCGAACGCGGCGGTTATCGCGTCACGCGCGTCGATGTCGGACGCGACATTGCGACTGTGCTGCGCACGCTTAAACCGGATGCCGCCTTCAATGTGCTGCACGGCCGGCCCGGTGAGGACGGCACGCTGCAAGGCATTCTGGAAATTCTCGGCATTCCCTACACGCATTCCGGTGTGCTGGCGTCGGCGCTGGCGATGCAAAAGGATGTCGCCAAGGTCGTGATGGCGTCGGCCGGCGTTCCGGTGCCGGAAGGAAAAGTGGTGACGGTTGCCGAGGCTGCCGCGCAACACGTGCTGCCGCGGCCTTACGTGCTCAAGCCGATCGCCGAGGGCTCGAGCGTCGGTGTTTTCATCGTCACCGAGCAGCACGCCCACCCGCCGCAGGAGCTGACTCGCCCCGACTGGTCGTTTGGCGAGCGAATATTGGCCGAGCGCTACATCCCCGGAAAAGAGCTGACCTGCGCGGTTATGGGCGATAAGTCCTTGGACGTAATAGAGATTGTGGCCACCACCCAGTTTTACGACTACGAGGCCAAATACGCGCCCGGCGGATCAAAACACCTGCTGCCCGCGCCAGTTTCATCCTTTGTTTACCAAGAGGTCCGCAGACTGGCGCTTAAGGCGCATCTCGCACTGGGGTGTCGAGGCGTGAGCCGCGCCGATTTTCGCTACGACGATCGTAGCGAGGGGACGGAGGGACTGGTCTGTCTCGAGGTCAATACGCAACCTGGCATGACCGAAACCTCGCTCGTGCCCGAGCTCGCTGCTTACGCGGGCCTGACCTTCGATGAGCTGGTACGATGGATGGTCGAGGACGCCTCGCTGAACCGGTGACCGATGGCGCGGCAACGCGCCCGGCAGCCGGACCAGGATCGGCAGCGCGCCGCACGCGGCCGCGCCGGCGCGGTCGCACGCCTATTCGCAAGCTGGCACAGCGCTGGTCGGGTCCGATCTTCGAATGGCACATTCCGCGTGGCGCAGGCGTGGTGGGCGTCTCGCTGCTGTTGCTCGCGAGCCTGGGCTATGGCGCGGTGCGCGGCGAACACATGCCGGTGGTGATGGCCGAGCTGCGCGATGCACGAGACGCCGTCGCCAATATGTTCGGCTTCCGTCTCGCCACCATTGCGCTATCGGGGGAACGTCAGCTCGGCCGCGACAAGATTCTCGCAGCCGCAGGCGTGACCGAGCGCACCTCGCTTTTGTTCCTCGATGCGACCGAGACGCGCGCGCGACTCAAGGGCAATCCGTGGATCGCCGAGGCCACGGTGCAGAAATTCTATCCCAGCCGGCTGCAGATCGCCGTCACCGAGCGCAAGGCTTTCGCGCTGTGGCAGACCAGCGGCAACGTCGCGGTGATCGCCGACGACGGCACCGTGCTTGAGCCAGCGTCGCGGGGCTTCGCCAGTCTGCCGCTGGTGGTGGGCGCCGGCGCGCAAGGCAAGGCCAAGGATTTCCTGGCGCTGCTGGACCGCTACCCGCTGATCCGCAATCAGATGCGCGCCTCCGTGCTGGTCGCCGACCGGCGCTGGAACGTCAAGCTCGCCAACGGCATCAATGTGCGGCTGCCGGAGACTGACGTCGCGCACGCACTCGATATCCTGGTGCAGCTCGACCGCGACAAAAAAATCCTGTCGCGCGACATCACGGTGATTGACCTGCGGCTGCCGGATCGAGTGGTCGTACGGCTTTCCGACGAAGCCGCGCAGGCGCGCGAGGAGCAGTTCAAGCCAGCCAAACCCAAGCGCAAGGCGGGCGACGTATGAGGCTCCATGACGGGCTCACTCCCAAAATGAAGCCGGTGTCGCCGCGCCGCACCGCCATTGTGGCAACGCTCGATATCGGTACCAGCAAGGTCGTCTGTCTGATCGCGCGCCTGACACCGCAATCGCCGCAAGAGGCATTGCGCCGGCGCAGTCACGGCGTCGAAATCCTGGGCCTCGGTCACACCGAGGCGCGCGGCATGAAGGGCGGCGCGGTGATCAACCTGGGCGAGGCCGAGGAGGCGGTGCGCCATGCCGTCGATCTCGCCGAGCACGACGCCTCGGTGCAGCTCGAGTCGGTGGTGGTTTCGCTGTCGGGCGGCAGGCTCGCGAGCGAACTCTACGAAGCGCGCGTTGGCGTCGCGGGGGCAAGCGTCAGCGAAGGCGATATCGCGCGTGTGCTGTCGGCGGGCAGCCGTCATTCAGCGCGCGCCGGCCGCGTGGTGCTGCACTCTCTGCCGATCGGATATGCGGTCGATGATGTTCGCGGTATTGGCGAGCCGCGCGGCATGCTGGCCAGCGAGTTCGGCGTCGACATGCACGCCGTCACCGCAGACGTGACCGCGGCCCGCAACTTGATGCTCACGATTGAGCGGTGTCATCTCGAAGTCGAGACCATGGTGGCCTCGCCCTATGTGGCGGGCCTGAGCGTGCTGGCCGACGACGAAGCCGATCTTGGCGCGGCCTTGATCGACATGGGCGCCGGCACCACGACCATGGCGATCTTTTCGTCCGGCCGCTTCATCCATGCCGACGGCTTTGCGGTCGGCGGCTATCACGTCACCACCGATCTGGCGCGTGGACTGAATGCCCGCGTGACCGATGCCGAGCGGATCAAGACGCTGCACGGCAGCGTGCTCGCCGGCAGCTCGGACGAGCACGACATGATCGCGGTACCGTCGGTGGGCGGCGATGACCGCGAGCCGCCGCAATTCGTCTCGCGGGCAAGCCTTGCGCGCATCATCAAGCCGCGGGTCGAGGAAATCCTCGAAATGATCCGCGATCGTCTGGCGGCCTCGCCATTCGCCGCGGAGCCGCGCGCGCATGTCGTTTTCACCGGCGGCGCAAGCCAGCTCACCGGCCTGCCGGAGCTTGCCGCACGCATTCTCAATCGACCGGTCCGCATCGGCCGGCCGCTCGGAATTTCCGGGCTGCCCAATGCGGCCAAGGGACCTGCTTTCGCCGTTGCAGCAGGCCTTTTGGTCTATCCGCAAGCGGCGCACCTCGAGCACTTCGAACCGCGGCGAACGCGGCACCTGATGGCAGGAACGGGCTACATCGCAAGGGTCAGCCGATGGCTGAAGCAGAGCTTCTGATGGCCCCCACGAGATTCACCTATTGGCCGGGGGAATACCGGCACCACCCGGCGGCGCCACTCGCGCGCGCACAATGAAGAGGCAGCCATGAGCATCAATCTGAAGATTCCAGACATTCGAGAATTGAAGCCGCGGATCACCGTCTTCGGCGTGGGCGGCGCCGGCGGCAATGCCGTCAACAACATGATCGTCGCGGGTTTGCAGGGTGTCGATTTCGTCGTCGCCAACACTGACGCCCAGGCGCTCACGATGTCGAAGGCCGAGCGCATCATCCAGATGGGCGTGCAGGTGACCGAAGGTCTGGGCGCAGGCTCCCAGCCCGACGTCGGACGCGCGGCCGCCGAAGAGGTGATCGACGAGATCCGCGATCACCTGAGCGGCGCCCACATGGTGTTCGTCACCGCCGGCATGGGCGGCGGCACTGGCACCGGCGCAGCCCCCGTCATCGCGCGCGCCGCGAAAGAGCTCGGCATCCTCACGGTCGGCGTGGTCACCAAGCCGTTCCACTTCGAGGGTGTCCGCCGCATGAAGTTTGCGGAACAGGGCATCGCCGAACTCCAGAAGTGCGTCGACACCCAGATCATCATCCCGAACCAGAACCTGTTCCGGGTGGCGAACGAGAAGACGACCTTCGCGGATGCCTTCGCGATGGCCGACCAGGTGCTCTACTCGGGCGTTGCCTGCATCACCGACCTGATGGTGAAGGAGGGCCTGATCAACCTCGACTTCGCCGACGTCCGCGCCGTGATGCGCGAGATGGGCAAGGCGATGATGGGCACCGGCGAAGCCTCCGGTGAGAAGCGCGCGCTGCGCGCAGCCGAAGCCGCGATCTCCAATCCGCTGATCGACGACGTGACGATGCGGGGCGCCCGTGGCCTGCTGATTTCCATCACCGGCGGCAAAGATCTCGGCCTCTATGAAGTCGACGAGGCTGCGACCCGCATCCGCGAGGAGGTGGACCAGGAGGCCAACATCATCGTTGGCGCGACCTTCGACGAAACCCTCGACGGCAGCATCCGTGTCTCGGTGGTGGCGACCGGCATCGACATGGTCGTCGCGGCCGCATCGCGTCCGGCGCAGCCGGACGCCCGCATCGCCGAACTCACGCAAAAGCTCCGCGCCGACAGCCAGCGTGTCACCGAACGCATCGAGCGCGGCGAAGCGCCGGCGCGCCAGGCGCCGCCGCCTCCGGTCATGCGTCAGACGGTCGAGCAACAGGCCACTGCCGCGGTCGCGGCGGCGATGATGCCGCTCACTTCCCACGAGGACGTCACCATCCGTCCAATCGCACCCAAGTCGCCGTCGCTGTTCATGGAACCGGCCATGCAGGAGCCGGCGCCGCAGGAAATGCCGAAGGCTTCGTTCATCCCGCCGGCGCCCGAGCGGCCGGCTGCGCCGGTCCGTCAGCCGCGCATGCCGCGCATCGACGAACTGCCGATCCCGGCGCAGAACGAGCTACGCGCCAAGCGCGGCGAGTTGCAGGAGGATCATCCTGAGAAGCGCCGCCTGACGCTGTTGGAGCGCCTGGCGTCGGTCGGCCTGGGGCGCCGCGACCAACCGGCCGCGCCCGAGGAACCGAGGCAGGAAGCGCCCCGGCAGCCGCTGCCCCAGAACATCGAGCGGTTGCCGCCGCTGTTGCGTCCGCAAATGCCGCGGGCTCCCGAGGCGCGGCAGGAGCCGGTGTCGGACTACGCCAAGCGTCCGGCCCCGCAACCGGCCCATCAGGGGCTCGATTTGCATGGCCGGCAGCAGCCCGCTGTGCAGAAGTCTGTGGATGACGATCAGCTCGACATCCCGGCCTTCCTGCGCCGCCAGGCGAATTGACCAGCGTGCCGAAACTTTAGACAGGTGCCGGCCCGTCGGGCCGGCACTTCCATTTTGGACGGTACCTAGATGGGGCAAGGTGCTGATTTACCATAACGTTTCCTGATGAACAGGGATGGGAGCCGGCCTGTCCAACAGCCGGTCCGAGGCAGGGGAGGGGCTATCGGAGCGGGTTCCGGGGCCGCGTTTTGGGCCGCTTTGCGGCAAATTCGCGGTAACACTTGGTAAGAAAGCGTGAATTGGTGATGCCTGAAGGTGGGACTAAAGTGCTCATCGCAAAAGGGGTTTTCGCCGAGGGGACGGCGGGGGTCAGCGGCACAGCCGCAGGGGTATCCTCCGACGTAAATGGGCGAGAGCCAAGGGAAACCAAATCCCAGGGGGTTGCACGCCTGTTGCGTGTAACGGAACCGGTAAGTGCGCGGTACGGGGCATGAAAGTCAGTAAGCAGACGACGCTACGCGATCAAGCCGCGGTGAGCGGCATTGGCGTGCATTCTGGCTCGCCCGCCACGCTCACGATGTTTCCTGCTGACGCCAACACCGGAATTGTTTTTGTCCGCTGCGGCCAGGATGGCCGCCCCGACCGTGAAATTCGCGCCGACGTGCGCGCCGTGACTGCGACCGAGTTCGCGACCGTCCTCGGCGATGCTTCCGGCCCGCTCTGTTCCACAGCTGAGCACGTGCTCGCAGCGCTCTCCGGCCTCGGCGTCGATAACGCCATTATCGAGATCGACGGTCCTGAAGTTCCGATCATGGACGGCAGCGCCGAGCCGTTCGTCGCCGCGATCGACCAAGCCGGCATCGTGACGCTGCCGGCGCAGCGCCGTCACATCCAGGTTCTCAAGCCGGTGCGCGTCGCCAAGGGCGATGCCTACGGTGAGTTGCGGCCCTATGCGCATGGCTTCCGGGTCGAGGTCGAGATTGAGTTCGATCATCCGTTGATCGGCCGGCAGGAAATGGCGCTCGATGTCGCGTCCGAGAGCTTCCGCCGCGAATTGGCTCGCGCCCGTACCTTCGGCTTCATGCGCGATGTGGCTAAGCTGTGGAATGCGGGTTTTGCCATCGGCGCTTCGTTCGAGAACACGCTGGTGATCTCCGAGAGCCGCGTGCTCAATCCCGAGGGTTTGCGTTTCGACGACGAGTTCGTGCGGCACAAGACGCTTGATGCCATTGGCGATCTGGCGCTGGCTGGCGCGCCGTTGCTGGGCGCCTATCGGTCGGTGCGCGGCGGCCACAAGCTCAATCACGCGGTGCTGTCGGCGCTGATGGCCGACCCGACCGCTTGGCGGCTGGTCGACGGCCACGAGGCCTATCTGGAGGCGCCCCGCCGCGCCATCCGGGGCCATGCCGATGTCGCGACCGGGATGGTCGCCCCGGCCTTCGGCCCGGACGTGTCCTGAATCCCAGTTCGGACGCCTTATTCCTGGCCGAATTTCCGCGTAAACGGTTGGTCAACCATTATTTTTCAAGTAGATGGGGGCGCGGATTGTCATGCGCCGGGGCTCTACGGGAAATCGGGTTTCCAACCACATGCTGTCGCGTTTGATGTCCTGCACCGATGTTGATTGGCGCGCGTTGCGCGCCCGCCTCCGGCTCGCCCCGATGCTGGCGCTCGTGCTGCTGGCTGTGCCGCTCGCCGGTTGCAGTCTGTGGAACAAGGACGAGGTGGTTCCCGACGAGCCCGCCGAGAAGCTCTACAACGAAGGCGTGTTCATGATGAACCAGCGGCAGGACTGGAAGGCCGCCGCCAAGAAATTCGAAGAGGTCGAGCGCCAGCACCCGTATTCGGATTGGGCGCGCAAGTCGCTCATCATGACGGCCTATGCGCATTACGAGAGCCGCGAGTACGATGAATCGGTCAGCGCAGCGCGGCGCTTCATCACGCTGCATCCGGGCAGCCCCGACGCGGCCTATGCGCAATTCCTGATCGGCTCGTCGTTCTACGATCAGATTCCCGACGTCACGCGCGATCAAGGCCGCACCGAGCGGGCCATTGCTGCGTTCGACGAGGTGTTGCGCAAATATCCGACCAGCGAATACGCGGCGAGCGCCAAGCGCAAGATCGACATCGCGCGCGATCAGCTCGCCGGCAAGGAAATGCTGATCGGCCGCGATTATCTGCAGAAGAAGCAATTCACTGGCGCGATCAATCGCTTCAAGGTTGTGGTGACGCAGTATCAGACCACGCGCCACGTCGAGGAGGCGCTGATGCGCCTGACCGAGGCCTATATGGCGCTCGGCATTGCCAACGAGGCGCAGACCGCGGCCGCAGTCCTCGGTCACAACTTCCCGGACAGCCGCTGGTATGCGGAAGCCTATGGCCTGGTCAAGGGCAAGGGCTTCGAGCCGACCGAGAACAAGGCGTCCTGGATCAGCCAGGCGTTCAAGAAGCTCACCGGTTAGAGCGTTTTCCGGCGAAGTGGACCTCCGGTTCGCCGTAGAAAACGCGTCAACGCAATAAGATTCGGCCATCCACAATTCGGACTGCCAGACCGCAACTCCAGCGGGGTATCCAGTATTCTCCACTCGCCTGTGAGATTCGCGGGCGCAGCGGTTACTGGATCGTCCGCTTTCGCGGATGCTGACACGACGCACCAAGGCCACGTTCCATGCTCGCCCGGCTTTCGATCCGCGATATCGTCTTGATCGACCGGCTCGACATCGATTTTGCTGCCGGGCTCTCGGCGCTGACCGGCGAGACCGGGGCCGGCAAGTCGATCTTGCTTGATGCCTTTGCGCTGGCGCTTGGCGCGCGGGGCGACGCCACGCTGGTGCGGCAGGGCGCCGAACAGGGTCAGGTCAGCGCCATGTTCGAGCTTGCGAAAAATCACCCGGCGCGCTTGCTGCTGAGCGAGAACGAAATCGCGCCCGACGAGGCACTGATCCTGCGCCGCGTTCAGTTTGCCGACGGCCGCACGCGGGCTTTCGTCAACGACCAGCCGGTCAGCGTGCAGACCTTACAAACGCTGGGCGCCGCGCTGGTGGAGATCCACGGCCAGCACGACGCGCGCGCGCTGGTCGATGCGGCGACCCATCGCCGGTTGCTCGACGCCTATGGCGGGCTCGATGACAGCACCTCGGCGGTCGAGCGGCTGTGGAGCGAGCGGCGCGACGCCGCGGCCGCGGTGGCGCAGCATCGCGCCGATGCCGAGCGCGCGGCGCGCGAGGCCGATTGGCTGCGTCATGCCGCCGAAGAACTCCGCAAGCTCAAACCGGAAACCGGCGAGGAGACGGCGCTGGCCGACCGGCGGGCCGCCATGATGCAGGCCGAGAAGATCGCCGGCGACCTGCGCGAAGCCCACGACGCTGTCGCTGGTCCGAACTCGCCGGTTTCCGATCTGTCGGCCGCAGTGCGGCGGCTGGAGCGCCGCGGCACGCAGGCTCCGGCTCTGGTCGAGCCCGCCGTGAAGTCGCTCGATGCAGCGCTCACCGCGCTCGATGAGGCGAGGGGCCATCTGGAACATGCCTTGCGTGTCGCCGACCACGATCCGCAGGAACTGGAGCGCATCGAGGAGCGGCTGTTCGCGCTGCGCGCGGCCGGCCGCAAGTACAATGCCCCGGTGGACGATCTCAATGCGTTGGCGGCGCGCTATTCGGGCGACCTTGCCCTGATCGACGCCGGCGCCGAGCGCCTTGCGGCGCTGGAGAAGAGCGCGGCCGAAACTGAAAAGCGCTACACGGCCGCAGCCACCAAGCTCTCGGCCGCGCGTCACAAGGCTGCCGAGAAGCTCGACAAGGCGGTCAACGCCGAATTGAAACCGCTGAAGTTGGAACGCGCCCGCTTCAACACCGAGATCGCGAGCGATGCCGCGGCCGCGGGCCCGAACGGCATCGACCGCGTCGAGTTCTGGGTGCGCACCAATCCCGGCACGCGGCCCGGACCGCTGATGAAGGTCGCCTCCGGCGGTGAGCTGGCGCGATTTCTGCTGGCGCTGAAGGTTGTGCTGGCGGATCGCGGTTCGGCGCCGACGCTGATTTTCGACGAGGTCGATACCGGCGTCGGCGGCGCGGTGGCTGACGCCATCGGGGTGCGGCTGGCGCGCCTCGGCGGGCGTGTGCAGGTCGTCACGGTGACGCACGCGCCACAGGTCGCCGCCCGCGCCGAACGGCACTACCTCATCACCAAAGACGCGCTGGAAAAGGGCAAGCGCGTCGCCACCCGCGTCACCGAGCTTGCGGCGACACGGCGGCGCGAGGAAATCGCCCGGATGCTCGCCGGCGCCGAGATTACCGAGGAGGCGCGCGCCGCGGCCGAGAAGCTGATCCGCGCGGCGGCGGGCTGACCATGAATACCCCCGCGCCGCCACCGCTCGATATCGGCATTGTCGGCTGGCACTCTCACAACGAGATGTTCGACGACATCGGCGCTGACCTTGCGCGCCAGGGTCATCGCATCGTCCGCTGGGCGGACCGCGCCGCATTCACGGCGGCGACCAACCCGCTCGACAATATCGACCTGCTGCTCTGTGTGGCGGTGTTTCCCATCACGCGCGCGATGCTCGAACGCGCCACGCGCCTGCGCGCCATCGTGTCGGCGGTCACCGGCGTCGACGGCGTCGACGTGGCGGCGGCGACCGAGCGCGGCGTGGTGGTCGGCAACGCCCAGACCGACCAGAACATCATCGGCATGGCGGAAGCCAACGTGTTGATGCTGCTCGCGGCGCTCTACGACCTCAACACCGCGCAGGACCGCGTCCGGCAAGGCCTGTGGCGTCCGCCGCAGCTCGGGGCGAGCCAACTTCGCGGCAAGACCGTGGGCTTCGTCGGTCTCGGCCGCATCGGGCGCGAGACCGCGCGGCTGCTGGCGCCGTTCGGCGCCACCTTGCAGTATTCGGCGCGCCGCGACGCTGACCTTGCGGGCTTGCCGTCGATGGCGCGCGTCGATCTCGACACTCTGCTGCGCACCAGCGACGTGGTCCTGGTGCTGGCGAGCCTCAACCCCGAGACGCGCGGGCTGATCGGTGCCGAGCAGCTGCGGCGGATGAAGAAATCCGCGATCCTGGTCAACACCGCACGCGGCGCCATCGTCGATGAGGCCGCGCTCTACGAGGTCCTGCGCGATAAAGCGATTGCGGGCGCGGCACTCGATTGCTTCACAGTCGAGCCGCTGCCTGCGGATAGTCCGCTCCGCGCGCTGCCCAACGTGATTCTCACCCCGCACATGATCGGTCACACCATCGAGGCGCATCATTCGCTCGAAGTTGCGACCCGCGAAAATCTCGGCCGCGTCTTGTCGGGCGAGCCGCCGCGCTACGTGGTCAATCCCGCGGTGCTACCGGCCTGGACGGCCAAATGGGGCGCCGGCCGCTGACGCCATCAGCGGTCCAACACCTCGCGGAGCCGCGAAGCCAGGTGCATCGAAACGATCCGATAGCCTTCTTCGGTCAGATGCACCGGCCAGTTCGCTTTCGGAAACAGCCGTGCCGGAGTGTTGATCGGCCCGAAGGCGCGGTTGAGATCGATCACCGGAATATCGAGGCTCGTCGCGATCTTGGTGACCTCGGCCTGGACGTTGCGCAACGCCAGGACTTCGGGAAGCGCGGGGAAGCGAATGCGTTCGGTGGCCGGCAGATAGACAAAAACGAGCTGGCCGCCCCACGTGCTGACGACTTCCTTCGCGCGCGTCAGCACGATTTCGAGATCGGAATAGCGTTGGTCGTTCGGTGGCGTCACCACGGCTTCGTCGAGCTCGCGCGCAACCGGCACGGCCTGCTCACGGGCCGCGTTCGCGGCCTCCGCTATCAAGGCCCGCGTGTTACGCAGCGACAAAATCACGGACAGCGCCCAGCGTTCGCTCACTGCGGCGTCAATCTTCTGCAGCACAGGGTGCGCATTGAGCGCGGCGCGGATCAGCCGGTCGATCTCCGGCTGCCGCTGCGCCAGGTTCTGGCGAAATTCCGGCTCCATGTATTTGCGCAAGCCTGCGAATTCGAGCTCGCGGCCGAGATCGGTTGGGTCGTTGCCTTCGGTGTAGAGCCAGATCACCGTTTTGGGTTTGATCAGCGGACCGTATTCGACGAGCGAAGCGAGTTCGGCCAGCGGCCCGTTGGAATTGTACGCCACGCTAATGGTTGGCACGCCCGCGCTGGTGAGTTGCTCGGCAATCGTCGCGCCGTCCGGCACGCAAGCGCCCTGGGCGAACGAATCCCCGATCAGCATGAACGCGGGCTTGTCGTCCCACAGCCGGTCGTCGTTGCGGAAGCCGTAGCGATCGCTCTGGAAGACGATGAAGTTCGACAGCTCATTGCAGAACGTCGTCGAGGTTCGCGACAGCCCGGCGAGCGGCTGCAGCGTTGTTTCGTCGTTCCGCCCGGTTAGGAACTGGCCGTACACCTGCGCGGAGGTGATCGGATAGGCCGGCACTCCGGCGGCGCGCAGATCGTAAAGCGCATTGAGCCAGTCGCGGCTGTCGTAGTGGAGGCCGGCAAAATGGAAGGCCGGCCGGCTGTTCGGATTGGCGAAGCGAGTCAGCAGCAACTCGACGGCAAGCAGGCCGACAACGCAGGAAGAGAGCGCGAGAAGAAGATCGGCTCTTTTCATTTTCGCGTTGCCGGCCACTTCATTTGGGCATGATCTTTATCGGAAAACCGGTTCCCACTTTTCCGGATCATGCCCTGGCGCTTTAGGCGCGCCGGATCATCTCCGGCACCAGTTGCTTCACGTTCTGCGCGCCCATCTGCTGGATCATGGCCTGGGTTTCGATGCGCAGCAGTTCGAGCACGCGCTCGACGCCCGGCTGGCCGAAGGCGCCAAGCCCCCAGATATAGGGCCGGCCGACGCAGACCGCGGTCGCGCCCATGCAGAGCGCTTTCACGATGTCGGAGCCGCGGCGGAAACCCGAGTCCACCAGGATCGGGATGCGGCCTTTCACGGCCTCGACGATCTCCGGCAGCGCGTCGATGGTCGAGCGGCCGGAATCCTCGCTACGCGCGCCGTGGTTGGACACGATGATGCCGTCGAGGCCGGCGTCGGCCGCCATCACGGCGTCCTCCCAGGCCAGGATGCCTTTGGCCACGAGCTTCATCTTGGTGTGATCGCGCATGCGCTTGAAGAAATCCCAGGTCATGTTCGACGACTGCGTGCTGCGCAGGCCGGTCAAGTCGAGGCCCTTCCACATGGCGCGGGTCTTTAGGCTGTTCTGCAGGCTCGACCGGTCATGGCAGCCCGAGCAGTCGCGGGTGTCGCTTGGGCGCAGCCGGGCCAGCGTTTCCTGATTGCGGCCGCCGCTGCGGTCGACCGTGACCGCGAGCACCGTGCAGCCGGCGTTCTCGGCCCGCTTGGTAATGGCGGCAGCGACCTCCCACTTGTTGGTGGCGTAGAGCTGCAGCCAGATCGGCGCGCCGCGCGCCTTGATGACATCCTCCACGCCGTCCGACGTCATGGTGGAGAGGATTTGCAGGTGATCGCCCTTCTGCGCGGCGCGCGCGACGCCCGACTCGGCGTCGTCATGGAACGAACGCTGGCCGCCGACCGGCGCGCAGACGATGGGCGATGAATATTTGGTGCCAAGAATATCGACGCTCATATCGACCTTGCTGACGTCGCGCAAACGCCGCGGCCGCAGCTGGAACTTTAGGAACCCCTCGCGGTTGGCGCGCAAGGTCATTTCGTCGTCGATGCCCGACGCCATGTAACCGAAATGCGCCGGCGGCACGTTCTGGCGCGCCACCGGTTCGAAATCGAACACGTTGATGGCTTCCTTCGGCGTCTTGATCAGGTTCTCCGACTGCCGTGGTCCCCACATCAGCGGGTCTGGCACTCTTGTCTTGGGCAACAGCGGCTCGGCGAAGGCTGCGGCCCCGCCGCCGGCCAGCAGCGGACTCGCGGCAAGAAATTGCAGAAAGCGGCGCCGGCTCGCGGCGGTGATGCGATCGGATGACATGGTGTCCTCCCAAGGAAGCCGCGCTGCGGCGCGGTGTTTCGTTGCGCGAATTGTTCTTGCCCAGATGCTACACCCGCGGTTGGGCGTGGTGAACGGCCTTCCGCGGGCATCGCGCGCCGTTCCCCATTTTGCTAGGATTCAAGCAAGGAAAGTTAGGGTGAGGGTGCGTTGCGCGCGCATTGGTGGCTGTTACCGGCCGCGGTTGCCGTGGCTTCCCCCGGACACAGAATGACGCAATATATGGGGCTATGAAGCCGCCCAAACCGCCCCGGGATTCCAAACTCGCCGTCGATGAAATGACCGAACGGCAGGCCAAGCGCGAGCACGCGCGACTGGAAGCCGAGATCAAGCAGCACGACGAGCGCTACTACCAGAAAGACGCGCCGAGCGTGTCGGACGCCGAATACGACGCGCTGCGCCGCCGCTACGAGCAGATTGAGGCGAGCTTTCCCGACTTGCGGACGCTGGAAAGCCTCTCGCGCAAGGTGGGCGCGACGCCGGCGCGTGGCTTTGCGAAAGTGCGGCACGCGGTGCCGATGCTGTCGCTCAACAACGCGTTCAGCGTCGAGGACGTGACCGATTTTGTCGACCGCATCCGCCGTTTCCTCAATCTCAAGGAGGATGAGGCGGTGGTGTTCACTGCCGAGCCGAAGATCGACGGCCTGTCGATGTCGTTGCGCTACGAGGACGGCGCGCTGGTCAGCGCGGCGACCCGTGGTGACGGCGCCGAGGGCGAGGACGTGACCGCCAACGTCAAGACCATCAAGGAGATCCCGCAGCGGCTCAAAGGGACGAGTGTGCCTCAAGTCTGCGAGGTGCGCGGCGAGGTTTACATGACCAAGGCTGCGTTTCTCGAACTCAACGAGCGGCAGAAGGCAGCCGGCAAGCAGCTCTACGTCAATCCGCGCAACACCGCCGCCGGATCGCTGCGCCAGCTCGATCCGACAGTCACGGCGTCGCGGCCGCTGCACTTTTTCGCCTATGCGTGGGGCGAGATGACGAACCTGCCTGCGGACACTCAGTCCGGCATGCTGAAATGGCTCAAGGGCGCAGGCTTCCAGACCAATCCGCTGTGGAAGATCGCGCGTTCCACGGACGAACTGCTGGCGTTCCATCATGACATCGGCACCGAGCGCGCCGGGCTCGACTACGATATCGACGGCGTCGTTTACAAAGTCGACCGGCTCGATTGGCAGGAGCGGCTTGGTTTCGTGTCGCGCAGCCCGCGCTGGGCCATTGCGCACAAGTTCGCGGCCGAGAAGGCGACCACAGTGCTGCGCGCCATCGAAATCCAGGTCGGTCGCACCGGCGCGTTCACGCCGGTCGCCAAGCTCGAGCCGGTCACGGTCGGCGGTGTGGTGGTGCAGAATGCGACGCTGCACAACGAGGATTACATCAAGGGCATCGGCAAGGACGGCGAGCCGCTCCGTGGCGGCACCGATATCCGCATCGGCGATACCGTAATCATCCAGCGCGCCGGCGATGTGATTCCGCAGGTGGTCGATGTCGTTCTCGACAAGCGGCCGAAGGACTCCAAGCCCTATCGCTTCCCGAAAAAGTGTCCCTGCCTTCTCAAGACCGATGTGGTGCGTGAAGCCATCGCGGGCGGCGAAGAGGGTGCCCGCGCGCGTTGTACCGGCGAGTTCGCCTGCCCGTATCAGCGCATCGAGCACCTCAAGCACTTCGTCTCGCGCCGCGCCTTCGATATCGACGGGTTGGGCGAGAAACAGATCGAGCTGTTTTTCGAGCGCGGCTGGGTCAAGGAGCCGGCCGATATCTTCACGCTCGAACAGCGCAACCGCACCATCAAGCTGGAGGACGAGGAGGGCTTTGGCGAGACTTCGGTGCGCAACCTGTTTGCTTCGATCACGACGCGCCGCGAGATCGCGTTTGACCGCTTCATCTTCGCGCTGGGCGTACGTCACATCGGCGATACGACAGCGCTGGCGCTGGCGCGCGGTTACGGCTCATGGAAGGCTTTTCATGATGCTTGCCTCACGCTCGCCAAGGGCGACGAGGAAACGCGGCACGAGATGGATGCGCTCGATCAGATTGGCGACACCGTGATCGACGCGCTCGCGGCTTACTTCGGCGAAGCGCACAACCTCGGCATCGTCGAACGCTTGACCAAGCAGGTGCGTGTGCTCGATGCCGAAAAGCCGCGCGCCGACTCGGCCGTCGCCGGCAAGACCGTGGTGTTCACCGGCTCATTGGAGCAGATGACGCGCGATGAGGCCAAGGCGATGGCTGAACGCCTCGGCGCCAAGGTCGCGGGCTCGGTGTCGAAGAAGACCGATTATGTCGTGGCGGGCCCGGGCGCCGGCTCAAAGCTTGCCGACGCCAAGAAGCACGGTGTTGCCGTGCTGAGCGAGGACGATTGGTTCAAGCTCGTGGGCCGGTCGCCCTGAGCCCGCCGGCCCCCGCCGATCAATAGTACCCGTAAATGCTCCGGTAGACGCTGCGGTAAGGAGAGCCGCAGACGTTCACGCGGACTGGCTGCACGCCGTAGATGGTCTGCACATAGCGCCAGCGGTAGCAGCCGGTGTAGGCCAACGGATAGGACCGGTAAAACGGGTAGGCCCGGTACCGGTTATAGCCGTAGCGGTACGGAGAGCCGCGATAGACGCCGAAGTTGCGGGCACCGACGTAAGCGCGCGGGCCCACCGCAAAGCTACGCGGGCCGACTGCAAAGCTGCGCGCAGCGGGAGCAGAGAAGCTCCGAACAGCGGGACCAGAGAAGCTGCGTGCGCCCGAAAAACTCCGTGCGCTGCTGCTTCGCGATCCGACCGCATTGCGAGCGGCAGCCTCGGTCGCGAGACCGGCCAGCGCTAGCACCGCGGCGAGAACGAAAACGCTCTTACGAGACATTGTTGTTATCCTTGGTTGGGCGTCACCCTCCTGTCTTATGTAGCGATCCCGCCATGAACCCCAAGTGAACGTCGCGTGTGTACGCAGACACAACACGGCCAAGTGAATGACCAAGTGATTGGCCAAGTGATTGGCGAAGCGAACTCCGACGCGGCTGACGGCCATGACGGATTGGCGTATCATTGCAGTGCTTTGGGGGGCGTATCATCGCAGTGCTTTGAGGGGAATGTTCCCATGACAGTGGCATGCAACGAAGGCGCCGTGGCGGCGGAATCAATTGCGACCGGGATTAGCCGGCAAAGACTTTTTAGCGGCCACGGGGTCGTGGTGGATCGCCTCAAGCTCGCGGCAGGCGCCACGCTGAAGCTGGAGGCGAAGGGGAAATCGCTGTTCTGGTTGCAGGTGCTGGACGGCGACGGAACGCTGAAAACGCCCTACGCCACCGAGCGGCTCACCAGCGCGCCGGATGACCGGCAGGCGCTCTACAACACGCATTCAACCTGCCTGCCGGCTGGCTTTCCGGGCGCGTTCTCGACCGTCAACGGCCTCACGTTGCTTTGCGTCGAAGTCACGGAGGCTGGCGTGCCCGATGCGAACGGGCCGCACTTCAGCAACATCGACTGGACGCTCGAAGACGTCATGCAATCGGGGCGCGACGACCGCAAGCGCATCGAAGTCTTCGGTCAGGGCCTGTGCGGTAGCCGGGCCCTCAAGGCCGACGTGGTTCTCTATCCGGCCGATGCCGCCAGCGGCGAAGCCTACCATGAAGGTGCGGCGTCATTCGTCTATGTGTTCAGCGGCGAGGGCACTGCGACCGCCGCCGGCAAAACCTATCCGCTGCGTCCAGGCGAGCTGCTCTATTTTTCCGAGAGCGAGCCGCACGTGCTCAAGGCCGGCAAAGGCGAGCTTCGATTCCTGGAATTCTATGTGCCGGGCGAATTCAACACGGTGTGGACCAATCCGAGTGAGACGACCGTTTGGCGCAAGACCGGCCGCAACATCTCGGGCGGCCTCACCATGTCCGATGAAAAGGAACGCTGGGCCTATCGCCGTGGCGCGTGGGGCCGGCTCTAGTCGCCACGCAAGCGCGGAAGGTTGAACTACGCGCGCCGGATCAGCACGACGCTGGCCAGCGCAAGCGCCACCACCAGCACATCCATGACCAGCGCCATCGGCACCGCCGATGATGCGCCGGCGAGCAGCGCGCCGGAATATTGGGTGACCGCAGCGCCGAGCGCCATCTGCGTGCAGCCGGTGATGCCGGCCGCGGTTCCGGCGGCCTGCGGACGGATGCTCACCGCGCCCGCAATCGCGCCGGGCAGCAACAGGCCGTTGCCGAGCGAGACGATCAACTGCGGTATGAATACGATGGCCGGACCCCAGTCGTGCGCCCAGACTGCAAGCACCGTCGCCGACACCACGCCGATCGCTTCGATGGCGATGCCCCACCAGATCAGCCGGTCGAGGCCGTAGCGGATCGACAGCCGCGAGGTGGCGAAATTTCCCGCCATGTAGCCGATCGACGAGATCGCGAACCACACGCCGTATTCGGCGGAGCTGCGGCCCATCAGCGTGACGATGACGTGGGGCCCGCCGCCCAGGAAGGCGAAGAACGTTCCCGAGCCGAGCGCCGCCACCAGCACATAGCCCCAGAACGCGCGGCTGCAGGCGAGTTGCTGGACATCGACGAGAAGGCCGCCGCGGCCGCCCGCCGGTGCGCTCAGGCTGCGCGTTTCCGGCAAGGTGATCGCAGCCCACACCACGACCGCGGCCGTGGTTGCGGCGGTGAAGATGAAAATCGCCTGCCAGCCGAACGCGGTGTCGAGCAAGCCGCCGATCAGCGGACCGAACGTCGGCGCCACCACCATCACGGTGGCGACCAGGCCGATCATGGCGGCGGCGCGGTCGCGCGCGAACAGGTCGCGGATGATGGCGCGGCCGATCACGATACCGGCCGAAGCGCCGACGGCTTGCGCGATGCGCGCCAGGATCAGGCTCTCGACCGTGGACAGCACGATGGCGAGCAGGCTTGCGAGCGCGGTCAGCGCCAAACCTGCGAGCAGCACGGGCCTGCGGCCGAAGCGGTCGGACAGCGGCCCCATCGCGAGCTGCCCGCCGGCGAGAGCCAGCAGATAGACCGAAACCGTGAGCTGCACGGTTGCGATGTCCGCACCGATCCGGTGCGCGAGCTGCGGCAAAGCCGGCACCAGAATGTTGAGCGTGGTCGGCCCGATGGCGGTCGTCGCCATCAGCAGAAGCAGCAAGCTCCAAGGCGTCGCGGCCGGCACGCGCGGATCGTTATGCGGCGTCTTGGCGGCGAGATTATCCACGCGAAATACTTCAGCTGTGCCGCAGCGGCCGCGTCGCGAGGTCGAGCCAGGGCCGCGTCTCGGCATCGACCATCGGGAACAGCGCCTCGGCCACCTTGGCGTGATAGATCTCGATCCATGAGGCCTCTTCGGCCGTGAGCATCGACGGCTCGATGAGTTGCTGGTCGATCGGCACCATGGTCAGCGTCTCGAACGTGTTCAGCGGTTTCTCGCCGCCCGGCGCTGCCGGCGCCTCCACCACCAGAACCAGGTTCTCGATGCGGATGCCGTAATGGCCGGCTTTGTAATAGCCGGGCTCATTGGAGAGGATCATGCCGCGCTTGAGCGCCACGGTGCCGAGCTTGGAGATGCGCGCCGGACCTTCGTGCACGGACAGATAGCTGCCGACGCCGTGGCCGGTGCCGTGGTCGAAGTCGAGGCCGGCCTCCCACAAATGCTGCCGCGCGAATGGATCGATCTGCGCGCCGGTCGTGCCGTCCGGGAATATGGCGCGCGCGATGGCGATGTGGCCCTTCAGCACGCGGGTGAAACGCTCGCGCATTTCCGCGCTCGGCTCGCCGACCGCGACTGTGCGGGTGATGTCGGTGGTGCCATCTTGATATTGGCCGCCGGAGTCGATCAGAAACAGCTCGCCCGGATTGATGGCGCGGTTGGTCGCGCGGGTGACGCGGTAATGCACGATGGCGCCGTCGGGGCCTGCGCCTGCGATGGTGGGAAACGAGACGTCCTTGAGGAGGCCGGTCTCGCGGCGGAAGGTCTCCAGCGCCTCGACGGCCTCGATCTCGGTCAGTTTGCCACCCGGTGCCTCGCGCTCGAACCAGGCGAGGAAACGCGCCATCGCGGCGCCGTCGCGCCGGTGCGCCTCGTGCGCGCCTTCGATTTCGACCGGGTTCTTGATCGCCTTCATCAGCGCGATCGGGTCCGGTCCGCGCGTCACCTTGCCGCCGGCGCCGGCGACCAGGCGCGAGAGCTTGTCGGAGCCGGTCGCCTGGTCGAGCCGCACCGTTTTGTGCGCTTCGCCAAGCGCTGCGAGATCGCGGATGAAGTCGGCGGGCTCGCGCACCTCGGCGAGCTCCTCGATCTTGTGGCGCACCGTGTTGCTGAGCTTGCCGCCGTCGACGTAGAGGCTCGGGCGGCCTTCCTGCGGCACGATCGCGAAGGCGAGCGGTAACGGCGTGTGCGCCACGTCCGAGCCGCGGATGTTAAAGGTCCAAGCGACTGCATGCGGATCGGAAATCACCAGCGCGTCGGCGCGCAGATTGGCGATCTCGGTGCGGACGCGGGCGATCTTTGCGTTGGCGTATTCGCCAGCGAAGCGGAGATCGTGCAGTGCGACTTGGCCGAAGGGGGGCGCGGGCCGGTCGGTCCAGAGCGCATCGATTGGGTTCGGCTCGATCGGAGCCAGCGATGCTCCGGCATTGGCGCAAGCCTTGGCCAGCCGCTCAGCGCTATCGACGGTGTGCAGCCATGGGTCGTAGCCGACCTTGGCCCCAGGCGGCAGGTTGGCCTCGAGCCACTTTTCCGGAGTCGTGTCGCTGATGTGCACGATCGTGAAGATCGATGCGTCCACCTGGTCGCGCGCCTGCAATGTGTAGCGGCCGTCGGTGAACAGCACCGCGCGGTCTTCGAGCACCACGGCCGCCCCGGCCGAGCCGGTAAAGCCGGTCAGCCAGGCGAGCCGCTCCTCCGATGGCGCCACGTATTCGTTCTGATGGCGGTCGGTGCGCGGAACGATGAAGCCCGCAAAGCCGCGGCGCGCCAGATCGGCGCGCAGGGCGGCAACGCGCGAGCCGGTCGCCGCCGGTTGCGGATCGTCAAATGACTGAAACTGCGCCTCAAACATGGGTCGCAATCTATGGGACAAGGGCTGGCCCGAGTAAACGCTCGCAGGGCCGCTGCGGGCATGGTTATATGCGATGCAACATTGAAGTTATGAGCGGCCCATCGATGCGGTTGATTGATTCCATCAAGAATATGAATTTCTTCTTTAATTATCATAACTTAGCGTATCACCTATGCGTCTTTTGGACTGCTCCCGTGTGCTGGTTTGGACTATGTTGCGTTGCAGAAAAGACGGCGCAAAGAGGGGATTTGCCGCTGGTCTGATCGCAGACAAAGGAGAGTCCCCATGTCCACACTGACGTCCAGCATCGCCTATGACACGTCCGCAACCTGCGACACCTCCACGGATGTCGCGATCCGCCCGGCCCGCAGGGGTTTTTGGAAGAGCTTTTCCGACGCACTGATCGCGTCCCGCATGCGCCACGCCGAGCGCGAGATCCGGCAATACCGGCACCTGATCCCCCGCGAACTGGAGCAGGCGGCTGCTTGGCGGATCACCAATCGCAGCGAAGACTCCCTGCCGTTCGTTCGCTAAGCGGCTTGCCTGTCACGTAAACGTGTGTGAGCTGCCGCCCGCAGGAGCTGTGCGGGCGGCACCGTTTTTAGCTGCTTGAACAATGCGATAGGCCGAGGGGTGCGACATTTTATGCAGCCATCGCAACGGACCCATGCGTCCTTAGACATGCTGAAAGACGGACAAATCAGTTATGTCGCAGTGCAGTAGCCCACAACCAATTGAGGGGCGCCATGAATACTTTGGTCTTGGACGATACGAATTCTGCAGGCCCCACGCCTGATCGCAATCGCAACGTGCTGTTGCGCATTCTCGATACCTTGGCCGAGTGGTTGATGCGCCAGGAGTTGCGCGTCATCAACCGCGCCGAACCCCGCCACTAACGGCCCGCAGCACCAGCGTCACCCAGCCGTCGAGCGTGATCTTGCGCTCGAGCGCGAGCCCCTGCATCCGATAGGCCGCGATTGCGGCGTTGGCTTGCTTCGCCAGCAGACCCGACAGCACCACAAGCGCATTGGGCGAGAGCTTTGGCGCGAGCGGAGCGGCCAGCCGCTGCAACGGCAGCAACAGAATATTCGCCAGCACCAGGTCGAACGGCGCGCGGGCCGCGAGCTGCGGCGCTCGCACGCCGGACGACACGATGGTGGTCACGTATGCGCCCGCCCGGTTGGCGCGCGCATTGGCGCGCGCGATCTCGGCGGCGCGCGGGTCGATGTCGGTTGCGAGCACGCGCGTGTGCAGCGATTTCGCGGCCGCGATCGCGAGCACGCCTGTGCCGGTGCCGAGATCGAGCAGATAGCGTGGCCGCCGCCGGCGCAGCAGAGCGTCGAGCGCGAGCAGGCAACCGCGCGTGGTGCCGTGATGGCCGGTGCCGAATGCGAGCGCTGCTTCAATCTCGATGCCGATGCGGTTGCGTGTCACGCGCGTGCGATCGTGCGCGCCATGCACCACGAAGCGGCCGGCGGTCACCGGCGGCAGGCCGTCGAGGCTCGCCTTGACCCAGTCGCGCGCCGCGATTTTTTCCAGCGTGAGCGCGTCGGCGTAACGCTTGCCAGCCGCGAGCACCACCAGTTCGCGCAGCGCCGGCATGTTGGGCCGGTCGCGGAAGTGCACCTCGACGTGCCAACTGCCGTCCGGCCTCGCCAACGCCGCGCAGGCCGCGCTTGCCGGATCAAGACTTTCCGACAGCAGGCCCGCAATGCGGCGCGCGGCCGCTTCGTCGGCGGCCAGGTGAACCACATAGGTGGGTTTGGGAAGACTGGGCACGATTGAGGCGTTTGATGAAGGCTTCCGGCCCAATTGGCAACGGGGTATACCGCACATCGCTCGGTGCGAGACAGCCTTCCTCCAGAACAGGTGCATCGCTTGGACATCGCGGACAAAATGGCCTGCGCGGAGGTCGTCCAGGCCTGGGGCTTCGCGCGCGATCAGGGCCGCTGGGCGGATCTGCTCGACGTCTTTCATCCCGGCGGCCAGATCCATGTGTCTTGGTTTCGCGGCGCCTATCCGGATTTCGTCGAGCGCTGCCGGCAGAACTACGGCAAGGGCAGCCAGGCCAAGCATCTGCTTTGGCCTGCGCGCGTGGAAGGGCAGGGCGACCGCGCCAGCTGCGAAACCAACGTCGCCATTCTGGTGCGCCAGACCATCGAGGGCGTCGCGGTCGATCTCACCTCGTATGCGCGCTTCCTCGACCGGCTCGAACGCCGAGACGGGCGCTGGCGCATGATCGAGCGCGTCTGCGTTTATGAGCAGGACCGGCTCGATCCGGTCGAGCCGTCGGCTGCATTCGCGGCGTTGATGCAGAGCGCCGACGCGGCGCGCTATCCGGCGCAGTACCGCTACATGGGCTATCGCGTCGCCGCCGCTGGCCGTGCGCTCGCCGAGCCGGTGCATTACGACGGTCGCGCCGAAACCGAGGCGCTCAAGCGCCGTTACGCGGATTGGCTGGCAGGGAAGTAAGAAAGCTGGATCCCGGGGCCGGCGCGGAGCGCCGGCCCCGGGATGACGCTAACGCGTCATTTCAGTTGGTCTTTCACTTTGTCGATGCCGGTCTGCACGCAGGCCTCATCCTTTTCGCCGCCCGGTGCGCCGCTGACGCCGGCGGCCGCGACCACTTCGTCGCCGATCTTGATCGGCAGTGCGCCGCGCCCGGTGGTGAAGCCGGTGAGGTATTGCGCACCCATCGCCGGATTTTTCTTCAGCCGGTCTTCCATTTCGCCCGAGGCAATGCGGAAGGTGCGCGACGTGAACGCCTTCTTCCAGCTGTTCTCCATGGTGTGGGGGCCGGTGCCGTCGCCGCGCAACTGGACGAGCACTTCGCCGTTGCGCCCGACCACGGTGGCCGACACCGCCCAGCCCTTGGCCTTGCAGTCGGCAATCGCCACGGTGGCGATGGTCACCGCGGCTTCCATCGTGATGTCCTTGCGCGTCATGGTCTGGGCGCTGGCTGAGCCGGCCAGCACGCAGGCAGCGGTGGCTGCAAGTGCGACGCGAGTGAGTGAAACTGTCATGTCGTTGTCTCCCCTAATGTGCCGCTCGGTTCTAAGGCAGCATCGCGGCCAGAATAGCGCGCGGCCGGGCCGAAGTCCCGGCGGCGCGAAGCACTAAAAATTGATTGGTTAAATCTTGCGGATCCTATTCCAGCGCATTGTCGCACTTGGGTTTTTGCGGCGGCCGCCGCCGGAACCCGCCGCCGGGTGTTCCGTTAAGAGATCATCGGTTGATGTGTGTCAGCGCAGAAACGCCTTCGGAATTTCCATCCACTTATCCCGGCCGCGATAGAACAGCGGCTTCTTTCCGTGCTTCTCGCGATAGGCCAGATATTTCGCGCGCATGCGCCGCACCCGCGAGCGCGAGTATGTGATGCGGCGGTGGCGCAGCGCGATCAGCGCTTTCTCAAGAGCCCAAAGGTTCTTTGCGGAAAATCGCCAGTCGATCACGCCGAGCTTGCGCAGATCGGTCGGCGCATAGCCTTCGATGCAGCCGGTGGCATCGATGTAAGCGTCGAAGTAACTCATCACCAGCGCGCGCAGCGTGCGGAAGCGAGGCTTGCGTCCGTGCAGGCCCGGATCGCGTGAGCGCGCCACCGAACCCCAGCGGCCGTTGCGCCGATAGATAAAGATCACGTGGTCGAGCCCGTCGGCTGACTCCAGGCTCATCACCAGCGGTGGATAGCCGTGCCGCTCCAGCACGCAGGCTGCAAAGAGCACGGCTTCCGCGCAATGCGCGGTGCGGCGGCGCACCACTTGGCGGAAGCCGCGGAACGTGTCGCCGCGCGGCTCGGTGTTGTAGGGCAGGGCGTTGAGAAAACGCTGCACGCGTTCCGGCGTACGCAGGCGCCGGATCAGGCGCCGTTCGGCTGCAGAAAATGCGGTGAGGGGCGGCAGGTCGTGCAAGAGCATCGGCGGATGGATCGAGACGCTACGCCTTCGGCAATTCGACCGGGATTCGCTCTTGCGCCTTGGCGTCGAACACCTTGACCTGGATGAGCGGAAATTTGGTTTTCAGGGCGATGCCGGCCTGCATCGCGGCGTCCGCGGTGAGGTGCTGGGACTTCATCTTGCCGTCGATCTCCAGCCCATAGCCGCTGGTCGGCATGACGTTGGCGCGCAAGTTTTTCGGCTGGTTGTCTTCGACCGTCTCGTCGCTGGTTTTTCGTGCGGCGAGACGTTCCTTGGTCAGGAGTTCTTTGGCCATAAAGTTCGTTTCCTCTTTGCGATCGTCACGTCATTGGGGCGCATCGCGCCCGCCAGACGGACACAAACGGAACGCCGCGCGGCACTCAGCCGGCGGCGGCCGCCTTCTTCTTTTTTTCCGGGCTCTTGAACCGCCAGAGCTGGTAGCCCGCGCTGTTGATGGCCTTTTCGGCCACGGCGCGATCGAGATTGTGCGGCAGGTTGCCCTCGGGCAGCACCACGCCGACGGCGTGCCACGGTGCGAATTGCCGGGGCAGATCCTGGCCGCCCGGATCGGAGGCGAACGCCCGCAGGTTGGGATTCGCCTGAGACTTGAAGATGACGATGCGCATGACTCGGGTCCCTTTCGCTTGAAAAAAGGCCGCCGTCCGGTTGCGGACGGCGGCCTCGATGTCTGCGAGGCGGCCGTGAACGGCCTGCCGCGCGTCAGGCGACCTCAATCCGATTGACGGCGACCTTGCCGTTGCGCGGATCGTTGGCGGTGTCGAAGGTGACCTTCTGGCCTTCACGCAGGCCCTGAATGCCAGAGCGCTCGAGCGCGGTGGCGTGGACGAACACGTCCTTCTCGCCATTGTCCGGCGCGATGAAGCCGAAGCCTTTTTGATCGTTGTAGAATTTAACGGTACCCGGAGTCATGTAATGTCCTTTTCGCTACGGTGTGCACGTGGGCGTTGGCGCACGATTGTCGTGTGCCAAGTCCCGGATCGTTCGATTTTGGAAGTTGCTGAAAACGTGCGCCCGAAGGCGAAGCGGCCCAGTTGTCCGGCCAATATCGATGGCCGGTGTTTAGGCTTTAACTGAGGCTATTGCAAGGCATCCGGCCCGGCGCGGTTAATACGCCTGCACCAGGAAACCGAAGATCGTCGTTTCGCCGAGCCGCTTGCACCTCCAATAATACCGTCCCGTGCTGCAGACGTGCGCGATCGCCGGGATTTGTTGGGTGCCCGGGCGCCGTGTCGTCCTCGGAAGATCCGAGGGGATGGAGCGCCGGTCGACGCAACATCTCGATCACGCCTTGTCCGCAGGCGGATTGCTCCGCCTGAGACATGACCGGCGTGGCGCCCAAAGCGGGGGCGCGCGCCGGCCGGCGCTCCATCGCGGCGTTCTCATCAAGGCCTCGGGCCGCGCTTGCGAACCGGAGCGCACCGCGCCCCGGCCGTCCAGCAGAGCTCCCTGCGCACGGATCGTAATGTCCGTAGGGCGGGGTCCGAGCCTCCCGGGGATTGGGTTACGAGCCCAATCCGCAGGCGCCGCATCCCACCCCGCCATCACGACGTCTCATGAGAACGCCCTCGGTTGGATAGGACGAGGATGCAAATCGGCTTATTCGTTCGATTTGTAAACTGCAAAAATTCGCGCATCCCCATATGGGGATTGAACGCTCGAAGCCCTCGAATTTATTGGGCTTTGCTGCTTGCCGCTTTGATAATCGGCGTCCAGCGCGCGATCTCGCTTTTGACCAAAGCAGCAAGCGGTTGCGGACCGCGCTTTGATTTGGCGGGAATCTCGCAGCCGAGGTCGAGCAGGCGCTTGCGCACGTTGGCATCGTCGAGAGCTTCGTCGAGCGCAGTGGCAAGCCTGTCGAGGACCTCCTTCGGAGTCCCCTTGGGCGCAAACAGCGCGTTCCAGGCCGACGCATCGAACTCGGGCAAGCCGGCTTCCTTCGTGGTCGGGACATCCGGCAGGCTCGGACTGCGCTCGGGCGTGGTGATGGCATAGCCCTTGGCCGTGCCGCCCCGAACGTGTGGAACAGAGTCGGGGATGGCATTGGAGATGTAATCCACCTGCCCGCCGAGCAAAGCCGTCATGGCAGGCGCGGCGCCGTTGAACGGCACCAAGGTCGGCCGCACGCCGAGCAGCGAATGGAGCAGCAGGACCGTGGTGTGTGTAATCGAGCCGACGCCAGCATGCGCGACGTTGAGCGTCGCGACGTTCGCCTTCACATAGCTGATGAACTCCCTGAGATCGTTGGCGGGAAAATCCTTTCTTGCGGTGATCACGACCGGCAGGCCGGCGATCATGCCGACCGGCTCAAAATCGACATCCGGCCTGTAGGCGAGGTTCGGATAGAACCCCACCGCGGCAGCATGCGTCCCCATCTGACCGACCTGGATGGTGTAGCCGTCGGGGTTGGCGCGCATCGTTCGGGTCGAGCCGGTGGTGCCGCCGGCCCCGGCCACGTTCTCGATGACGAACTGTTGCCGGAGCGCTTGCGAGAGGTACTCACCGACGATGCGACCGACAACATCGGTTGCCCCGCCAGGAGCAAACGGAACGATCATCGTCACCGGACGCGCCGGATAGGCTTGCGCCGACGCGATCCGCGAGACGGCTGGCAGCGCCATCGTGCCCGCGGCCAGACGCAGAAATTTTCGACGGGGAAGTTTCATTTCACTCTCTCCTGCCGCGCCGCCGAGCCATCAGCGCGTTTACGCGCGTCCACCAGCGCGTTTACGCGCGTCTTTGACGCGCTATGGCGAGGTTCCGGCGCGGTACCTCTTGAAGTACTTGCTCTGGCTGCTCGCTGCGCTTGCCAGCGCGAGCCGCGGACCCGAGGGGACGTTCGAGCAGGCTAGTTCGTTTTCAAAGATCGTGAAAGTGGCAATGTCGCCGATTGGCACGAGTCGGACCTCCCGGCACGTCTGCTCAACGGTCGCTATCAGGGGTAAACCGGACATGTCGCTGGCGCGGCGGAATCAACGCGATTGACCCCAATGCGACATCGGCCTGCGTCTCATGTTGCAGTAGCGAAGCGGCTTTTGCTCTCGGATACTGTAGGCATCGTGATATCGTCACATCGGGCGCGCGAATAGAAATAGTCTATTCATGGGTAGTGCCACTCAGGCGATCGAAATTGCAAGTCATCAATCAAAACGGCCCCGCTGAAAGCGTCTTATCAACCAAACCGGAGCCCGTCGGGCCGTCGTCGTCCGTAATGCCGCGCGCCTACCTGCCAAGGGCTCTCGTCGTGGCCACCCTTCTCGTTGCGTATGTCATCTTTGAGTGGGTCAGCTTCATTCACGAATACAAAGGCTTGCCTATTACGCCCTGGAATCCTGGGCTGGGTCTTGTGTTCGCCCTTATGGTTATCGGCGGAGCGCGTTACGGCATAGTGTTGTTCGCCGGCGTCGTCGTCGCAGAAATAATCCTGCTGCAAAGCAATCTCAAATGGCCGATTATTCTCGGCATCTCTGCCATCATTGCCGCCGGCTACAGCACAATAGCTGTCGTCTTACGAAAGACACTTCGGCTTGATGTTGGTCTTCATCATCTGCGCGATGTATTGATTCTCCTCGCTGGGGGAATTTCTGGCGCCGCCCTGGTCGCGCTTCTCTTGTGCCTGTTCTTGCTAGCAAATGCGCAACTCAATCTGGCCGATATCGTTGTCGCTGCTGGCCTTCTTTTCATCGGTGACGCTATCGGTATCGGGGTCATAACGCCGTTAGCCCTGCGCCTC
Organism: Rhodoplanes serenus; assembly: GCA_945893145.1. Taxonomy (GTDB): domain Bacteria; phylum Pseudomonadota; class Alphaproteobacteria; order Rhizobiales; family Xanthobacteraceae; genus Z2-YC6860. Next base: position 10,879 of record CAMDDZ010000019.1, on the reverse strand, counting down.
GCCCTGCGTGGACGGAAATCTTCGTTTCGCTCATTGCGCGCGATGCTGCCCGACGTTGCTCTCTGTGTCGCCGTCGTCGTCCTTTCGTTGTGGGCGATCGTTGGAAGCGAAAAGGTGGACGATTTCAAATTCTTTTATGTGCTTTTTCTCCCCGTCGTCGCCATCGCTTTGCGCAATGGACTCGACGGCGCGTGCATCGGCCTGACCGTCACGCAACTCGCTCTCGTTGGACTTCTGCATCGCTATGGCTACGATGCGCGTGCATTTGCCGAATTCCAGATGCTCATGCTGGTGCTGACCATGACCGGGTTGATAGTAGGCGTCGTGGTCATGGAGCGTCAAAATGCTGAAGGCGCGGTCCGCGAAATTGAGGCGCTGCTGAGGACAAAGGAAGCGGAAGCGGCGCACGCCACACGCACCAATCTCGTGAGCGGGATGGCGGCCGCCATTGCCCATGAGATTAACCAGCCGATGACGGCCGCTCGCGCACTCGCACGATCCGCACAACATATCCTGCGCTCGCCCGGCGCAGATCTAGCGCGAGCTGACAGCAACCTGACCACCATGATCGCACAAATCGATCATGCCGCGGGCGTGGTGCGCCGCATGCGAGATTTCCTCCGTCGCGGCCGTCCGCATGTCAGCACCATCGATATACGGAGCATGCTGGAAGACACTTTGATGCTGATGCGCCTGGAGGCCTCGACGAACCAAGTCCGTATCGAACTTGTTGCGTCCGCCGCTCTTCCCCCCGTTGATGGCGACCGCACCCAATTGCAGCAGGTGGTCCTCAATCTGGTGCGCAACGCGATCGAAGCGATCGCTGAAGCAAGGCAAGTGGATGGGCGTATCCGCGTCGCCGCATCTCGACTCGATGCTCCCGCGCGCGTTGAAATTAGCGTTTCGGATAACGGCCCGGGAGTAGACAGCGGACTGGCTGACCGGCTGTTCGACCCGCTCACGACATCGAAGCAAGAGGGGCTTGGGCTTGGCCTTGCGATCTGCGCGTCGATTGTCGAATCGCACCGCGGCCGCATTTGGCTACAATCGCGGGATGCCGGAGCGACCGAGTTTCGCTTTTCGCTCCCGCTCGAACAATCCCAAGCGACGTAACAATGGCTAATCCTACCGTTTTCGTCATCGACGATCAACAATCGGTTCGCCATGCCCTCGACGAAATGCTGAGCGTGTTCGGCTTCAGCGTCGAGACCTACGATTCGGCCGACAACTTCCTTCGCGCACTTGACCGGCCGCGCCTTGGCTGCGTCGTGACCGACGTTCGCATGCCCGGGACAGACGGGATCGAACTCATTCGCGAGCTCGCTCGCCGTAAAATAAAGCTTCCAGTCGTCCTCATCTCCGGGCACGCCGACGTCTCGATGGCGGTGGAGGGGATCAAAGCGGGCGCGGAGGACTTCATCGAAAAACCGATCGATGATGCCCAGCTCGTCGCTGCCATCAACCGCGGATTGGCGCATTTGTTTGAGCACCAGAATTTGCAGAATTCGTTGGAGACCCTCAATGCGAGGTTCGCGCACTTAACTCCACGACAGGTCGAGATTTTCGATCTCGTCGCGCAAGGATTCTCCAGCCTGGCGATCGCAGCTAAACTTAAGATCAGCATACGCACAGTCGAGGGATACCGTGCCGAGGTCATGGAGAAGATGCAGGCCGAGAGCGTTGCCGTGCTCGTTCGGCAAGCCATTCGTCTCGGACGCATCACCCCGTAGAACTACCACCTGATCGTTACGGATACACCAACGTGCGCGGTCTTGGTACCGTTGTCTCTATCGGGACGCCCATGTCCGTCAAAGAGGAGTTTGTGCCGTGACTGGTGCTCGCGTGTGCGGAAGCCCCTCCCACTCGGAGAACGGTCACGGCACGGCTTACTGGGTTATCCGCGAGTTGCTGCCGGTTCGGCACCATAATTCGACGGATACCGATGCGGTCCGCAATGGAGAGTCAAATGGCTTATCGGACAATTGCTAATCACAGGACGCATAGGCCTAGCACTCACCTGCTTAATGGTGCTTCTCCGGTCATCGCGGCCACAATAGTAGCAGCATCACCTCTAATGCTTATCGCGCTCGTACCAGCGCCTGTTATTCTTCCGGCGCTTAGCCTCCTGGCGCTCGCCGGCGCAGGCATTATGGCCCTTGTCGCATGGGTCAGCAGGGTCGGACACAACTCGGACGGTATCACCCTTTGGGACGTTTCTGGCGCGTTCGCTTTCATCGGCTTCGCTGCTGGAATGCTCAGCGAGCGACAGCCCGAGAAAATCCTGCAGCTTTTTGGGCTCGCAACGACGGCCCAATAAATGATTTAACGACCAGGCCGGGCCCCTCTGGCAGCTCAACGGGCTGCGATGTCGGACTGGATACCCAATGGAGTGGCCTGCTTGCGCGCGTCGTTACACAGCGGGGTGCGTTGTGACGAGCGTCGAGTCGACCTGGTGCTAGCCTAAGGCGGTCAGCCAGCGGTTTTCCCGATCCTCGATACATAGGGCCACTCTTGCACTTCGGTGAAAGAGGGAGCCTGAAGTATGACTGAATTTCTGACGACTGGAGCGCTTTCCGCGCTTCTTCAAGTCATTATGATTGACTTGGTACTGGCCGGTGACAATGCGATCGTCATCGGACTAGCCGCTGCGGGATTGCCGCAGGAGCAACGTGCCAAGGCCATTGTAGTCGGCATCATTGCAGCGACAGTGTTGCGCATCGGCTTTGCTGGAGTGACAACGCAACTCCTGCAAGTCGTCGGGCTCCTGCTCGCTGGAGGCATCCTCCTGCTCTGGGTATGCTGGAAGATGTGGCGCGAACTGCGCACTTCATCCGAGATGGAGCAGGACGCGACCGAGGCACTGGCGGGCTTTGATATCAATGCCGACGGCACGATTGCCGGCCATGTGAGGCACAAGACATTTGCTCAGGCCGCCGGTCAAATCTTAATCGCCGACGTATCGATGTCGCTCGACAACGTTCTTGCTGTCGCTGGAGCCGCGCGGGAGCACCCGTGGGTGCTAATTTTCGGCCTTGGGCTCTCGATTGCGTTGATGGGGATTGCGGCGAGCTTCATTGCCCGTTTGCTTCAGAACCATCGCTGGATCGCATATGTCGGCTTAGCCGTGATTCTCTACGTCGCACTTGAGATGATGTATCGGGGAACTCATGAGGTCTTGCCTGTTATCAAAGCGGCAATGATATGAACGCGCTGCGAAAGTGCAGATGGGTTGGAAAGGAAGACTGGAGTATCTTCCGGCGGGCGTCAGCTTATATCGATCAAGCCCTCAAAGGCGCCAAACCGGCCACCATGCCGATCGAACAACCGAACAAGTTTGAATTTTTGATCAATCTCATAACCGCTAAGGCGCTCGGCCTTACAGTTCCAAGAATGTTGCTCGGCCGCGCCGATGAAGTGATCGAATAACGCCGCTGTTTGCTGCATCTGCTCACGGCAGGTTTTGGCACGTTTGAGACGTCCGGCAATGTCCGCTCATTGGTCGCTGAGGATTTCCGCTTGTGACCAAAGCGGACTTCGGTAGGAGACCAAGGTACCGTGGCGCTATGACGCAATCGCGTGCGTTGATCGGCGCGGTTGCTCGTCCTCCCAATCCTTTTGCAGCTTCAATCGACAAGCTCTCAATTTCGAGACGTTCCAGACTAGCGTTGTTTGGAATACGTCCAGCCGTTTATCTCATGAAACGAAACCGCCTTGGACCCGCTCCTGTGGTGCTCTATCTAAGTCAACGCGGCCGCGGGGGGCGACATCCTGCTGACGGCGCAGGCCTTCACGTCAACAGGAGCTCTTTCGATGAGTCGTCGTCTGCCAAATCTGACAGCGCTGGGTCTGACAGCGCTGGCTGTCGCCAGCGCGATTGCTGCATGCGCCACGGCGGCGAACGCCAACGAAGTGAACATCTACACTTACCGCGAGAGCAGGCTGATCCAGCCGCTGTTCGAGGCCTTTACCAAGGAGACCGGCGTCAAGGTCAACGTGATCTCCGCGAGTTCCGGCCTGGAGCAACGCATCAAGACCGAAGGCGCCAACAGCCCCGCCGACGTGCTGCTGACGGTGGACATCAGCCGGCTTGAAGACGCAGTACAGAATGGCATCACCCAGCCCATCAATTCGAAGACGATCGATGAGGTTGTGCCGGCGCAATACCGCGACCCGGAGGGCCACTGGGCTGCCGTGGCGCTGCGCGCCCGCGTGATTTACGCATCGAAGGATCGGGTGCAGCAGCCGGCGATCACTTACGAAGAACTTTCCGACCCGAAGTGGAAAGGCAAGATCTGCATCCGCTCCGGCCAGCACATGTACAACAACGCGCTGTTTGCCGCGATGGTCGCCAAGCACGGCGAGGCCAAGACTGAGGAATGGCTCAAGGGCCTCAAGGCCAACCTGGCGCAGAAACCGTCGGGTGGCGACCGCGAGACCGCACGCGACATCGTGGCGGGCAAGTGCGACCTCGGCATCGGCAACACCTATTACTGGGCGCTGATGAACGACGTGGAGGCAGACAAAAAGGCGTGGGCCGGAGCCACCAGGGTCATCCTGCCGACGTTCCTGGGCGGCGGCACCCACGTGAACCTGTCGGGCGTGGCACTGATGAAGAATTCGCCCAACAGGGCCAACGCGATGAAGTTCATCGAATGGATGGTCGGTCCCCAGGCGCAGCAGATGCACGCCAACCTCAACTACGAATATCCGATTCGTTCGGGCGTGCCGATCAACAATACCATCGCCGGCTACGGAGCATTGAAAGCGGACGCGCTGCCGCTCGCGCAAATCGCGTCGAACCGGAAGAAGGCGGCCGCGCTGGTCGACAAGGTCGGGTTCGATAACTGATTGACGGCGAGCGTGCGTAACACCCTGGTCATTGTCCCCGCCGGGAGGCGGGGACGATTTTGTTTTCGATCATGAACGCCAAGGTTCCGCCGCACGCGCCCGAGCTCGCCAACCTGCACTCGCCGCGATTCCAGCACCCGTTCGCGACAGCGTTTCTTGTCGTCATCGCCGCTGTCGTCACAGCGCCGCTCATCAATCTCGTCCTGATCGCGCTCGATGGCGATGCCGAGCTGTGGCCACATTTGGCGGCGTACGTGATACCGCTCGCGACGGTCAACACCGTGCTGCTGCTCGCCGGCGTCGCGCTTGTGTGCACGGTCGCAGGTGTGGGCACGGCCTGGGTCGTCACGGCTTTCGATTTTCCCGGCCGCAGCATTGTGCTCTGGCTGTTGCCGCTCCCGCTCGCCTTTCCTGCCTACATCGTGGCTTACGTCTATGCGGACCTCCTCGGCGGGCTAGGCCCGGTGCAGTCGTCGCTTCGCGCGTTGTTCGGCTGGAAATCCGCCGCCGACTATTGGTTTCCGAACATCCGATCGCTCATCGGCGCCGCGCTGATCATGGGCTTCGTGCTCTATCCGTATGTGTATCTCGCCACACGTGCGATGTTCCAAACCCAGAGCGTGGCGTTGATCGAGACGGCGCGGGGCCTTGGTGCGACCCAGTGGCGGATCGCTTGTGATATCGCGCTGCCGCTGGCGCGGCCGGCGATCGCCGCGGGCCTCGCGTTGGCGCTTCTCGAAACGCTGAACGATATTGGCGCCAGCGAATACCTGGGTGTTCAGACGCTCACCCTCTCGATCTTCAGCACGTGGCTCAACCGGTCGAGCTTGCCCGGCGCAGCGCAGATCGCTTGCGTCATGCTGCTTGCGGTTGCCCTGCTGATCGCGTTGGAACGCTATGGACGGCGGCGGCAAGGCTTCGCCGGCCTTGATATGCGCCCGGGTGGCGCGCAACGCATCGTCCTCGCGGAGTGCAAGCAATGGCTCGCGCTGATGGGCTGTTTGCTGCCTGTCTGCTTGGGTTTCGTTATTCCGCTATTCTACCTCTCGGGCGAAGTGATCGTCCGCGGTTTGCTGATCGGCTTCGATCCAGCTCTCGTCCGCCACACACTCAACACGGTGCTGCTCGCAGGATGCGCCACCATACTGATTGTGGTTCTCGGCTTCGGTGCCGCCTTCGCGCTGCGACTCCTGCGCCGGCCATTTGCGGCCGCTTGTTTCTTCATCGCTGGGCTCGGCTATGCCGTGCCGGGAACGGTGGTGGCCCTGTGCTTGCTATCGCCACTCGTCGCCATCGATGAGGCGATCAATAGCATCACCCAGTTGCTGACCGGCTCTCGCGTCGGTCTGGTGCTCGCGGGTTCGAGCGCCGCGGTGATTTGCGCTTACGTCGTGCGGTTTCTTGCCATCTCGACTGGGCTCGCCCAGGCCGGCTTGGCCCGCATTTCTACCGAATTGGACGACGCCGCTCGCATCGGCGGCACGCGTCCTTGCGGGCTGTTCTGGGCAATCCATTTGCCGCTGTTGCGACCCGCGTTATGGGGCACCGCACTCCTGGCTTTCGTTGATTGCCTGAAGGAGCTTCCCGCGACGCTCCTGCTGCGGCCACTGAACGTGGAGACGCTCTCAACCTACCTCTATCAGTTCGCCACCCGTGGGAATTTCGAAGAAGGCTCGCTCGCGGCCCTGCTCATCGCCCTGGCCGGCATCGGTCCTGTGATCTGGATGGTCCGCCACGCTGAGAGTGCCCGGCCATTCTCCGCCCATCGGTGAAACCGAAATCCCAATCGGAGAGCGTCGGCGGCCTGTCAGGGAACGGACCGGGGCGGGCCGGATGCCGGCGTGCGTGCACGTTTGCGCGCCGACGCCCAGCCGGCGGAAAGCGGCGTGATCACGGCAAAGGCCAGCCAAACTGGAGCGAGCATGAAAATTGCTATGGATCCCTGGCCGCAGTTTGACCAGATACACCCCCACCAAAACATGGCCGGGAAAAGCAGGCCAAGTACGACAAGGGCCGCGCCACAGACCAGCCAGGCTCCGCGCGGCGTTTTGGCGAACCACGGCGCCAGCGGAAAGAGGAACGGTGCGAAGAAGAGGACGTACATGACGCCTTCGAATACATCGAGCGGGGTCATCGGCGTGCTCTCCTGTGTGACGCAAACTCGGCTGCGGCAGCTAGTGGAGCGGATTTGACATTCGCTACCCACCCACCCGCGCACCCGTGAAGCGAATGTCAAATCAAAAGCTCCACTAGAACCTAATACTTGCTAGTGGTCCTTTGATTCTAACATTCGCAGAAGTGCCTGCCGAAGCGGGATGCGAATGTTAGAATCGGACCACTAGCACGACCCACGCCGCACCCTTGCTGCGTGAGCAGGATAACCAAGGTCGCTGACGCCATGCACGCGCTCATTACCCCATGCGGACATGGCTCCTGCCTCTTCCCGTAGCGTAGCGTGAAACGCTACGATCCTGAGCGCGAAGGCGCGGGGCGTGCCGTCGCTGCCGGGGAGGGGGTTGTGGCTGAAGAACTCGAGAAGCCGCCGATCTGGCGCGTCGCGCTCGGCTTTCTGCTCGCGCCGCTGATCGCGGCGTTTGCGTTTTCGCTGATCGAGGACCACAGCCTCGCGGTCGTCGTGCCGGCCGCGCTGTACGGCGGCTACCCGGCGGCCATCGTGCTCGGCATCCCGGCCTATGTGCTTCTGCGCGGCGCGATGCAGCCGCGCTTCTGGGTGCTGATGATCATGGGCGGCGTCATCGCCGTGCTGCCGTGGATCGCGCTGGCGCTCTCGAACACCGCGGGCTCATCGCAGGTCGGCAACTGCCAGTCGACGATCGATGGCCGTATGACGTGGTGTGGCTTCGTCGGAAACCTGTGGCTCTGGGGCCAGATCTTCTGCTTCGGCGCGTTTGGCGGGCTGGTGTTCTGGTTCTGTGTGGCCTTCGGCTTGAGACCGAACGCGCCGCCGGACGTTGAGGCCTGACGGCTGGCGTGGGGCGAATGCAGGCTGACCGCCAGCGCTGGCGACAGGAACTTGAGCTTCGCTGCGTGCCCGTTACGGCAGCGGCTTGCCGCGCACGTCGGCGGCGCGATCGATCTTGATCAGCACGCCGATGCCGACGTCGGCCCCCACATGGGTCTGCTCGCGCGGCAGGAGCTTTTGAAAGATCGCCTCGCGCACCGGCCCGCTCTCGTGCAGCACCGCGGTGCCGTAGAAGCGCAGGAAGCCCGACTCCAGCACGCCGTCGCGCTGCGCCTTGAAGTTCGCGTACATCACGCAGACGCGCTTGTCGTAGCCGAGGTTTTCCAGCGCCTGCTTCTTGGAGCGCTCCCAATAGGCGAGGTGGTCATCGTCGAACACGATCATGCTGCCCTTGGGCGAGATGTTCGGGCCGTTCGGTCCGTCGGTCGCGAGCATGCAGGGATAGCCTGCATCCCAGGCGGCGCGGATCATGTCGCGGAGTTTGGCGGAGATGGGCATGGCGAAGCCTCCAGTCACGCCGGCACGGCGTTGAACGTGATTTGCCCCGCCGCGCCGGATTTCCTGCGCCGGCGCGGCCTCACCGTGATCTCGACGTCCTGATCGAACGCGGTAAGCATCCGCATCAACCGTTCCAGCGAGAAGCCCTGGTAGTGGCCGCGCAGGACGTTCGACAGGTCGGGCTGCCTGATACCGGCGATCTTGGCGGCGGCGGTCTGGGTGAGCTTGCGCGCCTTGATAAGTCGGTGCAATTGCACGACCAGTGCGGCCTTGAGCAGATGCTCGTCAGCGTTCGGTAAGCCGAGATCGGCAAAAATATTGCCGCTGCCGACCTCGAAAGCGGGCAACCTTTTCTTTCTCGTCATGCTCCGACTCCTTTGTTGGCCCTGTGAATGGCCTCCGCCTGCCGCAAGCGTTGTCTGACCAAATCGAGGTGCCGCTGCGGCGTGGCAATTCCCGCGGTGGATTTCTTCTGAAACGCGTGAAGCACATACAACGCGCCCTCGAAGCGCACGGTGTAGACGGCGCGATACGTATCGCCGTCGTAATTGTCGCGAATCTCAAGCACGCCGCTGCCGAAGCCCTTCAAGGGCTTGGCGCGAGCCGGGTAATCCCCGAGTTGCGCTTCGAACAACGCTTGGCCGATCTCGCGCCGGACCGCTGACGGGAACGCCTGGAGGTCGCGCCGGCTAGAGCCCACAAACACCGCGGGCTTGATGGCACGCAGGAGGTCGTCCATGCGAGTATAGTAATACTACTATAATTCGCCGTCAAGCCGCGCGACACTTCACACCCTCTCCACAAAACTATCCACCACGCGCTTCTCGCCCGCCCTGTCGAACGCGATGGTGAGCTTGTTGCCGTCCACCGTCACCACGTTGCCGTTGCCGAACTTCTGGTGAAACACGCGGTCGCCGGCCGAGAAGGCCGAGACGGTGCCGGTCGATTTCGCCACCAGCTCGCCCTCGATGGTGAGCGGCTTGCGGCGTTGCGGAGCGCGGCCGGCGGACGAAGGACTCCCATCCCTGTCCTTCCCCCGCAAGGGGGGAGGGGACGACGCGGCTTTGGCGGGAGACACATCGTCATCCGAGTGCGGGTCGTCGGCGTAATCGAGTGAGTCATCGCCGACGCCCTGCTGGCCATAGCGCGGCGCGCCGGTTTCCGAGAAACCGCCGCGTCCCTTGTTGGCCTGCGCGCGCTGCCAGCCGGGCGTGCGGTAATTCGAGCCGAACGCGGTCATCTCGTCGAAGCGCGAGGCGCCATAACTTGAGGCTGCGCCGAAACCGCCCTTGCTCTCGGTCACTTCGACGTTGCCCTCCGGCAACTCGTCGAGGAAGCGCGACGGAATGTTGGTTTGCCACAGGCCGTGGGTGCGGCGGTTGGTGGCGAAGAAAATCTTGGCGCGCTTGCGCGCCCGCGTGATGCCGACGTGGGCGAGGCGGCGCTCCTCTTCGAGGCCGGCGCGGCCCTGCTCGTCGAGCGTGCGCTGGCTCGGGAACAGGCCTTCTTCCCAGCCGGGCAGGAACACGGTCTCGAACTCCAGCCCCTTGGCGGAGTGCAGCGTCATGATGTTCACCGCGTCGGTGCCTTCGCTGCGGTCGGTGTCCATCACCAGCGAGATGTGTTCGAGGAAACCGGCCAGGTTCTCGAACTCCTCCATCGAGCGCACCAGTTCTTTCAGGTTTTCCAGGCGGCCGGCGGCGTCGGCGCTGCGGTCCTTCTGCCACATCTCGGTGTAGCCGGACTCATCGAGCACGATTTCCGCCAATTCGGTGTGCGGCATCGCGTCCTTCTGGGCGCGCCAGCGATCGAAGCTCTCGATCAGGCCGCGCAACGCGCCACGCGGCTTGGGCTTCAACTCGTCGGTTGCCGACACGGCGCGCGCGGCTTCGCTCAACGGGATTTTCTGCTTGCGGGCGTGGTCGTGCAGGAACTGGATGGTGGCGTCGCCCAATCCGCGCTTCGGCACGTTGACGATGCGCTCGAACGCCAAATCGTCGGCCGGCGAATTGATGACGCGCAGATAGGCCAGCGCATCGCGGATCTCGGCGCGCTCATAGAACCGCGGGCCGCCGATCACGCGATAGGGCAGGCCGAGGGTGACGAAACGGTCTTCCAGCTCGCGCATCTGGTAGGAGGCGCGCACCAGGATGGCGATCTGGTTGAGCGTGTGGCTGCTGCGCTGCAGCTCCTCGATCTCGTCGCCGATCGAGCGCGCCTCTTCCTCGGAATCCCACGAGCCGGTGACGGTGACCTTCTCGCCCAGCACGTCCTCGGTGTGGAGCGTCTTGCCGAGCCGGCCTTGATTGTGGGCGATCAGGTGCGAGGCGGCGGCCAGGATATGGCCGGTCGAGCGGTAATTGCGCTCGAGCCGGATCACCTTGGCGCCCGGGAAGTCGTGGTCGAAGCGCAGGATGTTGTCGACCTCGGCGCCGCGCCAGCCGTAGATGGATTGGTCGTCGTCGCCGACGCAGCAGATGTTTTTGGGTGGGGCGAGCACAGGCTCGCGCTCCCTCTCCCCGCTGGCGGGGAGAGGGTCGGGGTGAGGGG